>JAJFII010000088.1 GCA_021775095.1 Rhodospirillales bacterium
GGGTCTTCTCTGTCTTGATCTTGATGAGGCATTGTTTTCATCCTTGCCCAAAGTTGAAAAATTAACGACTGTATCGCTGGGCATTACGATGCCGTCGTTATAAACGCAAGGGAACCAATTTAAGTCTAGTTGCTCTCCGATTATGCGCAATGTGTTCAAAGTTTGAGACTGCATTACTAATTCCTAATCACCAAAACACCATGAATTTCTCGGTCAGTTGCGTTTGTGTGCGAGGCTGTGCTAACATCACAAAACTAACCTGAAACATATCATTGTGTCAAGGTGTGGCATTCGCACGGAGATTAAATGACTATCGAAATTAAAAAACTTATCTCTGCTTTAAAAAAGAAGAGAGAGGCTGAAGGTCATAGCATCCGTGGGCTAGCGACTATAATAGGAATTAGTTTTTCGACACTTGCCCGAATAGAAAGAGGCGCAGGAACCCCTGACAATAATTCTCTTATCCGAATTATAGAATGGCTCGGTGATGAAATAAGCGATTCGGGATTGTCATTTGAAGACACCGCTTTAGTTCATTTTCGGGCAAGTAAGAATCCTGATTCGAAAACAATGCGTTGTCTTCTTCGAGTTGCTGATATTCTAATTAGCGAACATGCGGAAAATAGAATCAATTCGGAACAAAGCCTCAATGAAGAACAATCGACATTTGATAATCAGCATTCAATTGTACGCTCTAAACCCGAGTTGGAGCATTTATCAGAATGGTTGCGCTCTCAATTAAAGTTAGATGAAACTGCTCCCCTCGACGCCCTGAAAGTTAAAATTAACGAAGTCGAAGTGTATGTTCCACATGACGTAATGGGCTTGGATACGGAAACCTTGTCGTATTTAACTGGTATCGGGAGCAATGATTGGTCTGCGATGAGTGTCCCACTTAATGCAAATTTTGATAAGTGGGCAATTTTAAGAAATGATCAGCACACGTTGCCTCGGCAAAGGGTCACCTACTTAGAGGAATGCTGGCATATTTTACTAGGGCACAAATTAACAAAAATTGCTAAAATTTCTGACTCTTATGGCAGAACTTATGACACTAACGAAGAACACGACGCCTATTATCTAGCCTCCGCATCACTTCTCCCTGAAAATGCCGTTGAGAAAATGGTTGCTGAAGGAAAGACGGCAATCGAAATCGCAAAGCATTTTGGAACATCCCCAGAGTTAGTCGAATACAGAATCAAACGCTTGCACTTGTGGAAAGACTACAAAGGCATGGCGGTAAGACTCGTTAAATAGAAATCTTCAACTTCAGCCCAAAGGTAATCAGGTTTTTATCACTGTTTCCTACATGCAAAGACATCAAATGTGACAATAGGGGTGACAAGGAAAGATTATTCCATTCGGATAGCATAAATCAAACCAAGGATTCCCAATGCGATTTCGATTGCCTTCTATCAATTGTGCGCGAGAACATACATGCCAAAACGTCCAAAATCAGGCCCCGCAAGTTTCGGATACAAACGGCATGATGGACGACTCGTGGCGCATGAGGATGAAGCGTCAATTCGCCTCTACATCTTCGAACTATTCGTTGAACATCAACGCAAGAAAACCGTCGCCGAGATTTTGAATGCAGAAGGCTATCGCACACGTGCGAGCGTTTTGTTTACCGCGCAAACCATTTCACGGCTTCTAACCGAAGAAGCTGTCACGGGGATTGAAGGAAAAGTCGAAGCTATCGTTCCAAGGGAGCTATGGGAGCGGTGTAACGCCATCCTTGATGCCCAACAAAAAGCCGGTGGTGCAAAGCGCACGGCAACTCACCTGTTTTCTGGCTTGGTTCACTGTTCCTGCGGACAGAAAATGTATGTTCCATCAAGCGGGAAAAAATATGTATGCAGCGATTGCCGCAATAAGATCGCCACTGACGACCTGGAAGTTATCTTTCGATTCCAGTTGAAAACATACGAATTTCCAATTGATAACAAACAATCCATGCTAAACATCCATCATGATTGGTCTACACTCTCGTTCAAATTCAAACGTGAATTTGTCGAAACCATCACAAAACGAATCGACGTTGCTGACAAAAAGGTAACGTGTTTCCTTTATTCCCTCTGAAAACGACACCAAAAGGGTTCCATCTTTCCCCGTGTTTCCTCAACGTGAGAACGACAGGCCATAACGGTATACACCTAGCAACGTTGGTATACATCTGCCGAATTCAAACAATTGGGAAACAGATTACCCTTTTGTTGTGGCGGCATATTTGTGGTCCACGCCATGCTTCTCCTCATAGAACCTGCAACTGAGGAGAACATGCAATGCGAAACGTAAACATTAATACTGATAGTCTGGGTAGCGATGCTTCTGCGACCGTGACATTACTCACGACACAAGAAGCGGGTCGTTACCTCGGGCTCGCGACTTCCACGCTCAACAAGTGGCGGTGCCATGGTGACGGTCCTGTCTTTATCAAGCTTGGGCGCGCCGTACGCTACCGTAAAGAGGACCTGGGTGACTTTCTTGCCAAGTGCGCCAAGCACTCAACGTCACAAGCGTAGGAGACAGATGATGCATAATACCACTATGGAATCTGTGAGACCGGTTAAACCCGCCACCCCATACCTCGGCGGCAAAGCTCGGCTCAACGTTTGGACAGACAAAAGATTACACGGCGCGGCTACATCGAAAGTCGCGCCGCAATCGTTTCGCTTACATGGTCAGCAGTAGCGGCGAGAACGTGATCGACATGGTGTGCATAGCGACTCGTGACACTTCCAGTGCTATGCCCGAGAAGTCCCGCAATTGTCAGTTCGCTGTAACCCAGTTCATGGGCAACGGTGGCGTAACTATGGCGCAGGACGTGCGGAGTCACACCGTCCAATTCCGCCAACTCGCAAATTTGTATCATTGGCTTTCGAATATTAATTAGTGGGCCGTCGCCGGTGGTCGCAGGAAACATCCATGGTGCCAGGGGATGCTTCTCCATCCTCCCCGCAAGGTATTTGAGGGCCGTCTCTCCACATGGTCGCAATTGCGGCCCTGTCTTGCTTTCACCCAACCGTAAACAGTGTCCCGCACCATCGACCTCAGTTTGTTTGAGGTTGAGAATTTCACCACGACGACAACCGGTCAGTGCCAGCGCTGTAATTGACGCACACACAATTTCGTGCGTACCGAACGCCGCGACTTTTGCCATTGCTTCTCCTAACCGAGCGTACTCATCCGCCGACAAGAACCGGTCACGTTTGTTGTCCGCCGGTTTCTGAACATACTGGCAAGGATTATGTTCAACCAAATCACGGCGGATAGCATAGGTATAGATAGCTGAAAGAAGAGAGACGGATTTCTTGGCGGTGCCAAGGCCACCTCTGACGCGTGCACGTCCTCGTGGTTTCGTCTTAATGTCCGTCGCCGTCTTGCCGTCCCTGACATCGTACATAAAGACTTCGACATCCTCGCGTCTCAATTCATCAATTCGCTTGCTCCCGAGCAGCGGTTTTATATGGCGCTCGATGCGGCCTTTATCAATTTTTAAGGTTGTCGGTTTCTTTGCTCGGCCACGATGCAGTATTTTACCGGCCTCGGCGTCGGCATAATATGTGTCACAAAGATCGGCAATCGTTTTTGCTGAACGATCTATCTTGCGCTTCAAAGCTGGATCGTCGCCACCTGCAACTTTGCCTAATTCAATGCGCGCTTTTTTCCGAGCTGCTTCTAACGTGAGGTGCCCATACTTGCCCAAGGTTATCTTGCGCTGTCGCCCTCGGTCATTGCGGTACTTGATAACGAACGATTTAACACCCGATTCTTTCACCCGGACGCCAAAGCCCGTGATATCGGCATCCCACAATGTGTAGTCGCGATTTGGCTCCGGCCTGAGGAGGTCAAGGAGCCGTTTTGTCAGTGATTTTTCTGTTCGCCGAGGCATCGTATTTCGTCCCTTGAAAATTCTCAGGGTACCATGGGGGTACCAAACGGAAGCATTTTAGGGCGAATATGAGGAAAGATAAAGAACTAAGTGAAGCCTTTTGTCATGACCAACTTATTGATTTTATTAAATAAACTACCACACTGTCCAACTCAGTATGCAATCAGGAAAATAACTAAACTTGCCCTCCGAAGGCAGAGGTCACAAGTTCGAATCTTGTCGGGTGCGCCATTTTTTTCCAGGTCCGTTCCGGACACATGGGTTACAGTTTATACCGGAGACATAGGTAACACTTTTATGCCGAAAGGGCTATCAAGTGGTTCTAACCTGCATGTCTCGTGATCGAAGTATCCCAGGTCGTATTGCATAAAGCTTACGAGCCATATTTTATCCTCCACTTCCTTTATGCCGATATTTTGCCCTGCGAAGACCGTGCTGAGGTTAACCTTCTGCTTATTGAAGCAGATCCGCCCACATTGGGTAACGGTTATCATTTTATCATGGAACGGATATTCGAACTCTGGTAACCCCTGATATTGTTTTTGGGAGGGTTTGTAGAGATCAGCGGGGACCAGCATGTTAATCCCTTGATGGGGTCGCTCTGTATTGTAGCAGGAGATAAAGTCATCAAATTTGCCTTGCTGTTGCAGAAAGTTTTCACCCGCCGGTTTGGTTGTTTCTTGTTTTAAGGTGAGGTGCATACGTTCATGGTGCCCATTTTGTTGCGGGTTCCCAGGTTTGATACGTTCAACGTTGATTCCAAGTCTGAGCCACCAAACTGAAAGTTTGGAGAGGCCGAACAACGCATTAGGACTGGCAAAGGGAACCCCATTATCAGTCCTGATCCCGCCTGGTACGCCAAACTCTTTAAAGGCCCGCTCAAACACGCTGAACGCATAGATTTCTTTGGTTGTCGACAGAGCATCGCAGGCGATCAGATAACGGCTGGCAAAGTCAGTGATCGTTAACGGATAACAGTAACGCCGATCCGCCAGCATAAACTCACCTTTGTAATCCGCGCACCACAACTGATTGGGCTTGTTGGTATGGGATAGAGGCGTCCCACGGGCTTTGTATCTCCGCCTGGATCTTCGTTTGACCAACCCATGGCGATCAAGAATGGCGTGAACAGTGCTGATCGCGGGAGAATGAATATCCGGGTAAAGGCGGCGCAGTCGTTCCCTGATTTTAGGCGCGCCCCAGTTGGGTCTCTCCTGCTTTAAAGACACGATCAGCTTCTCGATCTGGAAGGGCAGTTGATTGGCTTGACGATACGGTCGTCGCGAGCGATCCGTCAATCCATCCAAACCACAATCCTTGTACCGATTGAATTTCTTGTACCCGGTCTTGCGTGAGATGCCGAATTCCCGACAAAGTGGAGCCATCTTCTCGCCGTCCAGTACGCGGGCTACAAATTTAAGACGTTCATCCATGAAATTACATTCCTTCCAAGGCACCTTGCTCTCCTAGCAAAGGGCCAAAAGTGTAACCTATGTGATCGGAATGAAGTGTTACCTATCTCTCGGGTAGGTCACCACAAAAACCTACACAGCAACGTCCTTTGGCAAGAATTGAAACGGTTGCGGTCGGGGTCGATTCTTATTGATCACGCCTGCGGATTGTTCTCTGCCGGGATATTCGTATACTAGGCCCAGTCAAAGTGTCTGCTTAACCCATACACAGGGGTTCCCCGTGGTTGTTTCTAATTCGCCAATCCTCACTGCCAAAGAGGATATAAAACAAAGCCGTGACAGGGAGGTGCTTGGCGCAGAACCCAATTCGAGGGAACGCATCCTGGGCGCTGCCATTAACCATTTTTCCGAAGCCGGCATCACCGGTGCGCGGATTGATGCGATTTGCAAAGAAGCCAACGTCAATGTCCGCATGGTCTATCACTATTTCGGTGACAAGGAAGCGCTTTATCTGGCGGTCCTGGATCATGTCATGGCGCAACTGCGCGACAAAGAATTAAAGATCAATATTGATTCCGTCAGCCCCCTCGACGGCCTGCTGCAAATGTTTGAGTTCACCTATCAACATTTTACCGATCATCCGGAGTTTGTCCGGCTGCTGTCTGCTGAAAATTTGATGAACGCCAAATATTTAAATCGATCTCAAAAAATACGCTCCGGTTCTTCGCCCCTAGTCGAGCATATTCGTACCTTATTGCACCGTGGTACCGAGGACCGGACGATTCGCCCAAATATCGATCCGGTACAGTATTATGTCATCATGGTGGGGTTGTGTTATTTCCACCGATCAAATGGATATACCCTGTCGGCGATTTTTGGCACCAACATGAAGGACCCGGATTGGGACCGAAACCATCGTGATATGGCCCGCGATACGCTGGTGAGTTATTTGAAAAATTATCAACAACCGGCATAAAATTTTATTTGCAGTTAAGATGCTGCAGACCACTAGACAGATAGGCCCCGCTGTGCCGGCTCGATTGAACATCCTATTGCCCTGAATGGGCATTAATAGAATTAAATCAACGGTTTGTATCAGGCTTGATCGTTCACCGGTTTTTTGGCACGATGTTTGTGAGTAAATAAACGTTTACTTTATTATATGAAACTGCATAAGCTGTAAAATGAGGAGAAATGCAATGATCTTACTGAAAAACGCATTGATCGCAGGAGCCTTGGCTTTCGGCCTATTCGCAAGCCAGCAGGCCACCGCCGACACGTCAAAGATCGGCTACATTTACGTCGGTCCGGAAGCCGATTTCGGCTACAATATGTCCATGGATTTGGGCAAAAAATACCTCGAAAAAAAGATGCCTTCGATTTCCACGTCTTATTTTGAGGCGATACCCGAAAATGCGGAAGTCGAACGGGTGATGGAGCGTCTGATCAGTTCCGGACATTCCATAATATTTGCGACCAGCTACGGTTACCTGGATTACGCCATTAAACTTGGCAAGAAATACCCCAAAGTGAGTTTCCTCCATGCCGGTGGATTAAAACTTTCTGACAATGTCGGCACCTATTGGGCGGATTCTGATGACGGCATGTATTTGGCCGGCATTGCCGCAGGTCGGGTATCGAAAACCGGAAAGCTCGGTTTTGTCGGGGCCTTTCAAATTCCCCAACTGTTTCGTTCCATTAACGCTTTTACTTTGGGTGCCCAGTCGGTCAACCCGAGCGCGACGACAACGGTCGTCTGGACCGGTGGCTGGTGGGAGCCGCAAAAAGAAGCCGAAGCGGTTAACGCCTTTGCGGACCAGGGAATCGATGTGATTGCAGAACAGGTCGACAGCCCGATCACCATCGCCCAAACGGCTGAAAAACGCGGCGTCTATATCGTCGGAAAAGACGTCAACGTTATGGACCGGGCACCAAAAGCCTGGATTACCGGTGTGTCGTGGAATTGGGGGCCGATGATGGAAGGTTTGGTCAAGGAAATCCACGCCGGAAGTTGGAAACCCTCGCACGTTCGCGGCAACTTGAAAAGCGGACACGCGGTGCTTGATCCCTTTGGATCGGTCGTGCCCAAGGACGTGCAAAATGAAGTCCTTGCCGTGAAAGCGGATATTCTGTCGGGTAAAAAAGTCGTTTGGTCAGGCGAAATCGCCAAGCAGGATGGTTCGATGGCGTCGAAGAGCGGGCAGACCCTGTCGATGGAAAAAATTGAAACAATGGATTTTTTAATCAAGGGCGTTGTTGGTTCCACCAACTAAGTGTTGCTGTGACGTTTCCGGAGCCCGCTAAACGGGCTCCGGTCACCGACATTCGAGCGAGGAGAGTTTGATGGCAGGCGATGACAGGGAAGTCGGCAAAAAACCGCTGCAAATGGGACAAAAACCCAGCGAGGCCTGGCAGATAACAGAACACCATGTGGACATGACCCGGCCGGCCCAACCGGTGCGTAAACTGACCATCGCTGCAGAACCGCAAAACATCAGCGTTGATCTGAACAAATCTGCACTGTTCATTGTCGATATGCAAAACGACTTTTGCACGGAGGGCGGTTGGCTGCATTCGCGGGGAATTGATATTTCACCCAATCGCAAACCGATCGCGCCCCTGCAGGCGACGATTGAGGCATTTCGCAGCCAGGATATTCCGGTGGTTTGGGTCAACTGGGGGGTTCGCAAGGACCTGTTGAACATTGCCCCGTCCCTGCAGCATGCCCATAACCCGCATGGCAATGAAACCAATCTTGCCCGTCCGGTGCCGGGCACGCGCTCGGAAGTGATTGCCGCCGGAAGTTGGGGAGCCGAAGTGGTCAGCGAAATCAATCCCGGCGACAGGGATCATCAAATTCTAAAGCACCGGTTCAGTGCATTTTGGGATACGGAAACGGACTCAGTGCTGCGAAACCTGGGAATCAAAACGTTATTCATCGGTGGGGTAAATATGGATCAATGTGTAATGACAACATTAGAAGACGCAAGTTTTCTCGGCTATGACACGATATTGCTCGAAGACTGTACGGCAACAACGTCTCCGTCCTATTGCGTGGAATCGGTTTTATACAATGTGAAACTTTTGTTTGGCTTTGTTACCAAATCCCAAAACCTGCTGTTAAAATTTGCCGAGGTAGAGGGAAGTGCGAAATGACACCTGAAGAAAACCTGCAACGGCTTGGCATCGAATTGCCGAACGTGCCGATGCCCATCGCCAACTTTGTGCCATGGCAACGCCAGGGGAATTTTTTGTACCTGGCCGGTCAGGTCTGCGAATGGAATGGCGAAGTCGTGTACAAGGGCAAAGTCGGATCAGAAGTATCGCTTGACGATGGTGTCAAGGCGGCGCGCATCTGTGGCCTTAACCTGATCGCGGCGCTTCGCCAGGCCCTGGGGGGGTCCATAAATTCGGTTAAAAATTGCGTGCGCCTGGGTGGGTTTGTGAATTCTGATCCTGAATTTCCCAAGGTGCCGCTGGTCATAAATGGTGCATCTGATTTAATGCACGATGTGTTTGGGCCGGAAAAAGGATCGCATGTCAGGACGGCCGTGGGCGTTGCGGTTCTGCCGCAATGTGCAAGCGCGGAAGTTGATGGCATTTTTGTGATTGAATGACCGAGACGCCTGCGAGAGCTGCGCCGTTTGCCTCCCTATTAGGGATCTGCAAGTCATTTGCCGCGACCTGCGCCGTCGACGATGTCTCGATAGACATCTACGAAGGTCAGGTTTTGGCGCTGCTTGGTGAAAATGGCGCGGGCAAATCGACACTTATGAAACTCCTGTACGGCGTTCATGAACCCGATAGGGGAAAGATAATCGTTGACGGTCCGGGTGAAAATCCGATTTCGTCACCGCTGGATGCAATGCGGTTGGGCATTGGGATGGTGTTCCAGAATTTCGCACTTATTCCGGCCCTCAGCGTCAGGGAAAATCTTTTGTTGGCATGGCCAGACACCCCGGTCGTTATCAAAAAAATCAAACCGCAAAACGATCCTGTCTTAAAAAAATTATATGAAATTGCGCCGCAGATCGATCCTTTTCAAAAGGTCGGTAGCCTGTCGGTCGGTGAGCAACAACTTGTCGAATTGTGCAAAATTTTGAACCTGTCGACCAGGCTGGTTATCCTCGATGAGCCGACGTCCGTGTTAACCCCGGCAGAAGCCGAGCGCCTGCATGGATTTGTTCGTTCCTTGGCTGAAAACGGCGTTGGCGTGGTGTTTATTACCCATAAGTTTTCCGATGTGAAAGCCTGTGCGGATCGGATTGCTATTATGCGACGGGGCCAATTGATCGAGGATGTCGAGGCCCAATCCATTGATCACGATGGACTTGTTCGCGCCGTTATGGGCACTGACGCAACGTCGCGCGCGGATCCACCGGGCCCGCCAAAATCGGACCAACCACGATTGCAGATCCGGGGCCTCAGCGCCCACTCTCGAAATGAAGTGCTCGAAGATATAAATTTAAATATCGCCAGCGGCGAAATATTTGCCATAGCCGGTGTTTCCGGCAATGGTCAGTCTCTTTTGGCGGAAGTCGTTGCGGGCGTTCACCAACTTGACGACGGAGACGTGCTGTTGGACGGGACCTCCATCGCCCGGCACGCATCGGCGCAGATCATGAAACCCCATGTCGCCTATATTCCCGAGGCGCCGCGGATAAACGGATGTGTCGAAGATTTGGATCTGGGTTTGAATTTGGCCCTGCGTGATCTCAGCACCGTCGGCACCAAACCTCTCGCAAATGTTCGTGCCGAGCTGGAAAAGTTTGATGTGCGACCGCCCGATCCGGCAAAAAAAGCCGGCGATCTTTCAGGTGGAAATCTACAAAAACTTGTCATCGCGCGTGAATTGGCAGACTACGGCAAAGCCGTCCTCGCGGTTTATCCAACCATGGGATTGGATATCGAAGCAACGAAAGCCGTTTATGCCAGAATTTTCAGCATGGCGGCGGCCGGGGCCGCAGTTTTATGGATATCCGAGGAACTGGACGATATGCTGGAATCCGCACACACGATTGCCGTGATGCGGTCAGGCCATATTGTCGAACAATTTAAAAATTCACATCATTTGACGCGGCAAAAGATCGGTGCACTGATGACCGGGGCCCATGACGCATGAAGGCCTGGATCTCATCTGTCGGCGCGCCGACCGCTCTCACCTGTGCCGCGTTCACTCTGGTGACCGCTGTTTTTTTTATCTCCATTGGCCAGCCGGCGATTAAAACCATCGCCGATATGATGGTGTTTGCAGTTGGCGACAGCTATTCGCTCTCCGAAACCCTGGTCAAAACGATCCCGATAATGATGTGCGCGCTGGCGACGGCTATTCCCGGCCGATTGGGTCTGATTTCCGTGGGTGCGGAAGGGCAACTTCATGTTGGCGCTATATTCGGAACGGCGGTAATGCTTGTGCTGCCGGAAAGTTTCGGTCTCCTCGGGCTTTGTCTGGTACTTGTGGCGGCGGCAATCGGTGGCACCCTGTTTGGTTTTATACCGGGTGTCCTGCGTGTGCGCCTCGGCATAAACGAAACGATAACGACCCTGGTCATGAATTATATCGGCGTGCTGTTCGTCAGTGCTCTCGTCTATGGGCCATGGCGCGATCCGGCTAATCAGGGGTGGCCAGCGACCAAGTCTTTCCCCGAAGACCTGATCCTTCCATTCTTTTTTGGTACCCGCGTTCACGCCGGTTTGGTTATCGCAATTGGCATCGCGGTGTTGCTGCATTTGCAGTTCCACAGGGGCACCTGGTCCCGCCAGATCAAAGTCCTGAGCGGCAATCGAAAAGTCGGTGAAACGTTTGGTTTGAATTACGCGTTCACGGCCCTATTGCTTATGTGTTTGGGCGGCGCGGTGGCGGGGTTGGCAGGTATATTTGAAGCATCGGCCATTCAGGGTCGCCTGCAGCCGGGCCTGTCGGCCGGTTTTGGCTTGACTGGATTTCTCGTTGCCTGGTTGTCGCGGCATGAACCGCTGATGATCGTTCCCGTCTCTTTTCTGGTCGCCGGTTTGATTTCCGCAGGCGATGCCTTACAGCTTTTTGCGAAAATTCCTGCTGCCAGTTCGACCATACTTCAGGGTTTATTATTTGCCACGGCATTGGCCGTGCCGGGCCTGATAAAGCGGTATCGAGGGCGCTATGGAAACTGATCTGATGGCACTTGTTGGTGTCTGGTGTGCCGCCACCCTGCGCAGCGCAACGCCTCTGATATTTGTCACCCTCGGCGAATCCCTGGGCCAACGAACGGGAATAATCAATCTTGGTGCAGAAGGAGAAATGCTTGTCGGAGCCTTGGCGGGTTTCGCTGTGGCGACGCAAACGGATAGCGCGTCGCTGGGCCTGTTGGCCGGGGCCTTGGCGGGCGGCGTTTTGTCTCTCGTCCATTCCGCTTTGGTTTTGGCTGCCCGGGCCAACCAAATTGCTTCTGGGTTGGCAGTGATGATAATCGGCATTGGGCTAACCTCTTATATCGGCCGGGCTTTCGTTGGCAAAAAAGTCAGTTCCTTAGACAACTTGCTGCCCAGCGGCGGCGAGGCTCTTGCCTTTTTTGGCCCCTTCCTGCAGCAAACGACTTTGGCGGGCCCTCTGGCAATTGCCGCAGCGGCGTTTATTTCGTGGTGGATTAACAATACGCGATCTGGTTTGCATTGGCGCAGCACCGGAGAATCCGCAGAAGTTACACTAAGCAATGGTATTAATCCGATCCGCATTCGGTTTTACGCGATTACCGTGGGCGGACTTTTGGCCGGACTGGGGGGCGCAATCTTATCCGTCGACTATACCCAGACCTGGGCCCAGGAAATGACCAAAGGCCGCGGGCTCATCGCAGTCGGCCTTGTCATTGTTGCCGGTTGGCGCCCGGCATTGGTATTGCCGGTATGTTTGTTTTTCGGCTTTACCGAAGCGGCGGTCTTTAAACTTCAGGCCATGGGCATCACGTTTTCGTCGCACTTACTCTCGACAATGCCTTATGTGACGGTCATTCTGGTGCTGATATTTGCCCACCTGCGGGCCCGCAAATCGTCACAAATGCCAAACGATTTAAAGGCCGTATTTCAATGATTGATATTTGATCAAGGTCCTGAGACTCCACATCTAGTGAACGGGCGCAGCCGATTAATGTCATCGCTCATTCTCGGCGTCGCCTGATGCACAGTGCGAAAGATTATCGACACCGGCCCCACCACTCGAGGCATTTTATCGTTAGTGCAGATTACTTTTTTTGGGTGAATCAGCGCCTATCTACTCGATCTGCTGTTGCCAAACCGGTCGCGCGTGGAAACGCCTTAGGTTGCTGATTTCGCAAAAGCTTCAATGGAGTCGTGGACATCAACTGTTTTGTTGATTTGGCTGAGGCCGATAACAGATTTTGGCTGGCCTTTTAAACCAACAATGCCAACACGTTTCTCTTTGGCAAGTAGCTTTTTATAACAAAAGATAAATAACCCCATGCCACTTGAATCAATAAAATCCGTGTTGCTCAAGTCGAAGACAATATCCTCGGTTCCACTGCTAATCGCTTCCAGCAACTGAGGCCGAATTTGCGTAACAGCGATGGAGTCAAATTCACTCCCGGCCGTGACGATCAGCAGCCCCTCATTGCTAACGATTTGTGGATCACCCGCTTGAAGCATTCGCCGTTCCTAAAAAAATGAGCCCATCGGGCCGATTGAATATCTGCAGGAGGTTACCACATAAGTTTTTTCGTCATCAAGCGGTAGTTCGCACTCCGAGCGAATGCCCTATGATGAAATGCAAACCTCCTTGGCTTTGATTTACAAAATGCAACCATCGGATTTTTTACGAGTCTGATTTTTTATCGGCCCATGTGATTTTCTTGCGGTAGATGGTCGCCGCACTGGTTCCAAGTCGCAAAGCCGCTTCTGGAATATTCCCGTCACATATGGATATGGCATTCTCAATGGCTCGTCTCTCAACCTCAGATAGAGGAATAATATTTGAGGTTGAATTTTCCGACGTTATGTAGGGTTTTGTAGTGTTTACATGGGGCTGGGACGTTGGCTGTGTGTGTTGAGTTCCAACCCGGTCTAAGGGTGCTGGAAACATATCGGGCTCAACAATTTCAGCATCATGCAAGACCACGATGTTTCGGATCACATTTTGTAATTGCCGGACATTTCCCGGCCAAGGATAGGACGCAATCAGGCTCTCTGATGCCTGTGAAAAAGCCCTGAATTGTTTGCCTTCTTCACCCCGATACTTTTCCAGAAAATATTCCGCAATTTTTACAGAATCATCGTCCCTGTCGCGCAGTGGTGGCAATTCGATGGGTATAACGTGCAGTCGATAATAAAGATCTTCCCGGAACCGTCCGGCCAAAACTTCCTCCCAGGGCGAGCGGTTGGTCGCACAAACAATACGGATGTCGACGCTTTCCTGATGGGACGCGCCAAGCCGCTGCACGGTTCCGGTCTGGATGAACCGTAATATTTTGGATTGAAACTCCAGGTCCATCTCGCAGATTTCGTCCAAAAACAGGGTTCCGCCGGTCGCCCGACCGGCAGCTCCGACCCGGTCAGTTGTCGCCCCCGTGTAGGCGCCTTTTATATGGCCGAATATTTCGCTTTCGATCAAATCTTTAGGAATTGCGCCACAATTGATTGCGACAAACGGTTTTCCACGCCGATCACTCATGTCATGAATGGCTTCAGCGCACAGCTCTTTTCCGGTCCCGCTCTCGCCTGTAACAAAAACCGTCGCCTTGCTTTTCGCGGTACTTTCAATGGTTTTATAGACGGCTTGCATGGCCAAAGAACTGCCGATAAAACCACAAAAATTGGTCCGGTCAATTTCTTCCCTATAGATTTCTACGAGTTTACGTAAACGCTGTGTCTCACATATGTTGTTGAGAGTAAGGATGAGCCGGTTTTGATCGATTGGTTTCACAAGAAAATCTGATGCCCCGGCCCGCATCGCTTCGACGGCTGTATTCAGCGAGCCCTGGCCCGTAACGATAACAACGTTTGTCGGCAAATTGTGCTCGGAGATCGTACGTAAAATTTCAAAGCCGTCAATATCGGGGAGTTGGATATCCAGCAGCACAATTGGTGGCGGGTTATCCTCATGCAGGAGCATAAGAGCCTGCCGGCCGAGGGCCGCGTGCGTGACCGAATAACCCTCTTTTTCCATGTACAGCTGATATACTTTGGCAATACTGGAATCGTCTTCAACCAATAAAATCCTCGTGCCACGCGTGCTGCTCATACCGACCTCATAATGGGAAAACTGTTTAACCTTAATCTCAGGTCCCAAAGAGAACAACTATTGCCGGTTCTGAAGGCGGGTCTGTAGCATACAATCGTGTGAATTTTTTCTGGTTTCGCTGTCTATTGGCGGCTCATTATTTGCGTACTCTGGGTTCGGGGATGATTCTCAATTTGTTTCTCAAATTGCGAGTCGACGTTCAAATTTAAGGCCCCCGCGCCAAACAACAGCTTGTTTCCGGG
>JAJFII010000089.1 GCA_021775095.1 Rhodospirillales bacterium
ACTCACGCGGCATTGCTGGATCAGGGTTTCCCCCATTGTCCAATATTCCCCACTGCTGCCTCCCGTAGGAGTCTGGGCCGTGTCTCAGTCCCAGTGTGGCTGATCATCCTCTCAGACCAGCTACTGATCGTCGCCTTGGTAAGCCGTTACCTTACCAACTAGCTAATCAGACGCGGGACCATCCAAAAGTGGCCGAAGCCTTTCCCCCGGAGGGCGTATGCGGTATTAGCCATCGTTTCCAATGGTTGTTCCCCGCTTCTGGGCAGGTTCCCACGCGTTACTCACCCGTGCGCCACTAAGGACACCTAGCAAGCTAGGGCCTTCGTTCGACTTGCATGTGTTAAGCATGCCGCCAGCGTTCGTTCTGAGCCAGGATCAAACTCTCAAGTTGAATTTGAGAATCCATCATCAGCCGAAACCAATAACAAACCCTCTTCATCACAAGAGCCGTCCTATGCACAAATAGTGTGTCACATAAGACACACAGACATAAGACGATCCATAAAATCGCCCTACTACAACAGTCCCCCAATCCCAATCCGTAAACGAATTGGCCTCAGGCAAAGTCTTGATAAATCAAAACCCAGAACCGCCGCCCGCGTATCCCTTCTTCTCGTATTCTCAATGGTATAATGCAAAGCCAGGCTAACCCAGCACCCCAACCTTATCAGCACCGCTGATCGCGTCGGGAGCCGGTTTATACGAGGCCCCTCGCTCACTGTCAAACCCTTTTGTGAAAGTTTTTTTGCAGTGCAATAACATCCTTATAATTTGACACTAAATGTAGTAATTCTGCCATTTATTAGTCTAGACCCAGACATCGCCGTGGTTCAGTGCAGCACATTTTTTTAATTTAATTTCGTTGCACAACAGAATCTCCGTTACCCCGCCGGCAGGGCGGCTGAATTCACCCCAAGCCGGGACCGGTTCGGACTCCGCAAAATACCGGGGTGTGCAGTTGCCGCCATCGGCTGCAACACTTCCTTAATAAATCATCTCATATGATTGATTCTAATAGTAAAACCTGGCAAATGGACTTGACAGAACAGGCCGCGCAGAACATCTTCTTTGCCAGATTCCGGTCGCAGTTGGGTTTGCCATAATAATGCACCCAATGAAGGACCCAAACAACAATCGGAACGGAACAGGACGGGGTTACGAGTGAAGGGTTTATTTACAGCATTTGGTTTGGGCTCGACGGTCTTTATTGCCTCGGCGTTTATGTTAAACGCCACGGATTCCAAAGGATATGGAACGGAAGATGACATCGGAACGGCGCGGACTTTGGCGCTTGGCCCCATATCCCTGGGAAATCCGGCGGCGGCCCGGCGCGGCATAAACACCAAAGCCCCGGAGACCCCAAAGGATCCCCTGACCTTCGGACAAACGCCTCCTGTTGCAGTGCATCAATCGGTCAAAGCCCGGCGCGGCGATACCCTGGCCGGATTGCTGCTACGCTCCGGCGCCTCGGGTTCCGACGCGGCAGCGGCAATTACCGCCGCCAAATCCCATTTTAATCCCCGGCGCTTTCGCCAGGGCCAGATTGTCAAAATCGCCTACCGGGCCGACTCCGATACACTTGCTTCCGAACAGGCAAGCCCTGGTGCTTTTCAGGGATTTAGCCTGCAACCCAATGCAACAACCGAATTGCGCGTGGCGCGGGCGGTTGACGGCAATTTCCGGGCCTGGAAACTTGAACGCACGCTTACAACCAAACCGGTTCGCGCCCAGGGAATCATTACATCGAGCCTCTATATGGCCGGACAAAAAGCCGGATTAACCAACGCGGCGCTGGCCGAATTGATTCGCGCCTATTCCTGGGACGTGGATTTTCAGCGCGATATTCGCAAAGGTGATTACTTTGAAGTGATGTATGATCAGGTAATCGACGACAACGGCAAAATCACCAAAAGTGATACCATCCATTACGCAGCCCTGACCCTCAGTGGCAAAGTGACCCGGATATATCGGTTCAAATCGAACCAGGGCCACACCAATTATTACAGCGAAAATGGCCACAGTGCGCAAAAAACCCTGATGCGCACGCCGATAGACGGGGGCCGCCTGTCGTCGGGCTTTGGCCGCCGCAAACATCCGGTCCTTGGATATACAAAAATGCATAAAGGCGTTGATTTTGCCGCTCCCCGGGGAACACCGATCTATGCGGCAGGTGACGGAACCATTAGCTATGCCGGGCGGAAGGGCGGATATGGAAATTACATCCGCATTCGTCATAACGCCACCTATTCCACAGCCTATGCCCATATGAAGGGTTTCCGTCGTGGTATGAGCAAGGGCAAACGGGTCGACCAGGGCCAGGTCATTGGATATGTCGGCTCAACCGGAAGATCAACCGGGCCACACCTGCATTATGAAATCCTCAAAAACAACCGGCAAGCCAATCCCCTGCGCGTCAAAATGCCGTCGGGCAATAAACTCAAAGGAAAACAATTGGCACGTTTCCTGGCGGCAAAGGACCGGATCGATGATCAGTTTGCCGCGCTGCCGCTGACGCAAAGCAAAACCGCGTCGGCAGGCCAATAGGGCGGTGCCGTGAGCCGACCGGTTCGTCTCGCCTATTCCCAAGTGGGCAACGGCCCTAACGTGTTGATCCTGCACGGATTGTTCGGTTGGAAACGCAATTGGGCGGGGATCGCCAAGGGTTTGAGCCAAACCCACCGGGTGTATGCCCTCGACATGCGCAATCACGGCGAATCCGAACACACGCCACAAATGACCTATTCGGCCATGGCCGAAGACATTGCTGCTTTTATAACAACACAGGGCCTCGGGCCGTGCCCGGTTATCGGCCATTCCATGGGTGGCAAAGCGGCCATGGTTTTGGCGCTGACCCGCGCCGACCTGGTCGAGCGGCTGTTGGTTTTGGACATTGCGCCCGTCGCCTATGAACACGATTATTCGGATTATGTGGCAGCGATGAAAACCGTAAATCTGACCCAGGTATCGCGCCGCAGCGACGTCGAACCGACCCTTGCCCGGGTCGCGGAAGACCCCGGTGTGCTTGCTTTTTTGATGCAAAACCTGACGACCGACGAACGGGGCACCTACAGCTGGCGAGTAAATCTCGACGCGCTTGAGCATCATATGGCAGACATCTTAAGTTTTCCGGAATTTGCCGGGGCCCAGGCCTACGCCGGGACAACTCTGTTTTTGGCAGGCGGAAATTCCGATTACATTGCACCCCAGCACGCCGGTGCCATCGACCGATTGTTTCCCAGGGCCCAGATGGATTCCATCGACGGCGCGGGCCATTGGGTTCACGCCGAACAACCAATGGCCACACTCAACCGGTTTCAGAGCTTTCTCCGTTAAACGCCGGTGCACTTCCGACGATAGTTAAATCGTCGAAAATGCCCCAACTCATCGATATCGGCGCAAAGCGGCGACCGCAAATGAACCCATTTGCCGCAGTTTTAGCCTAAGCCGCTTCGGCCAATTTACCGTTAATGGTCAAACCATCTTTGTTGGCTGAAACGCGAACGGTTTCGCCTTCTTCAATCTGCCCTTCTAGGATCAGCCCGGCCAGGGTGTTTTGCAAACGAGACTGAATCACCCGCTTCAGGGGTCGGGCCCCATACACCGGATCATATCCTTCATCAGCCAATCGGGCGCGTGCCGCTGCGTCCAATTTTATCACAATACCGCGCCCGGCCAGTAACTCCCGCAAGCGTGCCAATTGAATGTCAACGATGCCATCCATATGTTCACGGAACAACCGGTGAAACAGAATGATTTCATCCAACCGGTTGACAAATTCCGGTCGAAAAGAGGCCCGGACAACTTCCATAACGTCGTCGCGAACGGCAGACGAATCCTCACCTTCAGCCTGGCTGGCAAGGATTTCACCGCCTAAGTTGGAGGTCAGAACAATCAGGGTATTCCGAAAATCGACCGTCCGCCCCTGGCCATCGGTCAGGCGCCCATCGTCAAGCACCTGCAACAAAATATTAAAAACATCGGGGTGGGCTTTTTCGACTTCATCAAACAAGATAACCTGATAGGGTCGACGACGAACCGCTTCGGTCAGGGCACCGCCTTCGTCATATCCGACATATCCCGGAGGCGCACCAATGAGCCGTGCGACCGCGTGTTTTTCCATATATTCCGACATATCAATGCGGATCATGGCCTGTTCGTCGTCAAACAAAAACTCGGCCAGGGCCTTGGTTAATTCGGTTTTACCGACACCCGTTGGCCCAAGAAACAGGAACGAGCCGATCGGCTGGTTTGGATCCTGCATTCCGGCCCGGGCCCGGCGAACCGCATTGGAAACCGCCACCAGAGCTTCTTCCTGGCCAATGACCCGACGCCTCAAGCCGGCTTCCATCCCTAATAATTTGTCTCGTTCGCCTTGCAGCATTTTGTCGACCGGGATCCCGGTCCAGCGGGAAACCACATTGGCAATATGCTCCGACGTGACCGATTCGCCGACCATGCGGGCAGCCTCCATCTGTTCGGCCTTGGCAACCCGTTCTTCGAGTTTGGGAATCAAATCATATTGCAATTCGCTGGCCTGTTCCAAACGGCCCTCGCGCATGGCTTTTTCGACGCCCAGACGGGCCCGTTCAAGTTCCTCCTTGCCCTTCGTCGTATCCGCCAACATATTTTTTTCGGCTTCCCATTGGCCGGTCAATTCGCCAGATCGGTCTTCCAGTTCCACCAGTTCCTCATTGAGGGCGACAAGCCGTTTGTTCGACGCTTTGTCGTCCTCCTTTTTAAGGGCCTCGCGTTCAATTTTCAGCTGGATGATTTTACGATCCAGTTCGTCAATTTCTTCCGGTTTCGAATCGATCTCCATGCGGACGCGGCTGCCGGCTTCATCAACCAAATCAATGGCTTTATCGGGCAAAAACCGATCCGTAATATAACGGCTGGACAGGGTTGCGGCGGAAACCAGGGCTGAATCTTTAATCCGCACGCCATGGTGCATTTCATATTTTTCTTTAATGCCCCGCAATATGGAAATGGTATCTTCGACGGTCGGTTCGGACACCACGATGGGCTGGAACCGGCGGGCCAGGGCCGCGTCTTTTTCCACATGTTTGCGGTATTCGTTCAGGGTGGTCGCACCAACACAATGCAGTTCGCCGCGGGCCAGCGCCGGTTTCAGCAGGTTCGATGCGTCCATGGATCCCTCAGCTGCGCCGGCACCAACCAGCGTATGCATTTCGTCAATGAACAAAATAATTTGCCCATCCGACGCCGTTACTTCAGCCAGAACCGCTTTCAAACGTTCCTCAAACTCGCCGCGAAACTTAGCACCGGCAACCAATGCACCCAGATCGAGTACCAACAGTTTTTTCGATTTTAAATTTTCCGGCACATCACCTGAAATAATGCGTTGTGCCAGCCCTTCGACAATGGCCGTTTTACCAACGCCGGGTTCGCCGATCAGCACCGGGTTGTTTTTTGTCCGTCGCGACAGAACCTGAATGGTTCGGCGAATCTCCTCATCACGACCGATCACCGGGTCGATCTTACCTTCGGCCGCCGCGTCGGTTAAATCGAGGGCGTATTTTTTCAGGGCGTCGTAGGTTTTTTCGGCTGAAGCACTATCGGCTTTCCGGCCTTTGCGGTGGTCCTTGATCGCCGCATTCAGAGCTTGTGGCGCCGCACCGGCATCCTTTAACAAGGTCGCCGCTGTCGTTCCCGGACCCATGGCCAGGGCAAGCAGGAGGATTTCCGCACTGACAAAAGTATCGCCATTTTGTTCGGCCAGCTTTTCCGCCTGTTCAAACAGCCGCGCCATTTCCGGTGCCAGGTAAACCTGACCGGCCCCGGACCCTTCAACCTTCGGCAATTTACGAATTGCCCCATTGGTCGCTTCAAAAACCCGTGCACTTTCTCCACCTGCCGCCTCGATCAAGCTGTTTGCCAGTCCCTGCGGATCCTCCAGCAATATTTTGAGCAGATGCAGGGGTGTCAGTTGCTGGTGGTTTGACTTAATCGCCAGGGTTTGTGCCGATTGAATAAATTCACGCGACCGTTCCGTATAATTTTCAAATTCCATGTCTATTTTCCTCTCTCTAGACCAAACCCTCTCGTCCCGCTCATGCAGCGACGTCAGGCCTCTCATTAAAATGAGGTTTCTCTCCTGTGATATGTGCCGATAATTCGGCTTCGCAAGTCGCAGATTTTAGCTCAGGATGGTTAACAGCGCATTGACTCTGCGCAATTTGCGCGGGATGCTCACAGCCCATGTTAAAAATTCAAAAGATATACCGGTATCCGGTAAAAGGTTTGAGCCCGGAACCCTTGGCGGAGACCGTTTTGACGGCAGGCCAAGGGATCGACAACGATCGCCGTTTCGCCATTGCCCCGGGGACCACATCGGCCAACCAAAACACCGGCAACTGGATTGCCAAATCGTTTTTTCTGACGCTTGCCCGCAATCCGAAACTGGCCCAATTGAAAACCCGCTACGACGACACGTCGAATACCCTGACCATCCTGCGGCGCGGTAAACCGGTTACCAAAGGGCGCCTCACCGAACCCATCGGCAGGACCATGCTCGAAGACTTTTTTGCGGCTTTTATGGGTGGCGAAGCGCGCGGCCGGCCAAAAATTTTCGAAGCCAAGCCGGCAAACAGCCTGACAGACCAAGCACAGCCCCTAATCTCTTTAATCAATTTACAAAGCGTCAGCGACATTGAACGGATCACTGCTTGCCAGTTAGACCCTCTGCGTTTTCGGGGCAATATATATTTTGAGGGCGGCGACGCCTGGCAGGAATCGGCCTGGGTCGACAATGTGATTTCCATCAACAATGTTCAATTGCGAATCATCGCGCCGATTGGCCGATGTGTTGCAACCCACGTCAACCTGCAATCATCTGAACGCGATATTAACATATTAAAAGCACTGCAGAGCGGATTCGGTCACACCAACTGCGGGGTATTTGCCGAGGTTGTGACTGGCGATACAATAGCTGTGGGTGACAGCATCGTTGTCGCCTAATTTTTATCTTGTCGACTAATCATTATATCGCGTAATCTTTATTCATTATATCGCGTAATCTTTATAACGTGCGCCTTTAAGCCTGTGCCGGTTCGGCCTCGGTTTCCTTGGGCGTATCTGCTTTCGCCCGCGGCCGACGGCGACGGACGGGTTTTGGTTTTTCTTCTTCCGACGCGGCAACTTCGGGAACTGCGGCAGAGCTGTCGTCGGCGGCCACCAGTTCGAGTTGTTCGGTTGTTTCCTGCGGCTGTTTTTGCGGGGCGGGGGTGGCAATCGGGCCCGGCATTATCGGCACTGTCACAACTTCGGCAATCACCGGCTCGGCCGGTTCGCTAACCGTCGGCTGCGGCACCGGGGCGGTTTCGACGGAGTCGCTCTCGTCAACGTTCGTCAGTTCCTGGTGGGCATCGCGCCGCGGCTGCGGTTGACTGCCATCGGCGTTAACCAGTCGATAATAATGTTCCGCATACTGAAAATAGGCTTCCGCCGCGATTCGATCACCGGCCGACGTGGCGTCCCGACCAAGAGCCTGGTACTTTTCCAGCACCTGTTGCGCCGTACCACGGACCTTGCCATCTGGCCCGTTGCTGTCATAGGAATTACGTCCGCCCTGGCGTTTATTGTTGTTATTATTGTTATTCGGTCGAGAGCGTGGCCGTCTATTCGAACCTGGTTTCATTTTATCTCAATTTCCGGTTTTATAGTGATCCCCAACAACAAAACAATAAACCTCGTAATGCCGCGACGGTTAACTACGGAAACGCCCACCATGAGCGCCATACCGTATCCGCAAAGGGAATTTAAACAGGGTCGACATCGTTAATTCGACTTTTAAGAATCAAATAGCACCGAATTAACTCTTGGACCCGAGCCGCCCGAAAGCCGCTTGCAAGGGCAGCTTAGTCGGGAAACGCCAACATTCCAACAGTTTTTTTGTAAATATCAGGACTCCACCGGGCGAAACAATAATACCCGGTCCCGTCCCGCCATGTCCTGGACCGTTTCCAGGCAACTTAAGCCGGCTTGATCGGCGATATTTTTAACGGCCCCGGCTTGATCCCAGCCGATCTCAAGGCCGGCAATTCCGGTTTTTGCGAGATAACGCGAAAGACCGGGCAGCAACTCCCGATAGGCCTGCAATCCATCGTCACCCCCACTGAGCGCCCCATGGGGATCAAATTCTGCGACGTCCGGATCTAGTTTTTTAAGATCACCAACCGCGATATAAGGCGGGTTGGAGATAATGATGTCGAACGGCCCCCGGGCATCAGCCGCCAGTCCATCGCACCAGTTTGAACGGAGGAAGCGGACCCGTTGATCGAGTCCCAGGAACCGGGCGTTTTGGGTTGCAATATCCAGGGTCCGGGCACTGATATCAACACCAACGGCGGTCGCCCGGGAGAGTTCAGACAACAGGGCAAGAACCAGACAACCGCTGCCCGTACCCATATCAAGTATCGATATTCTCCCTGCCCGGTTGTCGGTCCGTTTAAGAATCGCTTCGACAAGGGTTTCTGAATCCGGTCTTGGGACCAGGGTGCTGGCGTCAACTTTAAACGTCAGACTCCAAAACTCACGCTCGCCGACGATACGAGCGACCGGTTCACGCCCCAGGCGCCGTTGGATGAAGCCATGGACTGCAAGGCACTGGTGATCGGAAATCGGTTGTTCAGGATGGGAAAATAAACGGGTTTTATCTATATTGAGAGCCGCCGCGACCAGCACCCGGGCGTCCAGTCTGGGGGTTTCTAGACCGGCTTCAGTAAATAGTTTGGTCGCCAGTTGAACCGCCTCGCCGGCGTTTTGCAAAGGGCCAGGGCTCAATTAATCTCTGCCAGTTTTTGCGCTTGATCCTCGGTGACCAAAGCATCAACGACGACGTCCAGATCTCCGTTGAGAATGCTGTCCAGTTGATGAAGGGTCAGGCCAATCCGATGGTCAGTCACCCGTCGGTCGGGAAAATTATAGGTGCGAATGCGTTCCGACCGATCACCTGAGCCCACTTGACTGCGCCGTGTTTCCGCCCTTTCGTCATCCAGTTTTTGGCGCTGCTGCTCATAAATACGCGCCCTCAGGACACGCATGCCCTTGGCTTTGTTTTTATGTTGCGACTTTTCGTCCTGTTGGGAGACAACAATACCGGTCGGCAGGTGCGTAATGCGGACGGCAGAATCCGTTGTATTTACCGATTGGCCGCCGGGGCCACTGGCCCGGAAGACATCGATCCGTAAATCCTTGTCCTCAATTTGAACGTCAACTTCTTCAGCTTCAGGCATCACGGCGACGGTCGCCGCCGAGGTATGAATACGGCCGCCGGACTCCGTCGCCGGGACCCGTTGTACCCGATGGACGCCGGATTCAAATTTGAGACGTGCAAACACATCTTTGCCGGAAATTGAGGCGACAACTTCCTTGAGCCCGCCAATGCCAATCTCGTTCATGCTCATGATTTCAAGTTTCCAGTTTCTGGTTTCCGCGTAACGTTGGTACATGCGGAACAGATCAGCGGCAAACAGCGCCGCTTCGTCGCCGCCGGTCCCGGCCCGGACTTCCAGAATGGCGTTTTTGCTATCGGCCTCGTCCTTGGGGACCAACAGCAATTGAACCCGGTGGGCAAGTTCCGGCAGTTTTTTTTGCAGGGCCCGGTGTTCGTCGTCGGCCATTTCGCGCATTTCCGCGTCGCCGTCCGGATCCTTGATCATCGATTGCAAATCATCGAGTTCCGCTTGCACGTCACGCAGCGCATTTATCCCTTCGACAATCGGAGACAATTCGGCGTATTCGCGGGACAACTTGACATATTGTTCTGCCGACGGTGGTGTCGCCGACGACATTAAACTTGAAAGTTCCTCGTGTCGGGCCAAAACCCGGCTCAGGTTTTCGTCTAAATTCACCCTTATTTCTCCTTATCTTTGTCGTTTAATCGGGTTGAGCCATCGAGGTCAAACAGCGCATTGAGCAGTTGTTCGGCCCTGTCCGTTTTACCCCGTCCCTCACGTGCACGCCGGCGCAGAAATTGCGACGGATTGTGCAAAAGTCTTGCGATCAGCAATTCAGTCGCCCGGCCTGCGTCTTCGGGACTTTCCGCCAAGACAGTCTTGCGAACGCTTTCGAAATGGCTGCGCAACTGCGTGACCACGGAGACCGCGTCCCTGGCCGAATGGTTCGACAGATACCCCGCCACTTCCTCGACAATCAACCGGTGGGCAATATCGGCCTGAGCCTGGCGGTTGGCCTGGCCGTCCTGGGCGACCCGGTCCAAGTCCGCCAGTTCATACAAAAAGGCATCGTCAATTCGATTAACCGCCGGTTCCACATCGCCGGGAACGGCCGTATCAATGATTAATTGCGGACGGTTGCGTCGGCTTTTCAAAGCAGAATGAACCATATCTGCAGTTAGGGAATGGCGTCTTTGTCCAAGCGCTGAAATAATAATATCAGCCTGTGTCAACGCATTGGATAAATTCTCGAAGGCGACGACGTGACAATCCAATTGACGGCTCAGGGGATCGGCACGGGCCGCCTCGGGATGTGACACGGTCAAACCCTTAACGCCGGCGGCCTGAAAGTGCCGGGCGATCAGTTCGCCCATTTCGCCGGCGCCGATGAGCGCGACAAAAGTCCGGGACAAATCTCCGTGCAGGTCACGGGCAACTTCACAGGCCGAAGCGGCTATCGATACGGGCCGTTCGCCGATCGTGGTTTCCGTACGAACCCGTTTGGCGGCACGGTAGGCGGATTGCAGGACATTTTCCAGCGGCCCGGCGCAACTTCCATGGTCACGGGCCATTCGATGAGCCGCCTTCAACTGGCCCAGCACCTGGGGTTCGCCAACAACCAAACTATCGAGAGATGCGGCGACGGCGAATATATGGTGGACCGCGTCGGCCCCCTGATGCAGGTAAAACGCATCCTCCGGAAGTTCAGGTCCGATGTGCGCGCGGTTCGAAAACAATGCCCTTACCGGCCCGTAGATCTGCGATGGCGACCGACAAAACCCGTGTACCTCGACCCGATCACAGGTCGACAGGACAACCGCATCCTGTAGTCCCAAAGCCCTCAGTTGGGTAAGCACCTCTGGAATATCGGCATCGTCAACAAACAGGCGATCGCGCACACTCAATCCGCTGGTGCGATGATTTGCGCCAATGACAAGGACGCGACCCTCGGGATGGGTTAAGGGGGGCATGGAAACCGGCTAACGATAACGGGCGAGATGTTCCTCAAGCGAGGCCAACGGAGCTTCTGATTGCTCGCCCGTTTCCATATCACGAAGGGTAACGACGCCTTTCGCCAATTCGTCTTCCCCGAGCAGAATGGCTGCACGGGCATTGGCTTTATTGGCGCGGTTAAGACGTTTTTTCACATTGCCCGAATATCCCAAATCAACGTGCAATCCGGACTTGCGAAGTCGCTGGGTAATGACAAGAGCTTGCGTGCGCTGGGCACTACCGACCGGGATCACGACCAGAGGACGGGGGGCTGGCGGGGCCTCTCCGACCATCATCGACAACCGTTCAACACCTGCGGCCCATCCGATACCCGGTGTCGGCGGGCCACCCATGGTCTCGACCAAACCGTCATATCTGCCACCCGCTAAAACCGCGCCCTGGGCACCCAGGGTATCCGTCGTGAATTCAAAAGCCGTATGGCAATAATAATCCATACCACGGACCAAATGCGGTTCAACAACATATTCGATATTCAAACTTTCCAGGCCCTGTCTGACCTGCGCAAAAAAGTCTTGCGACAGGGCATTCAGACTATCTGCCATGAGGGGTGCATTTTGCACAAGGACGCGGTCCCCCTTATCTTTTGAATCGAGAATGCGAAGCGGGTTTTTTTCCAGCCGGACCCGACTTTCTTCTGAAAGATCCTCTCGAAATCCATTAAAATAATCAACCAACAGGGCCCGATACGCCTGCCGACTTTCCGCATCCCCCAGGGTGTTGAGTTCAAGACGGATGCGATCCGCCAATCCGAGGGCACCGAGAATGTGTGCGCCAAGGGCAATAACTTCGATATCAGCCAGCGGGTCGGCGACACCGAGGATTTCTGCATCAATTTGATGAAACTGGCGTTGCCGTCCCTTTTGCGGACGCTCGTATCGAAACATCGGGCCCCGGCAAAATACCTTGAGGGGCAATTGCTGGGTCATCCCATTGGACATGAACATGCGGCAAATACCCGCCGTATATTCGGGTCTCAGGGTCAGACTTTCGCCGTTTCGATCCGCAAACGTATACATTTCCTTGGTCACGATATCCGATGTATCGCCGAGGGTCCGGGCAAACACCTCGGTAAACTCGAAGATCGGCGTCGAGTGCTCCTGATAACCATAACGAGCGGCGATTTCGTAGGCCGTTTCCGTCACCAACCGATAAAGACGGTGGTCATCGGCGAGGATATCATGGGTACCACGAATGGGTTGGAGGGCTGCCATCAATCTTATTACCGATTATTCAGCAGCGGCCGAAGATGAACCGTCACGGCGCGGGTAACGCTGGGAAATGTATTGATCGACAATTTTCTTAAACTCGTCGGCAATGCCCTTACCCCGCAGGGTGTGGGTTTTTTCGCCGTCGATAAAAACCGGTGCCGTTGGTTCTTCACCGGTGCCCGGCAGGCTGATACCGATATCCGCATGTTTGCTCTCGCCGGGGCCGTTCACAATACAGCCCATGACTGCCAGATTTAAATCTTCAACCCCCTCATAGGTTTCCTGCCACACCGGCATCTGATTACGTACGTAACTCTGAATGCTTTCGGCCAGTTCCTGAAACACCGTCGAGGTTGTCCGGCCACAACCGGGGCAGGCCGTAACCAACGGAACAAACGACCGCAGGCCCATGGTTTGCAGGATTTCCTGAGCGACAATAACTTCTCGGGTTCTGTCGCCGCCGGGCTCGGGGGTCAAGGAAACACGAATGGTATCGCCAATTCCCTGTTGCAGTAAAATACCCATGGCGGCCGTTGATGCAACGATACCCTTGGACCCCATACCGGCTTCCGTCAGCCCTAGGTGCAGGGCGTATTCACCACGCGATGCCAGCCCCTGGTAGACAGATATCAATGCCTGAACTTCACTGACCTTACACGACAGTATAATTTTATCCCGGGCGAGGCCTATTTCTTCGGCTTTTTGTGCACTTGTTAAGGCCGATACAATCAAGGCTTCGCGAGTGACGGCCGCAGCATCCAAAGGCGTCGCCAACTTCGAGTTTTCGTCCATCATCGAGACTACAAGATCCTGATTGAGGCTTCCCCAGTTGACCCCAATGCGGACGGGCTTGTCATAGGTAAGGGCGGTCTCAATCATCGTCGCAAACTGGCTGTCCCGCTTTTGGCGAAAACCAACGTTACCCGGATTAATTCTGTATTTGGCCAGAGCCTCTGCACAGGCCGGGTTCTCGCTCAGCAATTTGTGGCCAATGTAATGAAAATCACCGACCAGAGGCACGTTAATATTCATTTGGTCCAGTCGATCGCGAATATGGGGCACGGCCTGTGCCGCCTCCTTGCGATCAACGGTAATTCTTACCAGTTCAGAGCCGGCACGTGCCAGATCAGCGACCTGTAGCGCGGTACCTTCGATATCCGCAGTATCCGTATTGGTCATCGATTGGACGACAATCGGTGACCCGCCACCAATACTTACGTCACCAACACGAACCGGTATGGTTACCTTGCGTTTAACGAGATTTCGATTTTTCGACATAATCGTGGAACCTATTTACCAATCCGCTTAACCGTGCGACCAAAGACGATGGGTTTAAACGCTTTTTGGCCTATTGGATGTTGCGGGTCAACCACCATTGTTGGTACGGCGCTTTCCCAATTGCTAATTGGTTACAGCCGTTCCCTGTTTCAAGCGGTCCGCCTCCAAGACAACACCCCGGCGGACAACCCCGTTTCCGCCAATAGACGGCGCGGCGACGCCATCAACAAGAATTTCGAGGGCACCCGCATTACCGGTAAGCAAAATCAAACCTGGTCGGTTGGGAACTTCATAACTGTCGCCGGCGGTTAACAAACGGGTTATCAGCATTTGATTAGCCACATCGTCACGCACCTGTATCCAGCTATTGGTTTTGGCATTAATGACGATACGCGCCTGCACAGGGGCTGTACGGGCAATCAGGGGTTCCTCTGCGGCTTCTGCAACATTGGCCTCCGTGTCCGCCTGCACCGGGACGGTCGGCAATTCGGGGGCGGCAATTTCTGATTCTGTGCCTGAAGCAAGCGAAACCGGTGCCGGTACCGTTTCAGAAACAATGTCTGCAGTGGCACCTGTTGGCTCGATCGTATTTGTTTCAATCGATGCAACTAAAGGTCGGGTTTCCGAACTGGCGTCCGGCTCCGTAGCGCTATCGACAGCAATCGACGGGGCTGCCGGCGCAGGCGACGGGGCTGCCGGCGCAGGCGACGGGGCCGCCGGCGCAGGCGACGGGGCCGCCGGCGCAGGCCGGTCGATTTCATTGGTTGCCGATTGAGAGGACGGATCTGGTGCGGGTTGCGGTGTCGCTGGCTGTGTAACAACAGATAACTCTTGCGATCTTACCACGGCAACGGCTTGCGCAGGCGGCACCTCCGATCCCGGTGACGGTGCCGTTTCGACGGCTGCTGCCTGCGATCTCGTCGGTTGGTCCTGAGGTTCATTGCCAGCGTTTTCTGCGCCGCCGCTGGAGGCCGAACCGGTCGCGGGTGCCGGGACGGCGGCCGTTGGTTCAAGCTGTGTTTCAGTTATTTCCGGCTCAACATCAGCAATCGCAGGTTCTGATTGCGCAACGGGTTGCGATGATTCAACGGCGCCAGCAGGGGTCACAGGTGCTGCCGATGTTGTCTCTGGTTCCGTTTCCTCCGGCACTGGCGTTGGCTGCTCGAGAGCCGGTTTGGGTTCATCTGAGGCCCGGTCGGCATTTGCCGACGGCTCAATATCCTGCGGTGCAGCCGGCGTTTTGGAAACGCCGGCGGGTGTGACAGGCGCCGTTGCCGCCGCCGGGTCGTCATCCGACGACAACAGGCTCGAAATATGTTCGTCCAGGGGGCTGATAAGTTCCGCAAAAAAACCATCTTCCGTCGCGCTCACGTACCACGCGCCATATGCGATAACGGCAACGACCAGGCCGACAAAGACATAGGCTCCGCCAGGAATACCGGTTTCTGCAACCGGGGTTGGGAAACTCAATTTTTGATCGGAACCACCGTCAATGGTTTCAACCTTAAACCGGCGAACCACTTCTTCACTATCTAATCCCAAATGTTCCGCATAGGCGCGAATAAATCCGACGGCGTAGGTTGCACCGGGCAACTCCCGGTATCGGCCCGCTTCGATGGCCGCCAGATAGGGCAATCGAATACGTAACATCAAAGCCACATCGGGCAGATCTTCACCTAATCGCTGTCGCGACGCCTGCAACAACGCGCCCACGTGGGAAGCCCCGCCCTCACGTTCACTGTTTTCCTCGGACGGCACCGCCATGTTTAAATCCATATCGTAAAGAATCTTATTTAATTCAGAAGCACGTTCGCAATTACACGGCCAAAAATTAGAAAACCTGAAAACCGTTAAATAACGCCAATCTGTGCAAGAAAAAACAGCCAAATCCTGCTTAAGCATGTTGTTTAAGATTGCTGATTTTTTGTGTAATTACAAGCCTTAATGGGCGAATGCGGGCGTCAATTTTTTAATATTTCCAGGCCAGGAGCGAATAGTCGGAAAGTTCCGCCTAAGGAACCAAACCTTGAGATTTTGCGATCTCGGCAATGGCCGGACGCAGGGAGTGAACCGGCGCATCCAATTGCGCCGCTATGACCGCCGATACGGGCGCCAATTCGAGCCCCAGCAGCAACTCCTTCACCGGGCCGAGGCTAATACCTGCCATGGAAAGCCGACGAAACCCAAGGGCAACCAAAGCCATGGCTTCGAGCGGCCGTCCGGCCATCTCACCACATAAACTGACGGGCACCTGAGCGGCATCACAGGCGTCGACAATTGATTTCAAGAAACGCAGAACAATCGGCGACAACAGGTCATAACGATCGGCCAGGCGCGGATTTCCCCGGTCGCAGGCAAATAAAAACTGAAACAGATCATTACTGCCGACCGATATAAAATCAACAAAGGGACAGAGCGCCGTAAGCTGGAACGCCAAACTGGGAACCTCCAACATGACGCCGACACGGACAGACCGCGGCAACGCGCTTCCCCGCTCTTTTTCCCGTGCCAATTCTTTGTCGACCAGGGCCCGTGCGGCGACAAATTCCGGTACTTCGGCAACCATCGGAAACATGATATGTAAATCCCTGCCGGCGGCGGCCCGGGTCATTGCGCGCACCTGCCGGCGTAAAAGCGCCGGACGGTCAAGAGCGACCCGGATGGCGCGCCAGCCCATGGACGGATTGTCTTCAGCCTCGACCTCCCAATAGGGCAGAATTTTATCGCCGCCAATATCCAAGGTACGAAAGACCACGGGTTTTCCATCCACGTTGTCGAGCACCTGACGGTACAGACGGGTCTGTTCATCTACGCCGGGAAACTTTGAACGGACCATAAAGGGGATTTCGGTTCGGTATAACCCGACACCGGCGGCACCGGAACTTTTTAAGTGCCCCAAATCAATCATCAATCCCGCATTGATCGATAACTCAACCGGATGACCGTCTTTGGTGATCGCCGATTTATCGACCAGGGCGGCGTACCGTTCTTTTTGTTTTTCGAGGGCATGAACGCTTTCATCAAATGCCGTCTGCGCAGTGACGCCTGGTCGCACCAGGACTTGTCCATGGTTGGCGTCAACAATGATCTGATCCCCCTCATTGACCCGCGACAGGATATCCTGCGCACGACCGATAACCGGAATACCCATGGCCCGTGCGACAATTGCCACATGGCTTGTCGGCGATCCTTCTTCGAGAACAAGTCCTTTTAATTTTGTTGCATCATAATCCAACAATTGAGCAGGCCCCATAGACCGGGCAATCAAAATCGCTTCGCCGGGCATTACAGCCGCATGCGGAGCTCCATTTTCGCCCATCAGATGAGTCATCAGCCGATGCGCCAAATCATCAAAATCATGTACCCGCTCTCTCAGATACGGATCGGCCGTCTGTCCCATCCGGGCGCGGATGCTGTTCTGAACTTTTTGCACGGCCGCTTCCGCCGACAAACCGGTCCTGATGGCTTCCTCAATCCGCTTCACCCATCCGGCGTCTTCAGCGATCAGACGATAAGTCTCCAAAACGTCTTTGTGCTCGCCGCTTTCGGCGACGGCAGCATCGGCCAGCATTTCATCCAGCGCACCGTGCATTTCCTGAAAGGCTTTGGTCAATCGGAGATGCTCGGTGAGCGGGTCGTCGGCAACCATTTTCTCTATGTTGACCCGTGGTGAATGCAGATGTGCACGGCCCATCCCAAGACCATCGCTCAGTAAAATGCCTTCAATACGCAGCGGTTTGGTCGACTGTTCATCAAGCACCGCCATCGGGTTATTTTCGTTCGACGTGCCGCCGGCGATCAGTTCAGCCAATACCATGGCGACGGTTTGTAAGGTCTCCACTTCCTCATCGGAATAATCGCGTTTTGTCCGATTCTGGACATCAAGCACACCGATGACACGGCCACCGCGTAAAATCGGCACCCCCATCAGGGAACTGTAGAGTTCCTCTCCCGTTTCCGGTTTGTAGGCAAAATTCGGATGGGCCTGGGCATCGGCCAGGGCAAAGGGCCGGCCGGCCGCAGCAATATCGCCGACGATACCTTCACCGATTTGCAGGTAGGTGTTATGGACAGCCGACGGTATTAGTCCTTGCGAGGAATAAAGTTCCAGGCGGTCATTTGCCCGACGGATATAAATTGAACAGACTTCTGCGACCATATAGGTCGCGATAATTTTGGTTATCTGGTCATATTGCGCCTGATTCTCCCCCCCTCTGGCCATAACGTCACGGACCCGGGCGAGCAACTGCCGGGGCTCTGAGACAAGCGGGCCTCTATAATTGGTTGTGGGGCCATCGGCCATGATTTTTACCTTCCCCTGGTGGGATTGGTTTTTCCGTTGAACGCCCGTTCCGCAGGAACCTTATGAGTTTATATCAAAGATGGCCGGTTTTTATGTGGCGTCCAGTCCATAGGCCGTATGCAACGCGCGTAACGCCAGTTCCGTGTATTCTTCGTCAATCAGGACGCTGACCTTGATTTCGGAGGTTGAGATGACCTGAATATTGATGCCCTTCTCGGCCAAAGCGGCAAACATCCGCTGAGCGACACCGGCGTGGCTCCGCATACCGACGCCGACAACCGATACCTTGACGACGTTGGCGTCCGACAGAAGCTTTTCATAACCAATATCAGCGCTCAGGTTCTCAATCGTTTCGACGGCACGGTCTAGGTCATCCTGGGCGACCGTGAAAGTCATATCGGTGGCGTCGCCGCCAACGGATCTATTTTGAACGATCATATCTACATTCACGTTGGCGTCTGACAGCGGACCAAAAATCGCCGCCGCTACGCCCGGTTTGTCTGACACACGAACCAAGGTAATTTTGGCTTCATCCCGGCTATAGGCAATGCCGCTCACAAGTTCCTTTTCCACAATCTCATCCTCATCGACAACTAGGGTTCCCGGTTTATCCTCAAAGGAAGATAAAACCTGTATACGTTGGCCGGTTTTCATGGCCATCTCAACCGCGCGGGTTTGCAATACTTTGGCACCGAGAGACGCCATTTCCAACATCTCTTCGTAGGTAATTCTATCAATTTTGCGGGCTTTTGATACGATCCGCGGGTCCGTGGTATATACCCCGTCCACATCCGTATAAATATCACAACGATCCGCGCCCACAGCGGCAGCCAGGGCAACGGCACTGGTATCGGACCCGCCACGCCCGAGCGTGGTGATGCGGTGGTTCGGTGCCACACCCTGGAACCCGGCGACAACCGGCACTTCGCCTGACGCCATCCGTTTAACCAATTCATCGGCAACTATATTTTCAATCCGCGCCTTACCATGCACATCATCGGTTTCGATGGCAATCTGCCACCCCAACCAGGAACGGGCGGATACACCGAGGTCCTGTAGGGCCAGGGCCAGCAAACCTACGGTCACCTGTTCGCCTGTTGCGACAACAACATCGTACTCGCGCGCGTCGTAAAGGGGGGCCATTTGGGAGACCAGGTCGACAAGCCGATTGGTTTCACCGGACATTGCCGACAGCACCACGGCCACTTCATTGCCGCGGTCGACCTCAGCCTTTACCTTAAGCGCGACGTTTTTAATACGATCAACATCGCCAACTGAAGTGCCGCCAAATTTTTGTACAATCCGTGCCATTACCCACTCATCTGCCGTATGCGTAACCCGACCGAATGGCTCGGGCATGTCATTTATGTCATTTTTCATTTTACTGGTTGCCCGTAAGGCGGCGCATACATACTCTATCGTTTAAGAGGGAGCAACCCTGCCCGAGAAGGATCTCGCAAATGGCCTTGGCAAAATCACCCCCTGGCGGCACCGCATCGGACGAAGATGTGGCGCGTTTCACATCCCTTGCCAGCACCTGGTGGGACCCGGACAGCGCCTTTGCCCCGCTGCACGCCATCAATCCCCTGCGGGTACGCTACATTGTCGATCAGTTGGTTGACTGCTTTAACCTGAGCGGCGACCCCGAACAGCTTCTGGCCGGATTGAAAGTTCTGGATATTGGCTGTGGCGGCGGCCTGTTGTGTGAACCTCTGGCCCAACAGGGCGCGCTGGTCACCGGTATCGATGCGGGACGCGAAAACATTGAGGCGGCAAAAACCCACGCCCGTGAGATGGGTCTTAAAATTACCTATCGCCATGTTCTGCCGGAACAAATTGAGGATGAACAGACCTCCTATGACGTTGTTGTTAATATGGAAGTCATCGAACATGTGACCGATGTTGCGCAGTTTTTAAAAGCTTCTGCGTCCCTCGTCCGCCCCGGCGGTGCCATGGTTCTGTCAACCTTGAACCGGACCGCGAAGTCCTTCGCTCTGGCGAAAGTTGGTGCTGAATATCTTTTGCGTTGGGTCCCCATTGGCACCCACAATTGGAAACAGTTTGTTCAACCGTCAGAATTGGCTGCGGGTTTGCGTCCGCATGGCGTTGAAATACGCGACCTGCGGGGCATGGTTTTTAACCCGCTAAATGGAAAATGGCAGTTAAGCCGGGATCTGGCCGTCAATTACCTGGCCTTCGCCGCCAAACCCGGTGGGTCATCCGCTTGATTTATGGGGCCGGAGATTTAGGGTCAGGACCCATTAATTTGATCCATTCTGCGGAGGCGATTTATCTTATCGGTTAGGCGGAAAGACGCAGGAAACCCCACGGTTTTCAAGTTTTTTCAACGAAGCCAGAGAGATAAACCACCCCGCCCCAAGGGGTTTGTCCGTAAGCTCACGCCTTCTGCGAAAACAAGGCTCGAATATGCCCAGCATGTCCTTGCGCTTGTTTTCTTGTATTCGTAAGCTTACGGACAAACAGAATTGCATGAAATTAATGGGTCCTGACCCTAGCTGTCTGATTGCCTATCTCCTTGGGCCCATGGGGCCAAATAATAGACAATTTATTCGATTTCATTGCCCCCCGCCCTTGCAAATAAAAACGGTGCATGCAAATAATATGCAATAGAAATGAGTGTGACAAATAACAATCAAAATAATAATATTTATTTCAAAGTAATAATAATTATATAAAATAAAATTAAATACTTATTCCTAATTTTAAATAAAATTTACTAATTTTTATTAGTTTTACTAATTTTTAACCTTAAAGAAGGATATAGAAAATGAAGATTCCCACTGTTTTATTATCCGTTGTGATTTCTGGATTTCTCATTTCTCCTGCAGTCGCCGACTGTGGAAAGGTCACCATCGCCGATATGAATTGGAACTCGGCGTCGTTAATTGCCAACGTTGATCGATTTATATTGCAACACGGGTACGGTTGCGACGCCGAACTGGTACCTGGTGACACCATGCCAACGGGCACATCAATGGTCGAGAAAGGGGAACCAGACATCGCGCCGGAACTGTGGAGCAACTCGCTCAAAGCGGCGATTGATAAAGGGGTCGCGGAAAAACGCTTACGTGTCGCCGGAAAATCCCTGACCGACGGTGGCGAAGAAGGCTTTTGGGTTCCGCAATATATGGTCGATAAGGACCCAAGCCTGGCGACCATCGCCGGTATCAAAGCCAAGGCCAAGCTGTTTAAACATCCGGAAGACGACAACAAGTCAGGTTTTTACACCTGTCCGGCCGGATGGAATTGCCAGATCAGCGCTGGTAACCTGTTCAAGGCGCTAAAATTAAAGGACGACGGATTTGAACTTGTTGATCCGGGTTCGGGGGCTGGTTTGGCCGGTGCCATCGCCAAGGCTTTTACCCGCGAGGAAGCCTGGTTTGGATACTACTGGGCACCAACCGCCGTCCTCGGTAAACACAAGATGGTCAAGGTTGATTTTGGTTCGGGTGCGGACCGGGAAGAATACATGACCTGCACCACCAGTGCCGAATGCGAAAACCCGAAGGTAACCATGTATCCTCCGTCGTTGGTGGAGACCGTGACGACGGAAAGTTTTGCCCGGCGGGCAACAGAAGCCTTTGGGTATCTGCAAAAACGGGGATTTAAAAATGCCCAAATGAACGAATTGCTGGCCTGGGTAGAAGAAAACCAAGCCGATGGAAATATTGCCATGGAATATTTTCTCAAAAACCACGAAGCAACCTGGCAGCCGTGGGTTTCCACGGAGGTTGCCGCACGGGTTAAAAAAGCGCTTGCGGGTCTGTAACAACTAGCGGCTTACCGCCACCGCCGGTGGTCCATGGCCAATGGCGGCGGCACGGCCTGACACCCCCTATGAAATGGAGATGGTTATGGCTGTCGAAAATTGGTTGACGACGTTTCCCGAGATGGAACGGGCCGATCTGATCGCAATTCGCAAAGCGCTTGATGCCGGCTACCGGGCGTTCTCCCGGTCTTATGGCGACCTCATTGAATCGCTGTTTGATCCGCTTTTGTATTTTCTGGTGTGGTTTGAAAAACTGTTGTTATCAACGCCCTGGTGGTTGGTTATCCTCATCGTTGTCGGGTTGGTTTATGGTGCCAGCAGGTCGCCCAAATTGTTGGTGGGCGTGGCCGTCTCGCTGTTGCTGATCGGCTATTTTGGCATGTGGGAAAATACCATGCGGACCCTGAGCATCATTACCGTATGTACAATTCTGTCGATCACCTTGGGCATCCCCATCGGTATTATGATGGCCCGATCGGACCGAACCCAGGCGGTTGTCACACCGGTCCTCGACATCATGCAAACCATGCCGGCTTTTGTTTATTTAATTCCCGTGGTCATGTTGCTGGGTATCGGCAAAGTCCCGGGGGTTATTGCCGTTGTCATCTATGCCATTCCGCCGGTCATTCGGCTAACCAACCTAGGCATTCGCCTGGTTGATAAAGAAGTTCTCGAGGCGTCCATGGCCTTTGGTGCGACACGGCGACAGCGCCTGTGGGGGGTTCAAATGCCGTTGGCAATGCCAACCATCATGGCGGGAATTAATCAGACCATCATGATGGCCCTGGCGATGGTCGTCATCGCCTCGATGATCGGCGTAAAAGGCTTGGGACAGCCGGTCCTCAAGTCCATTACCAACCAATATTTCACAATGGGCCTGTTCAATGGTCTGGCTATTGTCACCCTGGCCATTATTTTTGACCGGGTCTCCCAGGCCTATGCCCGGCGAACCCAGAGACATCTGCAGGGAAATGCCCATGGCTGAGCCTGCTATCCGCCCCTTGGTCCAGGTGCGCGGCCTGTCTAAGGTTTTTGGCGACAACCCTCTCGTGGCCATGGAGCGGATCGGCCAGGGCCACTCAAAAGATCAGATCCTGGAGCAAACCGGGCAGACCGTAGGATTGAACACTATTGATCTGGATATTCAGGCTGGCGAAATATTTGTTATTATGGGCTTATCCGGATCCGGAAAATCGACCCTGATACGCCATTTCAATCGCCTGATTGAACCCACGCAGGGTCAGATCACCGTCGACGGCACGGACGTGATGACCCTCAGCGAAAAGCAACTGGAACAATTCAGACGCCATAAAATGTCCATGGTTTTCCAACATTTCGGGCTGTTACCGCACCGCACAGTCATTGAAAATGTCGGATATGGTTTGATGGTTCAGGGCATTGAAAAATCGGAACGTCGCAAAAAAGCCGGCGCGTGGCTCGACGCCGTCGGCCTTGACGGATATGAAGAGCGCTACCCGGCGCAATTGTCCGGCGGCCAGCAGCAACGGGTCGGATTGGCCCGCGCCCTGTGCACGGATGCGGATATTTTATTGATGGATGAAGCGTTTTCCGCTCTCGATCCCTTGATTCGCAGTGAGATGCAGGACCAGCTCATCGCCCTGCAGGATCGCCTGCACAAAACCATTATCTTCATCACCCACGACCTCGATGAGGCGCTGCGTCTTGGTGACCATATTGCCATTCTCAAGGACGGCCTGATCTCCCAGGTCGGACGCCCGGTCGACATATTGCTGCGGCCCGCCGATGCCTATGTGGAAGCCTTCGTAAGAGACGTCAACCGGGCCCGTGTATTGACCGCTGATGTTGTCATGCAGCCGCCGTCGTGCCGGTTGACAAATGAAAACCTGGAAGAGGCCCTGCGGCAAATGCGCGGTGAAGAAAAGGATTATGGATATTTATTCAAAGAAGATAATTTCCGTGGCATCGTCTCGCGTCGGGCGATTGAAGCGGAAATCTCAAAATCCGGTTTAAAAGTTGATTTAATCCAGTTACTGGAAAAACCCATGAGTGTGCACCCCGGTGCCTCCCTGGAAAAGATACTACCGACGACCCTCGGCCATCCCTACCCAATACCGGTGGTCACGGATGACGGCGATTTTCAGGGCGTTGTCTCACAAAAAGACGTGATTTCTGCACTAACTGAAACCAGGGGTTAAGAGCGAGGATCACGTCTATTACCAAAGATTTGGCTCTGATACCAACCGGATAGGCTCGGGCCATGACACCGCGCTTGCGCACTTTGTGACGGGTAACAGAAAACATCCTGAAAGGGTTTTTTATTGCTGATCCCTGATATCGGGCCTATTCGAGCCGGCTGTTGATTTGAAATCGCCGGTTAATTTTTAGTCCGGGATGTCGGCAACCGATAAAATTCGACACCTTCTTCATCCAGTTCGCTGGCTTCCTGCTCTGTCGCCGTACCGACAATACCGCGCACTTCAGCCTCACCGTAGTGGATCCGCTTGGCCTCTTCGGCAAACTCCGTCCCCACATTATCACAGTTTTCTTCGACATGGGTGCGGATCGCGGTCACCGCTTCAAGAATTTTTTCGGCAACTTCGTGGGCCCGGGCTTCCGCTTCCCCATGGCCGGCAGGCGCTTTGCCCTTATTGCGTGACGGAGATATATTCGGTGCCATAATTGATTTGGAAACGGATGTATCGCCGCACAGGGGGCAATCAATATCACCTTGTTTAACCTGAACATCGTAAGTATGGCTATCACGAAACCAGGCTTCGAATTCGTGGCCGTTCAAACAATGGAGCTGATAAACGATCATTCCAAATCTTCCGTCGTCTAAAATATACCAACCGACTTACATGTAGTGTAAACCATCACTACTGGCAACAAATAGTCTAAAACGGTTAACAAATGCAAAATGAAATTGATCCGGTCGAACGCGCGCGCCACCTGAGATTAACCGAACCGTCTCCCTGGATTTCCCGGTTTGCGGGATTGCCTGCCAAGGGTTCAGACGTTCTTGATGTGGCGGCGGGTGGTGGCCGCCATTCCCGTGTCTTCCTTGACCAGGGCCACCGTGTCACAGCCATCGACAAAAACACAACCGCCCTGGTTGAGCGGTTTTCGGCGACCGCCCTGAGCATTGTTGAATTTGACATGGAGGCGGGAATCCCCTTGTTTGACGCAGCCAGCCCCCTTTCGGGGCGCGATTATGATGTCATTGTTGTTGTTAATTACCTGTATCGGCCGCTTTTTCCCGAGTTGCTCAAGGCGCTCCGACCGGGCGGGATTCTATTGTACGAGACCTTTGCTTTGGGTAACGAAGTTTACGCCAAACCGCGCAACCCGGATCACCTGCTCAAATCCGGCGAATTGCTCGGCCTGGTTTCACAAAAAATGCAAGTCGTCGCCTATGAGCACGGTCTGCTGGAGAATGCCGATATTCCCGGTGTTAAACAACGGCTTTGCGCCGTAAACGATTTACAGTTAAGCGACCGTCCAGACCATGATCCCTCGGCCCACTCAATTAGAGTTCGGCCCCTGACTGGCAGTTAATGCAGGACATTAAGGACCCGAATAAGCACGGTCCTGGGAGAGCGACGGGATTTTTCGGCGCGCCGATGCCACCCGTTCCGGGTCGACCTCCGCCAGCACAAAACCAATTTCCTGGCCGCCGTCGGCCAGCACTTCGCCCCACGGGTCGACAATAAGCGAGTGGCCATAACTGGCGCGACCGTTGCCGTGTTTCCCGCATTGCGCGGCGGCGAAAACAAAACAGCCGTTTTCGATCGCCCGGGCCCGTAACAAGACATGCCAATGGGCTTTTCCCGATTGCCGTTCCGTCGCAGACGGTACGGCCAGGTATTTTGCACCGGCCTGTGCCAATTGCCGATAGAGGTGCGGAAAACGCAGATCATAACCGACCGACATGCCAAGATGACCCCATGGCGTATCCGCCAGTACGGCCGCATGACCGGCATCATAGGCCGCCAATCCCGGCCCCCTGTCACCCAGCCCGACCACGGCGTCAACCGGGTGTATCTGTGTATACCGCTCGCGAACACCACCGTCATTGCCGATCAACAGCGAGCGATTGGCAAATTTTGGTTCACGCCGTTGCTCGGCAACCGCGCTGTGCCGAACCCCCAGGGATCCGACCAGCAACCAGATATTGAGATCGGCGGCCAATGCGGAAAAGGCATTGAGTGAGGGGTCCTCGGTTTCTTCGACGGCTTCTTGGGCCAAGATCGTGGCGTCCCGATCAACAAAATTGACGCCTTCAGGCAAAACAACAAGATCGGCCCCCGATTTCCGCGCCTCGCCAATCAGCGCACATGCCTGCTCAATATTTGTTTGGCGATCAGGTCCGGAACTGGTTTGAATGCAGGCAACGGTATACACAGATAAACTCATCGAAATCGTTCCAATTGCGCAACCCGGTTGTTATGCCGAGCCCCAGGCGGCGGCCCGATAAGGGTTAGGCGCTAAGACCAAGTTTTTGATCGAGGGTCCCCTGGTGATCAAACCTGTGGATGGCATCACAATCACCTAAATGAGCGCCATCGACAAATATCTGCGGCACACTCGTACTACCAGACAAAGACGTCATTTCGCGGCGTTTCGATGAATTCATGGTCACATCAATTTCGGTAAAATCGACGCTTTTACTTTTTAATAAACTTTTGGCCCGATGGCAGTAGGGGCAAAAGGCAGTGGTATAAATAACAACATCGGCCACAGAACATTCCTCAGACAAAATAATGGACATAGAAATTCAATTTTCGCAAAGATAGGGGCGGAATTTCCATAAAGACAGTCCTGAATAAGGTAAAATTAATGTGAATAGATCTGAATATCCAGCAAGGTCCGGTCTACCAAGATGTAAAATTTCTCCAAGGGCGGTTCGGATAGGCATCATTTACCGACGCCGCCCCGATTACTCCTGAACGACAATTTCGAACTGCCCAAGCATTTTTGGGTGAAACCGGCAATAATAAGAAAACCGCAGGTCTTGTTTGATCGCCAGGCGGGTTGACCCGCCATTGACGATCGTCCCGGAATCCCAGCTTTTGTCTTTCGCCGTTGCCGTATGTGGAACAATATCCCGATTAACCCATTTGATGGTATCGCCCGGTCTGACCTGCAAAGAGTTTGGCGTAAACTTAAATTTACTAATCTCAATGATGTGGGTTTTCGCACTTACGTCCGCTGCCGTAGCGGCGTTGGCTAGGGCAAGGCCAAGTCCCGCAGCAAGGATCATTGCTGCGGTATTTTTCTTGGCATCTCGCGTCGAAACTTTGTCAATCATCTGAGAGATTTAACCATCATGTTCGCGTGACCTTCGTGGACCTGAAATATCGCCAATCCCGCCTTGAACAACGCCTTTACTTCCGCGTTCTCTATATTTGGGATGAATGAGAACTCAACCAGTTTATTAACAGCCTTATGATAAGCAAGTTCATTTTCGGCGTACCTTTTATCGAAGGCGGCGCCGCGCAGTTTACTCATTTCATCAATCAGCCCGACGGAATTCTGCTGCAGGGTTTGACTTAGCAGATTATCCTGCGGCTGGGCGCCCAACTTTTTTAGTAAAGCCAAAGCCTGATCATTTACCGCCGTATGGTCACGGATCATGGTTTGCGCAAATTCGCGGATGGCTTGGTTGTCAGATAGTGCCAATGCCAAATGGGCATATTTGATATCGATATTATCCGCAACATAGGCAACATGAGCGATCTGGAGGTCATTTAATTCGGCCGGTGTTTTGCCAAGTGCCGGCGTCTGCATAATCAGGCTGACAAGGCCAAATGCCGTCAGTAGAGATGTTATCTTCATTTTCGGGTCCTCTTAGGTTTGTGGTAAGAATGAATGCAGGCTGGCCTGCTAAGAAGACTTTAAAGCACATAAAATTTGATATATTAATGATCAATGGTGCAAATAATTTGATCATTCGTCCAAATTTTTTGTCAATTAGTCAATATGTATAATAAGTCAAAACACCAACAGGAGGCCTGAATGGATTTATTAAGCGATATTCTTTCCCGCATGCACTTATCAGGAACCCTGTATTTTCGGACGTCCTTTACTTCGCCCTGGGGCGTTCAGGTGCCGCCCTTTGAAAATGTCTCGCGGTTTCATTTTGCCCATTCGGGACGTTGTTATGTGCGGGTCGCTGATCAACCCAAAGCCGTATTGCTGGAACAGGGTGATCTCATCATCATAACGCGCGGCGCCGGTCATACCCTCTATTGTGATCCAGCAACCGAATTCCAAGCCCTCAGACTCGATGAAATGGTCGAAAAATCCGGCTTTAGCGGGTCAGGCATCCTGGTATATGGCGAACCGGGCGTGAGTCACGAAACCCAATTGGTTTGTGGGCATTTTGCCTTGGACAAAAACACCACGCACCCCTTAATCGAGGCTTTGCCGTCACATATCCATATCCGCAACTACGGAGAAATCGCCGGCCACTGGATGGAAAGCACCCTCAAAATAATCGGTACGGAAGCCGGACGGGGGCGCATGGGCGGCGATTTAATTGCCCTCAAGTTATCAGAAATAATTTTCGCCCAGGCGCTCCGGACCTTTTTAAACACCGATGGAGTCGACAGACCCGTTTTGGCGGGCTTTTCAGACCCCCACATCAGCCGATCCCTTCAAGCCTTTCATGATGCCCCGTCCGTCAACTGGACCCTGGATAAACTGGCGGCCGTCGCCGGCATGTCGCGAACATCGTTTGCCAGCAAATTTTCAAAGGCCATCCAAACCACGCCAATGGCTTATATCACTCACTGGCGTATGCAGATTGCCAAGCAACGGTTGGCGTCGACGAACACGCCGATCATCGAAATTGCCGAAGAAACCGGATACCACTCGGAAGCCGCTTTCGGGCGGCTCTTCAAAAAACATGTCAATGTGCCACCAGCCACCTATCGACGAAATTTTCGATAGGGCGATACTTGACCGCAATCCGGATCCAGGTTCTGCATTTCAGGAAATAAAACCCAATGCCGTGAT
>JAJFII010000090.1 GCA_021775095.1 Rhodospirillales bacterium
ATGAAATTAATGGGTCCTGACCCTAGAGAGCATTTCCAGGGTAATAGGACACAGTCAGAAACGATTGCCACGATTTTTTTATCACGTCGTAAACCCCTGGAGCGTCTGGTAAAGGCTTTCCGGCACTTCAATGCCGCGCTCAGGGGTCACTTTTCGCGCCGCCATACGGCGCGCCCCGGGCAGGCGCGTGCCCTCTTGGGCGAGAATGGCACTCAACAGTTTTTCGCCGTGGTCGAGGAATCCGTCGGGGTCGCCAAACCGCACCGGGTCCATGGCCAGAATTAACTCGCCGCCTTTGGGCGGGCCCCCTTCGCCACCGTCGTCTTCGGCCGCTTCGATGCTTAAAAACTCACCGATCATGGCACCGGCCAACAATTCAACCATCATCGCCATGGACGCCCCTTTGTGTCCGCCATAACCCAATTGCGCGCCGGCAAGGACGACGTTCGGATCGGTCGTGGTTTCGCCGTTCGGGCCAATTCCTGCCGTTTCGGGCACCGGGTGACCGTCGCGCGCCGCGATCTGTATTTCACCCCGGGCCATGGCCGACGATGCCTGGTCAAAAACCAGAGGTGGGCCATCTTTACGGGGCCAGCCAAAGCCCATGGGGTTGGTGCCATACAACCCCTTTGATCCGCCGGCCGGTGCGACAAACGGATAAGATGGAGTAAAGGCAAAAACACATAATCCCTGTGCCGCCAGGGCTTCGACTTCCGGCCACAGGGCACCAACGTGGAACATTTTAACAAAAGCCAGAGCCGCCACACCATTTTTGCGGGCACAGTCGGCCAGAGGTTTTTGCCCGGCCAGCAAACCCAGTGGCGCATAACCATTGTCGCCATCGACCCGGAGCACCGCCGGTGCCAGGTGTTCAATCCACGGCCGCGCCCGGCCATTGGCCCGGCCCGATCGCAATCCCCCCACGTACCAGGGAATGCGAAACAAACCGTGCGTCTGGCACATATCGCCCTCCGCCTTGGTCGTCTGGTCGGCAATCGCCTGGGCGTTCTCCGGGTCACAGCCGTTGGCCAGCAAACAGGCCATCGACAGGGCGTGAACCTCCTGCAGCTGCATGGAAATCATTTTTCTCATGGATTGCCTTCCTGTATCGTTTTTCGTTGCGGGCCAGCGCCCACTATTGTCAACTTGAACCCCAATAACCAGCTGCCCTTGTCATCTGTCGAGCACAAATTTGCGGATAATCTGTCGCCGTTGAAGGCCACCGTTTACCGACCGACGGTGCCTGACTGATCACGCCGCTTGCAGCAGATATACCCCGCCAGTGATCCAATTCGACTTATCCTTTCTTAACTTGCAGGTCTGCGAATGGATGACCCGAAACCCGGAGGCCGACGCCGTCGAGCAAATATAGTTCTTTGAATGGGCATAGCGGCCTGAATTTCGCAGGACAAAATCACCGCTATCGCCATGCTCCGTCGAAAAAATAAACAGGGCTTTTTTTTCGGCATAGGTTTTGACAGAAGTGAAGATTGGTAGCAAATCACCCATATAGACAAACACATCGGAAGATATAAAAAGTTCAAATTTCTGATTCAGGGACTGCAGTCCGGAGACGACATCATCGACAAACAAAGCGTCATAAATTTTTTTCTCGGACGATTTGTTAACCATCTCTTTGGAGAGATCGATACCCGTCAGGGTCTCAACCAGGTCCCGGAATTGCACACCGGAGAGGCCCGTACCACATCCCAGATCAATGGCATTTTTAATTTTTTCGCCAGAGGATCGGTGATCGTCAACGATCTGTTTTAGCAGGGCAGGGATTTTATAATCGAGTTCCTGAACCAGGTGGCTTTCGAAATTTTGCGCATAGGAATCGAAGATACTCTCAACATATTCTCGGGGCGCGGTCGCCGTGGTTTTGCCAAGCAGGGCGGCGATGTGATGGTCAATGACTGTGTCCGGTTTCAGGGCGATGGAATTGCGATAACTGATTAACGCTTCATCATATTTTCCAAGCGCCCGATAGGCGGCCCCCAAGCTGCTGTGGGCCTCGGGATAATCAGGTTTGGCGGCTAATGCCTTTTGAAAACAGTCCACCGCCTGTTCCAGGTCGCCAGACTCGCGGAGCAGATTTCCAAGATTGTTATGGGCCTCTGCATAGTTGGGATTGGCAGCAATCGCCCGATGATACCGGGACGTTGCCTCGTCGGTTTTTCCGAGATCCTTTAGGGCGTTAGCCAGATTATAATGGGCCTCGGCGTAATCGGGTTTGATCGACAGGGCGTTTTGATAACTGGTGAGAGCCGCATCATCTTTGCCGAGGTCTTTCAGGACATTCCCAAGATTACAATGGGCAGCGGCATGGTCGGGTTTCAAGACAAGGGCTTTGCCGTATCCGGCCACCGCTTCATCCAACTGTCCGAGAGCCCTGAGGGTGTTCGCCAGATTGTACCAGGTATCGTGTAACCCCGGCTTGAGGGCAAGCGCCTGTTGATAACTGACGACCGCCTGATCGAGTTTACCCAGCGCGCGCAAAGCCGCGCCAAGGCTGCTGTGCGCATCGGCGTAATCGGGTTTATGGGTAAGCGCAAGGGAATATTCGGTGACCGCCTCTTCAAACCGCCCCATCACCTGCAATACATTACCAAGATTATTATGGGCGTCGTGGTAATCGGGTTTGACGGCCAGGGCTTTTTGAATCAGGACGACGGCACGTTCATGATTGCCGACCTGGTGGGCCGTGATTCCCAGTAAATGCAGCGCATCGGGTTGCTCTGGATCGAGATTTAATATCTGCTGATAAAGGGCCTCTGCCTGCGACAGTTCGCCGGCACCGTGGTGACCCGTGGCAAGCGCCAGGGATTGCTGGATGATCCGGCCCTGCTGGTCATCTATCTGTGAAGACGATACCGGGGTCCGCACGATCCGGTCGGTTTTACCTGCGTGTTTTTTTTGACGCCGTTTTTCAGCTCGGTTCATGGGGAAAGACGGTCTCCGCAGACAAGGATTTCGGTAATTATAACATACCCCTTTGTTTTAAAAAGCGCTTACCGCGACGGCTCGGTGTCGCTTGGTCCGCCTCTTGCCACGGGGTCCATACCGGGCCTATTATTCTGCACGCGCCATTTGGAAAGCCGCAAAAACCCATGACCTCCCTCCATCGAATTGGTGCCAATCTGAACTGTTTCACCTATCGATTCGATGAGGCACTGCTGGACGGTTTCAGGGAAATTTACACTGACCAGATCAGCCCCTATCTGGACCGGCCCGAACAACGCGCGCTTTATGGCGGTGGTTATACAAAAAGCGGTGACTTTAATGCCCATGGGCAGAGCTATTATTATACCAGCTACGGGACCAACCCCTTACTCTGGGTGTCCAGCAACAGTTGGCAGACCTACCAACAGTTCGAACGTGTCTTCGCACTGTTCGATTTTCATGACGAAATAAAAGAGCGGCTCGATTGCGACGCCATGGTTCGACTGTATTGTGGTTTTTTTGTCGTCGGCGATCGGGCCGACGATGAAACCTTCCATGTGGATTACCGCCCGGGCGGAAATGCCTATACTTTTTTGACGCCACTATTTCCCATCGATCCGACCCATGGCAACCTGTTGTATAAGGACGAAAAGGGGACCACTCAAACCTATCGATACAAAACTGGAGAAGCGGTGATTTTCGGCGACCAGTTCGAACACGGCACGCAACCCTATCGACAATCCGACAAAACCCGTGTTCTTTTCAGTCTGCAACTGGGGACCGACAAGATCGAATATTGGGATATCTTAAAACAAACCATAGCCAGTCAGTCGCGGTTTCTCGTTCTGCCCTGTGGCCACCAGAGGGGGCACTGCCAGTGCCTGGATCCCTTGCAGACGTCCGGGCAGGCCGCCGATGGCTCGCGCCAAGTCACGACCGTAGAAGCCATGGGGGTCGCCGCCCATCACTTTCGATCCGGCAACCTGCCCGAGGCCCGGCAGCTGTGTCAGAGGGTCCTGCAGCTCGAGCCCGTTCATCCCTTTGCCCTACGTATGCTGGCGACGATCGCCTATAAAGAAGGCGAATTTAATACCACCATCGACTTCATAACCCGCTCCTTTGTCGCCGACCCCGACAATGCGCAAGCCCATACCAACCTCGGCCACGCCTATCAGGCCCTTGGCAACCGGGACGAGGCCAAAATCTGTTTCCAGAAAGCCATCGATTTGGCGGCACTGCTATAGCCCATGGCGCGGGGGACCTATCCGCCAGCCAGGCGGGTGCTGTTCGCTTTGCCGGAACGTCGGCCTGTCGCATTGCTGCGGCGTTCCTGCATGTCCGGGCGTTGAATATTGCTCTGGCAATAATTTGCTGGCAATAATCCGCTTTTTTCTGTTCCGTACCTCGGGTAAAGTTGCCATACAAACCAAGTCCGCGCGTGAAACCACGGACCGGACAACCGCACAGGAAATACCCATGAGCCAGCTTGAAAACGCCGGTACCCCGGAAAATTTAGCATTACCCCTGAAAGTCTACTGGCAGCCCGGCTGTTCCAGCTGTTTGAAGACCAAGGAGTTTCTGTTAGACCATGGCGTGCCTTTTCAATCGGTAAATGTGCTGGCAGACGAAGCCGGATTTAAGGAGCTTGAAGCCCTGGGGGTGCGCCTGGTTCCCATCGTCGCCCGCGGTGATACCTGGGCCAATGGTGCGGTGTTTCGCGACGTTGCCCAAGTCGCCGGATTTACCTATGGTGGACACACCTTGTTAACGCCGCAACAGATAACCGAAAAGGTGTTGTTGATTCTCGATGCCGGGCAACGATATCTGGCACAAATCCCCAACGACAGCCTTGATGTTGTCCTGCCGGGCCGGCCCAGGTCGTATCGTCAACTGGTTTATCATGTGTTTAATATTGCGGACGTATTTTTAGACCGGGTGGAAAACAATGCGCCTTATACCTACGACGCCCTGAAATCGGTTTTACCGACCGGGATGACAACAAAAAGCGATTTAATGGCCTATGGCCAGCGGGTCCGGGACCGTTTTGCCGCCTGGTGGCAACGCGATGGTGCGACAACGGACTTTACTCAGCCGGGTCAGGTTTATTATGGCGACGTTACTCTGCACGAGGTCCTGGAACGGACCGGTTGGCATTCCGGCCAGCACAGTCGACAGATTGTTCTGATGCTGCGTGAAAAATTAAAGATCGAACCGGACACGCCCCTGGTAGACGACGATTTTGCCGGTTTGCCGATGCCGAAGAACATCTGGGATAACGAACGGTCCTTTGCCGAGCCGTCCTACGCCGAGACGGCGGAAACCCGAACACCACAGAAATAAGCAGCGAATTCAAGGTAACCTTGCCGATCGCATCGATTGACCGGCAGGAGGCATATTCCTGATGTCCGGGGTCAGGACCCTGGGCAAACAGGACCCTGGGAAAAGTGTGTAGTTGGCGATTATTTGCGTACCCGTCTGGTTCCTGTTCGCGGTTAAATGTCAACGCCGTCCCGTGGTTGGGTTATTCAAAAAACGGTTGCCACTGGGATCCCCGTTTCGGGGCGACCAGTTCCGTTACTTTCTGCCGATTGCATTCGACAACCCCGACGTAAGGATAAAAGTGGATTGAATTGATCAGCGCCTGGACGTCGGTGGTTTGGGTAACCAGGCGGCGTTCCGGGGTATCGGGGTTATCTTGCCATTTGTGGCAGGCATTTAAATTGAGGGCAAGTTGGTGCAGATAAAGGGCGAACATATTGTCCGTGTGATGCAGGTCTTCGCAAAGATATACGCCGCCCGGGTTCAGATGCGGTAAAAGTTCATGGAAGCTCAGTTGTTGGTGCTCGGGTCGGTGACTGCCATCATCGATCACAATATCCAGTTTAGGCGTTTGCGCCTTAAAGGACTTCCAAAAGTGCCGGTCTCCCTGATCGCCAATGAATATTTTTACACCGGCGTCGTTATAGATTTCGCAGTCTTTTTCGATATCCACACCGTAAACCGTGCACTGGTCGCCAAAATAACTTTTCCATAGGCCAAGGCTGCCACCACTGTAGACGCCAATTTCGAGCACCGTAACGGGTTGATCGACAAAACCATGGAAATGTCGCTGGAAAATTTCGAAATAATGTTGCCACTTCCAGATACCGGGGCCCTGGCGGTTGGCCTTAAAATAGGCTTCCAGAGGGTTGCCCTGCTCATCCGGCGGCGCTGGCGGAGAATGGGGCGGTTTGTGCATGCCATGAGCCTCTTTTTGCGTTACTTAAATCGGGCACTAAACGCCAACAGACGAAAACCCCTAGGGGCGTTGAAGTTGCTTAGACCTAACGCAATCGCCTGCAGATTGATAGAACAATTACCGGCAACGCCGGATTCCGGCACATTGAAACCGTTTTTTTGATCATCCCGTGAACCGCTTAACCGCCACTGATACCAAAGAGAAGTGATAAGACACGGCCTGCATTTCAATGGCGGGCAGGTGGGCGTCCATGGTAAATTAAAGTTGGTTTGGACCTGTGCCTTTAAAAAATTCCGACCGTTTATTGATTCGTTTG
>JAJFII010000010.1 GCA_021775095.1 Rhodospirillales bacterium
GTCCTGCCATTCGACGATATGGGCGGTAACAAAGACCAAGACCATGTCGCCAATGGGATGACCGAAGACATCATCACGTCCCTTACCAAATATCACTGGTTGGCGGTGATCGCCCGCAACTCGACCACCACCTACAAGGGGCAGGCACCGGACGTTCGGCGGGTCGGTGAGGAATTGGGTGCCGACTATATTATCGAGGGCAGCATCAGGCGGATTAGAGATCATCTCCGGGTGACCGTACAGCTCATCGACGCCGGCACCGGAAAGCACATTTGGGCCGAACGCTATGATCGTGACATTCAAGATATCTTCTCGGTGCAAGATGAAATGACGGCGACCATCGCCGCCACTATCGAGCCGGAACTTGCGCTCGCCGAGGGCCGGCGGGCCGGCCGCAAACCGACGGAAAGCTTGGATGCATGGGATTGCTATCATCTTGGTCTTTCAAGACTTTACCAGTTTAGCCGGGAAAGCAACTTGGAGGCCCAGCGCCTGTTCAAACGTGCCGTTGAGATTGACCCGGGTTTTAGCTCTGCCTATGCCCGGCTGGCTTATGCGATGGTTATAAGCGCAGTCTATTTCGATGCTGATCCGACACCGGAACTACTCGACGAAGCCCTTCGCGTCGCCCGACTTTCGGCGGAACTCGATGACAAGGATGCGGTTGCACATTTTGCCGTCGGGCGAGTCCACTTGGCACGTGGCGAATACAGCCAATCGATCGCCGAATTGCAAACCTCAATAGGTCTCAATCCCTGCCTCGCCCAGGCGCATTGCGGCCTCGGTGACTCGCTGGCCTATGCCGGGCGTCTTGACGAGTCCGTTGCCAGTTTCGATGAAGCAGTTCGCCTCAGTCCCCACGATCCATACCGCTGGGGATTCCTGATGTACGGCGCGATGGCGCGGTTGTTCATGAAACAGCATGAAGCCGCCGCCCGGTGGGCCCGCGATGCGGTTCGTGTGCCGAATTCGCACTATTGGGCAAATGCCGCCCTGGTCGCCGCACTTGGACATCTGGACCTTCCCGAAGAAACCCGAGCGGCGGTGGCGGAACTGCTACGGCGCAAACCCGGTTTCACCTGCCAATTTGCCCGAAATCACCTTTTTTATGTCAAGGACCCGGTCCAGGTGGAGCATTTCGTGGCCGGGCTTCGCAAGGCGGGGCTTTCGGAAAACGACGCGCCATTAGTTCTGCCGAGCATTGCCGTACTGCCCTTCAAAGACTTGAGCAACGACGCGGAGCGAAGCTATTTAGGTGACGGGTTAGCGGACGACTTCATTACCGGCCTGTCACGTTTTCGCTGGCTCATTGTGATCGCACGCGGTTCGAGTTTCAGCTTTAACGGAAATTCGGTCGACGTGCGTAATGTGGCTCTTGAATTGGGTGTTCGCTACATCTTAACCGGCAGTGTCCGTGAAGACAGCAACCACGTGCGATTGGTCGCTCGTCTAATCGATGCTGGAACCGGTTATCATATCTGGGCGGAGACCTATAACCGTGAACTGGCCGACATGTTTGCCGTCCACGCAGAGATCACCGAAGCAGTCGTTTCCTCGATTGCCCCGGAAATCGACGTAGCCGAACGAAAAAGGTTGCGGAAAGGACGGACGCCGCCAAAATCGTTCGACGCTTGGAGCCTCTATCAGCGGGGTCTCGCCGCTTACTATGCGACGACCGAAGTCGACCTGCAATCAGCGGTCGAGTTATTTGATTTGGCGGGGCAGCAGGACCAACAATTCGCGCCGACCTTTGCAATGGCAGCTGATGCGCGTATTCGCTTGATGATGCACTACCACTTGAGCGACCCCAAGGCGCTCATTGCGGATGCGCAGCGCAGCGCACAAATGGGAATTGAATTGGACCAGCGGGACCCAATTTGCCTATGGGCCGATGGTCGGGTCAATACCTTCATTGGCAATCACGCGCTCGCAATTACACAGATTAAGGAGGCTGTTACGCTCAATCCCAGTTACGCCATGGCACACTATGCCCTCGCCTTCGTTTTGACGCGAGCCGGGCGGGCGGCTGAGGCGATCGACGAATTTGATCATGCGATACGCTTGAGTCCGCGTGACGCTTTTCTGGCAGGTTTTCGGGCTCAGCGGGCGCTCGCATTGTTCGATCTTGAGCGCTACGAAGAAAGTGTTGAATGGGCCAATCGTGCCAGCCGAAGTCCTCATCCGCGGTACTGGTCCTTCGTCTATTTGGCGGCGGCGTTGACAAAGCTTGGCCGCGAAGACGAGGCGAGGGCCGCAATCGACGATGTCATGGCACGCGCACCACATTTTTCTCTGGATTTTTTGCGAGGTTGGTGGGGGGACAGCGGCGAGCGAACCAGAAATCCGCTGTTTGACGCCCTTCGAAAGGCGGGATTGTCGTAATAACCGTCAATCTTTATTCCAAATTTATCCCCACAATTTCCAATGATAGCATCTCCGCGTCGACTGAAGATCAGGGTCCGGTTATGATGCTGTGGACGGCACCTTCACTGACATCGCGAACTTCCGTTGGACTCCTTTCAATTCGTGGCACCCATCAACCGGTCAGGCCTGCATCAGAACAACGTCCTGAGACCCCACATTTAATTCGGGTAAATTCCAGAGTGTAAACTCAAATTCGAAATTCACGACAATTTTATAATTACCGCGCGGGGTCGGTAGAACAGCCAAAGACGCCGTCGCGCTATGCGCTGAGCTCATCATTGACTAACCACAATTTTATTGTCTTCGGAATCTATTAAATCATCTGTGTTGGTTCGATCACTCTCCCCGCAAAATTGTCAGCCGGACCCTCGTAGCTGATTAATCAATACTGATTGGAAAAGTATCTTTCACTCAGGATTCTAAATTGGAAGCCATCGCGGTTGCCCCACTCCTGCCACGATCCGACGTAGTTACGGATGCGCGGATAATCGAGCAAACGAAGTGCAAGATATGCTCTCTCTTGCAATGATCAACGGGGCCGCCTGGAGCCCATTGATGGCGAATGGCCGGCTCCCCCCATCAGATCTGGTCGGGTTGACCGCAACAGATAAATGGCGTGATCCGTCGCGGTCTGTCAATGAGGTGGCTGCACCTCGTCAGCGTAGGCGGTTGATTCGTAAGATTTGGTATCGTTTAACGCATCCAACCAATAGCCGGAGCTTATGACTTCCATCTTCATGGTTTTTTCGCCAACCACTTCCGTGCGTGTTATCCACACCACCTCGTCGGCAGTCGGGAAATATTTTCCCTTAAGTTGTTCGCCGTACAAACGATGCAGTACGGCGTGGTTATCCATCCCGTCCGCAAGCAACCGTACCAACAGGGATTCGCTAGGCGGGGGAGACAAAAGTTTCCATGCGGATGGGTTTTCCGCGACGATTTCGAGTTCCACGCGCACGGCATCTGGCTCGGGGAAGGACTGAGGGAATGCTTCATACAGCAGACTGCCCGTGTTGAACATGCGTTCGTGGTAAGCCGAATCCGCATATTCCTCCCATAGTTTTTCATCCAGCATCTCGACGGCAAGGTTACGAATCTGGCCGTCTCTGAGATTACCGCCCATGTCATGTTTTAGTATCAGGTAGGCGGCTTCCTCGGGTTTCAAATCCTGAAGAGACATAATGCACATTTGGCGCAGGTCTTCGTCGGCTATTCCTGACGGGTCACCGTACTCCATTTCGTCCAACAGAGTGATAAAGTCATCCTTTGTCCGGGCACCTTCTATTTCTCGAAGATTTGAAAAACTGAGCACGCGAACCTGAAAATTGGTCGTCATTCTTCGTCGGCTTTCTTACAGGCATTTTATGCATGTTGTGGCGTAGGGCAAGGCTTCAAGTCTTTTCACGGGAATTTTCTTGTGACACCGGTCACAGATGCCATAGGTTCCAGCCTCAATCTTGGCCAACGCCGATTTGATTTTTTGGATATCGTCCAAGGCCATGCTTCCAACTTTTTCAAGAACTTCATCATCTTCGGACTCAGTGGCGTTCTCCGACCAATCGTCGTCAGCAGGTTCGCTTAAGTCGTCGTCAATTTCATGAGCCCGCGTGGTCAATGCGCGTAACTTCTCTTCCAGTTGCTTTTTGATGTCTAAAAACTCATTCATTTCACTCAATACCGAAGCTCCTTTATTACGTCGCGATTTGAACTGTCCATAAAACGACGACCGCAGTGGATGAATCGCGTCGTCCCTCAGTAAGACCTAACCTATCTACGCGGGACAGTCGATTGTAATCGTGATTCGAATAGGGAATAAAATCAGCCCGTTTAGAGAATTTCCGGGCTAATTGATCCAATTCCTATTTAGTGTTCACAGGGCACGGATACCGTTCCGAGAAAGCCTTATATATAGCATCGATCGCGGTTCCTGACAGAGGATGTTTTTGGCGCTTCATCCAATCAACCACCACCACCTTACGGTCGACATCTTTGAGCTCAGGAATACAAATTATTGGAGGAATGATGGCGGCCGCTACCAGATGCCGATGGCTGTCCAAGGCACCACCGATATAGGCCAAACAACTGACCTGAAGATACCCAACCAACGATTGGCACGTTTTGGCCAGTTCGGCGGCGCTCTTCGCAAAAGCAGGTTGCGTCGTTAATACAGTGATTGCCATTACAACAAATGCAAAATGCCTCAACCGGGTCCTGCCTCTCTCATCCGTCACACTTTCTATAAAATTCCGAATGTACCATTCTGTTAATTTTCGAAACCACCCGGGTGAATATCCGACGGCAAATCACATTTCAATAACCGGCATCCAAGCCATCAATCTCGCGGTCGAGGAACCTGACAACTAGGCCGTACCCGTAATATATTCCCTCATCGCCTTGGCGTCGTCCGCCACTTCCACCAGACGTCGATTGATGATATCACCGATGCTGATCAATCCAACCATTTTGCCACTATCGACCACGGGAATATGTCGAATACGATGTTGGTTCATCAGGCTCATAATGCTGAGCGCCCGGTCTTTTGGAGAGCAGGTTATGACATCGGTTGACATAATTTTGCTTACCGGCCACTTCATGCTGTCCGTACCATGATCTGCCAATGCGTGAACGATGTCTCGCTCAGAAAGAATACCCTCAATACGGTTTCCGTCGCTGGAAACCACAACCGCACCAATTGTTTCATCGCAGAGATCCTTGGCCGCAGAAATAACTGTGCTGTTGGGTTTGACGGTGTGAACCGCAGTGCCTTTGTGGTTCAGAATAGCTTGAGCTGTCATTAGAATTTGATCCTGTTTTCTAATTGTTGATGAGACGGGACCATCCATGCCACTGAATTTCCTCAGCGCCACAATCCCCCGCTAATTCACTTCGCTTTTGGACCCATCCTGCCAGACCGCAAGTAAAAAACCGCTATTGAACCCGCAATAGTGACCATCAGGCCCAAGGCAAACGGGTATCCGTCAAACAGGCCTCAGTCGACGTCATATGTAGGAGCCTTAAACGGCGGAAACAACCGACCAACCAACAAAATGTCTATCTCTATAGGAAAATTACATGAGCAATCGACTTTTATCGAAATGGCGAAACCCAACGATTTACCGCTGGCTCCGTTTCTTGCTCAATCGATTTCTTTCTGCTGATCGTTGGCGTTTTGGGTTTGGCTTTGGCTCGGGACCACAGTCGCGAAAGCCCACGCTTTGAACCTTTGGATTTTGCGTCCTTCATCATTTTCTAAATTTCCATCATTGGAATCACGACGATACGGCATCGAATACAGGTCACATACACCTGTTTTTGATAACTTCATAACGAATATTTTTTATCTTTTATATCGGACTTTTGAATATATCAAACCGCTCCCCTGTCAGGTCTCGGTTTCCATACTCGCGACGTACCGCAACCCCTGAATCGCGGTTTTAAACCGCTGACTTTCTTCGCCTTCCAAATAGGCAGTGAATACGGGGCGGGGGAACACAGGCGCTTTTTTGATTATATGGAGTTGCTTTCTTTTTAACATCGGTCGAATGAGACGCAAAGGCAAATAGGCGGTGCCTCCGTTAGCCAGAATGAGTTGCAATGCTAAGGGGCCATAGGTGACAGAGAGTATCGGTGTGTCGGCGTTAGGAAACGCGTTCATATGTTCAATGCGAAATTCCGGACCCCAATCCACATAAACATACCCCGCACCCAAGGTGTCCGTTTGAGCGCTATGGGTGGATACCAGAACCAGTTGTTCTTCCATAAGGGTTTCGATAACAATCCCGGTGCGGTGTTGGGGCGTGTAGGTGACAACCAAGTCCAACATCCCATTGACCATTTGACGCATCAAATGGGCAGATGAGCCGACATCGGCGCTCACCGCCAAATCTGGAATGGACGTACGGATCCAAGGAATCCAGTTAATCAGCAGGCGTTCCCAGAGCGCAAACTCCGCGCCAATGGTAAACACCCGTATGAAGTTCTCGGGCAACCCGACGTCATGTCGCGCCTGTTCCCAGGTTTGCACAAGTTTTTCCGAATAGGGTTTGAAATGAGCACCCGGCGTTGTCATCGTCGCGCCCGCTTTCGTACGTATGAATAATTGTTGGCCGAGTAGCTCTTCAAGAAGTTTAACGCGCGAGCTGACCGTGGACTGGGTGACATAAAGCTGTTCAGCGGCTTTGACGAAATTACCGGTTTCGCAGATGGCGAGAAATGTCCGGGCAAGCGCGATATCCATAACAAGTTCCTATTTTCTAAGCCAATTAAGGGCAGAAATTAGCGATTTAATATATTGATAATTTCAATTTTAACAATCAATAAAATTCGTTATTAGATGCAATGAAAATGAGCGATAATTCAACGGTTCCAATATCGGAGCAGTTTCCAAAACGGAGAACCTAAATAATGCCGAAATTATTGCTGACCAGTGTGACCGCTCTGGCTCTGATGGCCTTATCCGGGGGTGCGCATGCTGTTGACGTTACAAATCAGGATGTACAAATTCATGAAATTCTGATCGATGATCCGGATTTGGCTGACCAGGCCTTCATAGAAATTCTCCCCGGTGAAACCGTAACCAATATTTGTAAAGTCTGTGAACTGACCATTGGCGACGGTGACGCTGTACCCGCAGATGGGGATCAAATTGTAATGATCAAAAATAGCATTCTGACCATCGAGCAAAAATAAGGAAACCTTTTCAATAGCCTTGGTTAACAGTCCCCAATCCAACTTGGCCGACCGTTTCCTCTTCCTGAGATACGGTCGGCGCTTATTTTCAATGGTGCCGAAATGCCGGATACAGAATGATCACGGTTTGCACATCTGTGCCCGTGTCGGCTGGTGCTTCATAGATCGTCCAACGGGATCCGACAAGAATAACGGGATCGTGCGTCCGCAAATAGTTGCCGAATTGGAAACCGTAGCTGATTTAAAATATCCTTGCGAGCCCGTCCATGGCTAACCCATCACCCTATACGAAGGCGTCATCGGCCTACGAAAAAGCGGTCATTTTGCGGGTTAAACATCCCAGGCCCCACACCTGGGTGTCGACGTCACCCCATGATCCTCAACTGAATATAAAGCGTAGGGCCGCTGCGAGATCCGGCGCCCGGCGTTTCTCCGGGAAAAAAAGCTAATTGAACTGCAGGGGTCGCTGTAAATAACCTGTTATTGCGGATCGGGGCTCATCAACAGTTGATCCAGCAGGGACGCGGTATTTAGCTGCAACAGAAGAGCGTTCTCCACAAGATAAATACCCGAACATATTGAGCGCCAGTTACTGCTCAAAGTCGATGGCACTGGCTTGCGCAATTCTTCTGACACTTGAACGATGTCGCCAATTCGATCCACGAGCAAGCCGTATAAACATCCCCGGAATTCAACGGTCATACAGTAGCGCAAAGCACCATCGCCGATAGGTGTTGATTTCAGGCCAAGACATTCCCTTAAATTGATAACGGTAACGATCCGGCCTCTCAGGTTTATAGAACCGAGAATAGTTGGCGGCGCGAGTGGAATACTGAAAATATGTTCCAATGTAAGAATGTCGCGAATTTCCAATAGGGAGACGCCAAACGTTTGACCGCCAATAAAAAGTGTCGCGACACGTTCTGCCGGGCGATTTTTGGCGACAACCGCCCTATCGGAATGACGCGCAGCTTCGGTGCTCATTAAATCCTATATACCTGACCCTAAACCAATAGATTACCGCCCGCCACACACAGACATGGGCAAAGCCGATGACCAATAAATATTAGAGCGCCTCTTCACACGATAAGGAAATCAATTTTTATCGATATTTATATTTAAATTTTCAATAGATATAACGATATATCAGTGGGCAATTCCTTAAATCTCTCATAAGTTGTACAGGAAGGATTCTGGAATAAAGAACTTAATATTGAAATTATCGTTTTTAACACCAAAAAATATCGTGGTTGTAATCCATTGCTATCCGTTGAATAGCCAACTACATACTTAGCACTCAATTGGGGAGAGTGCTAATGCCCCAACTTACATTTTGTATTTCAAAAACCGACGGGAGTATCAACGATGAAATTCAGACCCCTTCACGACCGCGTGCTTGTCAAGCGTGTGGATCAGGAAGAAAAGACAGCGGGCGGGATTATTATTCCCGATACCGCACAGGAAAAACCTATGGAGGGCAAAGTTATTGCCGTCGGTTCCGGCACAAAGGATGACGACGGAAAAGTTACCCCCCTTGACGTTAAAAAAGGTGATCGCATTCTTTTCGGAAAATGGAGCGGCACCGAAATCAAGGTCGATGGGGATGACCTATTGATCATGAAAGAATCCGATATTCTCGGCATTATAGAAAAATAAGGAAACAAAAATATGCCCGCTAAACTCGTTAAATTCGGCGCTGATGCACGCACGCGTATGCTCGCCGGTGTTGATATCTTGGCCAATGCGGTCAAGATCACGCTTGGCCCGAAAGGCCGCAACGTTGTTCTTGATAAATCTTTCGGAGCACCGCGTATCACCAAGGATGGCGTAACGGTTGCCAAAGAGATCGAACTCACAGACAAGTTCGAAAATATGGGCGCCCAAATGGTTAAGGAAGTTGCTTCCAGAACCAATGATGAAGCCGGAGACGGCACCACAACTGCGACGGTTCTGGCGCAAGCCATTGTTCGCGAAGGCAGCAAAGCGGTCGCTGCCGGAATGAACCCGATGGATCTCAAACGCGGCATTGATATCGCCGTTATTGATGTCGTCGCCAGCTTGACGAAGGCATCGCACAAGGTTTCAACGAATGCCGAAATTGCCCAAGTCGGAACCATTTCGGCAAACGGCGACGTCGAAATAGGCAATATGATTGCCACCGCCATGGAGCGCGTCGGCAACGAAGGCGTAATCACTGTTGAGGAAGCCAAGGGGCTGAATACAGAACTCGATGTTGTCGAAGGTATGCAGTTTGATCGTGGGTACACGTCACCCTATTTTGTCACCAACGCTGATAAAATGACCTGCGAGATGGACAACCCCTATATCCTTATTCACGAGAAAAAGCTCTCAGGCCTTCAACCCATTCTGCCGATCCTTGAGTTGATCGTTCAGTCCGGTCGTCCCCTGCTGATCATTGCCGAAGACATCGAAGGCGAAGCCTTGGCAACCCTGGTTGTCAACAAGCTCCGTGGTGGGCTGAAGGTTGCAGCCGTCAAAGCCCCTGGTTTCGGTGATCGTCGTAAAGCCATGTTGGAAGATATCGCAATCCTTACCAAAGCGCAGGTCATTTCTGAAGACTTGGGCATCAAGCTTGAAAACGTCACCATCGAGATGCTGGGATCTGCCAGAAAAGTTTCGATCACCAAGGAGGAAACAACTCTTGTCGACGGCCTCGGTGAGAAGGAGGACATTCAGGCACGTTGCTCTCAGATCCGTAAGCAGATCGAAGATACAACGTCTGACTATGACCGCGAAAAGCTGCAGGAGCGCCTCGCCAAACTGGCCGGTGGCGTTGCCATCATTAGTGTTGGCGGCGGAAGTGAAATTGAAGTCAAGGAACGCAAAGATCGGGTTGACGATGCACTCAATTCAACCCGTGCGGCTATAGAAGAAGGCGTTGTTGCCGGTGGTGGCTCTGCTCTGCTTTTTGCCATCAAAGCATTGGACAAATCCGTGGTTGAAAACGATGACCAACGGGTCGGCGTCAATATCATTCGCCGTGCGCTGCAGGCACCACTCCGCCAGATCGCTGAAAACGCCGGTCATGACGGTGCCGTCATCGCCGGTAAACTGACCGACCAGAAAAACAAAAACTTTGGCTTCAACGCGCAAACCGGAGAATACGTGGACATGGTTGCTGCCGGTATTATTGACCCGACCAAGGTCGTCCGCACAGCCCTTCAGGATGCATCATCGGTGGCCGGTCTGCTGATTACCACAGAAGCGATGGTTGCTGACAAACCTGCAAAAAAGGACTCGTCGTCGATGGCAGACGACGACATGGGCGGAATGGATTTCTAGGTAATATCCATACTTGACCGTTGAGCTGGAGGGCCACGCCACAGGGCGTGGCCCTTTTTTCTGTGTAAGTATCCGCTGAAGGCCGCAGGTCTAAAACTGGCACAATTTTCCATCAACAGGGGAACCCTGCGACATGTCGTCCACACCGTAAATACACGCCCGTTTTTAGGTCCCAAATGAACCTAATGCTTAATCATAACGTGACGGATAACGGAATAGTCCTCTAATGCGTAGGAAGACATATCTTTTCCATATCCTGAAGATTTCAAACCTCCATGCGGCATTTCTGAGGTTAACATGAAGTGAGTATTTACCCAAGTACAACCATATTGCAATCGCGCACATGTTTCCATAACCGTCGAGATATCCTTGGTCCAAACTGACGACGCTAGTCCGTATTCCGACTCATTAGCCCAGGATATCGCTTGATCCGTATCCGTAAAACGGGTCACTGAAACGACCGGCCCAAAAACTTCACGCTGTACAATTTCGTCTGTTTGCAACGCTCCGGCTATTACCGTTGGTTGGTAGAAGAAACCTTTACCTTCAGCAAATCCTCCACCTGTTGTTATTTCAATATGCTTATTTTCCGATGCCCTTTCGACAAAACTGGCAACCCTGTTGCGTTGGCGATCGCTGATGAGTGAACCGATCTCATTATCACTATCAACTGGCTGATTATAAGTGATGGTAGAAACGGCGTCTGTGAGATCGGCCACCAAATTATCATGAATTTTGGGCCCCGCATAAATTCGACACGCCGCAGTACAATCCTGTCCCGCATTATAATAACCGAAATCACGAATGCCCTGTATGACTTCGACCAAATCGGCATCGTCAAAAACGATTACCGGAGCCTTACCCCCTAATTCCAGATGGGTTCTTTTTAAGGTTTTTGCAGCTGCTGTCAGGACTTTTTGGCCGGTTGCGATATCCCCCGTCAGAGAAATCATTCGTACTTTTGGATTGGAAATCAATCCAGCGCCAACCGTATCCCCGCGACCTACGATGATATTCAAAACTCCTTCAGGGAATATTTCGGCTCCAATACTGGCTAATTTCAAAGCTGTAAGGGGTGTTTGCTCTGAAGGTTTAAGAACTACTGTGTTCCCCGCTGCTAATGCCGGGCCCAATTTCCATATGGCCATCATCAACGGGTAATTCCAAGGTGCAATTGAAGCGACAACTCCCAAAGGGTCCCGGCGGATCATCGATGTAAATCCTTCAAGGTACTCGCCAGCAGCACTGCCATTTATACACCGCGCAGCACCTGCAAAAAACCGCAGACAATCAACAACTGCCGGAATTTCATCGTTAAGCACGAGATGGTAGGGTTTGCCGCAATTTATTGATTCCAGTTTCGCAAATTCTTCGGCTTCCGCTTCAATACGATCAGCAAGAATCAATAGCTTCCCGGCCCGTTCTGCTGGCGTCGTTCTTGACCACTTTATAAATGCACGCTCCGCTGCATCAACGGCGGATTGAATATCTTCAGGTGCTGCTTCTGGAAGGTTTAGCAACACTTCACCTGTTGCAGGATTAACTATTTCTTCCGAAACATCACGACCATCAACAAATTTTCCATTAATTAGCATTGACGTTTGCATTTCATTTTCTCCTTTGAATTTATTATTTTCCTTGCCCGTCAACCTGGTCCGTTCCTTTGGTCAGATAATATGCAGCAAGAATTGGTATGAAGGTGGTTGCAACAACGAATATCGCCACAATATTTGTAACGGGACGTTGGCGAGGCCTGATGAGCTCGGACAACATCCAGATCGGTAATGTTGTTTGTTGGCCAGCAGTAAAAGTCGTTACAATGACCTCGTCGAAACTAAGAGCAAAAGCCAACATACCTCCCGCTAATAAAGCCGTGGCTATATTGGGCAGTATCACATAACGAAACGTTTGGAAGCCATCAGCGCCTAAATCCATTGACGCTTCAATTAACGAAAGTGATGTGCGACGGAAACGGGCGATTACATTGTTGTATACGACGACAACGCAAAAAGTCGCATGGCCTAGAACAATGGTCCAAAAGCTATAGGGAATATCCGCAATGTGAAAAGCCGATCGCAAAGATATTCCCGTAATAATTCCGGGCAAAGCGATGGGAAGGATAATTAGCAACGAAATACTTTCGCGGCCAAAAAAACTGGACCTGTACATAGCGGCTGCTGCCATCGTGCCGAGAACCATGGCAATCGACATTGAAATTGCGGCAATTTTTGTCGATAGGAATAAAGCATTCCAAATATCTTCGCGCTCCCATGCGATGGCAAACCATTTAAGAGTCAAGCCAGGCGGTGGAAACGCATATGATTTTTCTTCTGTCGTAAATGCATAAACAAAAATGAGTAATAACGGAATGTGCAGGAACGCAATACCTGCTGCTGCAGATATTTTTAATCGCGTCGATGCTTTTGCAGTATTTTTATTATAGGGCATCAAATGCCCCCAATTTTTTCGCTACCGTTAAATATATAGCCATTATCACGATTGGAATCACCGTGAAGGCAGCTGCAAGAGGTATATTCCCAGCGATGCCCTGATGGGTATAAACGGCTTGTCCAATGAATAAACGAGAGGAGCCAATAATCTGGGGAATGATGTAATCACCAAGCGTAAGCGAAAAAGTAAAGATTGAACCGGCAACCACACCCGGCAACGCGAGAGGGAAAATTATCGTCCGAAATGTTTGAGCGGGTTTTGCCCCTAAATCAGAAGACGCTTCAAGATAGGATTTTGGAACCCGCTCCAGAGAAGCTTGAATTGGCAAAATCATGAATGGCAACCAAATATATAGGAACACCAAAAAAGTCCCAATATAACTGATCGATAATGACGGGCCCCCAATCACTGGTGTTGCCAATATAATATCCAATAACCAGTTCAGATGCACCTGTTCAATCAACCAGTTAAGCGCTCCTTCCTTTGCAAGAATGAGTTTCCACGAATAGACGCGCACAAGATAACTTGACCACAATGGCAACATGACGCCGAGATAAAATAATGCTTTGGTTTTCCCTGTCGCATATCGCGACATGTAGTAAGCGATTGGAAAAGCAACGATCGCCGCAAACACACTGACTGTAACAGCCATCGTAACGGTACGAACAATAATATCCAGATTTGCCGGTTGAAGTAATTCACCGTAGGTTCGCAAGGTGAATTCATATTTTATCATACCGGAAAATTCATCAATAGAATAAAAGCTTTGCACAAGCAGCATCAACAATGAGCCTAAATAGACAACGCCCAACCATATCAATGGTGGCCCCAATAATACGGTTAAAAATGTCTTTGGGTGCTGATACAGTTGGGTAGATATTCTACGGAACACACCCCTATTGGGGCCTGCGCTCACTAGGTTTGCAGGAGCCAGCATTATTCGCCCCTGTTATCGGTCAACGGATGCATGTCGCTTTTTGCCCAATACAGAGCAATTTGATTGCCGACCGCTGGCGTCGATGATTTATCTTTGTTTCCTTTATTCTGTATGGAAACGATAAGATTTAAGTCATCTTTTATATTCACAGTGAGACGGGTAATTTCGCCATGATAAAGCTGTTCGGTTATACATCCCGTAATTGAAACCGTTTCGGTATTGGTATCAACCGCACGAACCGCCAAGGAAATTCGTTCAGGTCTGAGGCTATATAGACCTCGAGGAATACCAACATATTCTGAATGTTTTTTAGTAATTATATTTGAAGCACCAACAAATCCTGCGACGAACACGGTCTGCGGTCGGTTGTAAATTTCACTTGGTGAACCAATTTGCTCTATTTTTCCATTGTTGAAAACGGCAACTCTATCACTCATGGATAGGGCTTCAGCCTGATCATGAGTGACGAATATAAAAGTAATACCAACTTTGCGCTGCAGCGCTTTTAACTCAATCTGCATTTCTTCTCGAAGTTTTAAATCCAATGCACCAAGAGGTTCATCTAACAATAATACACGCGGCTTGTTGATGAGAGCGCGCGCCAGAGCTATACGTTGGCGTTGCCCTCCGGATAACTGCGACGGTTTGCGCTCGGCCACATCGGGTAATTTTACCATTTCAAGCATAGAGTGGGCTTGTTCCATCCGCTGCTTTTTATTGACGCCTTTAACCATCAGGCCATACGCAACATTTTCGGCAACATTCATGTGTGGAAATAACGCATAATCCTGAAAAACAGTATTCACGTCACGGTCATAAGGCGGGATATCTTCTGCCTGCACGTCATGGATCAGGATATGACCTTCTGTCGGTTGGTCAAAACCAGCAATTAGTCTCAGACACGTTGTTTTGCCAGAACCTGAAGGACCAAGCATTGCAAAAAATTCACCGTCCTGAATATTCAAATTAACTTCATCGACGGCTTTAACATCGCCAAAATGACGGCTTACGTTTTCGAACTGAACGGCAACGGACATATAATTCGCTTAACTAAAAAGAGAAAAAAGGTCGGACGGCGAACCGCCCGACCTGAAAATTTACCGGCCCCCAAGAACCGCTATATAGCTGGTGACCCATCGGTAATAAGGAACACATGTCCCTTGAGTATTGCATTTGCTGACAGGAGTTCTCCAGAAACTGATGCGGTCAAAATCGCCCAGTCCGTTTTTAGCACATCCACCGTCTCCAAGCAGGGCATTGCCCTTGCAAGCATCAAGGTTTGCTGGAACAGAACCAAACCAAGCTGCAAGGTCACCCTGAACTTTAGCCGTCAAGGAATGGTTCATCCACTTGTAGGCACAATTAGGGTTGGCGGCATCTGTATGCATCATTGTTGTATCAGCCCAACCGGTAGCCCCCTCTTTCGGAATCGTGCTGGCGATAGGCTTTTTCTCGCCCTGCATGATGTTTACCTGGAACGGCCAAGAAGATGAGGCGACAACCCCTTCGTTGGTAAAGTCATCAATTTGAACAAACGCGTCGTGCCAGTAGCGGCTAACGACTTTGCGCTGAATACGCAATAAATCAAGAGCCGCCTTAAATTGGTCTTCATTCAATTCATAGGGGTCTTTAATCCCTAGTTCGGGTTTTGCTGACATCAGATACAAAGCTGCGTCTGCAATATAAATTGGGCCATCAAATGCCTGAACACGGCCTTTATTTGATTTTCCATCAGGCAGTTGCATTTCTTCAAATACAACATTCCAGCTCGTTGGCGCCGTTTTAAAAGTATCCGTATTATACATCAAAACGTTGGAGCCCCATTGGTAAGGAGTTCCATAATGTTTGCCGCCAACAGTGTGCCATTCGGCATTTTTTAGGCGGTCGTCCACTTCACTCCAGTTCGCAACCAAAGATGTATTAATTTCCTGAACACGCTTGCCGGCTATTAGGCGTAAACTTGCATCTCCAGATGCCGTGACAAGATCGAACCCGCCTTCGTTCATCAAAGCGACCATTTCGTCAGACGTACCGGCCGTCTTAACATTTACTTTGCAACCCGATGATTTTTCGAAACCGGTAACCCAATCGAAAGCTTTATCAGTAGTGCCTCTTTCGATATATCCGGGCCAAGCAACAATATTGACCTGCCCCTCCCCCTTGCCTACGGATTGCAGCATACCCGCAGACGCCGTAGAACCCATAAAGCTAGCGACGATTAAAGTCATCAGCCCTTTGCCTAATCGAATTGATTTCATAGTGACCTCCCTATTTTATATTATTCCCAACCAAATTATTAGTGTCGCCCCATATGACATTTGGAGTTTACAAATAGAATTTGGCCAATGAATGCAGCAGGAAGTCTAGGGTTTAGCACATCATTTCGCAATTTCAAAATACAGAAACATAATATCGGTTTTTCCGAATTAATCACTTTGAACGACTGATTTTATACCTGTTAGCTGTTTCTATAAACTCCTGCGCCATTTCTGAAAGCCTTGACCCGTGACGCCACACCAAGCCAATTTCGAGCGTTGGCATGGTATCTGGCAGTCCTCGCGCCTCTACCCTGTCTCCTTCGAGCGACCATGGCCTGTAGGTAAGATCGGGTAAAATGGCGAGGCCAGCCCCGGTTGCGACTAAACTACGAACGGCCTCAACGGAGCCCGTTCTCAATGAAACGGTTGGACGGATTTTTTCTTTACGCCAGTAATCTTCAATTTTTTCGTCAAGCTCGTCGACATGCAATACAACGAATTTTTGGTCCTCCAACAAAGGAAGCCCGACAACATCGTTACCTAACAACGCATGGCCGGCTGGCAACCATAACCTGTAATGAGATTTAAGAAGCACCTCTGAATGCAGGGCATATTGATTTTCGAGATTTGAGGTCAGAATAATGCCCACGTCAAGTTCACCATTTACCAGCAAATGCTCGATATAGGATCGACTATCCTCAATAACATGAGTTGTGATTTCTGGGTAGGACCGCCTGAACTGTGCCAACAGATCGGCCAAATAATAACCTGCAACCAACGACGTTACACCAATATTTAAATGACCCGATAGTTTACGAACTTGTACATGTACCGAGTGTTCAGCATCGGCAACTGTATCGATAATGTTGTAGGCATGACGGAGAAATTTTTGCCCATCGAGCGTTAACTCAACGCCTTTTCCTTTTCTCTGAAGTAACTTTGTGCCGACAAACCCTTCAAGAGACTTAATTGATTCGGTAATCGTTGATTGGGAAATGCTTACCTGATGGGACGCGCCAGAAATGGATCCTGTTTCAGCCACGGCGATAAAATAACGTATTTGTTTTAATGAAAATGACATTGCAATTTAAGGATATAAAATACCACGCTAATCTTAAAGCAACATTCTCAACCTGAACCGCCGCCAGCTACATAGACGCCATGTGACTTTCATTTTTGCGACATTTCGAATTCGATTGGCGATAACATTCGGTTGTTACCCCGCTTTCTTTTTGAGTTTTAGATAAACTCGAAATACAGCTGTTGTCCGCCTGCTAGTCAATTCGAAGAGGGTAAGTTTGGTCCTCGGACGTATTGTTTGGTTGCGTCGAAATTCGGCTGATAATCCCAATGATAACCTTCTGAGCCCTTGAGAGATTCGTGGATAAACAGGCGGGTTTGTTTACTTTTTACGGCGCGCTCGGTGGTTGCCTCCAAATCGAGGTCGGCGAACATGATCTGGTGAAGTTCTTTTACAATCTCCGCATACTGTGTATTGCAATAGAGATTATTCACCTCGGTCGGGTCGTCTTTGACATTGAAGAGCAAAGGTTCATGGTTTCGTGTATAGACGTATTTGAAATTGTCTTTGCGAACGCACAACCACGGCTCTTCAATTCCGGGGCCGAAATATTCCATGGCGGCTTGATTTTTCCATGTCGACGCGGGGCCCTCGAGAAGGGATTTAAAACTCTCGCTGGACCGGCTGCCGCGCTGTTTGGCGACCGCGCCAGCACCGCCCATATCAGCGATCGTCGGACACAAATCTGCCAGTGAGATAATTGCATCGGTTTTTTTGGCCGCGTAGCGTTTCGGGTTGTGCACGATCATAGGTACTTTTACGGATGCGTCGTAGAAGGTGCGTTTAAACCACATTCCACGCTCTCCCATCATGTCGCCATGATCGCTTGTAAAGATGATGATGGTGTCGTCATAAAGATCGAGATGTTTTAATTCGTCGGTCAATTCTCCTACATATTCGTCAATTTGGGTGATCATGGCATAATAGGCGCGCCGGGAGGCAATGATCGTCTCCCGGCTGGGGGGATGTTTATCGATCCCGTGATGAACCTTTAACCAGCGCGTGACCGCATGCATTTCGGCTTCCGTGTCCTCTGGCTGCGATGGCATCTTAATATCCACGTTCTCATAGAGGTCCCAAAACTTGGGAACGCTCTGATAGGCCTCATGTGGCTGGGTGAACGATACGTGCAACATGAACGGATCGTCCTTCGGCTCCAGAGATTCATAGCGGAGGAATTCAAGCGCCCTAAACTGAACCTCGCTATCGTAAAGGATTTGATTGTTTGTTTTACACAGACCAGACACTTCGAGTTTTTTGACGGATGTACCCGCCCGTTCCTCGACGTGTGGTTTCCAATTGATTGTCCAGCCAAAATCAGACGGATAGATGTCCGTCGTCAGGCGCTTGTCGAAACCGTGCAATTGATCGGCACCGATGAAATGCGTCTTGCCCGAAACGATATTCCGGTATCCCGCCGATTTCAGAAAATGCATCATCGTCGGCATATCGGACGCAAATTCCGAACCGTTACCCCAAACCTCGTTTTCAGAAGACAAAGCTCCTGTGAACATGCAGGCACGTGATGGACAGCATATCGGCGAATTGCAGTAGGCATTGTTGAACAGGACCCCATCCTTTGCCAGCGCTGTCAGGTTCGGGATGAGGGCCTGTGCCTGCGGGTTATATAAGGGAAGGACAAAACTGGCCATTTGATCGGCCTGAATGAACAGAATATTTGGTTGGTTATCTCTCTTCGACATTATTTTCCCTTTCTATACCTTCAGGCCCTTGCCTGTCATTACGGCGCGGCGCATCAGGGTGAGCGCATTTACCATCGGATTGGCCGACGCCACGCCTTTGCCGGCGATGTCATAGGCTGTGCCATGGGCAGGCGTTGTAATGGGGAAAGGGAGACCGCCAAAATAGGTGACGCCCTCGTCAAAACCCATCAGCTTGGTCGCGATCTGTCCCTGATCGTGATACATGGATACAACGCCTAAATACTCCTCGTCTTTTACTTTGAGGAAGATTGTGTCCGCCGGAAACGGTCCATCGACATTGATCTGATGTTTTTTCGCTTCGACGACGGCCGGGCCAATTGCATCAATTTCCTCGCGCCCGAACATCCCGTCGTCGCCGTTGTGAGGATTTAGGCCCGAGACCGCAATTTTTGGATGCTCGTAGCCAAACCGGCGCAGTTCGGTATCGAAATACCGAACCGTATCGAGGACAGATTGTTTAGTAATCAACGCCGGAATATCGGCAATTGCGACATGAGACGTCACCCGTGTCGTCCATAGGTGGCCGATGGTATTAATCTCATCACTTGATCCGTCGAGACCCAGTTGGTCGACAATATAAGCCTTATATCCTTCGAAACGGGAACCGCCCATTTTCAAGGAGATCTTATTGACCGGGGCGAAGACGAAACCATCGATCACCCCCCTGCGATGGAGGTCAACGGCATAGCGCGCGAGGGCCAGGTCCGCCGTGCCAGCCTGTTCCGTGCTCTCGCCAAAGGGCACATCTGCAAATTCGAGGTTTTCCATATCCACAAACACAACAGGATCAGGCGAAGAAATTGCGCCTTCCACATCTCGGAAAGTCGAAACATCTTCTTTCACACCGGCGATTTCCCGCCCCATGTCAAAAATTTTCCGCGAACCGACAATCAGTCGTTTTACCCCAAGCGTCGCATCTTCATGACGAAGACATTTCGCGGTTAATTCCGGGCCAATACCACTGGCATCGCCCATTACTGAAAATATCACAGGTAAATTACTCATCGAGCGGATCTCCCACCGGCATCATTCGTTCTTTTCTGTTCAATATCAATTTGCCGATCAGTGGCGATGATATGCCGATGACGGACAGGGCAAGAAACACCAGGGCAATCGGTTGTTGCAGAATTGCCAATAAACTGCCGTCGTAAATCAAATAGGACTGTTTCAGAGACCCCTCAATCAGTTCTCCAAGGATCAGACCCATGACGATCGGTGCCGGTGCATACCCGTACCGGCGCATGAAATACCCCAGAAATGCGAAAATCAGCATGAGCGTGACATCAAACAGCGACTGCTGAACACTGAAGGCTCCGAGGGCCGCCATGACAAAGACCATGGGCCACAGGAAGGTCGCGGGCACCATGGAAATACGGCTAAAGAATTTCGCACCAATCATTCCCAGAAACAGAAAATAGATATTGGCGGCGAGCATGGCACCAAAGATGCCGGCCAGAAACTCCGGCTGTTCTTCGAAAAGCTGTGGCCCCGGCCGCAGGCCGAGAACCAGCATTGCCGTCAGAATAATGGCGGTCGAGCCCCCACCTGGAATACCAAGAGCCAGAGTGGGGACCATGGTGCCGCCGGTGGCTGCATTATTCGCCGCTTCTGGCGCTGCCACGCCTTCAATCGCCCCTTTACCAAACTCATCCTTGTTTTTGGACCAGCGTCGCTCTTCATTATAGGCGATCATGGCTGCAACGGTGCCGCCTTCCGCCGGTAAAATTCCAATAAATGTGCCGATCCCGGATCCCCGCAAGACCGTACCCCATAACCGTTTGATATCATCCCATGACGGAAGTTTGGCGACCGCATCCGCAACCAACTCCCGCTTGATCCCAAGTTGCGTGGATTGCCGTAATAGTTCGCCACCGGCAAACAACCCGATCATCATCTGAATAGGCCTGATGCCTTCGCTGAGGTCCGGTATATCAAAGGTGAACCGCTCAATTCCGGTCGCCAGGTCAGACCCGACGGTGCCAAGGAGGACGCCAAAGGCACCGCCGATCAGGTTCTTGATCACTGAGTTTCCGGAAATCGAGGCAAGCATCGACATGCCAAAGACAGCCAGTGCGAAATATTCGGCAGGACCAAAATAGAAAGCAAGTTTTGCCAACAGGGGCGTCGCCACGATCATCGCAAGTATGCCAAGAATGCCCCCGGTCGCGCTCGAGAATGTCGCGATGCCGAGGGCTCTCCCCGCTTCACCACGTTGCGCCAGGGGGTAGCCGTCAAAAGTTGTTGCGGCGGCAGCAGGGGTGCCGGGGGTATTGATTAGGATGGCGGTAATCGAGCCTCCGTAGGTCGCCGCAACGTAAATCACGGCGGTTAGAGCGATGCCGGGCAGCGGCTCCATCCGGACCACAAAAGGCAGCAAAAGCGCGATCATCACAACGGAACCAAGGCCCGGCAGCGCACCAATAAAGACGCCAAGAGTCGTACCGCCGATAATCAGTAACAAATTGTACGGATCGCTGAGAAAAACAAGTACCTGATAGGCCATTTCCATTTCTGGTTCCTCACATCGTCGGCAGGTTAGTATTGAGGGCAATGTCGAAGAGCAAATAGACAGCACCTGTAAAAATCGCGAAGGTAACAGCGATCAGACCGTACCGCCGTTCACCCCAAAGCAGGGACAGGGCAACACAAAAAACAACAACAGACGGCAATGCCCCTATGAAATTCAAGCCGACAACAAAAAGCGTCAGCAGACCCGCAGAGAGATAAACAATTTTAGGAATTGATTTGGCCGGTTTGTATTTGGCGGCAGATTCCAGTGTCGGTTTTAGGGCTCGATAGCCCAACAACACGGCAAGAAAAATCAGAATCAATAGGATGGCTCGCGGGAATACCGCCGGCCCAATCCCCTGCGCAAGGGACTCAGATACTTCATCAAAAGTGAATGTTAATAAAAACAGGCCAACGGCACCACCGCCAATTATCAATGCCTGAACCAGTTCTGCTTTCTGGACAACCGGGTCGCCGTCCGGGTCGACACCAGCGCCGCTGTCAATTTCAGTCTCTTTCGCCATTCCGGACTCCCCTGATTGATTGAATATCCACCGGTCCTGTCATGATCCGACGTTCGCTCCGGCGGCCGTTAGGTCGTCATAAAATTTTTTGACCTGTGCCTTATTTACCAGATTGGCCGGTGGCCAGTTCGCTTCCAGGTCCCAACTATCGCCTGTTTCACCCATATGATTTTCAATCGCTTCATTGAACTTGCAAATGAGAAGTTCATAGTCTTCCTGATGAACCAGATTGTTGAGTTCCTCGGGATCGTTTTTCAGATCGAATAAACAAACTGGCATGTGCTGCTTGGTCACATAGAGCCACTGCCGGGTCCGAATACCTCTTTCAGGTACCGGAAGATAACCGCCAGCGCCTTTGCCGTTGGTCTGCTTGATGATTTCGTAGTTGACGGTTTCTCTGGTTGCTTTGGCACTGCCATCGAGGCAGGCCAAGTAACTGGTCCCCTGGACGTCGGCGGGAATTTCTACGCCGCACAATTCGAGTAGCGTCGGCATCGTATCTATGGCGACATCAATCAGACCTTCGACTTTTCGTCCCGCCGTAAAACGCTCCGGGTAACGCACGATCAGAGGCACCTGCATTGACGCTTTATGGAAGGATCTTTTGATGCCGCAGAAAGACCCATGTTGGCCAAACATATCGCCATGGTCACTCAGTAATAGGACCACTGTATTTTCAGCCATGCCACTGGCGTCCAGATAGTCGAGAATACGCCCGACGTTGTGATCAACATTCGAAACCATTCCATAATATTGCGCAATAAAGGTTCGGATTTCATCTTCTGTTTCGGACTCAAAATGCCCTTTACCCTTTGCCGCCTTGGATGAGTCGAGCGCATCTTCGTCGCCAGCGCAGTCGTGTTCGAGTTTCCATTTTTGGGTCGCTATTTGAAGTTCCGGATTGGGAACATCCGGCGGTAAGACAACGGAACCAGGCGGATATAGATTGCGCCACTGGGCCGGCATCGAATTGGGATAGTGGGGAGCGCCAATACACAGATAGGCAAAAAAAGGATTGCCATCTTCACTTTGCTTTCGTGCTTGAAGATATTCCAGCATGTGTTCGGTCTGGTAATCCGGCTCGAACCGGCGACTGACAATTGGTTCGTCCGTTTCCCGATAATAGACCGAATTCATGTAATGGTGACCTCGGTTAAAACCCACAAAATAGTCGAACCCGAGGCGTCTTTCTCCCGGCGGCACGAAACCCGGGTGGGTGCCGCCATCCAGATGCCATTTGCCAACGAAACCGGTATCATATCCGACGCTTTTGAGAACCGGAGCAAGAAAGGTCTGATCGGTGTCTACTGGAATATGGTTGCAGAACATCCCGTTGCTGTGGGCGTATTTACCGGTAAGCAGAGATGCCCGAAATGGACAGCAAACGGGATAGGACGTAAATGCGTTAGTGAACCGGACGCCTTCATTTGCCAGGCGGTCGAAATGCGGGGTTTTTACCACGGTATTCCCGGCGCACCCCATGGCATCTGCGCGTAACTGATCGGGATAGATGATCAGGATGTTAGGACGGTCGCTCTTTGAATGATCAACCATTTCTGCCAATTCCAATTTTTTTACATACGAAAGGATGAACTACGATGTGCTGGCATGGCGACCTCGGATTATCAATTATGCCCGAGGCCGGCAGCTGTTCCGGTTTACCTATTTTTTCTTTTTCAGAAGCTCCAGCTCTTCGCCGATTTCCTGAAAGTTCGCGTACATTTCCTTGATCTGGGCGGTCCATTCCGCGCGCCCCGCGATGCTGCTGGCGGACTGGCCGGCACCGTTCAGATATTTAAGGTAGCTTGGTTTGTTCATGCCTTCGGTAAATGCCTTTTCGAGCGCGGCAATCACTGGCTCAGGCGTGCCTTTCATCACTCCGATTCCACGGATCACCGCCGCATTGTACGGAATGCCGACTTCGTGGCCCGTCGGAACATCGGGTAAGGCGCTCAATCGCTTAGGGGTCATGGAGGCGAGTATTTTTACGGAACCGGACTTTAACTGAGATACAACTTCGTCAAAATTAAGCAGTGCCGCATCTATTCGCCCACTTGCGATATTGAGGACAATTTCGCCGGATTTACGAAACGGCACATAGGTGTATTTTTCAATGCCCGCCTTCCTGGCCAAAATTATTGAGGCCACATGCGCGTTGCCACCAACCTTCGTGCCGCCGATTTTGATAGATCGAGTTTTACTTGTTGCCACCAACTCTTTCACTGAATTGAATGCATCGGCCTTGACCACAAACAACTCCGGGTCAATTGTACCCCTGACGACCGGCACGATATCGTCAATCGTCAGGTCTGTCGTGCCTCGCATGATGGTCAAAAGATGGCCAGGTAACAGGGAAAAGACGGTGTGGCCATCGCGCGGTTTCGACGCCACATATTTCAGAGCATTCGTGGCGACGCCGCCGGTCTTGGAAATGACGAGCATTTTTGCTCCGAGGATCTTGGATGCCTCTGCCGTAGCAAAACGTAAAAAGATATCAGTGCCGCCACCCGGCTTTGAGTTGTTAATGACTTCGATATCCTGGCTTGGGAAATTACTTTGCGCCTGAGTTGGAGCGGCGAAGAGCAACGCGGATAATGCGGTTGCCAGTATGGGTAAATTTTTCATCGTGTTCTCCACTTGAAATATTGTTGACGGTCGATGTGGTATTTCGCAGAAAGCCGCCTTGCACAGGCATGCGATTAATTAGAAAATTTATTATTAAAGTTAGGATACAGTTTTTTGTATACAGTATTCAAGTAAAATATTATATTAATTTCGACGCATAAGCGTCAACCCGATCACGGTCGATTGATCAGCCATTTTTTTATATTGCTGTATTGAAAGCGCTTGATTCTGGTATCGTGGGAGCACTGCGCCGGCTCATCAGGGACGGTTCGGTTATTGTAAAAACAGGTTATTTAGCATCATGACAACTCAATCGCATTTTAGGTTTTGGTCGGTCGCATTGCCCCATCGCCGGCTGGCAAAAGAACCAAACCCATGAGTGACACAACCAATATAAAGGCCTTATTGGATAGTGATACGACGCTTGCCAGACGTCCAAGTCTGGGGGAGGAAGCCGCTGAGAAACTCCGGGAAATGATTCTCCTTGAGAAATTCCCCCCTGGAACAGCCCTGCCGGAAACGGAACTGTCGAAGGCGCTTGGCATCAGCCGAACACCGCTCAGGGAGGCAATGCGTCTGTTGGAAATTGATGGATTGGTTGAACACTCCGACACCAGACGTGCCCGGGTGGCGGCTCCGTCTCTAGAAGAGCTAGCCCAAAATCTTATGGTGCTGGGGGCGTTGGAAGGATTGGCCGGAGAACAGGTCTGTCTGAATGCAACGCAAGCGCAATTGGACCTGATCGCAAATTTAAATAAAAGGATGATCGAAGAGGCGCCGTCCGCTGATCCGCTTTCCGCATTCCGGTTGGATATGGAATTCCACCGGGCGATCGTTTTGGCCGCCGCAAATCCTTCCCTGCTGGAAACCCACCGCCAGTACAACGCAAGACTTTGGCGGGCCCGGTTCATATCGTCGAAACGCCGAGCCCACCAGGAAACGAAGCGGGTAATGCACCAGAGCATTGTCGACGCCCTGCTTGCCAGAGATCAGAATGCCGCGTCCAATGCCTTACGCCGACATCTCGACAATGCCGTCAGAAATATAGACGTTGCCATGAAAGAACAATCTCAAGGACCCATTGATAACAATTTTACAGGTCGTGCCGTCAAATAAATTCGGCTGACCAAATGCCGAGGCAGAAGTTTATCTTTTGAGGAGTATCGAAATCCGTGCAGAAATCCGTTCACGATTATTCGAACTCATGTTGTGCGCCTTCGCGAATCGCGCACGAGTCTGATCCAACGTCGACACAGAACATTCTGACGGACACAGGTGACGATGGTAATTTGTCTGCGGCGGTACCGATCCCCGGTGGTCCGGGTCTGGTTGGGACTAATTCTCCGGCCATAGTTGAGGATGGCGAAGGTCCGATGAGAACAACCCGGATCAAGGCCATTTCGATCGACAGGTCCGTCGTAACCAATGCCCGGTTCAAGGAGTTTGTTGATGCCACCGGTTACGTCACCGAAGCGGAAACACTGGGTTCGTCATTTTGCTTTTTTAAGCATCTCCCTAAATTGACCGGCAAGACCCAGGCCGTCGTTAGCGCCGAATGGTGGCGAATTGTTGACGGTGCGAACTGGCGACTGATAAATGGCCCGAATACGCAAGACGCGTGGCATGCAGATCATCCGGTTGTTCATGTGTCGTGGCACGACGCCAATGCCTATGCCAAATGGTCCGGGGGGCGTTTGCCGACCGAAGCGGAATGGGAACACGCCGCCAGAGGCGGCCTGGGGGATATTCGTTTCCCGTGGGGCGACGAGGAACCCGACGACACCGGGTTCTTCCCCTGTAACATTTGGCAGGGTCGGTTCCCGGCCAACAATACGGAAAGGGACGGATATGCGGCCACGGCTCCGGCGAAATCCTACGATCCGAACGGTTATGGCCTTTTTAATATGGCAGGCAACGTATGGGAGTGGACATCAGAGCCCTTTAAGGTGCGCAGCCTGAAAAAATCAGTACAGGCGTTTCATGCCGACAGGAAAGGTTTTAAGCTGCTGAAGGGCGGATCATTCCTGTGTCATATCAGCTATTGTTACCGTTACCGTATTGCCGCGCGCACGGGAAACTCCGCCAATAGCTCCACATCCCATCAGGGTTTCAGGCTGGTTTATGAGGGTTAATCGACGTCAGGTATTTTTCGCTTTGGGGCCATTGTCTATGACGATTTTTGCACCGCTTATCTTGCCGCTTTGTTTTGTTGGCGTTTACAGGGCCAATAACAGCCTGTTCAATGTCGCCGTCAGATATGGCATCGGGCGCGATGAAAATTTGGGTCCGTAATAAGAATTATCTAACAGGGGGAGATGGATGATAAAAAACAGTGGAAAACGGCCGAATATACTTTTTATTTACTCGGATCAATTGAGGGCAGATTCAATCGGTTGTGCCGGCAACAAAGACGTCAAAACACCCCATATCGACCGACTGGCTGGCGAAGGTGTGCGGTTCGAAAATGCCTTTGTATCCTACCCGCTCTGTACGCCGTTCAGAGCATCTTTGTTGACCGGTAAATATGCCCATGCGACCGGTGTCTATTCGAACCATTTTCCGATCCCGACCGATCAGCTTTTCCTTTCAACGCTTTTGAAGACTGCCGGTTATAAAAACGGTTATATCGGAAAATGGCATTTGTACGGCGGGCCAAAACCAGGGTTCGTACCGCCCGGCCCGGACCGCTTGGATTTTGATCACTTTGTCGGATATAACCGGGGACACGAGTACCTGCGCTCGATCTTTTACCGCGACACGGACCAGGCCTATTACTGCAAGCGGTATGAGCCGGACTATCAAACCGACCAGCTTATCGAATTCATGGAAGGCTGCGTCCAATCTGCAGATGACAATCCTTTTTATGGTTACATTTGTTTTGGCCCGCCACATTTTCCCATGAATGTTTCGGACCATTGGAAAAACCTTTACGATCCAAAGGAAATTCGTCTGCCCCATGGAGTTCCCAATGCGGACCTTCAACGTCGGGTTCAACGACAAGTAATCGATTACGAATTCGATGGAGACGACAGCCGTGTTGAAACCAGTAAAACAGAGCGGCGCAAGGTTCCGGCCGGAGAAGCGGAAACAGAAGAAGACATACGCGATTTTATTGCCCAATATTATGGCATGGTAACAAGTGTCGACTTCAATGTTGGCCGCATCCTGAATTGGCTTGATGCAAAGAATTTGGCTGATGATACGGTCGTCGTCTTTTTTAGTGATCATGGCGATATGATGGGGCAACACGGACATTATTGCGGGATAAAACGTCGACCCTATAAGGCGGCGATGCAGGTACCTCTGATTGTCCGGTATCCGAAGCGTTTTCCCGCTGGTCATGTGGCTCAATCCCTTATTGATTTGTCTATCGATACCATGCCGACAATACTTGACCTCTGCCAGATTGACGTGCCCGACGCCGTTCAGGGGACAAGTTTTTTACCGCTTCTTGACGGCGGCGAAACACCAACGCGGGATCATGTTTATTATGAATTGATGCTTCAATCGGGGACGCAAAAGAGCGATTCACACCCGAAACCACGAAGAGGGATACGAACGCGCGAATGGCTTTATGTACGCGAACAGGACAAACGATACATGTTATTTGACCTCTTGAAGGATCCGGAAGAAGAAGAAAACCACGCCGATAAGCCGGAGTATGCCCCACTCATGGATACCTTCGATGGGCTCATAAACCAAATCATGCACGATACCGGCGATGGTTGGCGGATCCAGGGGGATTTCCCCCCACCGGGTTTCGTCACACATGCCAAAGGCGCGGTGATTCATGGGGAAATCCTTTTAAATGAAGCCCTTGAGGTGCCGTGAGTGACCTATCGGACGATATCAACTTCCGCCCGGGTTCAACCAGCTGTGTCCCTGCCAATCGACCAACGAAGGGCATAAAAAACAAAGCATCGGCACGGTTTCCGGTGGCCTCCCGTGGACGTGCATTGCAGCCGACCGGAGAACCTGTGCAGCAACAGCGCGGTCAATTGTTAAAGTGCGAAGGATGATTTACGTTATTGAGTGCACTTCTGGCTACAGCCGCATTCCAGTTCCAACGCACCATATGGCGCTGAAAATCACTTCTCTGGTTGTCATTGCAAATTTGGTGCCGGGCTTTTCAATTTTCACTGCAACGATTTATATCAAGAATTTCGCTGTTTTAACGGAGTTTCTCTTGAAAACACTCAGCAGGAAAACGAAATCCTAATGGCTTCATAGGCGTTTCGTTCAACGAAGCTTCCAGTTTCTCCAGATCAAAGGAACTTCCATCAGCTAACGTATGATCAGCATAAAACTGCATCGCGAAAGCCAAATCATTCATCGAACCCAGAACGCTCCGTGATGCCGTCTTGCAAACCGAATACCTATCCAGACGGGCCATAATATCGCCCACTTGTTTCGGTGCCAGATTTTGGTTTGTCATGGCATGAACCAGCTTTATTCGGAAGTATTCTATAATGGCAAAGAACGGAATGCCGTCCTGCGGCAACGGGAACACAAAGGAATACAGCGTCGCCGCATTCGTCATTAAAACGGCATCGTGATCTTCCGTAAGAGCGATTAGGTTTGCATACCAATGTTCAATCCATGGCGTACCACCAACAGGGCTAGGATCAAGTTTGACATCTATGGCTTTGGCGAGTTTTGCCGTTGAATGGATAAAAAGCATCGATCACGAATACCAGACATTGCCCTGTGAAACCTGAGACATGAGTACCGACATTTATTTTCTTTCGCGGTGATTAAGGAAACAACCGTTTGTTTGTCTTGCCGCCGGGATGGCGCTTGCCGGATCCCTGAATTTATTGCGCTCGTATTAAAAACCAATCTGTGGCGCTTCGGCTACCACTTCCGCGTCGTCAGTTGAGCCAAATACTTCTTCCTGAATAACCTTGTCGGTAATCTCGGCAAGGTAATCGACAAGGGCTTCATTGATCTGCTCGAACTCCGCCCAGAGCACACCGTCAATGAACGACTGGGGCGCACTGATCACAATGCTTTGCCGCCTCATGCGCGGATACCGATAGGGTCGAATTCCATAGCGCCGGCACAGGGCAATAAACAACTGACGAGACCAGGGATCAGCTAGGCTAAACCTGATCTCGACAGGTTTCTCCTTGCCTGTCGCTTCCTTCAAACGCGCCCGAATGCGCTCAGCAGCAGCACCAGCGGCGAGCTTTTCGCCGTCAGTTGCACCGCCCGCAAACAACGCTTCAATCTTTTGGAGTTTCTCGCGCAGAACCTGCTCAGAAGGCATTATCAATTCCAATGGCATTTTTATAGGTAGTTTCGGTAACACAGGACCACAGGTTTCCGCAAATATTATTGCTCTGGGTGCTGAGATTGTATTCACCCGACAGTCGGAGAATACTAGCAACTGTATCTGGGAATCGGAAATCCGCGTTGTTGTCGAAAACCCGAAAGAATGCGTTTTCCCCATAAAGCCGGATCCGACAAGGCCTAACTTTATGGCTTTTCATTTTTTCACAGGGAATCCCAAACCAGTCATCTGCCTACGCCAGATGACTTCCTAAAAAAGGTCCTTTTTCCAGTTGCCAGTTGGCGCAAAAAAGAAAGGAGCGGTTTCTCGCCCCTTTTCCAGTTTGAACAGGGAGGTTTGTTATTGTACGAGACAGCTTTTCGCATTTTCAGACGTACAAACATCCAGACCTGTGTAAATGGGGTCGGCAACTTTTTTACCGGCCACCAAGTCTTTTAAGATAAACATCGCCTTGTAACCCATTTCGAATGGACGTTGGCCGACCTGGCCATTTGAAAGACCATCATTTAACTGCTCCATTTGCATGGGCAATGTATCCGCAACAACAAGTGTCAGCTTTCCGGAATCAAGCTTGCTCTTATAAGGTTTAACGGCCTGGCGATAGGCATTATCAAACCATTGCGTAAATGCACCTGTTGATATGAAAGCCGCCAGATTTTTTTCTTTTGCCAGTATATCTGTCAAACCTTGAACGGCTTTCTTGCCATCATCATCCGTGATAAGCGGGCAACCGGCGACTTCGGTCCAGCCGTTTTTGCCTTTTAGCATATTGCCAGGAGGCGTCGTTCCGGATTCTCCGCCCAATGTGTCGCGGATGCCTTGTAATCTTTCGTTATGGTTGGCCGCGGCTGCACCGCCCGTTTGCAAACAAACACTGCCGCCATTTGGCTGTAATTTCTGGGCGATTTTGGCAAGATTTACACCAATATCGTAGTTTTTGGTTCCTACATATGTCGCCCGAATTGATTTGTCTTTTTCAAGTAAATCTGAATCCCAGGTCATAATCGGAATGCCAGCGGCAGCGGCAGCCTTCAGGGCTTTACCCATGGCTGGTGCGTTAGACGGTGCGACGGCAATTCCATCGACGCCTTTACTGATCAAATCCTGAACGATTTGGATTTGTTCCATTTCCGTATGCTCGCCGGGGCCAATATAAACACATTCAACATCTGAAAGCTCTTTTTCAGCTTTCCGACAGCCATCGCGGGCTAAGTCAAAGAAAGGGTTATTCATCGCTTTGGGCACGAGCGCCAATTGCAATTTACCTGCGGCCATTGCAGCCGACGGCAGAATAACGGCAGCGACCATCGCTGCTGAAAGTATCTTTTTCATAAATAATTGCCTCCAAGGTTTGGGTTGATAATACGAAAAATCTCCTTCAGGACTTTTCGCGGTTGCGGATCTGTTCCAGCAGAACTGCCAGAATTAGGAACAAACCAACAAAAAACTGCTGCCAAAGAGCATCAATGCCCGCCAGCAGCAGGGAATTTCGAATTAACTCCATAAGAGCCGCTCCAATGGGGGCACCAAAGGCATAGGCGACGCCACCCATTAGGTTTGCTCCGCCAATAACTGTTGCAGCAATGACGTTTAGTTCATAGGTAACTCCCAGGGCATTTGTTACTGAACCGAACCATCCGACCAAAAGGAAGGCTGCGAGCCCCGCGCAAAGGGAGCAAAGAACATAAACCGATACGATGACCTGCTCGACCGGGATACCAGCCATTTTTGCTGCGTTTTGATTGCCACCAACTGCGAAAACCCAACGTCCCCAAGTTGTGTAGCGGTATACCCACCAAAAAACGACAGTCAGGATCATCATCACCCAGACAGGATTGGGAACACCAACGACGCTTTCTCCGCCGATCCACTCGAATAGATCTTGATCAGGGCCGAATTCATAGATCATTTTGTTGTTTGAAATAACCATGCCAATTGATCGAGCAATCGCCAACATTCCCAGAGTCACAACAAACGGTGCCATCCGCAAATAGGCGATGAGCCAGCCATTAATGAACCCGACAATTGCCGCCGTTCCCATACAGGCTGCAAATCCCAAACCGATTGAATAACCCTGCTGCATCACCAGACCGGTTACGACGCCCGTCAATCCCATCAGCGAACCAACGGACAAGTCGATCCCCGCTGTGACAATAACCGCCGACATGCCTAGCGCCATAATGCCAAAAAAGGCAAAATTCCGAGTGATATTGAACATGTTGCGTTCTGTCATGAAGACATCGGAAACCTGGCTCATTACGGCGGCCATCACCAAAATTGCCATGGCTACCCAAAAAGGTTGGGATCGTGTAATTGCCTGCAGTCCGCTCATCTCTTGTTTTGCAGAGATCGATTCGTCAATATCGGCGTGTGATGTTTCTTTACTGTTTGTCATGCGGTTTCGATAGCTCCTATGATCAACCCGGTGATCTCTTCAGGGCTGGTATCGCCGATCGGCCTGTCAGCAACTTTGGAGCCGCGTCGAAGAACGGCAACCCGGTCACAGACAGAAAAGACATCCGGCATACGATGAGATACCAATACGACGGCATGATTTGCTTCTTTCAAGCGGTGGATAAGATCCAGAACTTCGGCCACCTGGCGAACCGAAATCGCCGCTGTCGGCTCATCCATTAACACCAGTTTCGGCTCACTCAATCTGGTTCGGGCAATCGCAACGGCTTGTCGTTGCCCGCCGGACATTTGACGTACCAGGTCGCGGGGTCTTGTCTCTGATTTTAATTCAGCAAACAGTTCGGCGGCACGTTCGTTCATCGCCTCGTGATCGAGATATTTAATCGGACCAATGCGTCGATGTAGTTCGCGGCCCAAAAAAACGTTGGCTGCCGCCGTCAAATTGTCACAAAGGGCCAAATCTTGATAAACAATTTCAATTCCTTTTTCGCGCGCATCCATCGGCTTTGTAAAATGAACGTCTTCACCGTCCAAATGCATATTTCCGGAACTTGGCGGAAAGTTTCCCGCTATTATCTTCATCAGGGTCGATTTTCCGGCACCATTGTCACCCATAAGGCCAACTGCTTCTCCGGCATTAATTTCTAAATCAACGCCAAGCAGCGCGTGAATTGCGCCAAAATTCTTCGTCACTTGATTAAGGCTTAATAGCGTCATCCCGTATGTGTCCCCTGCAGCACCCCGTTTTTATATAGGCCTTCGATCGCCCACTATTGGTTCTGAAAATAAACCGTAACAACAGAAAATCATTTTTGCAACATTAGTTTCATAATACCATCTTATGCAATATATTTTGCGTACATTTTATTCAAAAGTGAGTTTACGCCATACAAATTGCGTCTACTCCAACAATATAACACTTTTTACTTGAGTTAAATTTCCACAGATATCATGTTCAGTTTTCTTACAGATTGGCAATCTCCATTTGCTCCCATTTCACGCCCAATACCGGATCAACGATACCACTGAAGGAATCAACAATCCCATGCGCCGACGAAACAGCCATGCGTTCCGCACCTTCGCGTGTCCTGCCAGCCAACTGGTGTGTCAGGATAACGTGGTCGGACGTTGATAGAAAATGGTTTGGTTCTGGCGACCTGCTCTCAAATTCGTTGACGGCGGGCAGTTCGCTTTTCCAGGGTTTTTTTCAATTGGTTCTTAATCATAAAGGGCTCCGATGATCAGATTTGTTTTCAAACAATTTCTTCTACCCTGACCATTCGCCCTTCGACCATTGATTTGTAAGCCGCCTCAGCCAATACCAGTGCTTTCCGACCATCTTCAAAACCAACTTCCGGTGTCGTTCCTTTTTCAATGCAATTTACAAAAGCTGATATTTCAGCCATAAATGCCTGCTCATAGCGCTCGATAAAAAAATTAAGATAGGGTGCCGCCGATTCACTTTCTTTTGCGTTAAAGCGTTTAACTTCATGGGGCTTTCGATTGCCACTGAGCAGCATTCCTTGTGTGCCTAGCAGTTCTATTCTTTGATCGTACCCATAGACGGCTGTTCGTGAGTTATTGATATGACATTGTTTTCCATCTGCCGTACGCATCAGGATCATCGCCGTATCGACTTCGTCCAACTCGCCACATAGCTCCGGGTCAATCAAAGCGTTCGCAAAAGCAAAGACCTCAACCGGTTCGTCATCGAGCATAAAACGAGCAAGATCAAAATCATGAATTGTCATGTCGCGCAACAGACCGCCAGCGGCTTCCAGATAGGAACGGGGGGGCATTTCAGGGTCACGCGATGAAATGATGACTTGATGTAAATCGCCGATCTCACCGGCTCGCATTGCGTCACGCGCGGCTCTATGACCGGGATCGAACCGCCGGTTGAACCCGAGCTGAATTATCGGATTTGAACCGGCAATAAATTCAGCGCAACGATTAACCCGGGTGATATCCAAATCAATCGGCTTTTCACAGAGAACTGGTTTTCCAGATTTTACGGCCATCTCAATATAGTCAGCGTGTGTTTCAGTGGCCGTCGCAATGAGAATTCCATCAATATCCGGTGATGCGAATATTTCGGCAACATCCGAAACCACCGTGGCACCGTAAAGATTACCGGCCTCTTCTGCGGCAGGCTGATAAACATCGAATACAGCCGCAAGCGTTGTCTGTTTATGCGCCGCAATATTTGCCGCGTGCATCTTTCCTATCCGTCCACATCCAAGAACTGCGATATTAGCCATCTCAATTCGCTCCTATTATCTCAGGTTTTAATTCGGCAATAATTGTTTCAATTTTTCAAATTCGTCAATATTTATTGATATTAAACCGATTGTCGAAATTGCGAAAAGGGGGACCGTGGTGCGTAGCGGAACAATTGAATTGACCATGGCACAGGCTTCGATCCGTTATTTATGCACCACGTTTATCTTAACTGATGGCGAATAAGTCCCTTTATTCGCCGGTGGAATTGGTAGTTTTAGACACGGCATTGTGACATGTCTGGTGAAAGCACTGGCGGCGGTTCAGGATAAACCGCCCGCCTACCGTGGACAAAAATTAGCCCTCAGTGGCGCTGGCCGCCATAGCCTGTGGGAAAGCGAAGCGCCACCGCCAGATTATGAGTGCGGCAAGTTCTGTCGAGTTGGGGGCGACCAATAGGGTAACAGCGGCAGGCACGGCACACGCCAGCCGTTTAACATTGCCGCTCCTAAGCGGCCCTATTGTCGCCAACTGCCGACCGGATCCGGTGCTGCACCGGTTGAGAATTTTGGGCATTCGTCGCTGCCGCACTCTGTTGTCGCAATGCTCGACACCGATGATTACGGGCCGGCGTTTATTGGTTTGTGTCAGGACACCCAGAAAATCACTATCGACGATCCCACGGCTTTTTATGTGCGGCACCTGCATTCCATTTTACGCCCGCGCCCCTATGGCACACCGGTAATAGGAATCCATTCAGAAACCTTTACTTGGGTCCCGGGCGACGCTGCGTGGGATGTCGGTGTGCCGGAAGTCACCTATGCGACGACGCTGCACAAAGAGGGTGGGCAACCGGAATGGGAGCATGGTATTGTGCCGGATCAGGCGCGCGCCAAGCGACCGCACAAGGCCGAAATCTGACCCATTAACCAACGGTAAACCCTATGTATGTCCCGATAAATCCAGCCTGGTTGTTGCTGACCCTGATGGTCGGTGCGTTGGTGACAAACGGCCCGGCGGCGGCGCACAGTTTTAGCGTCGCCCTTATCCTGCCGGCTTCGGCAATGGTGGCCGAGCAAAACAAACAGATCCGCCAGGGATTTATGCTGGCCACCGCTGAACGTGACGCCCACCCGGACCAGGAATCCGATGGTCACCTGGGCGGTCTCGATGTTTACATTACGGCCCTGCCTGCCGACGCACCCGACGGCACAGGGCCGGTCGCCGATCCGAGTGTTTTTGACATCGTCGTTGCCTTTGATGCCGGCCGTTATCTGACGCGTCTCAAAAACCACCTTGGCGAAAACCAGACCGCCGTGCTCTATCCGGCAACGCCACCCTTCCTGTGGTCCCAGACACCCGCAGTGGTGGCCTTTCGGGCGGCCTACCAAAAGCAGTTTGGTACGCCGCCGACAGCCGCCGCCGCACAGGGATACAACGCCGCCCGGCGGATTGATGCGGCGGTCCGTGGCCAAGCCGGTGCCGCTGATAAAAACCTGCTGGCGAGATCGTTCGAAGCCAGCGGCGATCATTTTACCTGGTAATTGCGGCGGCGCCGCCACGGGCGGCTCCTGGCGGATCTTGTGCTGGATCTTTCGGCGGCGCTTTCGGCAGTGCGCTCGGTGCGCCGGTCATACCTTCCAAAGATGGTCGATCAATCCGAGAAGAAGCGCGTAACGCCCGGTTTTGCTGATCGTCACCAACAGGATAAACAGCAGGAATCTGACTTTGAGAACACCGGCGGCGAAGGTCAGCGGATCGCCGATGACCGGCACCCAGGCAAACAGCAACGACCACACGCCATAGCGGTTGAAGAAACGACTGGCGCGCGCCAGTTGCGGTTCTGAAAAGGGAAACCACTTTCGATCCCGCCAGCGCAGGCAATAACGGCCCAGCCCCCAGTTAACCAGCGCCCCCAGGATATTGCCCGTACTGGCAGCCAGCAGCAGGCTGCCGGCATTAAAAGTGCCCGAAGCAACCATTCCGCCAAACAAGACTTCCGAGGAAAACGGCACGATGGTAGCGGCCAGCAGGGCACTCAGAAAAAGCCCGATATAACTTTCCATTAAGCGCCGACTACATCCGTCATTTTTACCCAATTTTTTGCCATTTGAGATGGATGGTTTATCTTGCCGTTGCTGGAAGGTCAACAGGGGGTGGGGCCTGCGACCCATACACTATCGGTATTCTCCGAAGATACATGCCGAGGAAAACAGATATCTCTAACTACACCCGCATCAATATCGCAGAGCTGACAGGGGCTGTTAAATTAACACTGCGAAAATACCTCGGCTAAAAAACCCCTGCCGAAACAATCCTTAAATACCTCAACGCTGCACTTGGTTTGTGAATTTAGCGAGGTGCTGTTTCATTTGCCTGTCTTAGCGTGCCTGACCGGTCAGAAGGACAAAGAAAAGTACTGGTCGAATAACAAGCATTTTACAGACTGTGCAATATAGGACAGCGCGATCACAAATTTTTGTCTCTAATCGATAGCTTCAAGGTTTCCAATTGATTTCTTACTCCACTCTATCAACTCACCGGGTCCAAAACGGCTCGGCATTTTTTGACGTTATATGGGTAATCATCGCTCTGAGTTCTTTCTCCGCTCCCAATTGAACGCGCACCCAGGCCGAGACCGCATGTCCAGTAGATTGCTGGCAAGCGAACCGACCCTAGACACGCTGGCGGCATTTTCCGCAATTATTTTTACCAATGGAGAAATTAAAAATGTCTTATAAACAAATCAACTTGAAAGTCATTGCCACAGCCACGATCATCGCTTTTAGCACATCGGTTGTCCCCATCGTCCCCGTCAGCGCGGCCCTGATCGGTAATGATCGAGTTGCCCAAGCGCAGGCGGTGGAAGATAGCCGTGTCATTGTGAATGAATTTATGAACCGTGCCGACGAGCGCACACAATTCGAACAATTGGGTGTTAATCGCGATGAAGCTAATCTTCGCGTCACTGCGCTCAGCGATATCGAAGTCGCGAAACTGGCCGAGAATATTAAAAGCACACCCGCAGGCCAAGGCGCCATCGGTGCCATAATTGGTGCCGGGTTGCTGATTTTCATCGTCTTGCTGACTACCGACCTGCTCGGCTTCACCAGTGTCTTTGGTTTCACCAATAAAGGTTCGGCGAATCCAACCTAAGCGCAGACGATTGATGCAAAAGTACCGTTTCAAAATCCGCTCTCTCACGGGTTTGCTGGCATTGGCGGTGTTGAGTGGTTGTGCGGGAACGCCCATGACCACGCAACTCCTGGCGTCACCTCCGCACGGGGTGCCGGCATCTGTGGAATTGACCGACGTACCCTTCTTCCCGCAGACGCCTTTGTTTTGCGGGCCAGCCGCCCCAGCCACTGCTTTGAATACAACCGGGCTCACTACCGAGCCCGATGTCCTTGCGCAAAGACTCTACACACCGGGACGCGAAGGCACCCTGCAGACCGAAATCATCACCGGGGGCCGCCGACAAGGTCGGCTTGCCCTGCGGCTCCGCACTCTGAGCCAAGCGTTCGTGAACCTTGCCCAGGGGCGACCCGTTTTAATCTTGCAGAATCTGGCGCTTGATATCGCGCCGCGGTGACATTACGCCGTTGTCGTCGGCTATGACCTGCCGGACGAAACGGTGTCATTGCGGTCCGGCACAACGTTCAGGAAAGTGATGGCGATGAAAACGTTTGAACATACCTGGAGGAGATCCGGGCATTGGGGCGTCGCTTTCGTTGGACCCGACGGTCCCGTACTGGACAGTACGCCCTTATCGGAATGGCTGCAGGAAGCCAACGGGCTCGCACGCGCCGGTCGTCAGACGGAGGCATTAACGGCCTTTCACTTCGCCGCTCGGCATTGGCCGGATGCGGGGGCACCTTATATTTCGGCCGCCAACATTTTGATTGAAACAAACCGCATGCAGGACGCAAAGATACTTCTGCACACCGCGTGCAACGCGAGCCGCAAAACCCCATGGCGCTCAATAACCTGGCGTTTGTGCAGATGCGCCTAGGCGAGCTCGATGAGGCGGAACGGAACGCGCTGAAGGCCGTTGAAGCTGGCGGCAAAACCCAAGGCACGGCTAAGGAAACCCTGATGAAAATCCGAGCACAAAAGCAGAGCAGTTAAAAAATTTTGTCGGACAACGAACGTTTCGCGATCTGTGCAATATGCGACAGCGCGACCCCCGCATTACATCGCTAGCCAGAGGATTGAACCCAAGAACTCAAAACAACATCTTCCCCTAACCTTAAAGGAGCGGCAGAAAGTTTGGGGAAAAGACCAATAAAAGGTAATGATATCAATGGAATTGAAAAATAATGCCCTGCGGCGGACATAACCCACCGGTCCACAGGTTTTTAATCGCCCATCTGCCAGGCCGCCACACCGAAAATTACGGTGCTGGCTTAACTCGAATTTTATTTTTGTTGACCCTAGTGCCATGTAATTTTTCGACAGCAATCATCGCGTCATCCGCGAGTTCCATCTCGACAAATCCAAAGCCTTTTGAAGTACCGCTCTTGTCATCCAGGACAAGCGTGCAGGCCGTAACAGTGCCATGCGCTTTGAATAAGTTTTCTAAACTTTGTTCGTCAAAATCCCGTGGCAGGTTCAGGGCAATCAGTTTCATTTAGGCTCCGATAACAATAAAAAAAGTGAGGCATTAACCTGTCCTATCACGATACATCTTTTACGCCGCAAAGTCCGTTGCTAACTAAAACTTCAATGATTTGACCGTTCCGGTAATGCCCAGAGCTGCTTTGGTCGCTTGTATTGTGTTGTTTAATTCCGTTAACTTCTGCTGCGCGACAGCTTCTTCCTGCTCATTTTCCGCCCCGTTCTCTGCTTGTTCAAATTGAAGATGATCGAGCTTCGATTTTATCCGACCTCGCTCTACCAGATCGTTAGTGAGGTTCAGTTGCGCCTTCTCAAAGGTCATCTCTTCAATATTTAAATCAAGAGATTGAAGCTCCGTGATATCAGGCAATTGATTGCAGAAACCATAAACGATTTTATTGTGGCGATACCCATGCGTCTCGAGCTTGCATTTTTTCTTAATCTCGTTGACTTGTAGGCGATAGTCAGTTTGCGGCTTGGGCGTGAGTTTGAAGCTTTGCATTGGGTTTCGCCTGTTTGAACTGTGCATTCATTTGAGAAAGCCATAAAGAAAAGGCCCCCGGCATCGCCGCTCAGGTCTTTCGAAAAATGCTGCCCGGGGACGGGCTTGAACCACCAACTCGGGGATTTTCAAGGACCTGCTTGTGTGAAAAAGTGATGAATTTCAACGCTTTTATCAAGGTTAAAATAATCTGCATAAAAAGTGCAGGAATCAGATTGAGTAGTGATTTAGGTATAGGCAACTAAAAATTTTAGTCAACCGAGATCGGTCACTCCCCTATCGTCTTCGTGAAATGCGATAGCAGAGCCCATTCGTTTATCCAGTGAACGTCAAACCGTTTGGTGTTATGCGAGAAATTCAACCTGATCAAATTAACAACAGTGCATCGGCATGTCACGTAGCGGTTGATTTTTCAATTTCAATCCCGTGCAAAGCTTCGGGCACCATCCGTTTTCATAATTTTACTTACATGAGTTCTGGCGACCGGACATGGTTACCAGGAGTCAATAAACCCTGGGGACATGGCTTACCCTAAATTCCCGTTTTCTGGTGATTGAGCCCGATTGGCCAAAGTCAGCCTTACGGCGCTTCCGACGTTTCAGATAACGGGAGCTCCGCAGCATCAGTTGCACCCGACAGGGGGTCGACGCCTGAAACCGTTTGTGCGACCCGAATGCTGTCGACGAATTGAACGCGATCTTCGACAAGCGGCGCGGCGCGTTTATGTAGCCGGTAAAAGGCATACACAGCCATACTTGAATGAACGAATGCCGAATAGGCGAACAGCATATTAATGCCAAAATAACGCATGGTTGCAGACGCAATCAGCGGCCCAATTACCGCTCCAATTGCGAAGATCAACAACAAACCACTGGCCGCTTCGACAAACCCGTCTTCTTCAACAAAATCGTTCAAATGGGCAACCGATAACGCATACAGGGGAAATGCAAAAAACCCGAATACCGCACCCGCAGCGAGAAATCCGACCTCCCAGTTGCGGTCAATAAGTGACAAGCCAATACCGGCGATGGCAGCGCCAAAACAGGACAGTATAATGACGGTGCGGCGGTCGATATGGTCTGAAAGCCTGCCGAGTGGGTATTGACCAACGGCACCGGATATGACGACAACACTCATAAAAATAGCAATCGATGCGACACTGCCGCCATCCTGCTGGGCAAAAACCGGCGCTAAGGCCCAGAACGAACCATTTGCCAGTCCGACTGTCAGGCATCCGATGAAACCGACCGGAGAAATCCTGAACAGATAACCGGCTCGAATGCGCACTATGGCAAGCGGTTGGGGGGCTGATGCTTTGGTTAAGGCAACGGGAACAGCAGCGAGAGAAACAAGAATGGAAGCCAGCCCAAACAAAGCGAAGGCGCGCGGATCGGCGAATGTCAGCATCATTTGCCCGATCGTAATAACGGTTAGATTGGTGATCGTGTATATTGAGAAGACCAGACCGCGCGTGTCGTTGGTCGATTTCTCATTCAGCCAACTCTCGATGACCATATAAAGGGTGGCAAAACAAAATCCGGTGACGCCCCGGATCACCCACCAAATTTCGGGCTCGAGGAACAGGGCGTGAAGAATGGATGCCGTAGAGCCGATTGAAACCGCCGCCGTAAAGACCCGAATATGCCCGACGCGCTTGACCAAACGTGCACCGAGAATACAGCCGAGCGCAAATCCGACATAGTAGGATGACCCCAGAATCCCGATATTGAGAGAGCCAAATTCTTCGAGGCCAGCCCGTACCGGCAGCAACGTTCCCTGAAGGCCATTTCCCATCAGCAACAGGGCAACACTCAACAGAAGGGCCGCGATGGGTGCTATTACAGTTGCCACGGTTGCGTTAATCTTTCGTAATAAATCCGAAGGGCGTGAGGGTGAATGTAGCAGGTGAACAATGAAAAATTAAGGTCTGCGTTTCCAATAAAGTGATAATCTGAAATGTCACGCATCAATTGAGCCTGATCTTCAGCGCCGGCAATGGGGATATCCTGGGCACCAATGACCCGCGCCGCCAGAACCCCCACTAAAAGCAGAAATCCGGGTGAAAACCCAGATCAGAATTTGCGATATTCGCACGATCCGGTATTTTGTCAGGCGCACGGATGCCCGCGATGCCGGTAGCGTCCTGCTCAAATTGAACCGTCTTGGCAAAGGTATCGCGGTTTACAGACGGGTCCGCGCCTGGGCGAGGGACACCGGCGACGTTAACGTCGAGAGTTATGCAAACATCTATAACCGGACCTGGCACTCACTCGTAAGATCCGCGGCGTAAAGGTCCGCACCCCTGAGGTTTGCACCTACATGAGTAGCAATAAAGAGTGCCGAAGCCGAGAGGTATTCGTCCCTGAGGTCCTCGCCTTCAAGGTTAATTTCATCGTCCCCATGCAACAGTCGCCAAGTATTCCAAGAGGAAGAACCCTTTTTCAAGATTTGCAACTGTTTCTTATTGGCCATTCAATCCGTCATTTTTCTCGTAGGTGTAATTCAACCGCTTGTTTTCAGCAAGACGGGCGCATCACATGATTGACGGCCTGATCGTCAACAACTTTGCCGGTTGCGGCGACGTTTCCCCTGCCATCAAAGCGACCTTTGGGCGCGGACCTGATATGGTCTGCAACCATGATCTCGTCGCCCTGGCGATCTGGCTTGGGTTGTTGTCGGTTGGGCGGAGCGGGTGCGCGCTCGGGTAATTATGCTGAAGAACGTCGTCGAGTTCAAAGACTGGCCCCTGCCGCCGAACCAACGACCGGATTCCGCCCGCAGAGGCGAAATCTTCAATCTCTGGGTCGCGGCGCTCAGGGCGCAACTCATTTCGCAGAGATCAAACATGACTGTCGAATGAATAACGAAGACAACAGCGTCGCGCACGGTTTGCGATAGCCGTATCGCCGCGCCGCACGCTCCATCTCGAAAACCTTGCCCTGACGTCTCTATGCGTCATTACCACTACTCGTTGGTATCACCCTCAAACAGGAAACGACCAAGCCCGCAAAATTCAACCGCCAGGGGGGGAGTCAACATTGGACACCGATAGGGGGTTAAACTTCAATGCCGATTGGCAGTGCAGCATGCCGTCACGCGAGAAGCGGCCTTTTGAACGCCAGATACGCTGGCGGATGGTGCCGAAGGTGGACTCGGTGGGATCACGGGTCGGATGTCCGAGCAAAAGGCACTTCGTTCAACAAACGGGTTTCAGACAGCTCGTGCATAGCGTTAATTTCGGCAGCATCAACAAAATGGTTTCTAAACTTCTTTCAATATTTTGAAATGCAGGAATTCACTCGCCGTAGGGTACCCAGATATTTTTTACTTGGGTCGCCCGACGCAGGAATTCCTGACTGGAGGCCTGCTCCTGATCAAACCAGTCACGCGCCATTCCGCCCGACACCCATGTTTGTTTCAAATTCACAACGGAAGCCTTTTCAACAGCCATGGAACCGGCATGATCGCCAAAATACCACATTGCATCAACTCCGGCATGTTGAGACAGTGTTTGGGACAGCGTATTTTGATCTCCTGTGACGATATTCAATACGCCACCGGGTAAATCTGAGGTTTCGAGCACCTGGTATAAATCTGTAGCTGCCAGCGGGTAGGGCTGGGAGGGGATGGCAACAACGCGGTTTCCTACGGCAATGGCGGGTGCCACGAGAGAAACGAAAGATAACAAAGGTGACTCATTTGGACAAGCGATCCCGATAACGCCAATGGGTTCCTTCATCGCAATTGCAACTCCGCGAATGGGCACCTGGTGAACAGATCCATCATATTTGTCAGCCCAGGCGGCGTAGGTAAAAAGCCTGTCTATGCTGGCATCGACCTCCTTCTTGGCAGACCCTTTTCCGGTCATTTGCTTTAGCAAATCCGCAAACTCGTCGGAACGCACAGAAAGATTCTCGGCAATGAAATAGAGGATCTGAGCACGAGCGTGACCACTCATCTCTGCCCAACTCGCCGCCTTATTTGCAGCTTCTACCGCATCGCGAATATCTTTCCGGTTACCCTCACCGACTTGGCCAATAACCTGTGAAGACGCATCGCGGACGGCGCGGTCATAGCCACCATCGGGCCGCTTTTGTTTTCCTCCGATATAGAGCTTGCGCGTTCGATCCACTTCAGACGGCCGACCCCGGCTCGCTGGATACTGGCTATTTGCCTTCATCGGTTGGGTTGGCTTGAGTTTTTCGAGATAGGTCGGTCGCAGATACTCATACATGCCTTCGCGGCCGCCCTCGCGACCGTAGCCGCTTTCTCTGTAGCCGCCAAACCCAGCCGCTGCGTCGAAAAGATTAGTCGAGTTAACCCAAATTACACCGGCTTTTATTTTCGGCGCGATGTCGAGCGCCAGATTTACATTTTCCGTCCATATACTTGCCGCAAGGCCGTATCGCGTATTATTGGCAAGGTCAACGGCCTCTGCAGGCGTTCGAAAGGTGAGGGCAACAAGGACCGGGCCAAAAATTTCTTCTTGGACAATACGCATGGCCGGTTCTGCCGCCGACAGCAACGTCGGCGGATAAAAACAACCCCCTTCAGGCAGCGCCGTGGCAGGCTGGTATATCTCAGCGCCTTCTTTGATACCGGCCTTTACCAGTTTTTCTATCCTGTCGCGTTGGACCGGATCAATAATCGCACCCATGTCGATGTTTTTGTCCATCGGGTTACCAACCCGTAGCCGATCCATCCGGGTCTTTATCTTTGCTAACATCTCTGCAGCGATGGATTCCTGCATCAACAGCCGCGAACCGGCACAGCAGACCTCCCCTTGATTGAACCAGATGGCATCAACAAGTCCCTCAACCGCCCCGTCAATATCGGAATCATCAAAAACGATGAAGGGCGATTTTCCTCCCAACTCCAAGGTGAGTTTCTTACCTTGGCCCGCTGTCTGTTCTCGGATTTTTCGGCCAACTTCGGAAGAGCCCGTAAAGGCAACTTTATGGATCTTTTTGTGCCCGGATATCAAAGCACCGGTCTCGCCAGGACCCGTCACGATATTTACCACGCCATTGGGTAGTCCAGCTTCCTGACACAATTCAGCAAAGCAAAGCGCTGACAAAGGTGTGTACTCGGCCGGCTTCAAAACAACCGTGTTACCCACAGCAAGTGCGGGCGCAACTTTCCAAGCCAACATTAAGAGAGGAAAGTTCCAGGGTATGATCTGCCCGGCAACACCAACGGCTTGTTGATCCGGAAATTCGGCCTCCAACAATTGGGCCCAACCCGCATGGTGATAGAAATGGCGAGCTACCAGTGGAATATCTATGTCGCGTGATTCACGGATCGGTTTTCCATTATCGAGTGTTTCCAGAACAGCGAGGAGGCGACTGTTCTTCTGAACCAGCCGGGCAAGCGAATAAAGGAACCGCGCCCGTGCCGGGCCACCCACATTTTCCCACGCCGGTTGTGCGACCAGTGCGGCATCTACGGCGGCATCTACGTCTTTTTTCGCACCCGCGGATACCTCCGCCAGAAATGCCCCGTTAGCGGGATTGCTTGTCTTAAAAAGCTGCTTCGGCTTAGTGAATTTACCATTGATAAAATGTCCAAATTTTGCGCCACGATCGGACAACCAATTGCTCGCCTCGCTGCTACTTTCAAGTGCTGATCCGTAGTCCATTGTTTCGAATGCTTTCAGAATGGTCATGTGATGGTTCCGATCATGCCAGCGCGTGGCGGTTGGCTGCCGAATATGAGCCGGTATGGTGATGCTCGAGCTGGCGTTCAATGTCGCCAAGCAGTGAAGAGGCTCCAAATCGAAAAAGGTCAGGATTTAGCCAGTCATTACCGAGCTCTTCCCTGAGCAGGATCAGATAACTGAGACAGTCCTTCGCCTTGGAAATTCCCCCCGCCGGTTTGTAACCGATACGCACCCCGGTTTGCGCATAAAAATCCCTGATAGCTCTCAGCATCACCAAAGTGAAGGGCAAGGTGGCATTCACACCTTCCTTTCCCGTCGATGTCTTAATAAAATCGGCACCAGCCATCATGCAGACCCAAGAAGCGCGAGCGACATTACTAAGCGTTCCTAACTCGCCGGTGGCCAGGATCGCCTTAACGTGCGCATCTCCACAGGCTTCACGATAATCACGCATCTCGTTGTAAAGTGAGTTCCAGTCGCCCGTCAGAACATGGCGACGCGAGATGACGATGTCGATCTCCTGTGCGCCGGCAGCGACTGAATCCTGTATTTCCATCACTTTGAGGCGCTGCGATGAAAGGCCCGCAGGAAACCCCGTCGACACGGCCGCAACTGGAATACCCGATCCTTCGAGCGCTTCAACTGCTGTCGCGACCATTTCGTGATAGACGCAGACTGCACCGGTTGTAAGTGCAAGGCTTTTAATTCCCAAGCCTTCTTCCAAAGCGGGCGAAATCGGTTGCTTTGCCTTGGCACAAAGGTGCCGGACACGAGCGGGAGTATCATCGCCTGACAATGTTGTGAGGTCCATGCAGCTGACCGCCTTCAATAACCAGGCCGCCTGATGATGTTTTTTGACAGTGCGTCGGCCAGCAAGTGTGGAACAACGCCGTTCCACAGCACTGCGATTTACACGCAAGCTTCGGATGATTTCGAGATCAAGGTCGAGCCCGGCATTTCTTTTTTGTTCTACCGACGAAACCTCTGGGATTTTTGATACACCTTTGGTCATGAGTTCTCCTGCCTTTTAAGGTTGAGGTTCTCAGTAATTCCTTTAGCGATCTTATCAGGAGTAAGTCCCATTTCATCATAAACTTCTGGGCCAGGACCTGATATCCCAAACTGATCTATTCCAAATACATTATCTTCTGAACGGACATACCGCCCCCACCCGAGGCGAGACGCCGCTTCGATGGCAAATCTTGGCACAGAGCCCAAAACCTTTTCGCGGTATGGTGCAGCCTGTTCATCAAAGCGCCGCCAACATGGCAATGATACGACGGCGGCCCGTATCTTATTTTTGGCGAGCAAAGCACGCGTTTTAACTGCCAAACTAACCTCGGAGCCCGTCGCAACCAAAGTCACATCTCGTTCACCCTCTGCATCAACAAGCACATATCCACCGCACCGAGACGGCATCGCCATGGAGCGCATCGGCGGGCCGGACAATCAGGGGCACCTCCGCCAGCTTTCATCAAAACCCGGGTCGTCGTTAAAAGGCGTAAGGATTGGTCGGATGATACCTTTGAATTTCATTTTATTCTCCGTTCCTGGTGAGACTGGCGACCGATCAAAAAAATGATCGCCTTTATATCCGTTCAGGCTGCGGATTGATTGCTGACTGAGGCGCTGACGGATCGGTCAACATTTCAGACGAGACGAGTTCCCCGGCCCGATGGCAAGCCGACAGGTGGCCCTCGCCAATAGCCTGCAAAGGCGGCTCGACACGTGCACATTTGTCGATTGCAAGCGGGCATCGCGTGCGGAAACTGCAACCGGTTGGCAATTCGGTCGGACTGGCAACTTCACCGCTTAAAGGCGCAAATTGAATGCGTTTTTTGGGATCAGGAACCAGGGATGAAGCAAGCAATGCCCTTGAGTAGGGGTGCCTGGGGCCTGCAAAAAACTTTTCCGTTGCCGCTTGTTCAACGATTTTGCCAAGATACATGACCGCAACAAAATCACTTACATGGGCCACCAAATCCAGATCATGAGAGATAAAGAGGAATGCAAGGTTGTGGCTTTGCTGCAAATCGAGCAGTAAATTGATAATCTGTGAGCGAATGGATACATCCAGTGCGGAAACAGGTTCGTCACAGATAATTAGTTCCGGGTTTACGGAAATGGCTCTGGCAATTCCGATACGTTGCCTCTGTCCGCCCGATAATTCGTGTGGATAACGCGACATAACATCGACCGGAAGGCCGACGGCCGTAATCGACGCGCCGATACGATCCCGCATCTCGTTCGGCGGGCATATGCGATGAACCACAAGCGGTTCACGCAATATTGATTCAATACGGAAATGCGGCGTTAACGATGCATACGGATCCTGGAAGACCATTTGAACCTTTTGCCGGAGTTGTGGCGTCGCTTCGCTAACGGGTTCACCATTGAGATAAATCTCACCGCTATCTGGTTTCACGAGTTGAAGGATCAGCTTGGCTGTCGTTGACTTCCCACAGCCAGACTCACCGACCAGAGCCATCGTCGATCCGGCGGCGATTTCAAAAGAAACGTCATCAACGGCGCGGACAACCAACTTGTCGCGCTTCAACCAGGATTGGCGTAATTTAAACCGCTTGGCCAGATTTTTAACCGCAATCACCGGTGCGTCAGCGGCCCTTTTCATCGCCGATCCAATCGCGCAGAAAGAACCTCGAATTGAGGTAATTCGTGCCAGCGATGACATCGCACCCATCGACCCCTATCGACCTGCTCCAACTGTGGCATTGCCTCCCTACAGGGCTGCTGCTGACGATATTCACAACGATCATAAAAAGGACACCCCGGAGGCAGATCCGCCAGATTGGGAACGGTTCCCGGGATGGCGGGCATGTGCGATTTCCGTGGTCGCGCACCGGCTCTGGGCAAGGAATACATCAGGCCACGCGTATAGGGGTGTAGCGGCTTTTCGAATAACCGGCCGACATCTGAAATTTCGACAAGCCGGCCCGCATACATAACCGCAACCCGGTGCGCAGTCTGTGCAATAACGCCAAGATCATGCGTAATGAGCAGTAACGCCATCTGGGTCTCGGCCTGTAGCTTGACGAACAGCTCGAGAATTTGAGCTTGAATGGTTACATCCAAAGCGGTTGTCGGCTCGTCGGCGACGAGCAAGCGAACGTTTCCACAGATCAGCGCAATGGCAATCATCACGCGTTGCCGAATTCCGCCCGATAGCTCATGCGGGTATTGGTCATAACGGTTTTCCGGATACTGGATTCCAATTCGTTCCATCATTTCAACAGACCGTGCCCGGCGTTCCCGCCGTTTCATGTCGGGACAATGAATGGCCAGGACTTCTGCCATCTGGTTACCAATTGTAAAAACCGGGTTCAGACTGGTCATTGGCTCTTGCAGAATGATAGAGACTTTATTGCCACGAATGTCCTGCATGGTCGCCTCATCGGTCGTCAAAAGATCGACGCCATCCAATACAATTTTACCCTTCGTGACCTTACCCGGGGGCGGAACAAGTCCCAGGATAGAGCGTGCCAGCATTGATTTTCCACACCCTGATTCGCCAACCAAACCTAAAATCTCGCCGTGACCGATTGTAATATCGAGATTATCGATGACCGTGACGGGACCCGTGTTATCAGGAAAACGAACTTCCAGTTTGACAATTTCCAGCAGGTTTTCACCCGCACGGCTGTCATCCGAGGTGCCGGGAGAACCGTTTGTTTGCAAAGCTGGCTTTGTCATCAAAGTATCCCTTTGCTTTGCAAGCGAGGATCTAGCATATCGCGCAATCCATCACCAATCAAATTTAAGCTGAGCACAGCCAGTGTGATCATGAAGCCCGGGACAGTGATCAACCACCACGCTGACCGAATGAAATCGCGGGCATCGGCAATCATACTACCCCAACTGGGTGTCGGTGGCGGCGTGCCGAGCCCAAGGAAACTAAGGCCGGCTTCAACAAGTATTGCCCAGGCAAAGCCAAAACTCAGCTGCACCATTACTGGACCTGCGGCCTTCGGCAGAATATGCAGAAACAGTAAGCGGAAATCCCCCGCCCCCACCGTACGGGCCGCCTCTACAAATTCCGCCCCTCGAAACTCGATGACCGATGCCCGCACGGTTCTGATCACTCTGGGAACATAAAGGACAGTCACCGAAATGATGACGTTGAATTCAGAAGGGCCGATCGCTGCCATTATCATGATTGCCAAAACGAAACCGGGGAAAATCATCAAGCTGTCAGAAACCCGGCCAATGATTGCGTCCGCCCAATGATACCAACCGGATGCAACACCGAGAAAAATACCGAATAGTGCGGTCAGGATTGTTGAGCCGATTCCCACGCGAAGCGAAATCTGTGATCCATAAACAATTCGCGCCAACACATCTCGACCAAAGTGATCGGTGCCAAAGGGATGAGCCCAACTTGGCGGCAGTAATTTTTGCGGCGCGTTTATGGACAGGGGATCAAGAAACGTCAGGAAAGGAGCCATAATTGCCATCAGGATTAATGGCGTCAGCATCAAAACACCGACGACGAACATGGGGTTGGCCCGCTGGTGCCAGGCAATCGCACGGGGAGGAGAAAGCTTCTCGGACTGAGTGCCAATCGGTTCCGTGCTCATCGTCAATACCTGATCCGCGGATTAAAATACGCATAGGCCAAATCGACAATCAGGTTGACGACCAGGGCGACCAGCGTGAGATAGAATATGCCGCCTTCCAGCATTGAATAGTCGCGGCGGATAGCGGCGATGGTAATCAGTTGCCCCAAACCGGGTAGCGCAAAAACGTTCTCGATAATAACAGAGCCGCCAAGCCCAAGTGCAAATGTTAAGCCGATGACTGTCGTAATCTGGGTCATCGCATTTTTCAGGGCATGTTTTAACACGACGCGGGTTTCAGACAAACCCTTGGCGCGCGCCATTGTTATGTATTCTTGCCCCATCACCTCAATCATTGAGGCCCGTGTCATCCGCACAACAAGGCCTATCTGTGCCAGGCTTTGGGCAATAACCGGTAAAATAAGCCGGCTAAGCCAGTTCCATATTCCAAAATCGGGACTGCGGTACCCGGATGCCGGCAACCAGCCAAGACTGACCGCAAAAACAATAATCAATAAAAAGCCCAGCCAGAAGGACGGCATTGCCATGCCTATACTGGAAAAGGCATTGCTTGCATAATCAACCGCCCCGCCGCGCCTGATTGCGGCGTATATACCCAGCGGCATACCAATACTTATTGTCACGATCATTGAGAAAACTGTCAGATAAAGCGTCACCGGAAAGCGCTCGGCGACAACCTCGATAATCGGCTGCTTATAAAACAGTGAGTTGCCGAAGTCACCAATCAGCACATGGGGCAACCATTCCAGGTACTGGACCAATATGGGCCGATCAAGGCCGAGGTCGCGGGTGATTGCATCGATCTGTTCAGCACTAACAGCCTGATGACCAACCAGTGATGAGATCGGGCTGCCCGGCACCATCCGGGTGATAAAAAAGATTAAAGTCAGTGTGATGAATATGGTGGGAATAAAAGAAATAATGCGGCGCAATGCATATTCAAACATGACGTGTTCCTATGCGATAAGTCTTGCGTCCCACCAGACCTATCGGCAGGCCTGGTGATGGGTGGAGCACGAACACCTGCCTACTCCACCCCCTCCAGGCGATTATTTATCCAGCCAGACACCGTGCAGGGTAAGATTACCCAGCGCCAGGTTGCCATTTGGATCGCGTACTTTTTTGCTTTTTGCAATCAATCTGTAAATATAGCCAAGATTAACCATCGCTACCTGACCGTAAAATGCCGTCTGCAAATCTTCGCCAAGCGCCTTGCGTTCTTCGAACGTGGTGGCCGAGGCCAACTTTGCAAATATCTCTTCGGTTTCAGGACTGATGAAACCCACCTCCTTGGAGGGGAACGTCCCGTTGAATTCCGGATGCCATAAGGATGGGTCAACCCAGTATCCGCCAGAGGTATAGATATTCAGGGCATTTGGATCACGACGGTTTGCAACCCAGGTGCTTAGATCATAGCTCTTGATCTGGAGATTGATACCAACCCGTTTGGCCTGTTCAACCAGTGCAACGGCAATCCGGTTTTGTGTATTGCTTGTGGCAATTACCTGAATTGAGATCGGCTCATTGTTGTACCCGGCGGCTTTCAGATATTCCTGAGCCGATTTTCCTTTCGCCGACCCGGCGTCGGTATTGTAGGCGCTTTCGGGCGCATAGATGCTCGGATTGGTCAAACTGAATGCGGGATCGGAAACAACAACTGAGGCAATTTCAGCGGGATCGATCATCGCTTGGAACGCCTTGCGAATATTGCGATCACTGGTCAGGCCCGTTTTGTGGTTGAACATCATGTACTGCAGTACCCCTGGCCCATTCTTGACCGGCTCCACAGTGTCGGACTTGGCTAACCGCGCCGCTTCAGAGTCTGGAACTTCGGTTATGATGTCATATTCACCGGCTTCAAGACCTGCAACACGAGTTGACGCTTCAGGAACGATCCAAAAGATAACCTCATCAACGTTGGTTACTTTTTTACCTGATTGATAGTTTGGCTTATCTGAACGGGCAGAATAATCTTCAAATTTTGCCAGGCGGGCATATTGGTCTTCCTTATATTCAACAAACCGGAACGGACCGGTGCCGACAACTTCGGTCAGTTGACCAGGAGTCTTTGATGCGTCAGCGACCTCCTTGGGCATGATAATGGCCTTGTTTTCATCAGAACCAAGAAGCAGAAGCAGAAACTGCCCCATGGAGGATTTGAAGTTAAAGACAACGGTATGCGCATCGGGCGTAGCAATCGAAGCGAGGTCTGCGAGGCCTGTTCCTTTCGGACCGGTTACGCGCCAACGCTCAATCGAAGCTTTGACATCACCTGCATCCAGCGTGTCGCCGTTGTGGAACTTAACGCCTGTGCGAAGCTTGAACGTCCACACTTTCCCTTTTTCTGAAGGTTTGTAGGATTCAACCAATTCAGGTTGGGCTGTCAGATCGCTGCCAAGCCCGAACAAACCTTCATAGACATGGCCCATCACCTGCGGTAGCGGGTGTCCGACTGTCGACTGCCAGTCGAGTGTCGATAAGGGAATATGCAAACCGATATTCAGGGTTCCGCCCTGCTCGGGTGCGGCCGCCGCATGAGCGGAGTTTGAATCTGATTTCAGGGGGGCACCGAAAATCAGAACGCCGAAAAACAAAATACTCGCTAATACAATCTTACGCATCGTAACTCCCTTTCCATTGATGTTGACACATATAAAAAAAGTAGAACGTTATATTTTATACGCTAACTTAAAACCCTTTTATTGGCAACAAAAAGTTTCCTGAATTTACGTCAGTTATTTAAAGGTGGCACCAACCGCCAGGGTGGAAAGAATTTCCTCATCCAGTTCAACACCCAATCCCGGCTCCTTGCTCAAAATCACACGACCATCGGCAATATCAAATCCGCCCGTAAAGGGCGTCGGATCCATACGGATTTGGCTGCCAAGATTGACCGGCAACGGGTCGCGAACCGTTGCTGCCATATGGCAAAGCGCCGCATCGCCAAGCGCCGTGCAGGGCATGCCGTCCAGGCTGACGCCAATAGCTGATGCTTCACAGATGTCGGCGATTTGACGGGCAGCCCTGAACCCGCCGACACGGCAAACCCTGATAACGATGCGATCCGCTGCCGCCATACGCACGATCTGCATCATGGCCTGCCCGGAGACAACCGATTCGTCGAGGACAACAGGAATCGGCAGAGATCTTCGAAGTTCGGCGTGTCCCTTGAAGTCGAGATGATGCAGCGGTTGTTCAAGTGAAAGGTTGCGATAGAATTTGCTATCGAGAAGCGCCGTGAAATTACTACGCACCTGCCCGGCATTTACCCACGATTGGCAGGCATCCGCATCGACGCTGATATCTGATCCTACAGCCTCAAGGACCGCCAGCAGATTTTGCTTGTCCCGTTCGAAATTTTCAATACGCCGACCGTCGAGAATTGCGTCGTCGCCAATCTTAAGTTTGAGTCCACGAAAGCCCTCGTCCACAAGCCGCCTGGCCTCGGCGGCATTTGCCTGCGGCGTGGCTTCATCAAGGCTGGCCGACATTTCCATCTCGGTGCGGTACGCCCCACCAAGCACGGCATAAACAGGAACCTCACGGACTTTGCCGATGATATCATAAATCGCCATCTCGATCGCTGCTCTTGCGGCTGGGCATGAATGGGGAAAATTGCCGACGATCTTTTCAAGGCGGCGATTGATCTCGATCAGGTCAACCGCATCGGCGCCAAGCAAAGCGGTTGCATAGGCGGTTAACCACTCCAGCACGTCTTTCATACTTTGATTAGGCGCGGACACGACCGATGACGTCTCGCCGTACCCAACCACACGACTGTCGGTTCTGATCCGAATGACAATCGTTTCTATACACCTGACTTCGGACAGCGGATCTGCCGTTTCATGGCGAGATCTGACCGGTCTCAAACCGATTGGGAATCGATCTATATCAACGATTTTCACACTGTTTTCCTTCAATATTCCATGGCGTCCAAAGCAATATTCATGGCCGCATCAATTGATTAACCGCACCTTCACTAATCCTTGGAAGCGGGTACCCGCGCGCAAGACTCCCGGACAATCAATTCAGTTTTCAGCCTCATTTCGAGCGACCCTTTGAAACCGGAATCAACATTTTGAATGGCTGCCAGCAAGGCGTCACAGGCAAGCCGCCCCGTTTTAAACCGTTCTTCGCGAAGGGTAGAAATTGAAGGTCGATAGAAGTTGGCCCAGGCGGGATCGTCAAACCCGATCAGACTGATTTCCTCGGGGATGGAAATCCTATTAATTTTCAGGCATTCCAGCGTCGCTCCAGTCATCAATTCACTACAAACCAACAGCGCCGTCGGCGGCTCCTTCATGGAGATCAACTGCTGGGTAGCTTCAAACGCTTCATCGTTCTGATAGTTGCCGAAAGCGACCAGATTTTCGTCAAAAGACAAACCAGCCCGAGCCAGCCCAACTTTGTATCCATCCAAGCGATTCCGACCCGTGTCCAGGCTCATCAAACCGGCGACCAAACCAATCCTCCGATGCCCCAGAGAAACCAGATGGGTAACCGCGTCTGCAGCGGCGCTGCGGTCGTCAGTTATAATACGTGGTATCTCAGTTCCCGGAATTTCGCAGCCGACCAGAACAAGTCGAAAGCCCGTGTCTGCGAGTTGTTTGAAGGTGTCATAATTATCTTCCTGTGGCGAGGCAATGATACCATCCACCCCGCGTTCGCACAGGTTTTCCAAGTACTCTTTTTCCAATTCCGCATCATCCGCCGTGTTGCACAAAATGACATGGTATCCGGCAGCCCGCGCAGCCTCCTCAACACCCTGCACGAATACTGTCCAGTGGTAACTGACGATGTTGCTGATCATGACGCCAATGGTACGGGTCTGTTTGAGCCGTAAAGAGCGCGCCACGCCATTCGGTCGGTAATTGAGTTTTTTGGCGGCTTTAAGGACCGCCTTGCGTGTTCGCTCGCTGTAAGAGCCGTAACGCGACAAAACCCGGCTTGCCATGCCGAGCGAAACGCCCGCCTCCTTGGCGACATTTTTGAGCGTTACTGTTTTTGCAGGTGGAGCCATATCGCTGAGAAACGCCTTTGTTCTTACTCGCCTGCCGATGGCTGGCGGCGGGACGCAATACCAAAATCATACCGCTTGAAAATGACAACGTCAAGGTATAACGTTGTACTTTATTTTGATTTATGCGCCAACGAATGCCCTATCGTGCCAATAGAACAGGGTAACCATGAGGATCGCAATTCATGAAGATTACTGACATTGAGTATCATCCCCTTCGGCTGACCGTCGCTGGAGATTCGACGATTGGTACGGACGAAGACCCGAGCCTGCAACACCAGGCGTCAGCTCAATCAATGGCCGCGCAGCGCTACAAAGCGCCTGAAACCGGGGTTGTTCGGATTTTCACTGATGGCGGTTATCAGGGCATCGGAGATGGGGCAACGCTGCCCCATTATCTCGGTCACGGCATTGGCAGCATGGCCGATTGGATGCGGCGGTTTCGCCGGCTACTGGTCGGTGCGGACCCCCTGAACATCGCCAACATCCATCGCCTCATGGACTCAGTAACAGACAGAAACCCGCCGGGCTGCAGGCCTGCACAAGCGGCCATCGACATGGCCATTTACGACCTTGCAGGTAAAGCCCACGGGTGCCCGGTTTATGATCTGCTCGGTGGCGCTTACCGAACGCGGTTTTACCTACAGACGCAAATGCACGGACATACACCTGAGCAGCTTCTTGGTGTGTGTAATCACTACATTGAGCAAGGGTACAAAGCGCTGAAGATAAAGATTGGCGGACAGATACGACGCGACGGTTGTTTGAGCAAACAGGCGGTTGATGCTGACCTTGCCAAGGTCACGGCAGCCGCAAGCCATCTGGCCGACAATATCCAGATTGACGTCGATGCTAACCAGACCCTGGCCAGCCCGAAAACCACAATAAATTTCTTCGAAAGCGTCATCCGTACCGCACACCATCCCAATATGTCGGTGGAGCAACCGCTCCATCATCTTGACATCGCCGGACATGGGTTTGTTCGCCGTTCCCTTCCTCTGCCAATCATCCTTGACGAATCGGTAACATCTCCTGTCGCAATGATGCAGATTGTACGCCTCGAGGCCGCCGACCGAATTGTTCTCAAGCCAAATCGGGTTGGCGGGCTTTGGCAGGCGCGCAAGATCATCGCCATATGCGACGCCAATGGTATCGGTGTAAGCCTCGACACGATGCCATTCACTGAGCTTGGCAACACGATGTTATGTCATTTGGCGGCAACGATCCCGACCAGCTACCCGCTTGATGCCGAGGGCCATACTTTTTTTAAAGGCAGTCCGTTCCGGGGTGGGTTGGACATTCACGGCGGTCAAGCCCACCTTTCAAATGCCCCGGGATTTGGCGTTGAAATTGACGAACAGAAGCTTAAGGCAATGACCGTCAGTACGGAAGATGCAACCAACGCAGAGTAATCCGCGTCGATTTAATCCGTATTTTTTTGCCACACGGCCTCGCCCGGCTCAAAACGCTCCCCGGCAAGACCAGGCTGCTCAGCCGCAGGCCAGCGGTGGCGTCCAGCCGAGACAGCGAAGGTGATTGCCAAGACAAGGTGGGCAGACAATAATAGGCGACACGAAGTCGCCACACCGCCGTTGGCTGATGCGACCTGGCCGTCAAGTTCCGCCGCTTGGGTTCTGTCTGATGAAAGTATCGTGCCCATGGATTTCCCCACCCACGACGTCCTGACCGGTGAGCGGCTTGCGCCTCTGGCCGAGGGCACGCTCGAGAAACTGAAGAAAGTCGGTGTCGCCGGCATCGTCACCGAACTTTTCAAGCGCGGCCTGCGTGACACTTCACTGCTGGGAGTGATGCCACTGCGCGACCCGGCTGTGCCGATGGCGGGTGAAGCCTTCACTGCCCGCACGATCCCCATGCGGCTCGATATCGGCACGCCGGACTTTATGGAAAAGCTGCCACGGAACCTGCAGCGCCTCGCCGTTACCGGCGTCGGTGCCGGCCAGGTTCTGTGCGTCGATGCCCGTGGCGACATGCGCGCTGGCTTCATGGGCGATATTCTGGCCGCCAGCCTTGCGGTGCGCGGCGTGGCGGGTATCGTTACCGACGGCGGCCTGCGCGACACGGCGGGCATCGCCGAAACGGGACTTGCCGCCTATTGCGCCGGCCGCGCGCCGGCGGGCAGTCAGGCCCACCTGCACATTGTCGATCTCAATGTCCCAATTGCCTGTGGCGGCCGCCCGGTATTTCCCGGCGACGTGCTGGTCGGAGACAGCGAGGGCGTCGTCGCCGTGCCCCGGACCATTGCAGCCGAAGTCGCCGAGGCCGGCGCCGAGCAGGCTGACCTGGAAGCGTTTTGTCTGGAGCGGATCAAGGCCGGTGCCCCCCTTATCAACACCTACCCGCCCGATGCCAAAACCCGAGCGGCATGGCAAGCAACACGCAAAGATCGACAGCAAGATTAAGGGTTCGCGCCACCCGATCGGCCCATGACCGCCGCCCAGGGCCTTGTTAGCGGAGCGATCGCCGATATAAAAGTTGTACTGATTTCACACGCAAAGGAGACCCCTAATGGCAAAAGTTGAAAGCCTTCACGGAACAACACCGGTTGAGATATTCGAAAGCGGGTTGGAAAACATCAGCGAAATTGCGGCCGTCGCTGCCACCGTATTATGGAAGGACGGGCGGATAACGGCGGGGTGGTCCAACCTGGAAGTAAGCCATTTATCGCGTATGATTCTTATCCTGGACGAGAAGCAGCGACGGGCCACCATTCACGATACCGACTTGGTGGAATAACTCGGGGAACCATGTCCTGGATCCTCGTCATTCCTGCGGCGGTCAGCGGCCTGGATCTCTTGCCTGCCCGCGCAGGCAGCGACAACGGGCACATGCTCCGGCAATGATGGCTCGGCAGGACATGGTTGCCGCGCAAAACGTCAGGCATGGGCGCGTTTCAGCTCTGGGGTCACAGTCGGGATATTGCCAGCAATCGGCGTGTAATTGATACAGGGCTTCCCTACCTATGCGATTTTGCGTACAATCAAATAATGCTGCAGGGAATTAGGGTCCAATGAACGATAACCAATATGAAATGAATTCGCTTGATGCGGTATTGCGGCTGCTCATGCTGACCGTCTATGCGGATCGCGAAAAGCACCCTCAGGAAATTAATGAAACCTGGCGTCAAATTTCAAAGCTTCAAATATTTACCGTCGATGGGTTTTTCCCGGATATGACCGGCGTACAAACCTTGATTGAAAAGCATGATGCCGAGATCCGCAACCTTTTGCATGACCTGTCCTTAACTGAGGTTATTGAAGCTTCGATCAATCGAATTGATAATCCGACCCTTATCCCGATGGTCATTGCGTCCCTGCGTGCCATCGCCATTGCCGATGGCGACGTTAGCCAAACAGAAAATAATATCATTCGTCAGGCGGCAGATGCCTGGGGTGTGAAACCTTAATACGAACCTTACAAGCCGCTACAAGCCGCGTGTCCGTCCGCTGAACCACCCCTCGGCGGCCCGACAACGCCACATTACGCTCAGGCCTGGGTGCAATGGCAATGCAACAGTTCATCAAAGGATCACTTCGCCCAACCGCGCATCTTGCCGAAGAGCCCCGTCACGCCGCAGTCAAAGACCTGGATGAGGATAGGATCACCAGCGGCATTAGGACGCTTGCGCAACTCAGCGCGATAGGCACGAAGCGAAAAAAGCTGCTGTTGGACCGTATTCGGACTGATGGACGGGAAATGATATGAACGCCATACCACGAGGTTTCCGCCGCACAGACGCCGCCGAATATGTAGGTTGCAGCCCACAGAAGTTTGACGGTATGGACCCATTGATAATGGTGCCCGGGGGCGGACTTGAACCACCGACACGCGGATTTTCAGTCCACTGCTCTACCACCTGAGCTACCCGGGCAACATATCTTTCGTCGGATGGGATCGGGAGTAATGACCCCCGAAATATCATCGACGTGGCCGCTTATAAAAGATAATTCGGCGGCTGTCCAGCACCCGAACCGGCATTTTTTGCAGGTTTTTTTAATCGTCTTCGTAGCGCTCTTCCTCGGCGCTGATGACCTCGTCGCCGGGGATCCGATAGTCCTCGTTTAACCACCGCCCGAGGTCCACATCGGCGCACCTTTTTGAACAAAAGGGCCTGAAATCCAGGGTCGCCGTGTTGCCGCAGTTGGGGCATTTCTGGCGTAAAACCGGGACCCCTGGTGATGGTTTGCTGCCGCCCACGGTCGTTACTTTTTGACTTTGGCAACAATCTGGAAGGCTTCCGGGCCATAATTGGCGTCGGCCTTCAGTTTGATGGCATAGCCATTTTGTTTTTCCAGCCCTTTCAGGGTTGCGGCGAGGCCACCCTTGAGGGCGGCGACGACACCGGTCGAGGCGCTGACGTTATAGGTTGGCGCCGGCGTCGCCTGGGCTTCGGCGAGGACCCCACGCAGGACTTCCAAGGCCACGGTTTCCGGCGATTTGGCGGCCAGGGCGATGGTTCCTGAGACAATTTCCGAGAGCGACGGGCCCTTGCGCCGGCGGGTCATTTCGAGCAGCCCCAGTTTGGTGAACCCGACGACATGCGGGCGCAGGGGATCGTCACCGACCGAACGGCGGACCTTGCGATAGACCGCTTCCTGGTTTTCGCGACGCCGCATGGAGACAAAATCAATGATCAGCAGGCCACTTAAGTTGCGCAGGCGGATCTGGTGGGCGATCTCGACGGCGGCTTCTTCATTGGTCATCAGCGCCGTCTGCTCACGGCCGCCACCCGATGTGCTGCCGGTGTTGACATCGATCGCCGTCAGGGCCGGCGTTTCACTGATAATGATGGAGCCGCCGGCCGGCAGGGCGACCACCGGATCGAGGGCCGCATCGATCATTTCCTCGATCCCCAGGGTGGCGAACAGGGCACCTTTTTCACGCGGTCCGATAATTGCCTCTTCGAGATCGGGCATTTCCTCTTCGGCGAATTTTTTCAGATCGGCCAGCAACAAGGGATCATCACAGACCAGATTTTCCAAATCGGTGCCGCCGTAGTCCCGGAGCACGGCAAAGGGCGGCGACAGCTCTTTATCCAGGCAATGGGGCGGTGTCGCCTTTTTCTGGCGCTCCTGGATGTCCCTCCAGCGGTGTACGATGCGTTTGACGCCGTCTTCCAGGTCTTCCTGTTCGGCCTCGGCGGCGACGGTGCGCAGGACAAACGCGCCATCGGTGCCGTCGGGTACAACTTTTGCCATAATGTCGTTAAGCCGCTGGCGCTCGTCTTCGCCGGTGATTTTGCGCGACAAGGTAATGCCGCTCTGGCCCGGGGCAAAAATCATATCGCGCCCGGTCAGGGTCACCCGACCGGTGAGTTTGGCCCCCTTATCCTCTTCCGGATCGCGTAAAACCTGGACCAGAATGGCGTCGCCTTCGGCAATATAATTGGCAATCCTGTCGTCGCGCTGCTGGTCGCCCAAGGGGCGCAGATCAGCAACCGACAAAAATCCGGCCCGTTCTTCGCCAATTTCCACAAAAGCCGCCTGCAATCCGTCCAGAACCGCCGTTACCCGCCCCAGATAGATATTTCCCACCAGGCTTTCGCGGCCCACCCGGGAAATCATCAGATCGGACAACCGTCCGTCTTCGAGGATTGCAATCCGGGTCTCACCGGGAGCCCCGTTGATATAAATACGCTCAGCCGCCATTTTAAGTGTTTCCTTTTGAATACCCTAACCCCGTCAGCAACGACGCGGTTTCGAAAAGGGGCAATCCCACGACGTTGGGATAGGACCCGTTAATCCGCTTCACAAATACGGATGCCATACCTTGAATGGCATAAGCCCCCGCTTTGCCCTGCCATTCCTCTGTTTTTAAATAATTCTGAATTTCATTTTTGCTCAATGATTTAAAATGTACCGTAGTCCTTACCACCCGAGACACCGTTTGACCACCCGGTGCGATCAAACAAATGCCACCGTAGACCTGATGGGCGCGACCGGAAAGCAATTGTAGGAATTTTTGTGCCTGTTCGGCGGAACCGGCCTTGGCCAGGGAGCGGCGGCCACAGGCGACCACCGTATCGGCGGCCAGGACATAATCATCGGCAAAATCAGCCGCAACGTGAGCCGCTTTGGTTTGGGCCAGACGTTGGCACAGCTGGCGCGGCAGCTCATTTTTCAGGGGCTGTTCAGAGATCTCGGCCGGCACCACCTGATCGGGTGGCATGGCAATTTGCTCAAGCAGTTGGAGGCGCCTGGGAGACGCCGATGCAAGAATAAGACGGCCAGTCATGGGCGCCCCGGTACCTCTTATTTAAATCGGAAAGTGATCCGGCCCTTGGTCAAATCGTAAGGTGTCATCTCGACATTGACTTTATCGCCGGCCAACACCCGGATCCGGTGTTTGCGCATTTTTCCAGCCGTATGCGCCAGGATTTCATGTTCGTTGTCGAGCATCACCCGAAACATGGCGTTTGGCAGCAATTCGGTTACGGTACCGCTGAATTCTAAAAGTTCTTCTTTGGCCATCGGGCCCTCATAATTGTTAAATGCGAGCACATAAAACCCTCGTAACCCCTACGAGGCAAGAAGTATCTGCACATTACGCGCGTTTTCCGGTGCCGCTGTGGCATATTTAGGGTCCGGACCCATTAATTTCAGGTATCAACGGCACTTGTGGTTGGAAACCGGCTCTTAATCCGCTCCATTAACTGGTCGCGGACCTTACGATAGGCGTCCAGTTTTACGTCGCGGCTCTCCGACTCGATGATCGAGGGATCGAAGGTGTTCCAGAACTCGATTTCAACGGCCATCACCCGGGTCATTTCGACGGCCCGGTGCTGGGCCTGGGGCGACAGGGGAATTACCACATCAAAATAGTCATCTTCCAGGTCATCGAAGGTTTTGGAATTGTGTTTGGTCAGATCAATGCCGATCTCGTCCATGACGGCGACGGCAAAGCCATCAATTTCACCGGTTCGCACACCGACACTGTCAATATAGACCCGCTGACCGTGCAAAAACTTCATGATCGATTCGGCCATCGGCGAGCGCACGGAATTCATGGTACAGGCAAACAGCACGGAAGATGGAATCTCCACCTGCCGGTCACCCCTTCACATGCAAGACGCAAACCAGCGTAAATAACCGGCGCGCCGTTTGATGGTCGATCTCGACGTGTTTGGCCAGCCGTTCCCTGAGAACTTCCGCCCCTTCGTTGTGCAGGCCCCGGCGGCCCATATCGATGGCTTCGATCTGTGACGGTGTTTTGGTTTTGATTGCCTGGAAATAGGTTTCGCAAACCAGAAAATAGTCCCTGATGATCCGGCGAAAGGATTTTGCCGCGAGGCCGAAGCGCAACAGGTCGGCCGCCAGTTCATCGCGCACGTCGAAGATCAAACGTCCGTCGCGGATCGATAAATGCAGGTGAAAGGGCCCGGGTTGAGCGGCGACCGGCGAAAAAAAATTATTCTCCAACAAATCATAAATCGCGACCTGGCGTTCGTGCTCGACCTGTGGACTGCGCCGGGGGACGTTTTTTTCATCCAGGGCAATATGGGCGATCCGTTGTTCTTCCATGGCACAGCCCTCGCGGATCCTATCTGTTCATCCGGATGGATACGGACAAACCATGGGCATCGAGGCCTTCGGCCCGGGCCAGTGTCACCACCTGGCGGCCAACCGCCTGCAGACCGGCGGCATCGCATTCGATCATCGACGTGCGTTTCATAAAATCCACAACACCAAGACCCGAGGAAAACCGGGCTGAGCGGGCCGTCGGCAGCACGTGGTTGGGGCCGGCCAGATAGTCGCCAAGGGCTTCGGGCACGTATCGACCGATAAATATCGCGCCGGCGTTGCGCACCTTGAGACCCAGTTCCCGGGCGTTTTCAGCAGCGATTTCAAGATGTTCCGGAGCAATCCGGTCAACAAGACCAATCGCCCCCTGCAAGGACGGCACACAGATCACCGCACCAAAATCATGCCAGCTTTTTTGCGCCGTTTGGGCCCGTGGCAGGGTTTTTAAGTGGTCGGTAACGCTAGCAATTACCCGCTCGGCAAAATCCCGGCAATCGGTAATCAAAATTGCCTGGGCCGCTTCGTCATGTTCTGCCTGGCTTAGCAAATCGGCGGCAATCCAGGCGGGATCGTTACTGCCGTCGGCCAAAATCAGGATTTCCGACGGTCCGGCGATCATATCGATGCCGACGGTGCCAAAAACCTGGCGTTTGGCGGCGGCCACGTAGGCATTGCCCGGACCGACGATCTTATCGACCGGTTGGATGGTCTGCGTGCCGAAGGCCAGGGCGGCAATGGCCTGGGCACCGCCGATCCGGTATATTTCACTGACCCCGGAAATATCCGCCGCCGCCAGGACCAGGGGGTTAAGCACGCCGTCGGGCGTCGGAACAACCATGACAATCCGGTCGACCCCGGCGACATTGGCCGGAATGGCGTTCATCAGCACGGATGACGGATAGGCCGCAGTGCCGCCCGGCACATATAGTCCGGCATTTTGCACGGCGGTCCATTTATAACCGAGGCGCAATCCGGCCGGGTCCGTATAGTCCAGGTCTTCGGGTTTTTGCCGCTGGTGAAAATCGATGATGCGCTCGGTCGCGAATTCCAGGGCCGCCAGGGTAGCCGGCTCACAGGCGGCGCGGGCCGACGCAATTTCCGATGCTGAGAAGCGCAGCTTATCGGCGGTTACTAAAAACCGGTCGAAGCGCTCGGTCAGCTCAATCAGTGCCTGATCGCCGTGGCTTTTGACATGATCGATGATCCCGCCAACGACACCGTTGACATCGGCTCCGGATTCCCGTTTTTGCCTCAACAACCCGGCAAATTTGTCCTCAAACTGCGGGTCGCTCGCCTCAAGCCGCAACGGCATCGACGGCCTCCGTGAACCGGTCGATCCAACCGCCGACTTCCGTTGGCCGGGTTTTCCAGGCGGCCCGGTTGACACAGAGTCGCGAGGTGATTTCGCATATCCGCTCGATTTCCACCAAACCGTTGGCCTTCAAGGTATCGCCGGAAGAAACCAAATCGACGATCCGCCGACACAAGCCCAGTTGTGGCGCCAAGTCCATGGCACCGTTCAGTTTAATACATTCCGCCTGGACACCGCGGGCGGCAAAATGTTTGAAGGTCAGGTGCGGGTATTTGGTGGCGACGCGAACCGAACTCCAGGTGCTGGGGTCGTCGTCGTCGACCATTTCGGCCGGCTCAGCAACGGACAGCCGGCAATAACCGACATCCAGGTCGAGCGGCGCGTAAATTTCCGGATAGTCAAATTCCAGCAATACGTCGTTGCCGACAACCCCCAGATGGGCCGCGCCAAAGGCGACAAACGTCGCCACGTCAAAGGCCCGCACCCGGATAATATCCAACTCCGCAATATTTGTCGAAAACCGCAGTTGACGGGCTTTGTCGTCGTCAAAGGCCGGTTCCGGCTCAATCCCGGCAGAGCGCACCAGGGGCATCACTTCTTTGAGGATGCGGCCCTTCGGCAACGCCAGGACAAGTTTTTCGTTCCGTAACACTGGTCTCTCCTTCATCGGACCGATTTGGCGCATTCATATCGGTTTTTATCGGCTTTCACCAGCGCCCAGGCACCGGTGTTTTGCAATTCCCTTGGGTCAGGACCCTAGTCGCCGGCGAATTCAATAATTAAATCCTTGGCGTCAACCTGGGTACCGGCGGCGGCAACAATCCGGTCAATTTTACCCGCCCGTTCCGCGCGAATGGCGGTTTCCATTTTCATGGCTTCAATGGTCACCAGTAAATCACCAGCGACCACCCGTTGACCAGCGCTGACGGCAACGGAGGCGATCATGCCCGGCATCGGTGCCGGCACGTGATTGATGTTGCCCTCCTCGGCCTGGGGATGGCGGACGACAGTTTCTGCCACCTGATGGTCAGCAACCTTAACCGGACGCGGTTGACCATTGAGCTCGAAAAACACTTTCACATTGCCTTCCGCATCGGTTTCGCCAATCGCCTGACACCGCAGGTTGAGGGTTTTTCCGGCTTCCAGGTCGATGGTGATCTCTTCACCCTGTTTCATGCCGTAAAAGAAGGTCGCTGTCGGTAAAACACCAACCGGGCCATAGATGCGGCGGTGTTCGGCGTAGCTGGTGAAGACATCCGGATACATCAGATAGGAATTAAACTCTTCATCGCTCAGCGCCCGGCCGATTTTCTTCTGCGCGTCCATGCGCAGAGTCTGCAAATCCGCCGTGCCAACGTAGGAACCGGGCCGTTCGGTCAGGGCGGTTTCGCCTTTCAGGACCTTTTTTTGCAAGGCTGCCGGAAACCCGCCCGGCGGCTGCCCAAGCTCGCCCCGGAAGAACGACCGCACGGAATCCGGGAAGGAGATTTCCCTGTCCGGGTTTTCAACATCGGCCCGCGACAAACCGCCACTGACCATGGTCAAGGCCAGATCACCAACCATTTTTGACGACGGCGTGACCTTGATGATATCACCCAGCATAACGTTGACTTCCGCATAGGTTTTGGCAACCTCGTGCCAACGGCCTTCCAACCCCATGGAACGGGCCTGCTCCTTCAGGTTGGTAAATTGCCCGCCAGGCATTTCGTGCAAATAGACTTCTGATGCGCCGGCCCTTAAATCGCTCTCGAACGCCGCATATTCCCGGCGTACACCCTCCCAATAATCGGAAAACTGGCGGATCATGGCCGGATCGAATGCGCTATCGCGCTCGGTTCCGCGCAGGGCACATACCACCGACCCTAAATTAGGCTGGGAGGTCAGGCCCGACAGGGAATCCATGGCCAGATCAACGGCGTCAACGCCGGCGTCAACGGCAGCAAGGACACTGGCCGCCGCCAGACCGGACGTATCATGGGTATGGAAATGCACCGGTAATCCGGTCTCGTCTTTGAGAATTTTCACCAGGGCCCGGGCGGCGTTGGGTTTGGCCAGTCCTCCCATGTCCTTGAGCCCGATGATATGGCTGCCGGCCCGCTGCAGTTGCTTGGCCATGGTCACGTAATAGTTAATATCGTACTTCGACCGCTGGGGATCGAACAGATCACCGGTATAACAGATCGTGCCTTCCAGCAATTTGCCGTTTTCCAGGACCGCATCCATGGCAACCCGCATGTTTTCGACCCAGTTCAGGCTGTCAAATACCCGGAACAGATCGATCCCACTGGCCGCCGACTGGGCGACAAAGGTTTGAACTACATTGTCCGGATAGGTGGTGTATCCGACACCATTGGCGCCGCGCAGCAACATCTGGAACAGGATATTGGGAATGTGCTGACGTAAATCGCGCAACCGGTCCCACGGGCATTCTTGCAGGAACCGCATGGACACATCAAAGGTCGCGCCCCCCCAACATTCCAGGCTGAACAGGTGCGGCAGGTTCTTGGCATAGGCGCCGGCGACCCGGATCATGTCGTAGGACCGCATACGGGTCGCCAATAGGGACTGGTGGGCATCGCGCATGGTTGTATCGGTGATCAGGGTGCGTTTTTGCTCAAGCATCCACTGGGAAAACTTATCGGCACCCATATGTTCAAACAATTGCCGGGTGCCGGCCTCGGCTGTTGGCGAGATCAATTCGGGGACCTGGGCCGGCGGGCCGGCAACCGGCACGGGCCGCCCGAGGACTTCCGGGTTGCCATTAACCGTTACGTTGGCAATGAAATTCAGCAAACGGGTTGCCCGGTCCCGGCGTTTCGGGAATTTAAACAGCTCCGGCGTTTCATCGATAAACCGTGTCGAATAGTCACAGGTCTTGAATTTGGGATGATTGATCAGGTTTTCGACAAACGCCAGGTTGGTCGCCACACCGCGAATTCGGAACTCCCGAAGCGCCCGGTCCATCCGGATGATGACTTCGTCCGCCGACGGTGCCCAGGCGGTTACCTTTTCCAGCAGACTGTCATAGTACCGGGTGATTACCGCACCGGAATAGGCGGTGCCGCCGTCCAGGCGAATGCCAAATCCGGTGGCCCCCCGATAGGCCAGAATCCGCCCGTAGTCGGGAATAAAGTTGGCGTTGGGGTCTTCGGTTGTTACCCGGCACTGCAGGGCATGACCGTTTAATCGAATATCGGCCTGCTTGGGCACACCGGAACCTTGCAGATCGCCGATGCGGGCACCGTTGGCGATGCGGATTTGGGCTTTAACGATATCGATACCCGTGACTTCCTCAGTGACCGTATGCTCGACCTGAATGCGCGGGTTGACTTCAATGAAATAAAATTTGTCGGTATCCATATCCATCAGAAATTCTGCGGTGCCGGCGTTCTGGTAGCCGGCTTTGATCGCCAGGTTCAGGGCCGCCTGACACAATTCCTTACGCTGATCCTCCGAAAGATAGGGTGCCGGTGCGCGTTCAACGACTTTTTGATTGCGTCGTTGAACCGAACAGTCGCGCTCAAACAGATGGACCACCGTTCCGTGGCGATCACCCAGCAGTTGAACCTCCACGTGGCGCGCCCGACGGACCAGTTTCTCAAGATAAACTTCGTCATTATCAAACGCCGCAGCGGCTTCGCGCCGTCCGGCGGAAACCTCTTCATCAAGCTCGGCCGCACTTTCAATGACCCGCATGCCCCGGCCGCCGCCGCCCCACGACGCCTTGAGCATGAGCGGATAACCGACTTCCTCGGCCATTCTGTGAATTTCTGCCTTATCTGTCGGCAGGGGTCCGGTTGCCGGCATCACCGGCGTGCCAGCGCTGACCGCCACATTGCGGGCTGAAACTTTGTTGCCAAGGGCCCGCATGATGTCCGACGGCGGACCGACAAAAATCAGACCGGCGGCAACACAGGCATCGACGAAGTCGGGGTTTTCGGAGAGAAAACCATATCCCGGATGGACGCCGTCGCAACCGGCTTCGCGGGCCACCCGGATCATCTCGTCAATCGACAGATAGGCTTTCACCGGTCCCAGCTTTTTGCCGATCAGATAACTTTCATCGGCCTTAAACCGGTGCAGGGACAATTTATCCTCTTCGGCGTATACGGCGACCGTTCGAATGCCCAGCTCATTGGCCGCGCGCATTACCCGGATAGCGATTTCGCTGCGGTTGGCGACGAGTAACTTTTTGATTTTTTTTGAATTGGGCACGGTGATTTCCTTGCAGTTCTATGGTCATTTTACGGGTCGCCAAATTTCGCCGGATATTGCCCTGAAGTGCCTGAAATCTCAAGCAAAAGCCAAATAATTTGACGGGGAAGGGCCCGTTTCATTGCATTTTCCGGCGAACCCGACGACCATGGGTTCCATGGGAATACGATTGGTTTTATTTAAAATCCTGGCAGGCGCGCTGGTCCTTGGGCTTATCGCCTGGATTGGTCTTGAGATTTACCGTGGCGCCTATTTGCAGGCGGTCGCGATCAGTGGTGTCAGTTCCCTGTTGTTGTGGTTTGCTCTGGGAATGGCTAACCGCTCTGCAGATGACGACTAACACCGGATCAACACGACCAGGATCCATTTTTGTTGTTAAACTTCATCGCCACCGCGGCGGCCGATCATCACGTCGCGATGAACCCAGACACTCAACAACAATCCAAAACCAATCAGCAATGTCATCATCGCCGTACCGCCATAGGATATCAGCGGCAAGGGCACACCAACGACCGGTATCAACCCCATTACCATGGCGATATTAATAAAGACGTAGAGGAAAAACGTGGTTGTTATGCCGGCACCGACCAGTCGGCCAAACTGATTGCGGCAGCGCAGCATCATGGCGAACCCATAAATCATTATCAGCGCATACAATCCCAACAATCCGACACCGCCCACCATGCCAAATTCTTCGGCCAACATGGTGAAGATAAAATCGGTCTGCATTTCCGGCAAAAACCGCAGGTGTCCCTGGGTTCCCTGCATAAAACCCTTGCCGAACAACCCACCGGACCCCAGGGCAATTTTCGATTGGATGATGTGATATCCGGCCCCAAGGGGGTCACTTTCCGGATTAAGAAATGTCAAAACCCGTTGTTTTTGGTATTCGCGCATAAACTGCCAGGCGACGGGCATGCCACCGATACCGGCAATCAGGACAATGGCAAATTTCCACAGGCGTACGCCGGCAGTAAAAAAGATTGCACCACTGGCCATGACCAGCAGCAGGGTGGTCCCCAGGTCCGGCTGGCGTAATACCAAGGCAGCCGGCAATGCAATCATCACCAAGGGAATGATGAGATAGGTGGGTCGACCGACATCTTCAATGCTGCCGCCGTGAAAGTACCGGGCGAGGGCAAGGACCAGGGCGATTTTCATGAGTTCTGATGGCTGCAAATTAAAATAACCGAGATTCAACCAGCGCTGGGCCCCCATGCCGATGGTGCCGGCCAATTCGACAACAACCAACAATCCCAGGGTAATCACATAAAACACATAGGCATACCGCATCCAGATGCGAATATCGATGAGGGCGATGGCGATCATCACGAGAAGGCCGATGCAAAAGCGGGCAAATTGACGCGACGCCCAGGGTTGCATATCGCCGTTGGCCGCCGAATACAGCATCGCAAGGCCGACACCGGCGGCGACACATAACAGCATGATAAATAACCAGTGCACCTGCCATAACTTTTGCCGCAGGGTCAGGTCTGGAGTATTTAGGCCTTCCTGGCTCATCCCTTTGCGACCTTTTCCGGAGATTTTCTGGCCGTCGGCTCGGTTTGGACAATGGTACCGACCCCCGTCGCCGCAGAGTTTCGGCGTTGTGCCACCAGCAACACATCATGGGCGATCGGTGCGGCCACGGACGAGCCGCCGCCGCCATGTTCAACCACTACGGAAATCGCATACCTCGGTTCATGTACCGGTGCAAATCCAACGAATAACGCATGATCCCGTTCTTTCCAGGGCAGGTCCTTATTCTTGATCACGCCCGCATCCCGTTCCGTCTTGGTAATTCGGCGGACCTGAACAGTACCTGTTTTGCCAGCCATTTCCATGCCGGGTTCCTTGATCCGGGATTTTTTCGCCGTTCCAAAAACCGGATTGTTAACAACCTCGGCCATGGCTTCTTGAACCAGTTTGAGATGGGCCGCAGGGATCCCCAAAGATTTTTTTTCGTCGGCCCCATTGGTGGTACCGTCACCGACCGAGGCGTTGACCAATCGTGTCAGCTTCGGCGTAATTTCGACGCCGCCGTTGGCCAAATGGGCGGTCATCACAGCCAATTGCAGGGGCGTCGTCAAAACATAGCCCTGGCCAATGCCGGCATGCAAAGTCTCGCCCTGGTGCCAGGGCTGATCCAGAGCGCCTCGCTTCCATTTTTTGGTCGGCATCAGTCCACTTCGTTCGCCGGGCAGGTCAATTCCCGATAAAACGCCCAGTCCCAGGCGGTTGGCCATGGCCGAGATCCGGTCAATTCCCGTGCGTTTAGCAATTTCATAAAAATAAACATCACAGGATTGGGTGATCGCCATTTTGGCATCGACCAGTCCGTGCCCGTGTTTTTTCCAACAGTGAAACTTAAAATCGCCAAGTTCCACATACCCCCGACAAAACACCTGATTGTCCGGGGCAATCACCCCTTTTTCGAGGGCTGCCAGCAACACCGCCATCTTAAAAGTTGAACCCGGCGAATATCGCCCGGCAATCGATTTGTTGATCAGCGGTGCCATGGGATTGGAAATCAGGTCTTTCCATTCCTCAGATTTGAGGCCGCGATTAAAGGCGTTGGGGTCATAGCCGGGTGTCGATACCATGGCCAGGACTTCGCCTTCCAAGACATCCAAAACCACAACCGAAGCGCTATGCCCTTCCAGCCGTCGGGTAATAAACTGTTGCAAACCTAAGTCCAGGGTTAGAACAACTTCGGTGCCCGGCTGGCCCTCAGTTCTTGATAATTCACGAATGACCCGGCCAAATGCATTGACCTCAACCTGCGAACTGCCGCCAGACCCGCGCAAGGCCGTATCGTGGACTTTTTCCACACCGGCCTTTCCAATGCGAAATCCGGGCAGTTCAAGCAGCGGGTCTCCTGTCAATTCCTTAGGCGATACGGCTGCCACATAACCCAAAACATGGGCCGTATCTGCCCCATAGGAATAGTTACGGCTTTGTCCCACATCAATAAAGATGCCCGGCAAATCCGGCGCATTAACCTCGATACGTGAGACGTCTTCCCAATCCAAATTTTCCCTTATGGTCACCGGTACAAAACTTCTGTTGCGTTTGACGTCGCGAACGGTTCGACGGCGTTCGGCCGGGCTGATCGAAATGATCCGGCCCAATACGTCCAGGGTATATTCAATGTCGCGGGTGTTTTCAGAAATCAACAGGGCTCTGTAATTCTGTTGATTGTCGGCGATGGGAACACCAAACCGGTCGACAATCCGGCCACGGCGCGGTGCCAGCAGACGCAGGTTAATTCGGTTTTCATCTGCCAGGGTTTTATATCGGTCCGATTCGACAACCTGCAAATAATACATGCGACCAATCAACGCCGCCATTAACGCCGATTTGCCCCCGGCCAGCATCAATGCCCGCCTTGTAAATAATTTGTGTCGTTCCGAATCGCGATGCATCAAAGCTGCCTTATTATGAATTGTTGCCAGCGCATAAAAATCCAGGCCAAGGCCGGGAATACACCGACGGTCAACAAATACTGAAAGGCGATCGCCCGGGGTTCAAGGACGGATAAATTCCATAGTGAGATCAGGGCCCAGATTAATATAAATGCGCCCGCAGATACGATACCAAAACCCAACCAGATAACGGCAAAGGATTTACCGTACAGGAATCTGTGCTGCCAAAGGACAACGCCATAGACCAAAAGAAAGACCAAAGTATTGACGCCAATCGGCGAGCCGGAAAAGATATCCTGCAACATGCCGATTAGAAAAACCGCAAAGGCAGGCAACAGTTCGGATCGGTATACAGCCCAATGATACACCGCCATCAGTGGTAAAAGCGGGACGACATTTGAAAATCCAGGTATTCTCAGGGGAACAATGTTCAACAGAACCAGCGACAGGGTCAGTAAAAACGGAGTTAGAAGACGGGTAAGTATATCCAGCCGATACCAGATATTTGTTTTCATGGCCGTTAGTTCCGGATTTTCGTTTGACGGTTCGCCCGAGCCGCACCTTCAATGGGAGGAGCAGCGACGATCCCGGTTAATCCGTAATCCAAAATTCGCAAATGAGCAATCCGTGAACGGTCAACAAACGGTTCAATGCCGATCCCCTTATCGGTGACCGATGCGACGATTCCAACGGGCAGCCCAGGTGGGAAGGCACCGCCATGGCCGGAGGTGACAATCCGATCACCCTGGCTGACCAGTGCGCCTGGAGCCAGATGAATCAGACGCGGCCGGTGGGTATTATCGCCAGCCATAATCGCCCGGGCCTGGCTTGATTGAATGACGACGGGTATCCGAGAGTTTAGATCCGAAATTAACAGGACTCGGGCAGACCGCCCTCCGACATCGGTCACACGGCCGACCAAACCGTCCCCGGTAATTGCCGCCTGGCCCTTGCGAACCCCCCGGCGGCCACCGGCGTTGATGACGACCGAATTGGCGAAGGCACCACCCGTATCAGCGATCACCCGTGCGGTAATAAAACTGGCGTCCGGGTCCGTAACAAAATTTAAAAGGTTCTTCAGGTTTTTATTTTCAGCATGCAGCTTACGGGCCGCTGCCTGCCACTGCAACAACAGGTCTCTCTCCTTTTTGAGGCGCAAATTTTCATCGCGCACCGCGTACAGGTCCCGTGCCTGCAAAACCAAAGAATTTAAAGAATCAACGGGTTGCGAGATGATGTCCAAAATAGGCGTTACCGCGTCGGTCACATTGGCCCGCACCCGTTCCATCAAAAGCACATCAATTTTGCCAAGCATCATTAGGGCGACAGCCGCCAACAACAACGCCATAAAGGCAAACCGCTGGGCAACGTTTCGAATTGGCGTTGCAATACGGCTGATGGAATGTGGGTTGTCCTTCACACCGGCCTCATCGAGTTTTCAAAATAATCCCAGGTATTTCTAAACACCCTCTCAACTAAACACCCTCTCAATAGGTCAACTTTAACATATTATCCCATGACAAACCGTACTGGCAAAACCTAATACATGGTCATCAATACATCTTTCAAAATCTTTTTCTGCTCCAACGCCCGACCGGTCCCCAGCACAACACAAGACAAGGGGTCGTCGGCAATCGACACGGGCAGACCCGTCGCATGGCGCAGGACAAAATCGATATTTCCCAACAAACCGCCACCGCCAGTAAGGACAATACCCTTATCGACAATATCCGCAGCCAATTCAGGGGCCGTGTGTTCAAGCGCTACTTTGACGGCCTCGATGATCGCACCCACAGGTTCCGCCAGGCTTTCGGCAATTTGCCGTTCAGAAATAATCAGTTCCTTGGGTACACCATTCATCAGGTCGCGCCCCTTGATTTCCATGGTTCGTCCCTCACCTTCATCCGGTGGACAAGCGGACCCGATGTCTTCTTTGATCCGCGCCGCACTGGCTTCACCAACCAACAGATTATGATTGCGGCGGATATAGGCAATAATCGCTTCGTCCATTTTGTCACCGCCAACACGGACCGAGCGCGAATAGACGATCCCGCCCAAACTCAGGACCGCGACTTCTGTTGTTCCGCCACCAATATCAACAACCATGGATCCGGTCGGCTCCGTAACCGGCAGGCCAGCGCCGATTGCCGCAGCCATTGGCTCTTCAATCAAATAAACCTTACGGGCACCGGCGCTTTCGGCCGACTCCTGGATGGCACGGCGCTCAACCGCAGTGGACCCCGACGGGACACAAACAACGACGAGAGGGCTGGCAAAACTGCGTCGATTATGGACTTTTCGAATGAAATATTTAATCATTTCTTCAGCGACTTCGAAGTCGGCAATGACGCCGTCACGCAACGGTCGGATGGCACGAATATTTCCGGGCGTTCGGCCCAGCATCTGTTTGGCTTCCTCACCAACAGCGAGGACTTGTTTTTTTCCTCGGACTTCGTTTATGGCGACAACGGAGGGTTCGTTCAAAACGATCCCTCGATCCTTTACATAAACCAGCGTATTGGCTGTGCCCAAATCAATGGCCATGTCAGCCGACAGAAAACCGAACAATCGCGAAAACATATAACCTCTCAAATTCGACCAATTTATGCGGACAGGACGTTCGCCCACAATAAAGTTTCTATTTTATGGTACGCCGACAGCAGATCCTACTTAATCGTCGTGCCTTTATACGGACATGCACCCGCCAGGGCTAGGCAGAAAGCGCTCCCGGGGCGGATTTTTCCCTTTTTACCAGTAGCTTATTCAATGCATGCAAATATGCCTTAACAGAGGCTACCAGGGTATCCGTATCGGCACCGGCACCATTTACGGATTTTCCATATTCCTCCAATCTGACCGTAACTTCTGCCTGTGCGTCGGTGCCCTGCGTCACTGCATGAACCTGAAAAAGTTGAAGTGTGGTATCGTGCGGGAACAAAAGTTTGATACAATTAAATGCCGCGTCAACGGGACCGTCGCCGACAGCGTTGCCTTCGTGTTTTTTGCCGTCGATTTCAAGCACAAGTCGGGCCTTCGGTGGGACATGATACGTGCCACAGAGCACTTCAAGTTCGACCATTCGAATGCGCTCGCGATCACGCACCACTTCGTCATCAACAAGCGCGATAATGTCCTCGTCAAACACCTCTTTTTTCAAATCGGCGAGTTCCTTGAACCGGCGAAAGGCATCTTGCACGGCATTGTCGCCGAGGTCGTACCCCAGTTGGCTGAGTTTATCCCTAAAGGCGTGACGACCGGAATGTTTTCCGAGAACCAAATTGGATTGGCTCAAACCAACGGATTCCGGCGTCATGATCTCATAGGTTTCCGCATGTTTCAGGACACCGTCCTGATGAATGCCCGACTCATGGGCAAAGGCGTTGGCACCGACAATGGCTTTGTTCGGTTGAACGGCAAAACCGGTAATGCCGGACACCAGGCGCGACGCCTTGGTAATTTCCTGCGTACGAATACCACAATTAAAGGCCAGCACATCGCGCCGGGTATTTAACGCCATAACGATTTCTTCCAACGCCGCATTACCGGCCCGTTCGCCCAGTCCGTTTATCGTGCACTCGATCTGCCGTGCGCCGGCCTGGACGGCCGCCAGGGAATTGGCGACGGCCAGGCCCAGGTCATTGTGGCAATGCACGGATATGACGGATTTATCGATATTCGGCACACGATTAAACAACATCGTGATCAAGCCGCTGAATTCTTCGGGAATCGAATATCCAACGGTATCGGGAATATTAATGGTGGTCGCGCCGGCGCTAATGGCCGTTTCGACACATCGGCATAAAAAATCGTGGTCCGTGCGCGAGCCATCTTCCGGCGACCATTCCACATCATCGGTATATTTTCTTGCCCTTTTGATACTGTCGGCAACGGCCTGGTGGACGGCGTCAGGTTCCATTTGCAGTTTGTATTTCATGTGCAGAGGGCTGGTTGAAATGAAAGTATGGATGCGTGCCCTCTTGGCCGGTTTCAGGGCTTCCGCTGCGCGGTCGATGTCGCCGGTTGTTGCCCGCGCCAATCCGCAGACGATTGCCTTGTCCGTGACCTTGGCAATTTCCCGGACGGCTTCAAAATCTCCGTTCGAAGCAATCGGAAACCCCGCTTCGATGACATCAACACCCATTTCTTCGAGGACTTCGGCGATGCGCAACTTTTCCTGCAAATTCATTGCCGCGCCGGGCGACTGTTCACCATCACGTAAAGTCGTATCAAAAATTATAACCCGATCGCTGGTTGCGGTGTCGTTCATCAAACCATCCTCATCGGTGCGGCAAGTAAATTAACCAAATATGACCGCCACACCGTCACGTTTAAAACGGGGAAAAGACAATGATTCCAATCCCCTGCCCTTCAGCTTTACGCCAAGGAGATTGACAAAGACTTAACACATTCCGAGTTTATTAACTAAATTGAACCGCACAAAGCCCTGTTGGCAGGGGCCGCAGGGTAAGGCTTTCGAGCAGCGTCGCGCACATTTTACGATACCCGCATCGCCGCGCCGCAGGCTCCAAGTCGAAAATTTTACCCTGTCGTCTCAATGGATCATTATCACTACTCTTTGGTAGAAGTCACGCCTGACGGACAAAAAGCAACCCCGCCAATAGGAATGACTATTGGCGGGGCTTAAATCTCACACCAGATCAATCAGTTATTGATCCGGTGGTTAGCGCGCTCAGAGGCTGGCTCTTTTAGTTCTTTTCTTTGTTGACCAAGGCGTTTTCGGCAATCCATGGCATCATCGCACGCAACTTTGCACCGATTTTTTCGACACCGTGCTCCGCACTATTGCGCCGGTTTGCTTTGAAACTGGCCAGGCCGGACTGATTTTCAAGCATCCAATCGCGGGTGAAACGTCCGGATTGAATGTCGTCCAAAACCTCTTTCATGCGGGCTTTCGTACCGGCATCAATGATCCGCGGACCGGTTACATAATCACCGTATTCTGCTGTGTTTGACACGGAATAGCGCATGTTGGCAATGCCGCCTTCATAAATCAAATCGACGATCAACTTGACTTCGTGACAACACTCGAAATAGGCCATTTCCGGCGCGTAGCCGGCTTCAACCAAGGTTTCGTAACCGGCCATAATCAACGCCGTTAAACCACCACACAAAACCGCCTGCTCACCGAACAAATCGGTTTCGCACTCTTCTTTGAAGGTTGTTTCAACAATACCTGCCCGTCCGCCACCGATACCGGCCGCATAGGAAATCCCAACCTCTTTGACGTTTCCGCTGGAATCCTGATCAACGGCGATCAGGCAAGGAACGCCGGCACCGCGCACATACTCACCCCGCACCGTGTGCCCTGGGCCTTTAGGTGCGATCATGAACACGTCGATGTCCTTACGCGGTTCAATCAGGCCAAAATGCACATTCAGACCGTGCGCAAAGGCAATAGCCGCCCCCTGTTTGAGGTTGTCACGGACATGATCCTTATAAAGCGCGGCCTGGGTCTCGTCAGGCGTCAAAAACATAAAGACGTCTGCTTCTTTCGCCGCCGCTGCGGCAGACATTACTTTAAACCCTTCTTTTATCGCCTTGGCAGCACTTGCAGAGCCTTCGCGAAGAACGATGACAATGTCCTTTACACCTGAATCGCGCAGGTTCAGTGCATGGGCATGACCTTGGCTGCCATATCCGGCGATGGCAATTTTTTTGTCCTTAATTAAGTTTACATCGGCGTCGCGATCATAATAAACGCGCATGATTTAGTCCCTTCCGTTTTACGTTAAGTTCGTCGTTTAAGTCTATTTGCGATATTCGTCTCGTAATTATCTAATCATCGCCTTCCAGCGATTCCGTTCCCCTTGAAATGGCCACTACCCCTGTTCGCGATATATCGATAAGTCCCAGGGGTTTCATGAGATCGACAAAAGCATCGATTTTGTTCGACGTGCCAACAATTTCAAAAACAAATGTCTCATTGGTTGAATCGACCGCGCGCGCCCTGAAGATGTCGGCAATTCGCAAACTTTCCACCCTTTTTTCGCCGGCACCCTTGACTTTCACCAGCGCCAGTTCCCGTTCAACATAGGGCCCTTCCATGGTGAGGTCGCTCACTTCATGGATCGGAATTAACCGGCTCAACTGAGCTTTGATCTGCTCAATAACCATTGGCGTGCCCGAGGTGACAATGGTAATCCTCGACAGGTGCCGGCCACGTCGGGTTTCGGCAACGGTCAGACTTTCAATGTTGTAACCGCGACCGGAAAACAAACCAATCACCCGCGCCAAGACACCTGGCTCGTTATCGACAAGCACGGCAATTGTATGTTGGTTGGTTTGTGTGGTCTCGGAGGTCACGTCACTTGCTCCTAAATGGAACGGCTTCAGCGCCCTTCCGCGTTGGTTTATAAATTGATTGTTCGGATTATCAATGGTCGATCACGCGTTCGCTGAACTAAACGAGGACCATTCCTGTCTGTGAATTGGATTCTGAAGCTTTATCGTCCGGCCCCAGCAACATTTCATTATGCGCTGCACCCGACGGAATCATCGGGAACACATTTTCCTTGGGGTCGACATTTAAGTCGGCGATAACCGGCCCGTCGTGGGAAATCATTTCTTCGAGCATACCGTCCATTTCAGACAGTTTGCTCGCCCGAAGTCCCTTCATACCAAAGGACTCTGCCAGTTTGACAAAATCGGGCAGGCTTTCCATATAACTTTCTGAATATCGCGATCCATGCATCAATTCCTGCCACTGGCGAACCATTCCCATATAAAAATTATTCAATATCAGAATTTTAACTGGCAACCGGTATTGCGCAATTGTCGAAAGTTCCTGCATGTTCATCATAAAGGACGCTTCGCCGGCAACGCCGATAACCAATGCTTTCGGGTGCGCAATCTGGACGCCCAAGGCCGCCGGCAGACCATAACCCATTGTCCCCAATCCGCCTGAGGTCATCCAGTGGTTCGGTTTTTCGAAAGCCAGGTACTGAGCCGCCCACATCTGGTGCTGGCCGACTTCTGTCGTGATGTAAACCTCACGTTTGAGTTTGTCCGTCATTTCCTGCAATCGACACAGGGCATGCTGGGGTTTGATGACCTGGCCGGTCTGGACATATTTGAGACTATCCTTCTCGCGCCATTTGTTGACCTGGCCCCACCAGGCCTTCAGGGCTTTTGCCTCGATCTTGGCCTGCGACGCCTTCCACACTTTCATCAAATCCTCGAGGACATGGGCCACATCACCGACGATTCCCAAGTCTACCGCGACGTTTTTATTAATGCTCGATGGATCAATATCTATGTGGATTTTTTTGGACCCAGGTGAAAATGCATCCAGGCGGCCGGTAATCCGATCATCAAACCGGGCACCAACGGCGATCATAAGATCACAATCGTGCATGGCCATATTGGCTTCGTAAGTCCCGTGCATACCAACCATGCCAATATATTGTTTGTCTGTCGCCGGGAATGCGCCCAGTCCCATTAGAGTCAATGTGCAGGGCGCACCGGTTGCTTTGACAAACTGGGTCAGCAGCTGGGAGGCCTTGGGACCTGAATTTATAACACCGCCACCGGCATAAATGATCGGTCTCTTGGCGGCTTTTATCATTGCCACCGCGTCCTTGATGGTCTTTGTCGGCGCTTTCAATTGTGGTTTGTAGGATTTGAGCGCGACTTTATTCTTCGGCAAATAGTCTCCCATTGCCATCAAAACATCCTTCGGCAAATCAATAACCACGGGCCCTGGGCGCCCGCTTTCAGCAACCAAAAACGCCTCGTGCATGACTCGCGCCAAATCATCGACACTACGTACCAGATAATTATGTTTGGTACAGGGACGTGTAATGCCCGTGGTGTCCGCTTCCTGGAAGGCATCGTTACCAATCAGGTGGGTTGGAACCTGCCCCGTCAGGCAAATGATTGGAATGGAGTCCATTAAGGCGTCGGTTAATCCCGTCACCGCGTTGGTAGCACCTGGCCCGGAAGTGACCAGTACCACGCCAACTTTTCCCGTCGAGCGGGCATACCCTTCAGCGGCGTGAACAGCGCCACCCTCCTGGCGGACAAGAATATGGCGCAATCTATTTTGTTTAAATATCGCATCATATATCGGTAGGACTGCGCCCCCCGGGTATCCAAATACTTCAGTGACCCCGTGGTCGACAAGTGCCTTCAAAACGATTTCAGAGCCGTTCATTTGCTCTTTGGTCATAACCCTAATCCTCTAACTTTAGCCCATACCATGGCAACCGGATCGCCTGTACAAAACAAACCAAAGGCCGACACCTCAAGGGTCCCGGCCAACCGGATCATAAATCCCAGAAAAACCAATTTTTAGTAAATCCGTTTTCCAAAGAGCGGGAAACCTAATCTTTTGACCAAGGCAGGTCAAGGCCGATTAGAAAATAAATGAAAAGTTTATTCACCTGTATACGTAATTATATTACGTGCTGCCTGAAGGCCCAATTTCTATTTTATGACCTGATTCAGGTGATTAATGATTCCTGCGGCAATGGTTCGGGCCTGTTCCGCCGGCATCCCCGGCTTTAACTTTTCGTCATAGAGAGTGGCGATCAAAATTATGTCGCTTCGTGACAGGCTGGTGCGCACGCTGCGCTGGTTGAAAATCGACGGCTGAACGATATCACTGTCGTTTGGCAATCCCAATGTTTGTGCCATTTCTTCCAACAAACACGCATCAAGCCGATCCTCCGGCAATTCGCTATTTACGATGATCGTCGCCTGCGTGATTTCACCTTTGTTTTGGTTAAACAAAAAAAAGCAGACGCCATGTCGCGCCAGTTCTTTTAAGGTATTGGGGTCAACTTTAGGTGCCAAAAAGGGCGCATGCATGGCCAGTCGCGGGACAATCTTGATGAATAAATTCGCCGGTTTTCCGACTTTTTTGCCATCCTCAACCACTACACCGGTCAACTTCACCAGTGTTTTCAAATGTTTGCGGATCATTTTTACTGGGTATTCGGGTGGGCGCTGGTTCTCCAGTTTTAAATCGAGTTTACCATTGGGTAGTTTCCGTAATCCGCCTTTCATAGAACTCACGGAAATTCGGATCGGATTAACCCATTTTTGTACAACTTGGCTTTTTCCGGTCAGATGTTTATATTCGGCACCGAAGACCACATCATTAAAAAAATCTGTCAACGCTCTCGAATCTGGCCGTTCTGCAGCCTCTGCTGAAGTTAACAGGAGACCAGCGGCAAGCAGGGTTGCCAAAACCACACTGGGAACCGATTTTTGGTTTCGCATCAACACCACGTCCCGCCCCTTAAGGTAAATGCCTGGCCCCTTATAACTCACAGTTGACCGCGTAACTAGAGTATCCTTGATCAAAACGGATACTCGAGGTGCATAGCGCAGTCTCTGGCACTATTGAGCTGTGGCACCCCTTGGGATCACAGCAAAAAATCCGATAGGGCCTGCAGGCTTTGCTCCAAGCAGCGCGGACCAAAATCGGTTAACTGCAAATCCGCTGTCCCTTGATTGCGAAACCAGGTGGATTGCCGTTTTGCTAAATTCCGGGTTGTTTTCTTAGCCTGTTCGACGGCCAATTCGAGCGACAGTTTTCCGTCCAGGGCATCGATCAATTCGGCCACACCCAGCGCTTTCATGGCCGGAAGTGTTGGCTTCAGATGCAGGTCACGCAACCTTTTCACTTCGTCCAGTCCACCGTTAACCAGCATGGTGTCAAACCGGGTGTCTATTTTGCGATATAGCTCAGCCCTGTCCGGCATTAACTGCAGTTTGAAAAACCGCGCCTTAACTGGCGACGTCGACGACTGCCGACGGTGCCACTCGGCCAGCGGTTGTCCGGTTGCCACGGCCACTGCATAGGCCCGAACCAGTCGTTGGCGGTCTGTCGGCAACAACCGGGCCGCCGAAACCGGATCGATATGTGCCAGGTGTTGGCGGAATCCATCGCCACCCAGCTCATAATAGAGAGCTTCAGCGTCGGTTGTGGTTTGATGAGGGACGTCGGGAATATCGGCGATCCCTTCGGTCAAAACCTTTAAATATAAACCGGTTCCGCCACAAACGATAGGGACTTTCTTGCGCTCATGAATGTCGGCAATCTTGGCAACTGCCATGGCCAGCCACCGTCCTGCCGAGCAGGGCGATGTGGCCGCAAGGGTCCCATACAAATGGTGCGGCACTTGGGCTTCATCTTCGAGCGTTGGCCGTGCGGTCAGGATCGAAAGCTCACGATAGATCTGCATGCTGTCGGCGTTAATAATTTCGCCGCCAAGCTGCACAGCTGCGACCAGTGCCACGGCGGATTTTCCGCTTGCGGTCGGACCGGCGATGATTACAACAGGGGGCAATTCAGTCAATTTAATCGACGCCTCTCATTTAATCGTCCGTGATACACGGCTTAGTTTTACAGGATAATGTAATATGGACAACGTTTTGACTTTGGTCGGCTCCGCTGATGCTGGCCTTTCACCGGATCTTGTCGAGCAGGTGCTTAAAACCCTGCACTTGTGTGGCGGCGAGACCGGGCAATTAAATTGGCTGGCACCCGGCAAATCCGTTGATGTCCCTTTTGCTGGGATAACGACGGGCACGGCAGAAACGTCGGTTCGCGAAAACCTAGGCCAAACTCCGGTAGATCTTTTGGCTCAAGCAAACACAAATCGCCGCAAAAAATTACTAGTGGCCGATATGGATTCAACCATCGTCACCGGCGAAACCCTTGATGATCTGGCCGAACTGGTTGGTATTGGCGAGCGGATTTCGACAATTACCGCCCGGGCCATGAACGGCGAAATGAATTTCGAACAAGCTCTGCACGAACGGATCTCCCTGTTGCGTGGTGTTCCGGCAACCGTCCTGCAACGGACCGCCGACCGATTACGGTTAAATCCGGGGGCGGAAACGCTGGTCCGGACAATGGCAGCTCATGGCGCATACACGGCACTGGTTTCCGGTGGCTTCCGGTTTTTCACGCAATTGGTGGCGGACCGCACCGGTTTTGATTTCAACCAGGGCAACGATCTTGAAATTGTTAACGAATTTTTGACGGGGCAGGTACAGCAGCCGATCGTTACCAAAGATGTAAAAGTCGAGACCCTTTCGACCCTGGCCGCCGAAAACGGTTTGGCGCTGTCCGAAACGCTGGCGGTTGGCGATGGCGCAAACGATTTACCGATGTTGCTGGCGGCCGGTCTAGGCGTCGCCTATTACGCAAAACCCGTGGTTGTCGCTCAGGCACGGGCGCAGGTCGCCTATACGGATTTAGAAACCCTGTTGTTTTATCAGGGATATGCGGAAGAGGCTTTTGTCAGGACGCCGTTTGCAAATTAAAGCAGCGCGCCCGATCAAAAAACGGCGCTCCCATAAGAAGCGCCGTTTTGGCTTCAAACCACTGCCGATGCTTAGGATTTTTCGATCCGGATCGCCACAAACCGAAGACCGCTCTGGCCCTCAACAAGCAATAACACGGATTTACGTCCCTGTTTTTTGGCTTCTTTGATTTTTGTTGTGATTTGTTTCGGACTGGATACTTCTTCCTGACCGATTTCAACGATCAGGTCACCGGCACGTATGCCCTTTTCCGCCGCTGGGCCATCATCATCGACCTTGGTAATGACCACGCCCTTGGCTTTATCTTCCAATTTAAATTTTTCGCGTAAAGCATCCGTCGCCGAAGATAATGTCAAGCCGAGGTCGTCAATATAACTTTCGCCTTTTTTAGCGGACCCCTTGGACGATCCCGTCGACGCGGTTTGTACTTCGTCTTCAAGCTCACCGACTTTCACATCCAATGTCACCATCTTTCCGCCGCGCCAGATCTCGACCTTGACCGCTTTTTCGACTTCCGTATCGGCAACAATTTTCGGCAGCAGGCGCATTTCACTAACCCGTTTGCCATTAAATGTAAGAATGACATCTCCCGCTTTGATTTTCGATTTTGCTGCCGGACCGTCTTCAATAACACTGGCGACCAGTGCCCCTTCCGGTTCTTCCAGACCAAGGGATTCGGCGATTTCGTCCGTCACCTGCTGGATATGGACACCCAACCATCCGCGTTTGACCTGACCAAATTTACGCAACTGCCTGATAACCGGTGCAACGGTGCCAGAAGGAATGGCAAATCCAATTCCCACACTGCCGCCGGACGGGGAATAGATCGCCGTATTCACGCCGATAACCTCACCATCCAGATTAAACATCGGGCCACCGGAATTGCCGCGGTTAATGGATGCGTCGGTTTGCAAGTAGTCGTCATAGGGGCCGGAATTGATATCACGACCCCGGGCCGAAATGATACCCGCTGTAACTGTGCCACCCAGGCCGAACGGATTTCCGATGGCGACCACCCAGTCACCTACCCGCGAAAGGTTAGAGTCACCAAATTTTACCGGTTGCAGGGGGATGTCAGATGTGACCTTTAAAACCGCCAAATCGGTTTTTGGGTCACGCCCCACCAATTCTGCCGTCAGGCGTTTGTCGTCGGACAGGATAACCGTAATTTCATCGGCATCCTGGATGACATGATTATTGGTCACCACATAACCGTCTTCGCTAATAATAAAACCGGATCCGAGTGATGTCGCCCGGCGCGACCTTTGTTGTGGCCCGTTGCGGTCAAAAAACTCCTTAAAAAAATCTTCAAATGGCGACCCTGGTGGAAGCTGCGGCAACTCAGGTGCCTTGCCAGCTTCAACGGTCTGTGTGGTTGATATGTTAACGACCGACGGCAACAATCTTTCGGCCAGGTCGGCGAAACTTTCCGGTGCGGATCGGGCCTGGGCTGTTGCCGCAAATATAACCAAAGTCAAAAAGGCAAATACTGCCGGCACCAGTATCGACGGTTTTGAGATAGACATAACTTTTAAAGGGGAGGTTCTCATAATTTTAGTAGGTCCCGTTCAAGACAGATCAAATCACACAGGTGATCTGCAAAGGTTAATCCGAAAAATATGGGACGGCAACGCACCGCCCAAATCTCCAAGCACTGCTTATCAAGCGTAAATATGGCTTAACCATGGCGTCACTTAGGTTGTTTCGTGACAATTCACCCTCGGACAATCCAAATCACACCAACGCCCAAAGCGGCGCAGGTTAAACCGGCCAATCGCAATTGCCCCGACGGCATCTCGAAGATTGATGCCATCATGCGCTTCATGCCATCGGGGAACAGGGCGTACAATATTCCCTCGATGGCAATCGCAAGCGCTAAGGCGGTAACCAATTCACTCATTTTACGCGCAATATCTCGATCTTACTGACCTTGAACGGGTACTGGGATCGAGTTAAAGAACTGGAACAATTCAGATTCAGGGCTCAAAACCATCGAAGTTCCCGGTTTAATGGAGTTTCCGAAGGCTTCCATGGATCGGTAAAAATCAAAGAATTCCGGATCTTGACCATAGGCGTTATTGAGGATGGTTGTTCGCAAACCGTCGCCCTCACCACGCAATATTTCGGAAGTCTTTTTGGCTTCTGAAATGATAATCGTCCGCTGTTTGTCGGCACGGGCCTGTATTTCCGCTTTTTGTTTTTCGCCGTTCGCGCGCAATTCCGCCGCATGGGCGACACGGTCAGACCGCATTCGATTAAACACCGCCTGCGCCGTTGTTTCCGGCAAATCCGTCCGGCCAATACGCACATCGATCACCTCTGTGCCAAATTCGGCCGCCTGGGCTTTCATTTGGTTGGTGATGGCCTCCATCGACAACTGGCGTTTAGCCGTCAGCATGTCGCCCAACAGGATCCGTCCGATTTCGGAGCGGACGGCAGCATTTAATCGACTGCCAAATAACTGTCGAAAATTGGCGTCAGTTAGTGCCTTTTTCCGAAACTCCAAGGGGTCGACGATCTTGTAGCGGGCATATGCATCGACGTTAACACGCTTCTGGTCAGCAAGAATGACTTCCTGGGGGGGCGGATCCAAATCGAGAATTCGACGGTCATACAATTCGACGTTCTGAATGAACGGGGTCTTAAAATGCATGCCCGGATCCGTAACAACACGAACCGGGTTACCCAACTGCAGGATAAGCGCCTGGGCGGCCTGATGGACGGTAAACAGCGAGCTGTAGGCAATGACTGCAGCAACGACGACCAATATACCCAAAATGGCTAGTGATTTTTTCATTGTGCGGCTCCCGTCGTTCTCTTTTTAATTTCGGGTAAAGGCAAATAGGGGACGACGCCGCCTGATCCGCCGGTACCGCCCTGGTCGATAATTACGATTTCAGAACCGTTGAGGACATCCTGCATGCGTTCCAGATAGATCCGACGTTTGGTAACCGATTTGTTGCCTTTGTAGGCATTATAAACGGAAAGGAACCGCTGCGCTTCACCCTCCGCTTCATTGATCACCTGCTGACGGTATGCGCCAGCATCCTCGATCATTTTTTGCGCCAAACCCTGGGCCCTGGGTACGATGTTGTTGTTGTATGCCCGGGCTTCGTTGACGATCCGCTCCTGGTCCTGCTTGGCCCGCTGCACATCGTTGAAGGCGTCAATCACGTCCTGCGGCGGATCCACTTTCTGCAGCTGAATTTTGGCGATAAAAACACCCGTACCATAGTCATCCAAAATTTTCTGGAGCAGGGTCAGGGCATCGTCCTGGACTTGCTGACGGCTGGTTGTCAGCGCTTCTTCAAGCGGTGTCTGACCGATAATTTCACGCATGGCGCTTTCTGCGGCAATCTTTACCGTGGCTTCCGGGTTGCGGATGTTAAACAGAAACTCAGCCGCATTTTTGATACGCCACTGGACAACAAAATCGATGTCGATAATATTTTGATCACCGGTCAACATTAAACTTTCCTGGGACACATCACGGGCACCAACGCTTCCGCCGCGGCTGCCTGTGCCGCGGAATCCGATGTTTATGGTATTGGTATTTTCGACATTGACCTTAATCACGTCACCGATTGGTGTCGGGGCCCAGAAATGCAGGCCCGGGCCCGTCCGCTTGATATATTCACCAAACAACAATTCAACGCCCTGTTCACCGGGGTTAACCCGATAGACGCCACTGAACGACCAAAAAATAACGGCAATCAAAGCGACCACAAACAATCCACGTCCACCGCTGGCACCGCCGGGAATAAAACTTTTCATCTTATCTTGGCTTTTGCGGATCATTTCTTCGATGTCCGGTGGCTGAGGCCCACGCGGCCCACCGCCGCCTGATGGTCCCTGACCACCTCCGCCGCCCCATGGACCGCCACCCTGATTTTTCCAGGCCATATACTGATTTCCTTATAATTAACGTTATAAAATGACTAAAACTTGTAAAACGAATATCCATACTTACTTGCTACTGGTCTTAACAGTCGAGTTCCGTTAGGAAATCGCTGTCTTATAAGAAGTTGCTGTCTTATAAATCGCCATCGCCTGGGCTGCAACGCCTTGGTTAAATTATATCAACTCAAATATTGGTACATTGAACGGAGTTTGCAAGGATGACAGAGGTTAGCGTCGCGAAGATAGAGGAAACACTGCAAACAGTGATGGATCCAATAAGCGGCAAAGACATCATGAGTGCAGGCATGGTTACCGGTCTGCAAACCAAAGACGGCCATGTGGCTTTTGCCATCGAGGTCGATCCGGCGAGGGGTTCGGAAATGGAACCCATGCGCAAACAGGCCGAAGAGACGGTGTTTGCCATGGACGGGGTTTTGACCGCGACGGTTGTTCTGACGGCAGAAAAATCACCCGGCTCCGGCGGCCACGATCATAACCATGGCCCGGCTCATTCGCAAAACACCCAACCGGGCCAACCAGTTGGCCGACCGGCCGGCGGCACACCGGCCCCGGCGTTATTACCTGGCGTCAAGTCGATCATCGCTGTCGCATCGGGCAAGGGCGGGGTTGGCAAATCCACCACTTCCGTGAATATCGCCCTTGGCCTGGCCGCCGGCGGCCATAAGGTCGGGTTGCTTGATGCGGATATTTACGGGCCCTCCATGCCGCGCATGATGGGAATCAGCGGCCGACCGGCTTCGGCCGACGGCAAAACCCTCGATCCCATGGAAAATTTCGGCATCAAAGTCATGTCCATGGGGTTTCTGGTTGAGGAAGATACGCCAATGATCTGGCGCGGCCCGATGGTCCAGTCCGCCCTGGAACAAATGATGCGGGACGTAAATTGGGGGGAATTGGATGTTTTGGTTGTCGACATGCCGCCAGGTACCGGTGACATTCAACTGACCCTGGCACAAAAAGTCCCGTTAACCGGATCAATTATCGTCTCAACGCCCCAGGATATCGCCCTGCTCGATGCGCGTAAGGGTTTAAACATGTTCCGCAAGGTCGACGTACCGGTGTTCGGATTGATCGAAAATATGAGTTATTATCTGTGTCCGAAATGTGGTGACCGGGCGGAAATATTTGGCCATGGAGGTGCCAAATTGGAGGCCGAACGAATGGGCATGGACTTCCTTGGCGAGGTTCCCTTGCACATTTCGATTCGCGAAACTTCAGATAGTGGCACACCAATTGTTGTTTCGGATGCGGCCGGCGAACATGCCAAAGCCTATAAGGCAATTGCTGATAAAATCTGGGATAAAATCGAAATCAGCCTGAATGCCAAGTCCAATAGCGGCCCCAATATCGTCTTTCAATAAGGCCGTAATAATTTTGCATTGAATAACGCATTGATCCGCTTGGGTCTTTGTCTGTTTTCGCCTACCATGAGATCGATGACTAGAGGGCTCACACATTTCGCCATGTGGGTGGGGGTTTTTGCGGCCTTCGCCATGGGGGCAAGTGCGCGTGCCGAAGAGCTTGATCAATCGGTCAGGGCGCTGCCCCAGGCGGAATGTACAGAAGTCCGCAAGGGCCTTGAGGATGGGGTTCCCATTCTGCCGGGATTTCGCCAGTTTGAATACGAGTTTGCTCCCAACATTCATGGCATAAAGGGCCGATTGTGCCGTTTGCATGCGATTGGCTCCGGCGCTCACATGGAAGGAACCCGCATCCGTTCCCTGGCTGATATGCATGCATTTATTCAGGCGTCCCTGGAACATATTGGTTGGCGGGAAACCGAAGAAACCAAACGGTTCACGGACCGCTCCCAGTCAGGAAAAGACGTCTTTGCCCTGTTCAAAAATAACGCCATCTGCGTCACAACCATCTTGATAAGCCCGGCCCCAGGTTATATTCCAAGCCCAGACACAAAAACCGATAAACAGGTTTATTTAGGTGCCCTCTATCCCTACGAACGGGAATGGTGGGTCGCCGTCGACTGTTTCCATTTGTAGCACACCTATAGGCCCCCGTGATGTCGCCCCATGCAAAAGGTCTTTTAATCGCGACGCTCGGCGTGCTGAGCATCAGCCCGGATACCTTGCTGATCCGTCTGGCCGATCTTGATTATGGCCCGACCCTGTTTTGGCGATCGCTGTTTACATCGATGGGGTTAATATTGCTTGTGGTGTGCACAAAACGCCGGGGGACCCTGAAAGCCGTAAAAGATCTGGGGCGGCCCGGGTTGCTGGTCACGGCCCTGTTTTCCGTGAGTAATCTGGCATTTTTATTGGCGGTTCATCTGACAACCGTTGCCAACACTCTTGTCATTATCAGTACGGCGCCGGTTTTTGCGGCCCTCATGGGGCGCGTGTTTTTGGGTGAAGCGATCGGCAAACGAACCTGGACCGCAACCCTCATTATCATTGCTGCAATATTTTATATCTTTTCCAAGGATATCCAGGGGCCGACGTCCTGGGGCAATTTAGGGGCCTTGACCTCAGCAATTGCCCTTTCGGCCACCTTTATTGTGACCCGCCATCAAAAATCCATGGATATGACACCGGCCATGGCCGGTAGTTCCCTGTTGTCGTTGATCGTCGCCATCCCCCTGGTAGGTACTTTTGTTATTTCCTGGGAAGGTCTGGCGCTGTTTGTCCTTCTCGGCGGGTTGTTAACGGCGGCGTTTACCCTGTTATTAATAGCGCCGCGCCATATTTCGGCAACGGAAGTCAGCCTGTTGATGCCCCTGGAAACCATTCTGGGTACGTTTTTGGTCTGGCTGATTGTTGGTGAACAGCCATCCGAACGGGCGCTCATTGGCGGTCTCATTATTATTTGTGTTTTAACGGTCAATTCACTTGTTGGAATCCGGCAAAATAAACAGAGCTAAGGGCGGCGTTCAAGCACAACAAAACTAAATGCCGGTCCGTCAGCCGATTCCGGCGCGTGGTCCTCGCGCCGCGTTTCCGTCCAGTTTTCGCTTTTTAAGTCTGGGAACCAGGCGTCGCCGTCAAGGGACCGGTGGATTTCTGTCATGTAGATGCGGTCGGCAAAAGGCATAGCCAGTTCGTAGATCTGCGCGCCGCCAATGACAAATATTTCGCCCTTGCTGTCGTTGGTGATGGCCGTGGCTTTGGTTATGGCCGCATCCAGATCGTGAACAACGTCAACGCCGTCCTGGGTGTATCGCCGGTTGCGGGTCACGACGATATTGCTTCGGCCCGGCAGAGGCCGACCAATGGACTCAAAGGTTTTCCGCCCCATGATGATCGGTCCGCCCAGGGTCACCCGTTTAAAATATTTCAAATCCTCGGAAATATGCCAGGGCATGGTACCGCCCAATCCAATGGTCCGATTTTCGGCCATGGCGACAATTAATGAAAGCACCATCAGACGGCAATCGGCGCTTTGATGTGGGGGTGCGCGCGATAATCCACGAGTTCAAAGTCATCGAACTGAAAATCAAAGATGTTGGTTACGTCAGCATTTATCTTCATTTTTGGGAGCGCCATGGGGGCCCGGGACCGTTGCAGGTCGGTCTGGGTAAAATGATTGGTATAGAGATGGGCATCACCCAAAACATGGACAAAGTCTCCCACTTCCAGATCAGTGACTTGCGCAATCATCAGGGTCAAAAGGGCATAGGACGCGATGTTGAAAGGCACACCCAAAAAAATATCCGCACTGCGCTGGTACAAGAGGCAGGATAACTTGCCGTTGGCCACATAAAACTGGAATAAACAATGACAGGGGGGAAGCGCCATTTGATCTATCTCGGCCACATTCCAGGCACAGACGATGTGTCTCCTGGAATGGGGGTTGGTTTTGATTTGGTCAATCAGGTTGGCAATTTGGTCAATTTTCCCGCCATTGGGAGTAGGCCAGGATCGCCACTGGTGACCGTAAACCGGCCCCAATTCCCCATGTTCATCAGCCCATTCATCCCAGATTTTAACGCCGTTGTCGTTCAGATATTTAACATTTGTGTCGCCGGCCAAAAACCATAGCAATTCGTGGATGATCGACTTTAAATGCAGTTTTTTGGTGGTGAGAACCGGAAACCCGTTCTTCAGATCGAAGCGCATCTGATGTCCAAAAACGCTTTGTGTCCCGACACCCGTTCGGTCGCCGCGCGTGATGCCGTTGGTGCGCACATGGTTCAGGAGATCTAAATATTGCTGCATGGGTGGCTCAAATCAAAGGGGAGGACGAATCAGCCTATTTTAACCTGCCTGATCGGTGGCGCAAACGTCGATACCCCGATTTTACCTTTAAATTTCCCGATCTTCGCCACGGACAGGTAAGGAACCACCAAGCTCGCACCCATAACCGACCGGTTGTGATCATCAATCCCGCCTGTTTATCGGCAGACGCAGAATTTTTAACGACACAAATTACCATAGAATCCCAACTTGCAGCATTGCGATTACCGCCGACACGCGCCATATTAGGGGTGTAGGGTTTACCCTGCTATGGCGATAAACGCTTATCGGAATAAGCGTTACGGACCCGGGGGCAGTACCCGGCGCCTCCACCAATTTTACACACAGACCAGTCGCTCTGGTTGGGTGGTGTTTTGGGGGCGAAACAGGATCGACGTGCGTAGTAAAGGTTAAGTTTTCGCTCGGTGTGGATCCGCCGATACCGGACCAAACTTAGTAGTTGCAAATGACAACTATGCTGAGGCTCGTCTCGCTGCGTAATGCGGTCAGATGAACCACTTCGAAGCCCTTTAGGTTAGCCCTTAAAGGCGGGGTTCGGGAGGCACCTGGCAACAGAAGCCTCCCACTTCATCAAAAACGCGTGGATTTTCACATTTTTTTGGATTTTCACATTTTTTTGGATCGAGGCTGGAGTCCACAGCTCAATCGGAGTAAAAATAGGGCATGGAAGATGAAAATGACCCGCTGAAGTATGATGTTTGGATTGAAGACGCGCTGCGCACCGTCATCCGTCGTACCTTAACCTACATTTCCGCCAATGGATTGCCCGGCGATCATCATTTTTATATTACGTTTCGCACCTCCGACGATAAGGTTGAAATGCCGGAGTACCTGCGGGCCGAACACCCCGATGAAATGACCATAGTCTTACAATATCAGTACGATGCCTTGGATGTTGATGAACACGCCATTTACACAACCCTGCGGTTCAATGGCAAACCGGAATCGATGATCATTCCCCTATCGTCAATTGTTTCTTTTGCCGACCCCTCCGTAAACTTTGGCCTGCAGTTGAAAATGGCCAACTTGGACGATGAGGATCTGGAATACGAGATTGAGATGGAGTTGGAAGAGATCGAAACTTCCGACGAAACATCGCCGCCACAAGCTGACGAACCAACCGACGACAAGGAGCGCACGACGGGAGAAGTCATCGCGCTGGACGCATTTCGAAAGAAATAAAGGCAACCGGATAAGTTCGGTTTTACCTGCCCGCATTTTCAATTTTAATTCTGGTTAAGGGATCTAACGAATGAACAACTATGTGCATCACACTATGTTTCCCATGGGGGAAGATCCAACGCCCTATCGAAAATTGACCGGAGACCACGTATCCGAAGTGGATTTTGACGGCAACAAAATTCTTAAAATCGACCCCCGTGCAATCACTAATTTAACTTTTGAAGCCTTCAAAGACGTCTCTCATCTGTTACGCCCGGGCCATCTGGCACAATTGGCAAAAATACTTGACGATCCAGAGGCCTCGGACAATGACCGGTTTGTTGCCCTGGACCTGCTCAAAAATGCCAATATTGCCGCCGGCGGCATCCTGCCCATGTGTCAAGATACCGGTACAGCCATTGTCATGGGGAAAAAGGGCCAAAACGTATGGACTGGCGGCGGTGATGAAGCCGCCGTGTCTGAAGGGGTGGAAAAAACCTTCCTGGAGACCAACCTGCGTTATTCCCAGGTCGCGCCCCTTGATCTGTTTACAGAAAAGAACACCGGCAACAATCTACCGGCACAGATCGAACTTTACGCCGACGACGGCGATGCCTACAAATTTTTGTTCATCGCCAAAGGCGGCGGTTCAGCCAACAAAACCTTTCTTTTCCAGGAAACCAAAGCGTTGTTGAATGAAGCGCGCCTGACGGCGTTTCTTGACGAAAAACTGCGGACCCTGGGCACGGCGGCATGCCCGCCCTACCACCTGTCTTTCGTCATCGGCGGTACGTCGGCGGAATATAATCTGAAAACCGTAAAACTCGCCAGTTGCCATTATCTCGATGAGTTATCCACCCAGGGCAATGAATTTGGCCAGGCCTACCGGGACCTGGAGTGGGAGCAACGGATTTTAAAAATGACCCAGGAATTGGGTATTGGTGCGCAATTTGGTGGTAAATATTTCTGTCACGATGTGCGGGTCATTCGGTTACCCCGTCACGGCGCCTCCTGCCCTGTTGGCATTGGCGTTTCCTGCTCGGCGGATCGCCAAATCAAAGGTAAAATCACCCGGGACGGGGTTTTTCTGGAACAACTGGAAACCAATCCGGCCAAATACCTGCCGGAAGTCACCACCGATCACCTTGAAGAAGACGTCATTGAAATTAATTTGAATCAACCGATGGCAGCTCAATTGGCAGCCCTGACAAAACACCCTGTAAAAACCCGGTTGTCCTTAAACGGATCGTTGATTGTCGCCCGCGATATTGCCCACGCAAAACTGAAAGAGCGCATCGACTCCGGCCAGGGGTTACCCCAGTATTTTAAAGACCATCCGGTTTATTATGCAGGGCCGGCAAAGACTCCAAAAGGCTATGCGTCCGGTTCCTTTGGTCCGACGACAGCCGGGCGAATGGATTCTTATGTTGATTTGTTCCAGAAAAACGGTGGATCGATGATTATGCTGGCCAAGGGCAATCGCTCGAAGGCCGTCACCGACGCCTGTAAGGCCAACGGCGGGTTTTATTTGGGATCCATCGGTGGCCCGGCGGCCCGGCTGGCCCTCGACTGCATCAAAAAAGTCGAGCAAATCGAATATCCTGAACTGGGCATGGAAGCCATTTGGAAAATCGAAGTCGAAAACTTCCCAGCCTTCGTTGTAATTGATGATAAGGGCAACGACTTCTTTTCTGAATTCATGAAATAGGCCGGACAATGACACACAATCTTGGTAAATTTGAGGCCTTTTCTCGCGCCGATCTGGCGGTAACTCCCACCCCCATTGAAGCCATGCCAAACCTGGCACGGAAACTGGGCGGGCCGAACTTGTTTGTAAAACGTGATGATTTGACAGGTCTGGCGCTCGGCGGCAACAAAGCCCGACAGTTGGAGTTTTATTTAGGAGAAGCGGTGTCTCAGGGTGCCGATGTTTTATTGATAACCGGTGCCGTACAATCCAATTTTGTCCGTTCCGCAGCGGCGGCAGCGGCGAAGTTGAGGATGGACTGCCATGTGCAACTGGAGGATCGCGTACCTGATACCGACGGTACCCATCAGGTATCGGGAAATGTATTATTAAATAAACTGCTGGGGGCGACAATTCACAGCTATCCCGATGGCGAGGATGAGGCCGGCGCGGACCGCAATCTCGGTAAAATCGCCAACGATCTGAAAGCGCAGGGGAAAAAACCCTACGTTATCCACCTGTCACCCGGGTATCCACCCCTGGGTGCGTTGGGATATGTGGTTGCGGCCCGGGAAATTCTCGACCAATTAGAGACTACGGGTACGACAATTGATGAAATTGTCGTGGCCTCAGGCAGTACGGCGACCCACGCCGGGTTGCTTTTTGGTCTGCGGGCGACGGGCAGTCAAATACCCGTAATGGGCATTTGCGTGCGCCGCAGGGCCGACCAGCAGGCACCGCGCGTGCTTGCCCGGTGCGAAGAAATCAGTGCCCTGCTGGACACCGAAAACTGCGTGTCCGCCAAGGACGTTGTCGTCGACGACGTGGCCTATCCGCCCGGCTACGGTCAACTCAACAAAAACACCATTGAAGCCATAAAACTTGCTGCCAGTCAGGAGGGATTAATCCTCGATCCCGTTTATACCGGCAAAGTCATGGCCGGACTGATCCATCGTATCCAGGCCGGTGCCTATCCAAAAACCGCCAATATCCTGTTTCTTCACACGGGCGGACAACCAGCGCTTTTTGCCTACGAACCCAAACTGACTGAAGCCCTGGTTGCCGACTAATGGACTGCCCGCAGTTGCTCATGGACGGGCCAAACACAGCAAAAACAACCATCGCCCTTGCCCATGGTGCCGGCGCACCCATGGACAGCGCCTACATGCAGGCATTTGCAGAAGGCCTTGCGGATCGAGGGTTTCGGGTTGCCCGGTTTGAGTTTCCCTATATGCAGGAGCGCCGCCTGACCGGGGAAAAAAAGCCGCCAAACCGGGCCCCCATCCTGTTGCAGATCTGGTCGCAGGTGATTGACCACTTCGGAACGGAGACCCTGGTGATCGGCGGCAAATCCATGGGCGGACGAATGGCCAGTATGTGCGCTAGCGCCTATGAGTTAAAAGGCACGCCGGTCAAGGGGGTGGTTTGTCTGGGTTATCCGTTTCACCCGCCGGGCAAACCGGATAAATTACGCACGGAACACTTGGAAACCCTGCAGACTCCCACTTTGATCTGCCAGGGCGAACGAGATCCGTTTGGGACCCGTGACGACGTCAACGGTTATGCGCTTTCGCCGGCCGTCCGGTTTCATTGGCTTAACGATGGTGACCACGGATTTAAACCGCGCAAAGCATCGGGACTGACGGAACAGGAAAATTGGCAAAGTGCCATGGATGCGATCACCCAATTCACAAGAGGCCTGTGATGATGAAATTAGACCACTTTACCGTACGCACGCCAGATCTGGAAACGGCGAAGACCTTTTTTGACAATCTATTGGACCTGAAACCTGGGTTTCGTCCGAGCTTTAATTTCCCCGGCCATTGGCTCTATGGTTCCGACCCCAACCAGGCCATCGTCCATTTGATTGGGCAAAAGAAAGACCAACCAAAACTGGTCGTGGGCACAGACACGGGCGCACTGGATCACATGGCCTTCCAATCCGACAATTTTGATGCCGTTATGGACCGCGTTAAGGACCATAACTTCAGCTATCGGGAAAACAGTCTGCCAGGCGGACTGGCCCGGCAGATTTTTGTCAACGGGCCGCACGGCATCATTATTGAAATTGTCTTTGCAAATGATCCTGCCTGAAACAAAGTCTGAGCCCGATGGCATCATCAGACAGAATTCTGATTCAAGCGATATGACGGTCTGAGTCCGTGTTATAGCAGCGAGGAAGCTTTTGCCATGTTTTCGGACCCGACCCAAATTAAAAAACGATCCGTACGGCTCGCCGGGCACCCAACCAGCATTTCCATTGAAGATGCGTTCTGGTCACACCTGAGGCAGATTGCGACCTCCCGCAATCGCTCGATCAACGCCTTGATTACAGAAATTGACGCCAATCGAACCGGCAACCTGTCAAGCGCCATACGGGTTTTTGTTCTTAATCAGATCACCGCAGAAAACAGCTCTACCTAATCTATTTAAACAGTTTGTTTAACAAATCTTCCGTTGTGAACTCTTTTGACGAAGGCGGCTGTTGGGTCGTGCGTGCTGGCGGCGGCGTATCACCGGTTTGAGATGGCGCTTGGACAGGTGGCGGCGTTGATGGGGTTGCACTGCCACCGCCCAGTATGCCCTTGAGCAATTTACCGATACCCTTTGGCGCTTTGTTCAATAGAACGTCTGCACCGGGGATTGGAAGTGAGCCGCCTAACAAAGCTCCGGTATCGATATCAACATCGGGTGAGTCCAAGGGGCCCGTCAAAGAAAATCCAACGGGACTAGCGCCACGTTTGAGTTTGGCTTGCAGGATTTGGGTCAGGGCATTTTGTTGCAGTTCGATCTGGCCGGTAATATTCAATAACCATTGCCCCAGATCCACCGTCCCCTGGGCGGTCCCGTCTCCGAGCGCAGAAACCAGTTTCAAGTCCCGGGTGCTGGCCACCCCTTGATTAATCTGGAAGTTCCCGGCCACATCGGTTTTATTGCCGGTACGTTTGGAGCCCAGTCGGTTTAACGAGGAAAGAAGATTATAGATGCCGGCAAAGGCGGACCCTTTGGCCCCCGACGTCACATCAACTCCGGTCATCGCAAACCCACCGGTACCGGACAGCGACGAGACAAAATCTGCGATGCTCAGGCCGTTGGCGGCGACGTTCATTTTTGCGTTCAATAGCCCGCTGGCGGCGGCATTGCCGGTAACCGATGTTAAGGCATCGGCGATTTGAATTCCCGATATATCAAAAACGGTTTCCAGTTTATTACCTGTGCCGGTCATCAAGCGGGCATTGCCATTGAGCTGCCCACCGAACAGGTTTGCGCTGATTTTTTGGGATTCAAGGATGCCGTTCTCGATTTTCGCAGCAACATCGACGCGTTCAAACAGATACTTGCTATAGGCCACGAGAGGGGCTTTGAATTTTACATCGGCATTTATGGCATTTAGCGCCGATAAATCGATGGCATCGCTCGGCCACCGGTCGCTGCTGGCGACGTCCAAGCGCAAGGACGACACAAGATTTTGGCCAGGACCCGGCCAGACGACCGGTCGGCGTTTTAAGGCACGCCACAATTCATTGCCGAGATTTGCACTGCTTGATGCAGGTAAATATTGATCAAGAATAAGTGCGCCGGTACTTAAATCGGCCGTAATGTGCGGGACCGGTTCATCGAAACGCAGCTTGGCAAGGCCGCTGTAAGTGAGTTTACCCAGGTTTCCCGACAGCTTTTGAAAATTTAAAAGCGTCGGTGTTCCGCTCACCAGGGTGGTCAAGGACAGATCTCCCAATTTGCCGACGGGTCGGTAGTTGACTCCCAGGACACGGAGCAGGCGGGCAAAATCCGGGTGTTCGACAGCTAAATCCCCATTAAATAGATCTCCAACCGGCAAAAGGGAAAGAACACCGTTGGCCGATACATTGGCATCGGCGGTCAGCAATTTGGTTTGAATTTTTGGTTTCAATACGCTGCCGTCGGCCGTCAAATCGATGGATGTGGCACCTAAATTTTTGGGGTCAAAGGGCACGCTGACACCGGCAAATCGCATTGCAGCTGTTGGATCTTTTGTGTTTGCTTGCAGGCGCAAACCACTGAACGAAGGAACATCCCGCAGGTTCAGTAGCTTACCGCTGGCAGCCAGGGTTACCCCGGCAAACTGCGCCAGGTTTAACTTTCGGATATTCAGGTTTCCGTCAAATAGTGTCACATCGACGGTGACATTATTTAACGGCTCGCCACGCACCGCCATCCGTTTAATATTTATCAGGGCATTGGCATCAAAGCCGGCCAATGCCCGCAGCCCGGCAAAGGAATTTTCCGGTGCCGGCACCGTGTTTTGCACTGCATCATCTGCGGGTTTTGCCGCCGCCAGCGGTTTTTCAGTGGGTTCTGCCGCTGGAGCCACCGATAACCTCGGCATATAGGCATCCAGGTCAATTTGATCCAGTGTCAGATTGACCCCCAGTCCAAGTCGTGTGCTCAGGGCAATGGTCGCGGCACCGGTCAGGCGTGAGCTGTCAAACTTAAGATCCATATTTTGCAGTTGCACATCGCCAGGGGTCAATTTTACATCACTGGCAAAATCAATCTTATGAAGTCGGTCCGTCGGGATGTCTGGAAATTCAACGCCTAACCAATCAACAACTTTTCGCAAATCATTGGTACTGGTTTCGACCGTTCCGGTAAAGTCAGGTGTGCCTCCGGGTGCCATCAACAGGCCGGACATGGTAATATCCGAGCCGCCAGGAAACTGCGCCGAAAACTGTCCCAGATTGACAAGACCATCAACCAGTTCCGTATTGATCAATACGTCCTTAATGGCCTCGCCCCGATAAACCAGTGCATCAACCGCGACAATCACCGAACCGTTGATCGTGTTTGGAATGACAACAGCAATCTTTTCCGTCGGCTTGATTGGCGTTGGGGTTGGTGCCACATTGCCTGCTGTTTTGTTGTCCTTGACGGTGGAAACGGTGGTCGCGTTGGATGGCCTTACCGCCAGCCATTTATCCAGATCAAAACGTCCCGCCGTCAGGCTGATTGAAAACCGGGGAACCGGCCCCATTTCAATGGCCACATCCCCTTCAACCCGTGATTCCGCCAACTGCATGCTCAAATCTGATAATTCTGCGCCGTCGATGGAACCGGATATATTTCCCTCAATTGAAAACAATTGAGCGAGCGCAGCGGGCGCTGGGGCCCGCGTAATGGCTTCGATCAAAAGACCCAGATTTTTACCTTCGCCTTTCAGAGACCCCTTAAATTTTGGCTCGTCGGACAGGCCCAAAATAGTTCCGCCGATATGCAGAGACGACTGGCCAGCGCCAACGCCAAATTTCATATTCAGCGGCAGGGTGCGTTCCTTTATGACTTCGCCAACGGTAATGTCATAGGTCAGCGGAATGCTTCTGAGTTGCAGGGAGCCTTTTGACTGGAACGGCCCGGACAAGGAGGCCGCCTCAATCCGCGCATTCAACCCTTCAATCTGTTCAATGGTGCCGGTTTTTGAATCCCGGTAATTCAAGGCACCATTGACAATGGTGAAATCATCGAAAACAACACTCGGTGTGGTGTTGGCGGGAGAACCGCCGGTGCCTGACGGCGCCGGTAACGCCTGAGGCGGCGGTTTCACCTGATTGGAACCGAGCTGTATATCCCAGCTCTGACGGCCATCTGCCAGCAGTTCAAGTTCAATAACCGGGTCAATCAATCGCACGGTTTCCACTTTGATTTGCCCGGCCAAAAGGGGACTCAAAGCGATCCGGACTTCGGCTCGGCGTAATTTAACCATCTCCGGGGCGACGGCACCTGGCAAATTTGAAAGAGATACATCATTTGCAATAATCGCCGGCGTTGGGAACAGGGAGACTTGAACGTCTCCCAAAATTTTCAGGTTCCTGCCGGTCAAGGTTTTTATCTGTTCCGTTGCTTCGCCTTTATATCTGTTCCAATCGATCATGCCCGGCCCCACCAGAGCCGTTCCGATAATCAACAACAAAACAAAAATAAGTCCCCAAATAACTTTCTTCACGGATTTTTCTTTCTTGAGTGGTGGAGCCAAATTGTCATTTTTTTATTACCGTTCATGAAGGCAGTCGCTTGGCCTTTTTAGGGCAATACAAGCACAGCGCGCAGATCGTTGACGTTGGTACAGGTAGGGCCGGTCATGAGCAGACCACCGACCTTTTCAAAAAACCCATAAGAATCATTATTCGTCAGATAAGCTTGCGCATCCAGACCCACTGACTTCGCACGATTGAGCGTGTCGGGGTCAATCATCGCCCCGGCGTTGTCCTCACTGCCATCAATTCCGTCGGTATCGCCTGACAGGGCAAATACTCTTTTTTCGCCTTGCATTTCCAAGGCCATCGCCAACGCGTATTCACCGTTAGGTCCGCCACGACCATTTCCCTTTATGGAAACGGTCGTCTCCCCGCCAGACAAAATGACACAGGGACCCCCGTCAGTTTCCCCCGATGCAAGAATTTTACGCGCCAGAACCGCATGTTGCTTGGCGACATCACGGGTTTCGCCTTCGATGTCGTCGCCCAAAACAATGGGCCGGACCCCGGCTTTCTTAGCGGCGGCGGCGGCCGCCTCAAGGCTGGCAATAGGCCGCCCGACCATAACCAACGTCGAATTGTCAAACAACGGATCGCCGGTTTTTGGTGTCTCGTTTTCGGCTTTTATCAGATGCTCACTTACGGCGCGTGGCGGATTGATCCGGTACTTTTCAATAACCGCTCGGGCGTCCGCAAACGTTGTGTCATCTGGCACAGTCGGTCCGGAGCCAATGACCCCCGGTATATCGCCTGGGACGTCGGAGATGAGCAGGGTCACCAGGCGCGCAGGCGCAATCGCCTGCGCCAGACGCCCACCCTTAATGGCCGAGAGATGTTTACGTACACAATTCATTTCAACGATATTTGCGCCGGAACGTAACAATTCCCGGTTCAGTTGTTGTTTGTCTTCCAAGGTCAATCCAGGCGCCGGATAGGTGAGAACTGCCGAGGCACCGCCGGAAATAACCGCAAGACAGAGATCATCCGGTCCCAGGCGTTGTGCCAGCTCGACAATGCGCCCCGCCGCCGCACGGCCGGCGGCATCCGGCACCGGATGGGCAGCTTCTATGATCTCAATACGGTTGCAAGGCACGGAAAAGCCATACCGGGTAACCACTAGGCCGCTGAGCTCGCCCTGCCAATTGTCCTCGACGGCCCTTGCCATCGCCGCACTTGCTTTGCCGGCACCAAGAACGACCGTTTTGCCCTTCGGCGGCTCCGGCAAATGTGGCGGAACGCATTTTAAGGGGTCAGCTGCCGCAACGCCGGCGTCAAACAGGCTCCGTAAAAAATCTTGTGGGTTTTGCATCGTTAAACACTCTGGTTCATGTAAGGGTTACTAAAGGCTGATAATTTTGCCCGGGTTCATAATATTGTCGGGGTCGAGCGCTAATTTCATGGACCGCATGACACTCAAAGCTTCCCCATGTTCGGCCACCAAAAATTCCATTTTACCAAGTCCGACACCGTGCTCTCCCGTGCAGGTACCTCCCATCGCAATCGCCCGCAACACCATGCGCCGATTCACTTCCTCGACCCGGCGCATTTCATCGGCGTTATCGGGATCCAAGATGAAACACAGATGAAAGTTACCGTCCCCCACGTGGCCGACAATAGGCGCCAACAAACCCTGTTCGTCGACGTCTTTGCGGGCTTCCAGAATGCATTCGGCGAGCCGTGAAATGGGCACGCAGACATCCGTTGCCATTCCTTTGGCACCGGGTCGCAATGCCATAGCTGCATAATAGGAATCGTGCCGCCCCTGCCAGAGTTTATTGCGGTCTTCGGTTTTGATGGCCCATTGAAATTCGCCGGCGTCATTGTCGGCGGCGATCGCACCAACCATTTCAGCCTGCTCTTTGACGCCGAACTCGGTGCCGTGAAATTCAAACAACAAGGTGTTCTGTTCCGGGTAACTAAAATCCGAATAGGCGTTCAAGGCTTTCATCTGGATATCGTCCATCAATTCTATCCGGGCCACCGGAATTCCGCACTGAATGGTTGTTATGACCGTATTAACCGCCGATTCCAGGTCGGGGAAAGGGCAAACCGCAGCCGATATGGACTCCGGTATGCCGTACAGCCTTAGGGTGATTTCCGTAATAACCCCCAAGGTTCCCTCGGAACCCACGAACAAGCGCGTTAAATCATAACCGGCAGCCGACTTTTTAGCCCGGCTGGAGGTTTTGATAATCCGGCCATCGGCCATGACGACGGTCATCGATAATACATTGTCACGCATTGTCCCATATCGCACAGCATTGGTTCCTGACGCCCGCGTCGCCGCCATGCCACCCAGGGACGCGTCGGCACCGGGATCGATGGGGAAAAACAATCCCGTGTCACGCAGGTATTCGTTGAGCTGTTTGCGACGCACACCAGGTTGCACGGTTACGTCCAAATCCTCTGCATTTACTTGCAGAATTTCATTCATTTCCGTTAGATCTATACAGACGCCGCCATTCACCGCGCCCACATGGCCTTCCAGCGATGTCCCCGTTCCGTAGGGAATCACCGGCACCTTATGCCGCGCACAAATCTTGACTATTTCACTGACTTCTTCCGTTGTGTGGGCAAAAACAACCGCCCCGGGCGGAAGCGACTCATGCCAGGATTCGTCTTTACCATGCTGAAAACAGACGGCATCCGACGTGGTCAACCGTTGCTCGACAACTGCCCGCAGTTCCTCCAGAAACAAACTGCTCAAAGATACTGGATTTGCCTGCATATTCGTTTACCCCTTCACGTCGTCCAGGGGATCACCCCCGCTACACCAAGCAGGAGTTTAGTCCAGACAGCAGCCTTATACCAGCGAGGCACACACCTATATGGGTTTGCCGTCCAGTTCCTGTTGCAGGTCCTCGACACGTTTTTGTATGTGTTGATTATAGGGTGTAAATTTAAGAACCTGTTGCCAGGCCTTTAACGCGCCGGCCTGGTTGTCCGTTGCATCAAAAATCAATCCCATGCCCGAAATTGCGCCATAGTGCCGCGGTTCCAGGGCCAGGGTTTTTTGGATATCAGCGACCGATAAATCGAGATTTCCCATCATGTAGTGGACCGTCGCCCGCTTGTTCCAACCTTCAGCAAACTCCGGATCAAGGAAAATGACCCGGGTGAATTCCCGCAAGGATTGATCAAGGGAACCTGAGCGCATGGCCCTGATTCCGAGCGCCATATGGCCATCGATCTGGCCGTCACCGCGGTAAACCCAGATGGACCAGATTTTCTGTTCGATGAGAGCCCCCGCTTCAATCGAGTCGGCTTTCAGCAATTGGGCAAAAAGCGTATCGAGCTCGGGGTCGTTTTGGTCCGCGTGGGCGGCAGAAACGCCCAAAAGCGCGATCCAGATTATCAAAAACAGGGATCTGAGAGTTCGCATGCCCTAATAATGGAAAAAATGCGTCGAAATTCCAAGGACTGTCCGTTCAATTTTTCGTGACAGAATCCGGATGGGTTTGCAGGGCCGTTGGCCGTGGCCCGCCGCTGGCCCAGTCGAGGAGTTCAACCGTATGGACGACGGGGATGCCATCCGCTGCCGCCATTCCGGCAGAGATTTGCATTTGGCAACCGATATTTCCCGCCGCAACCACATCGGCTTTTAATTTTTTGAGATTGGCCACCTTGCGGTCACGCAGTTGCCCAGCCAACTCCGGCTGCACGATATTATAAGTTCCAGCGGAACCGCAACACAGATGCCCTTCCGCCGGTTCAACCACCTCAAACCCAGCTGACCGCAACAGGGCGATCGGTGGCGTTTTCAGCTTTTGACCATGCTGCAGGGAACAGGCGGAATGGTAGGCGACGCGGACATCAGTGGTTTCTTTGCGGACCGGTTTTAATTCCAGTTGCATCATCACCTCTGTCACATCTTTGGTCAGATTAGAGATCGCCGCCGCCCGTTCCGCCCAATCGGCTTGATTGCGCAGCATATAACCGTAATCCTTGACGGTCGTCCCGCAACCCGATGCATTGACAACAATAGCATCCAGTCCGCCGGTTTCTTTTACCTTTTCCCAGGCGACAATATTGTTTTTTGCCTGGGCGTGGGACGCCTCCTCACGCCCCATATGATGGACCAGTGCCCCACAGCATGCCATGCCGTCAGCGATGACAACTTCGCAACCGTGCCGGCTCAGCAACCGCACCGTCGCTTCATTTATCAGCGGATTCAAAACCTGCTGGGCGCACCCCGTTAACAGAGCAACCCGCATTTTCTTTGATTTTCCTGCACATATGGTTTGTGGCCGATCCGTGGCGGAGGGGCTGGCAATAGAGGATGGTGCCAAATCCAGCATGGCACCGATCTGTTTAGGTAATATCCGGGCAAACGGTTTGGCAAACCACGCCCCCATCAAAGCCAATCTGAACCGACCAGGGTACGGCAAAACAAAGGCCAGGACGTTTCTGAACCAGCGGTCGGCAAGGGGCCTTTTGAAAGTTTCGGCAATACGCACCCGCGCCACGTCGACCAAATGCATGTAATCAACCGAAGCGGGACAGGTCGTCATACAGGACAAACACGAAAGGCAACGGTCAACATGTTTTGTCACTTTTTCCGTCGCCGGTTTATCGCCCTCCAACATTTCCTTAATCAGATAAATCCGGCCGCGCGGGCTGTCCAACTCGTCGCCCAGGGTGACATAGGTCGGGCAGGTTGCCGTACAGAAACCGCAATGCACACATTTGCGCAAAATACCGTTTGCCGCTTCAATATCCGGGTCCGCCAATTGGGCCAGGGTAAAGTTTGTTTGCATGGGTTCTATACGCCTTCGTACATACGGCCGGGATTGAGGATGCCACGGGGGTCAAACCCCTGCTTCGTCCGTTTGGTGATTTCACTGAGACTTTTATCGAGTGGGTGAAAGACCGGAACGGAGGTGCGCAAGTGATCAGGACCCCGTACCAGGGTCGCGTGCCCGCCAACCTTGTCGACACATTGACGAACCCGGGCCGCCAATGATCTGTCACTGGACTGCAGGAGCAACCAGACCAAACCGCCTGCCCAATCATAGAAAACCTCTCCCGGATGGCCTTCCAATATCCGAAGAGACACACGGGACCCTTCGGTCGGCGGCACGGACAGACGCCACAATACAGATGATGGATTGTCGGCCATATAAGCGACATCGGATATTTCTTTCCAAAAAATCGCCGAATTGCGGCTATGCAGTTCGTCAACAGTGCCAAATTTGGCCAGGAGTTTTGTCAGCGCCGCACATCGATAGGTCACCGACGGCCCGGGGCCTTCGACCCGAAGAGCGGTAATCGCACTGCCAGAGTTATTGATATAGTCAACCTGCGAGCGGGCCGCTATCTGGGCCGGAACATGGGCCGCCCCGGCAACGTCATTGGTACTGGATAGGGCTTCTGTCATGGCCTGCACGCCGCCATGATCGTAAATCCCGTCTTGCGACCATTGAATAAGCACGGTACGGGTTTTTTCTGGACGCGGTAAAACCTTGAATGTGGCATCGGTAACCACCGCCAATGTACCGTAGGAACCGGCAATTAATTTCGACAGGTCAAATCCCGTGACGTTTTTAACCACCTGCCCACCGGACTTAAAAACTTCACCACGACCACTGACAGCGTGAAAACCGAGAAAATTGTCTCTGGCAGAACCCGCCTTCAGACGCCTTGATCCGGCCAGATTACAACCAATTAAACCACCCAATGTCCCCGTTCCTGCCACGCCACCCATGAGCGGCCCGTAGTCCGGCGGTTCAAACATCAATTGTTGGTTGGATTTTTCCAGTGCGGCGGTTATCTCTGACAGCGGCGTTCCGGCTTTGGCGCTAAGAAACAATTCACCGGGTTGATAATCGGTGATCCCTGTCAGGTCAGACAAATCGAGAGTTTGATCGGTCGCCATGGGGCGACCCAAGCCGCTTTTGCTGCCCCGGCCTTTTATCTCCAAGGCCTTTTTTTCGTTACCCGCCCACTGAACTGCTTCCAGAACCTCCGCATCTGTTTTCGGCTTGATCACCTCGCTCATTAGAATCTCGGAATTTCCGGGAACTTCAAGGCCCCCTTGTGAACATGCATACGGCCCAGTTCAGCGCAACGGTGCAGGGTCGGATAAACTTTCCCGGGATTAAGCAGGTGACCCGGGTCGAAAGCGCACTTCAGCCGTTGTTGTTGTTTCATATCGTCTTCCGTAAACATTTCCCCCATCAGGTCGCGTTTTTCGATACCGACCCCATGTTCGCCGGTTAAAACGCCGCCGACGGCCACACACAGTTTAAGAATATCTCCACCAAAATTTTCAGCGCGCTGGAACTCGCCGGGGTTGTTGGCGTCGAACAGGATCAGCGGGTGCAAATTACCGTCGCCGGCGTGGAAGACATTGGCGACCCGAAGATCGTATTTTTTAGCCATTACAGCCATTTTCTGCAGGACTTCGGAAAGTTTACCCCTGGGTATTGTGCCATCCATACAAATATAGTCCGGTGACAACCGACCGACGGCCGGGAAGGCTGCTTTGCGGCCAGACCAGAAGATCAAACGTTCCTCTTCGGTCTGGCTGATTTTCATATGAACGGCACCAATGTCACTGGCAATTTTCTGCACGGTCTCAATCAGATACTCAACTTCCACCTCAGGACCGTCCAATTCAATGATCAACAGGGCTTCAACATCCAGGGGATAACCGGCATGGACAAACTCTTCGGCGGCCTGAATGGCAAAGGTATCCATCATTTCCATACCACCAGGTATAATCCCGGCACCAATTACCGCAGCGACACAGTCGCCGGCCAGTTCACTCGTCTCGAACCCAAGCAAAATTGCCCTGGCGGTTTCTGGCGAACGCAGGATGCGCACGGTCACTTCAGTGATCACACCCAACAATCCTTCCGACCCGGTAACCACGCCAAGCAAGTCATAACCTGCACTGTCGAGATGTTTGCCGCCCAAACGAACAACATCACCGTTCATGAGCACCAATTCGACACCCAAAACATTATTTGTTGTCAGGCCATATTTTAAGCTGTGCACACCGCCTGAGTTTTCCGCGATATTACCGCCGATGGAACAGGCGATCTGACTGGACGGATCCGGTGCGTAATAAAAACCTTCCTCCTGAACAGCCTGGGTGATCGCTAAATTTGTCACACCGGGCTGGGTCACAACACAGCGGTTAAGATAGTCGGTTTCAATTATTTTATTAAATTTTCCGAGTCCAATTGTCACCGCATCGGCGAGCGGTAAGGCCCCGCCGGAAAGTCCGGTACCGGCCCCGCGCGGGACAATTTTCACGTCGTTTTCATGGCAGTATTTAAGCACCCGGGAAACTTCGGCTGTGGTTTTCGGCAAAACCACAATCAGCGGGATTTGTTTGTAGGCCATAAGGCCGTCACAGTCATAGGCTCTGAGTTCATCGGCGTCGACGATAACCCCTTCGTCGTCTATTATCTCTTGCATCGCCCGAATAATGTCGTCGCGCCGCGCAATTGTTCCCGCATCCGGTTTAGGCATTAACATACTCGGCACCCTCGTTTTTACTTCTTTTTAAGCATCTTTGCACAGGTCAACCGGTCCGTCACCAAATACAACAGCTTTATTCAGCGGGTTGCGTACGAACGACGGTTTTATCATTGATCGGCCAATGGAAAAAAGCCGCCGCAAACCCGAGGAACACCCCGGCCCACCATACGGGCATATAGGTTCCGTACAGGTCGAAGAGGTAACCGCCTAACCAAACCCCTAAAAAACTACCGATTTGATGGCTGAAAAAAACAAAGGCAAATAACGTCCCCATATACCGGGTGCCAAATATCTGCGCCACGAGGCCAGAGGTCAACGGCACCGTGCTCAGCCACAAAAGGCCCAATGCAGATGTAAAAAGGACAACTGTGGTGGTACTCACCGGGGTCAGGATAAACCATATAAAAACCAGGGCACGTGAAATATAAAGCCAGCTCAGGAGGTTTTTCTTACGCCATTTGCCACCCAGCACCCCGGCCGAATAACTGCCAATCACATTAAACACACCAATCAGCGTTAGCGCCAAAGCGCCGGTCTCCTTTGGCATACCCAAATCTTCCAAATAGGCCGGCAAATGGACAGCAACAAAAGCCACATGGAAACCACAAACAAAAAATCCAATGGTCAAAAGTTGATACCCGCGATGGCCCGCTGCCTCACGAATGGCATCCTTGAGATTACCCGCAGACTCCTGTGCGGAAGTTTCGATGGTGCTGGATTTCGCGGCGCGGCCAATGGCAATGGCACAACAAAAAATAACCATCCCGAAAGCCGCCAGATACATAAACGCCAGGGACCATCCATAAGCCCCCAATAAAACCTGGCTCAGGGGCACGACTGTGAACTGACCGACGCCTCCGGCGGCCGTTACGATCCCCAGCCCCCAGGATCTTTTCTCCGGTGGCATCACCCGCCCGACCACACCCAGTATGATACCAAGCGCCGACGCACTTTGCGCCATTCCCAGCATCAAACCCGCACTCATATAAAAAGTCCCGGGCTCAAGCGAGTTGCCCATAATATAAAGGCCGACCGCATAAAGGATGCCGCCCCCGGCAACCACCCGGCCCGCCCCCCATTTATCGGCAGCAGCGCTGGCAAAGGGCTGGAAGGCCCCCCATAATAAATTTTGGGTCGCCAGGGCTAAACTGAATATTTCGCGGCCCCAGCCCAGATCCGTCGTCAAGGAAACTTGAAACAATCCCAGGCTATTGCGAAGACCCATGGCCAGCAGGACGCTGAGTGCACCTGCCAGGAGAATTAAATAGGGAATTTTGGGAGGGTTAAGGGAAATTCTTTCAGCGAACATGGGGCCTCCAGCGTTAGAGCACTAGTATGAAGGAGTTTTATAGGGAAACAATCTCTTGTTTCGATAGATATTTGGGATATTTCGTCATAAATCAACGATAGATTTTGGCACTGCGGGACCTTGGTAAGGGCCAGCCGTTAAACCGATTAGCCAGAGTCGACGCGCGGCAGGGAAAAGCGAAATTGGCTGCCCTTGGCCAGTTCGCTTTCGACTTTCAGTTCGCCGCCGTTGACGCGAACCATCTCCCGGCACAGCGACAACCCCATGCCAATTCCGATTTCACCATCGGTACCGGTCATCGAAGTTTTTTGGGTTGGGTCCAACAATCCGGCGACCTGTTCGGGATCAAGGCCAATTCCCGTATCCGCGACAACAACCCAGGCTTTGGTTTCTTCGATCACCACAGCAACGGAGACGGTTCCCTTTTCGGCGGTAAATTTAATGGCGTTATTGAGTAAATTCCGCAGTATCAGATCGGTCATGTTGCGATCAGCCAAAACCAACACGGACGGGTTTCCGCGCCATTCCATGTTTATTTTCTTGCGCTGTGCGATAGCCTTAAACATCGCGATATTGATGTCGACGACTTGGCTCAAATCAATAGCTTCCGGTTGCGGTTTTAAGTCTTCCCATTGAACAGCGACCCAATTGAGAAGGCTGTCAAGAAGCCCATAGGCGTTGCGTCCCGACTTCAGAACGTCTTGTGCATATTTCGAGACCTCGGCGGGTTCCATTTCCCTGGCTTTGCCGCCGAGAATTTCCGCCAGCCCCAAAAAGGCGGTAAACGGAGCACGTAAATCGTGACCGATTATCGATAGCAGTTTATCTTTCTGATTGTTAAGCTTGGTCAATTTGCGGTTAATGTCTTTCTCCACCTTTGCCGCGCTTAACAGGGCTTTGCTGTACGCGTTGATCGCGTACAATGTGAGGGCCAATACGACGATGGTCACAAAGAGACTAATAGCTAAATTGATCAGCAAGGTATTGCGCAGTCCACCGATCGCTTCCGCATCCGACTGTTCGACGACCAGGATCCAATTCAGATCTGGGATAAATCGCGTTGCAACAAAAATAGTGTCTCCATCGGCCTGGTAGCGGCCGGTGCTCGACTTTTGTGACAATATATCGCCGGCATAAGCTGTTAACCCGGGCATCTGTTTAATATTTTTTGCGTTTTTCCCCGACGCCGGTGTCGGCAGGACAACGGCTCCCGTCGGATCGACAAAATAAATTCGGCGATGGAACCGGTCCTGGTACCTGAGAAGGAGATTAGCCACCGCTTCGACGGTTAAACCAACGCCGGTAATCCCAATAAAGTTACCGTCGTAATCGGCCATTTTGTAATTTACAAATATCGTCATCTCGTCGGCGTTGGCAGCATCCAGATCAACATTGATCTCAAAGGCGGTGGGTTTATCACGAAGCCGGAAGTACCAGACGTCTCTGGGGTTATCGGCATCAACGGATTTCAGGATTCCGCTCGAATGGTAATAGGTATTGGTTTTTTCCGAAACAAAAAAACTGGTGACGGTTTTGTAGCGATCCCCGATCTCCTTGAGAAATCGCCGCACCTGACGTTCGTCCTGCTCGCCATTTAACACCCAGTCTCGTAAAAAAGCATCCTGCGCCATCACCGACGAAATGAATACGGGGCGCAGCATATCGCGCTGAATTTCAGAATAGACATTGTCCCCAACCAGGGGCAATTGGTTGCGCACAATTCCGTCGTGAATGGCTGATCGCGACACCTGATAACTGAGAATACTGGTCAAACTGAAGCCGACGACCAATACCAAACTTAAGTAAACGATAAGTCGATTCTTATTTGATAACTTTGACACGTTTGCCTGTTGCCTCTGGTCGCCCGATGATCACTAAACATAATTCCACATGGCAAAATCATACACCAGTACTCAACAAAAGTATTTTAACTCTTAACCACCCATTTCGGTGGGCCGGCACCGTCGGCGACTTCCAAAACGCAAAAAACCGCACTATTTCTAGCACGGTTGCGACCTTCACAGGAGACGGCAATACCGACTCCCCGGAAAAAGCTCAGCCCTGGCGAGCCTTGAAACGAGGATTTTTCTTATTAATGACATATACGCGTCCTTTACGACGCACGATACGACAATCTTTATCGCGTGTTTTGGCAGATTTTAGTGAGTTTCTAATTTTCATCACAAATTCCTCGAGTATTCCGTCGCCCCCCATAAACAATCAGGGGCGTTTGAGGCGCGGAACATAGGCGTTGGCTGCAGGCTTGTCAATGCAGGGGGAATGAAAAAATTGCGGAATTCTCCAACAATTTACAATACAAAATTTGCGGCGTAAGGTGCCCGCATATCATGACGTTTTCCGCCCCCAATACCACTTCCGAACAAAACAATTTAAAGGGCATCTTATGGATGCTTTTTTATGCGATCGCCATATCGGTTATGCATACCAGCATCCGTTATGTCTCCGATGGCATGCATCCCTTTGAAATTGCCTTTTTTCGCTGTGTATTCGCTTTGGTTACTGTCGCCCCGTTTTTTATTCGTGCTGGATGGGCCCCCCTGAAAACCAAACATTTTCCCCTGCTTTTGCTGCGCGGGGTCATCAATATCTATTGCATGCTGGCGTTTTTTTACGCCCTCAGCATTGTCCCGCTGGCAGAAATTACCGCGCTGTCCTTCTCCGCTCCCATTTTCTCGGTTGTTATGGCGGTTTTTGTGTTCAAGGAAAAAGTCGGTTTACGCCGGTGGTCGGCTATTTTCATCGGTTTCGTCGGCACCCTTATTATACTGCGTCCGGGATTTCAGGCGTTTTCTCTGGGCCAATTTCTGGTTCTCTCCTCGGCCTTTGCCTGGGCGGTTTGTATTATTATCATCAAGGAAGTTGGAAAAACCGAATCCAGTGTCACCATTACAACCTACATGTCCCTGGTTATGGCACCACTGTCTCTCATTGCCGCTGCAACGGTCTGGATCTGGCCGACCGCAGAACAGTGGGGTTGGCTGGTTTTAATAGGCGTCATCGGTGGTGCCGGCCAATTGGCCATGAGCGAATCCCTGCGGGTCGCGCCGACCCATGTCGTATCCCCCATAGATTTTACCCGCCTCCTGTTTATCTCAACCCTGGGATATATTCTGTTTGATCAGGTCCCGGACCAGTTTGTCTGGGCAGGCGGCAGCTTAATTATTGGAGCGACCGTCTTTATCACCTATCGTGAACACCAACTGCGGAAGACGGGAAAAAGTCCCATTGGAGAGGTTCAATGATTGAAAACCAACGCCCGTTATTCGATATTCCCGACGACGTCGTCTACCTGGATTGCGCTGCAAATGCACCGCTCTTACGAGCCGTCAAACGGGCCGGAGAGATCGGACTGGACCGTAAATATCACCCCTGGGAAATCGATCGCGAGCAGTTTGTTCAGGAAGGAGAGACCGTCCGTGGATTGTTTGCAAAGCTGATCGGTGCAGCTACCGGAGACGTCGCCATTGTTTCTTCGACGGCCTATGGGATCGCCACAGCGGCCCGTAACCTGGCCCTTTCGAGTGGCCAGAATATTGTTGTTCTTCAAGACCAGTTTCCGTCGAATGTCTATGCATGGCTGGAACTGGCTGCGGCAAAGAATGCGACCGTCCTGACCGTTGCCCGACCGTCAGACAATGACTGGACCGCCGCCGTGCTTGAACGGTTAAACGCACAAACGGCTATTGTTGCGCTGCCACCCTGCCACTGGACGGATGGAAGTTTTCTCGATCTTGTGCAAATCGGTAAACGTTGCCGCGAATTGGGTGCGGCATTTGTCATCGATTCGACGCAGGCGACCGGTGCCTACCCCATGAATGTCAGCGACATCCAACCAGATTTTATTGCCTGCTCCGGATACAAATGGCTGATGTGTCCCTATTCCCTGGGGTTTTTATATGCGGCCCCCCATCGGCAATCGGGACAACCGTTGGAATCCCACGGCCTCAACCACAAGGCAGAAGCCCCGGGCGGCACCATATCCTATGGGGCCGACTATTGCGACGGTGCTCGGCGGTACGACATGGGCCAGCGATTTAACTTTATAAACATTCCCATGGCCATTGTCGGGATGACCCAGTTGCTGGAATGGGGCGTCGGCAATATCCACGAAACCCTGAGTGATTTGGTCGATTATACGGCAGGTAGAGCGCAGGACTTGGGCTGGGGTATCCCCGAAAAATCCAGACGCATCGGCCATTTCATTGGCATCAGTGCGCCGCAGCCGTTGCCCGATGACGTCATTACCCGGCTCCATAAAGAAAAAATCTTCCTGTCGAAAAGGGGTGCCGGGCTGCGCCTGTCCCCTCACCTTTTTTCGTCACGATCGGATATAGACCAGTTATTTGAGGCCTTAGGCAAAATCCAGTCCCCGTAATCCCAAGGAGTAATGATAATCCGCGACGGATCGTTTTTGACAATCCGGAGATCAATAACTTGGCGTTGCCGGCCCATCGGTTTCCGGGAAGCAGATGTAAAAAGTTGAACCGACACCCATTTCGGTCTCGAAATCCAGCGTTCCCCCCATGCTTTCGGTCAATGCTTTGCTGATCGTAAGGCCAAGTCCGGTACCACGGTGCCGGCGTGTCGAAGAAGAATCGATCTGAGTAAACTGCTCGTATATGCTCTCTCTGAATTCTTCCGGTATGCCCGGTCCGTTGTCCTTAACATAGACAAACACGGTTCCGTTATTTTTGGCAACAGAGATATTTACGTCATTGCTCGACTCCGAGAACTTGGCCGCGTTGGATATAAGGTTATTGAGGATTTGTACAAACCGATCCTCCTGAACTTTCGCAAATACCGGCATTTTCGACGCTTCAAAAATAATATTGACGGACTGCGTTTGTGCATACCCCTGGAGGTCTTTAACGATATTTGAGGTAAGGGCACAAATATCGTGCGGGCTGGTTTCAATAACAAAGGTTCCCGACAGAATTTTTTCATAATCCAGTAATTCGTTCACCAACCGAAGCAGCGCATTATTGTTGCGAAGCGCAACTTCCAGAAGGTCCTGTCCTTGTTCGGGCAGTTCGTGGGACATCAGCGACATTAAAAGGCCGAGGCTGCCCAAGGAAGAAGTTAACGGTGTACGCAACTCGTGGCTCATGGCGGCCATAAACTCGGATTTCGCCTGATTTGCCGCCTCGGCCTGATCACGAGCACGCATCATTTCATCGTTGGCGTTCTTAATTTCGGTGATGTCCAGATCAATCCCGCCAAGCGCGATCATCTTGCCATCCTTACCCAAAATAGGGAATTTGCGAATTTCCAGTCGACGCATTTCCCCATCTGGTGTGGGAAAATCGAATTCCTTGGCGATGGCATTGCCGGTCTGCCAAACCTGCTGTTCCTGGGTTTCTACCTTGGTGATTAACTCTTCCGCAAGAAAATGAGCCATCGTCTTGCCGATTACCTCTGTCTCCGACAGGCCGTGTAACTGCAGGAAGTTCAAATTGACATATTCGTGCCGGCCCGTCCGGTCTTTAATATAAAACGACAGCGGCGCATATTGTGTGAAGGCGTTCAAGTGGGCCTTTTGCGCATCCAGAAGTTCTGCCAGTTTCTGCTCGATTAATTTGAAATTTGTAATATCGGTGCGCGTCCCGACATAAGCACCGTTCGGCGTGCGTCGTTCTTCGGTCCTTACCCAACGCCCACGCCCCATCAAATATTCATAGGGCTCGCTCGGATTTCGGTGCTTTTCCATACGCTCGTTAATGTAGTCCTCATAGCGACCGGTTGCCGCATCGACGAGTCCACGCTCGGTGCCGGCCCGGACAATTTCCTCAAAACTGACGCCCGGTTTGATCACACCCGCATCAGCCAAAACGGGGAATGTCCTGTAATACTGCCGATTGCAGAACACCAGGCGATCATCCCGGTCAAACATTGCAAATCCCGCGTCGATGGTCTCAATGGCTTCGTGCACATCAGCCATATCCTGGCGAATTTTACCGATTTCATTATTTTTTGTTTCGAGCACAAGCTGGTTTTCCGAGAGTTTGTGCTCGAGCTCATGGATTGTTTGCCGAAGAGTTTCAAATTCGCAATCTGTATGCGACCGGTTCTCCGACAGCGCCCGCGAAGAGGTGGATCTCTTTGCAGTCTTTTTTTTGCTCATTTCCATTATCTCGCGACGACCGATCCCTAACAGTAGCCCCGATACCTTTTATATTCAAACCGGCATTTCCCCAATGCCCCGCAGAATAAAATCACCATGTCGAGCGAACCCGGCGGCCCGGGGTCGGTTCCGAACGGCGTGACCTTAAATGCGCAGGCACCAGAATAATTTTATCGCCGGAGCCAAAAATGGTCGCGGATCCTCAGATTAACTGATTTGCTGCGATTACAGGGTTTACAACGGCCTTCCCCCGTTGCCGCTCAAAACCCACATCCTGACCGTGCGTCAATTGATCACCACCACATATCGGACAATTCGATTGTTATCTGAATCGGAGATGTAATACCGGTTGTCCTTGACCACCACGCCCTCCGGGTCATCAAACAAACCAGGACCGGCACCCGGAAATCCGCTTCCCAGAACACCGATCAGCCGCCCGCCGTCCGGCGCCTTTGGATTAATCATCAAAACCCGATGGCCGTCCTGATCGGCAACAGTAATCCGGCCATAACGATCAATATCCATGTAACGCGGACCGACGAAGCCATATTGAGGTCCGTCCAGAACCTGCAATTCCTCCAAATTCGGTGAGTATTTAACCAATCGACGATTAAAGTTATCGGCAACCCAGATATTGCCGTCCGGGTCTTCGGCAATATCATGGGCACCCACGTGATTGCCCGCTTCGCCAATCAGCTCGCCGCCGGGCGTAAAAGCGATCACGGCTCCAATCGCCCCGGCCATGGCATAAATATTACCGTTGCTGTGGGCCAAAGCGCCTTCCGTGCGCGGTGCCGGGAGGATCAGGCTCGGTTTGGGATTGGCCGCCAAAAGATCATCGAAGACAACAACCGCGCCCAGCCCCGTCACGGCGACCGCGACCCGGCCACCGGGGCCAAAGGAAATGTCATGAATTCCGTACAATTGTCCGTCGCCGATGGATCCGACCAGGTCCATGGTATCGGGGTCCAAAATGGCAATCCGAGAGGCAAATTTGTCGGCCACATACAACCGCCCGTCAGGACCAAAAGCCAGATCGTGGGGATCGTTCAGGACGGCCGGCCCGGCCCGGTCAAATGTCGCAAAGGGACGCGGGTTGTTTTGCGCCTGCGCCGGCAGCGTCACGCCCACAATAAAAACCAGAAAAATCAGAAAACCCATCGGATATTCTCCCGTCGCCTAAATTCTGACGAGGACAGCAAATTTTAGCAACAGAAACTTTTATCGCACCTGCACGTGCCGGTCAGTTTTTCCGGCGGCGCTTAAAACAACGCCTGACAGGCCGCCTGGATCCGGGCGCAGGCTTCCTTTAATTCGTCCATGCGGGCCGCCGTTGAGATGCGGAAATAGGGCGACAGACCGTAGGCCGCACCATGCACGGCGGCAACGCCGGAATGGTACAGCAGATACAGGACGACGTCTTCATCAGTTTCGATGGTTTTGCCGTCCTGGGTGCGACGACCAATCAGCCCGGAGCAGTTGGGATAGACATAAAACGCCCCCTCCGGTTTCAGACAGGTCAGCCCGGCCGCATCGTTGATCATATCGACGACCATGTCGCGGCGCACCTGAAATTCGGCCGAGCGTTCCGCCACATAATCCTGCGGCCCCCTCAGGGCTTCAATGGCCGCCGCCTGGCTGATCGACGACGGATTTCCGGTGTTTTGGTTTTGCAGTTTGGTCATATTGCGAATGAGCTCCTCGGGCCCACCGGCGAAACCCAACCGCCAACCGGTCATGGAATAGGCTTTCGATGCCCCATTAACCGTCAAAATACGATCCTTGAGGGCCGGAACCACGTCGGCCAGGGTCTCGAATGTATGTCCGTCGAACAAGATATGCTCATAAATATCATCACTCAGCACGTGAACCTGAGGATGTTTGAGCAATACCTGGCCCAGGGCCAGCAGGTCAGCACGGGTATAGATACTGCCACAAGGATTATTGGGGGAGTTCAGAAACAACCATTTTGTGCGCTCGGTTATGGCCGCGTCCAGGTCATCCGGGCGTAACTTAAAACCGTTTTCCTCCGCACATTCAATGGCCACCGGCACCCCTTCGACAAAACGCACGATATCCGGATAGGCAACCCAATAGGGTGCCGTGACAATGGCTTCATCGCCGGCTTCGATGGTGCTGACCATGGCTGAGAATATGATTTGTTTGCCACCGGTTCCGGCGATCACCTGGTCAACGGAATAGTCCAGGTTGTTGTCGCGTTTAAACTTGTGAATGATCGCCCCTTTCATTTCTGCGGTGCCACCGGTTGGCGTGTATTTGGTCTCGTTGCGGTCCATCGCCCGAATAACCGCCTGTTTGACGTGATCGGGAGTTGGAAAATCCGGCTCCCCCTGGCTCAGGCGAATAACATCGCGCCCGGTTGCCGCAAGTTCGCGGGCTTTGGCGGTGGCAACGGAACTGGCCGTCGGTTCAAACCGGCCCATACGTTCAGCAATCAATTTCATGGGTACCCTCAAAACTCAAAAATTTGCAATTATCCACATACGCCAAGCCAGGGCGCGCGTCCAGTCAGATCAAATCCGGTGCAGGGAATTCTAGATGCAGGGCGTTCCGTGGACCAAAGCGCGTCTTCCCTATTTGGGGGGATGGGCTCTGATCGCATACTCATTTAAGTCGGCCCCCCAGCCGGGGCCTGTCGGCAGGATCAGGTGGCCGTTTTCAATGACCGGCGGTTCGGTTACCAGGTCATCCTTCCAGGGCACATCATCAATATCAATCTCCATGATACGGAAATTCGCAACCGACGCACAGAAGTGGGCACTCATCAATGTTGACATATGTCCATAAAAGTTATGGGGGGCGACGTTGACCTCATAGGCTTCGGCCATGGCGGCGATTTTTACGGCCTCGACGATGCCATTCCACGGCACGTCAATAATCGCCACGTCCATGGCGTAATTTTCAAAGTAGTCGCGAAAGTCACGCACCCCGAACAGGCTCTCACAGCTGGCGAGCGGTGTCCGGATGGCGCGTCTGATTTCGGCGAGGGCGCGGGGATTATAGAGATCCAGTTCAACCCACATCAAATCGTGCGGTTCCAGGGCCCGCGCCACTCGAATATACCCTTCGGTTTTGAAGTTGTAGTTCAAATCCAGCAAAAATTCGACATTCGGCCCGGTCCCCTGACGAAAGGCACTCAATTGGTCGTCGAGGGCACCGATCACCCGCTTTGACGGATTAACCTCAGGTCCGCCCGACGAACGATTAAACCCCGGCATATACATAAACGGGGCGTTTTCATCGAACAGGAAAATATTGGTCTTCAGTGCCGTGAAGCCCTGTGCCGCCACCTGTCTGCCCAGGGTCACGACATCATCCAGGCACTTCAGCGGCTCGACACCGATAGTGTCCGCATGGCTGACCCGATAGGATCCACAATGGGACCAATAGACCCGAAGTTTATCGCGAACCGGCCCACCGAACAGCTCAAACACCGGAATGCCAAGGGCCTTTGCCTTGATATCGACCAGGGCGTTGATCAGCGCCGCAATGGCCTGCTGGTTCAAACCGCCGGGCGACGCCCGGGTCAGGGCATAAAGCTCCGCATTCAGGGCGGTTACCGGGCGCGGGTCACGGCCGACAAGGCCTTCCGCCAGGCCCTGGATAACCGCCGTCAGTCCGCGCGCGCCATAACTCTCATTATACTCCGAATATCCCGTTACACCTTCGTCGGTCTCGATCTTGAGAAAGGAAAAATTGCGCCAGCCGGCATCACAATGCAAATCCGTAATTTTCGAAATCTTCATTTTGCCCCCTCCTGTTCGGGAGGCCCATCATAGCGCGGACATTTGCCCACCCAAACGGAAAATTGTTTTTGCGCCAACACCAGAAAGTCGACCCAAAAATCACCTCGCTTGTTCACCGACGATCACCACATAGGCGGCGGCGTCTTTTTGCGTGACCCAACCGGCACCGATGGCCTGGCCCAGGAGGCCAATACCTGCGAACGGTCTGCCTCCCTGCCAACAACGATACCCCGGTTAACGGATCGAATGCGTAGAAGTGCCACGACCTGATTGAAGTCCTGTCACGGGAGACCGCTCACCCTTGCGGAGATAAACCGCAAACGCCTTCTATTTCGGCTCGATCCGCAATATTCGCCCATCACTATCATCGGTTAACAGATACAGATAACCGTCCGGTCCCTGGCGCACCTGTCGGATGCGTTCGTCCAAGCCCTGCAAAATCCGTTCTTCGCGGATCACGGTATTACCGTCAAAAACCAATCGTGCCACCAGTTGAAACTTCAGGGCGGCAACAAACAGATTGTTTTTCCAATTGGGGAATTTGTCGCCCGTATAAAAATCCATGCCCGAAGGGGCGATGGACGGATCCCAATAATAGACGGGCTGTTCCAGGCCGGTTTTTTTAGGACCGACACCGATTCTTCCACCAAAGTAGTGTTTGCCATAGGCGATCACCGGCCAACCATAGTTTTTGCCGGCCTCCGGTCGGTTGAGCTCATCGCCGCCTCGGGCCCCGTGCTCGACCGTCCACAGTTCCTGCGTTATCGGATGCAGGGCAGCACCCTGGGGGTTGCGGTGCCCATAGGACCAGACTTCCGGACGGTACCCGGCGCGCCCGACGAAGGGATTGTCATCGGGGATCGTGCCATCCGGGCGGATTCGGATAACCTGCCCGCGGTTTATGGAAAAATCCTGAGTCCGGTCGCGTTCGCCCCGTTCGCCAATGGTTATAAACAGATTTCCATCGGTCCCGAACACCAGGCGTGAGCCGTAATGGCGGCCGCCGCCGGACTTGGGCAGCTGCTGGAACAAGACCTGTAAATCAGCAAGTCGATTGCCTGCCACATCCAGTCGGGCGCGGGCCACTGCGGTGCCCGAACCACCCCTGCCCGGCTCCGCATAGGACAAATAAATCAACTGGTTTGTAGCAAAATCCGGGTCCAGCATGACGTCCAGCATGCCGCCCTGACCATCCGCATCAACGACCGGCACACCACCCAGCGGCGGCCGTTTTTCACCCTTGGTATCAACAAGCCGAACAAAACCTTCGCGTTCAGTCACAATCATCGTTCCCCCCGGCAAAAAGGCCAGGCCCCAGGGGTGATCGAGGCCATCGACGACGGTGACGACGTTTAGGGAATAATCTTCGGATTTAAAACTCTGGGCGTGCACGACAGATGCCACACACACACATAAACCGGCGACAAAAGCAACGCCCAAGGGAATTCTCATTCTCACGGCCTCCCATACCCAATGAAACATCTTTTGTTATTTAGTCATCGGGAATGGGCGTGGCAACCGGTTGTCCCGTTAAACACAAATCAACGTTTTTTAGGAACAGGTCATACTTTGCCGTTGTCGCCTCTGGCGCTCGACCAGCGACATGTGGTGTTATGATCAGGTTTTTGAGGCCGATGACCGCATCGGGGATCTCCGGCTCGCCCTCCAGCACGTCCAGTCCGGCGCCGGCAATGGTGCCGGTTTCGAGGGCATGGACCAACGCCTTGGTATCGATGATCGATCCGCGCCCGATATTGACGACGATGCCGTCCGCACCGAGTTTTTCAAACACCTCGGCATCGATCATATGATGAGTGCTTTGGTTTCCCGGACTCGCGCAAATCAGATAATCGCTCCAAGCCGCCAGAGACAAAACGGTGTCGTGATATAGGTGCGCCACATCGTCGCGTATTGACCGATTGTGATAGCCGATCTGCATATCAAATCCGGTTGCCCGTTGCGCAATTTCCATACCAATCCGGCCAAGCCCGAGGATTCCCAGCCGTTTTCCATAAACGCAGGGCCACTGGTAATTGGCTGTCGCCCAGCCGCGATTTTGCACGACTTCGTTCATCGGCAGGAGGCGCCGTGCCGAGCCGAGCATCAGCGCCATGGCGTGGTCGGCGACGGCTTTGGAGTTGGTCCCCGGTCCGTGGGTGGCGTCAATATCCCGGGCAAGAAGTGTTTTCACGTCAATGTTTTCATACCCGGCACCAAATGCACCAACGATTTTGAGATCCGGCAGTTGATTGATTTCCGCCGCTGTTATACCCCGCGTGCCGTTGGTCAGGACGACCTCAATGCCGGCATGGGGTGACTGGAAAAACTGCGCCCGCTCCTGCAAATCGGCCACATAATGGATGTTGAATTGTTTCGCCAGGTCTACCAACACGGAATCCTGAATCAGGCATAATATCACTAGGGACTGGGTCAATCGTCTTCTCCTGAGTTATAGGTATCGATGAGTTTGGGAAGATCGGCAATGGAGGCCAGGACATGGTCGGCCAGGGGTGCCAGGTGATCTGCATCGCTGGTGCCGGTCAATACGCCGACCCGCAGCGCGACCTTGGCGGCCAAAGCCATTTCCATGTCGTGGGCATTATCGCCAACCACACAGACTTCGTCGGGACGGCAGCCCGTGGCCTGGCAAAACCCAAGCACCATGCCCGGACCCGGTTTAATGCCATGCCCGCTGTCGTATCCGCAGACAAAATCAAAATCCTTAAGAATGTCAAAGGGACCCAGGGTTTCCACGGCGCTGGCATGGCTATCACTGGTGGCCAGTCCAATTCTGATCCGGCGGGCCACCAACGCCCCGATTGTGGTTTTCAAATGAGGCACGGCCCTGGCCGTATAAGCGCCGGCCGATTTACCCAAACCGTCAATCAGCCGGGCCAGGACTTCAACGTCCTTTTCCGGTGCATATTTATGCCAGGCTTCAGCGATTTGAAGATTGGTCCCCGATGCCAACAAAGATCCAGACGTGACGGTACCGGTTTTATCATTTTGTCCCAATTCCTCTAACATGCACGCCGCGATTTCCGGGTCACCGCCGGCAATAAACAGGGCGGCGGCACGATTTACCGGCATCCACGTCGCATTGAAGTCAAGAAGTGTCCCGTCTTTATCAAACACGATTCCACGAATGGGCAATACTCCAACTCCTTTCTGCCGCACGACGCTGTAATTGCATGACCGGCATTGTGCGGATAGAAACCAAACAGGCAACGCCCAATTTAAATTTACTCAAAGTCGAAAAACCACAAATGGCAAAAACCAAATCCTACGACTACATTATCATCGGCGCCGGATCGGCAGGCTGTGTTCTGGCAAACCGCATAAGCGCCGATCCCTCCGTCTCCGTACTGCTGATCGAAGCCGGGCCCATGGACCACAGTCTGTTTATTCACATGCCATCGGCCTTTGCCTGGCCGCTGGCCGACGACAAATACAATTGGTATTACCAAAGCCAACCCGAACCGCATATGAATGGCCGACGCATGTATTGCCCGCGGGGCCGGGTATTGGGCGGTTCCAGCTCCATCAATGGAATGTGTTATGTGCGTGGCCATGCCCTTGATTATGACCGCTGGGCTGGCAATGAAATGCCGTCCTGGTCCTACGCCCATTGTCTGCCGTATTTTAAAAAAGCCGAAACCTGGCAATACGGTGCCGACGCTTATCGCGGTGACAGCGGTCCTCTGCATGTCACCGACGGGTTGTGCGCCAACCCGCTTTATCAGGCTTTTATCGATGCCGGTGTGCAGGCCGGTTACCCGAAAACTGAGGATATGAACGGCCACCAGCAGGAAGGGTTTGGCCACATGCAAATGACCACCCACAAAGGCCGGCGCTGGAGCACGGCCAATGCCTACCTGCGGCCTGTTCTCGGGCGGCCAAACCTGACTCTGCGGGTTAAGACACTGACCCGCAGAATCCTTTTTGACGGCAACCGCGCGACCGGCGTTGAGGTCCATCGCGCCGGCAAAACACAAGTGATCGAGGCGGCCCGCGAGGTTTTGTGCTGTGGCGGGGCGATCAATTCACCACAATTGTTAATGCTTTCCGGGGTTGGCGACGGCGACCAGTTAAAATCGCAAAACATTGCCGTGGTCAACGACCTCAAGGGGGTCGGTGCGAACCTGCAGGACCATTTGGAAATTTATGTCCAAATGGCCTGCACCCAACCGGTGACGCTCTATTCGGCGACCAAACCGTTGAATAAGCTGAAAATCGGACTGCAATGGTTATTGTTCCGCAGCGGCCTGGGGGCAACCAACCACTTTGAAGCGGGCGGTTTTATTCGCAGTCACAAGGGCGTGGAACATCCGGACTTGCAGTACCATTTTCTGCCCATGGCGGTCTCCTACGATGGCACGTCAGCTGTCGACGGACACGGATTTCAGGCCCATGTGGGGCCCATGCGGGCAACCAGCCGGGGCCATGTTCGACTACAGGCACCCAAGCCATCGACGCCACCCGCCATTTTATTTAATTATATGTCGACGGAGCAGGACCGCCGGGAAATGCGCGCTGCCATACGGCTGACCCGCGAAGTCTTCGCCCAGGACGCTTTTATCCCCTTTCGCGGAGACGAACTGGCACCCGGCAGAGCCGCCCAGTCGGATGCCGACCTGGACGCCTTTGTGCGGGCCTTTGGCGAAAGCGCCTACCACCCCTGTGGCACCTGTAAAATGGGTTTGGCCACGGACCCCCTGGCCGTTGTCGATGAAAATTTGCGGGTACACGGGATGCAGGGACTGCGGGTTGTCGATGCCTCCGTTATGCCAACCATTGTCAGCGGCAATCTAAACGCCCCAACGATTATGATCGCCGAAAAAGCCGCTGACATGATCACTGACACCGCCCCGTTGCCTGCGTCCCCGTCCACAACCTATTCTTCCGTTAATTGGCAGCATCAGCAACGCTGAGCCGGGCATTCCCTTCTCTTTATCGCATGCGGCAGTGGCGAAAATAAGCCTTCACCGAGGCCAAACACCATCGTTTGAAAGCAATTGCTGAAGCGGCGGCGGGGTTGCGGCAAAATCGGAAATATAATGAGTCCACATATCCGTTAAAAATATAACCTGTTGATATTGCGGTACTTTTATTTTGGTGAAGTGTGACATACATCACATCGCGTGCAGTTTATCTGTGCAATTATAATGGCACGGTTGGCGTTCTACTCCTCCTGAGAACCCAACCGCCTCCCTGTTAAACTCACCGGGTCTTAATTGACCCGGTCTTTTTTTGTGCTCGGCCAGCGCTCAGAATTCGAGGGCATCGGCAATGCTTTCAATCCCGACAATGGCACAGTCCTCGTCTGCGGCCCCACCCGGGGCACCGGAAACCCCAATTCCGCCGACAATCGAGCCGGCAGACTCGATGATCAAGCCGCCGCCGGCCATTAATGCTTTTTCAACAAAGCGGATGCCCCACTGTGGTTTGTCCGATTGGGTGAGCTGTGACAATTCCATGGTGCTGGTGCGAAAACTGACAGCGGTCCAGGCTTTTCGGTAGGCGGTATCGGTGGTATGGGCGCCGGCATATTGATCGCGTATGTTGACCTGCAGGTTGCCCATTCGATCGACAACCGCAACGGCAACCTGGAACCCCTGCAAACGACAGGCCTTCATGGTCCTATGGGCCAGACCCAACGCCGTATCCAAGGACAACTGTTTATAAGAAACCAACCCTTCTTCGCCCCGCGCCGCGCCATAACCAAATAGCACCGTTAGCAATGCCAACCCCGCCATTGAAATTGTTTTCATTTTCGTTCCTTCCCTGTCCGATTTGTTTCCTAAACTTTACGCTGGCCTACCAATAATTAATGGGCCGTTTTGCCATCTGGTTCTCCAGGAACCCCTATAAAAATCCTCCCCCGGGTATCCGGCGATACGGTCTGCGCCGAAGAACGTGGCATTGGCCTGCCGTTTATCGCGCCGGACAAACCTCAACAGAATGCCTTTATCGAGCGCTACGATGGACCGTCAGATCGGTCTGGCGCAACGCATACATTTGTTAATCCATTGATGAGATGCGGGAGACCGCAACACGCAGGTTATGGACATACAACAGTGAACGGCCCAACATGGCCATCGGAGGCAAAACAGAAACTCGCCATCGCAGTCTAGGTTCAGGACCCATTAAAATGACAATAACGAAAAAGGCAAATCAATTCCACTCTTGAACCCTATATTCAAATGTTTAATTCATGAGTTCCTATCTCCCATCCTTATTGGAGCCTGCAAATGAGCCGAAGTTATCAAAAATTTAGTCTATTTGCGCTCGATGTTATTTATTTGCAAGAAGCACTGCGTCGATGCATCACTCAAGAGGATCTGCTGGCAAAGACATTCTACGAAAGCCTCTTCGAAGAGCACCCGATTACGAAGCGTTTATTTGGCTCAGAACCTGACAAGCAAAGAAGAATGTTTGCAACTTTATTGGAATCTGCGGCTGCGGAAATGATGAACCCGAATTCCCTTGAGCCGTTGCTGGCATCAGTTGGCAACCACCACCGGAAACACCATCTTACTAACGAACATCTGGAAATGGGCAGGATTCCCTTTTTTAAAGCAGTTACAAAATGCATCGGCGAAACGGAATTCTCTGAACAGTTCACGACTTGGAACAGCCTATACTCGATGTTGGTTGATCTAATGCAAGGCGGATCAATATCCGATGACCCGGTAATCCTTAAGCCGGAAATCTATCAACAGAAGAGCGGTCCTGACTCGGATTAAATCTTTTCCTCTAAATCTCCAAAATGCGCTCGCATGTTAGCAACGGTAATCTCGCCAGTGAATTTAGTCGTTTGGTCCGATAGGCTTTTCACTTCGCCAGCAATCACAGCGAACCCATTGCCCTTATCATCCGCTCTCGCCGTTTCAATTTAGGTATTCACCCCAATTACTTCTGCCACGTTCCCGACCCGGTCTGTTGCAGTCGGCACTTCACGGACATCTGCATTTAATTCAGATTATTCGGTTGTTATTCTGTTTCCGTTTCGTAAATACCAGAGACACCCAATCATAAAGTTTCCAGGGCCGTTGTCCTTCTGTATTCGTAAGTAAAATATTGCATCTCATCGGCATCCCTAAGACGTATTTCCAATTTGGCAAACTAACGCGCCGTAATTTATTATGCATTGCGAATGCCCGACAAATACTTTTAGCGGTTTCAATTGACTTAGATCAATTCGCCTTTCCGCCAAACTCTCTATTACTAGGCTTACTTATTCAGGAAATAATCAACTTATTGACGAGATATAAAGAGAAACTGGCATGGCACTTTATGGGAATTCGCAATTAACCGGGGTCGAGAAGACTTTCAACGAAGATGAAATCATCGTTTCAAAAACCGACCTCACGGGAAAAATAACCTATGGGAACCGAACATTTTACAAATTAGCTGGTGTGCAGGAAAAAAACTGCCTTGGCATCCAGCACAATTTAATCCGTCACCCACACATGCCTCGAGCCGTTTTTGAGTTGTTATGGAACACGCTAAAGGCTGGTGATGAAGTATTTGCCTACGTTCTAAATCGCTCTTTGAATGGAGACGAATACTGGGTTTTTGCGCACGTAACCCCGAGCTATGACAGTAGCGGAAATATCACAGGTTACCATTCCAATCGGCGGGTTCCCAAGAGAGACGTCGTGAACGAACACATTATACCTCTTTATAAAAACTTGCTTCAAGCAGAGCAAAACGCGGCCAGCCCGAAAGAGGGTCTAAGCGGGTCCTACCAAGCCGTGGTTGATCTGTTGACTAAAAATAAAGTCGGTTTTAACGAGTTCATGTTTTCTCTAGGGGTTTAATTATGTTGGGTATGTTAAAAAAGAATGATCAAGTAACCGACGCACTTGCTGTTATGAAGCGGGTTGTCGCAGGGGACTTTGAAGCGCGTATTTTAAATATATCTGAAGCTGGCGAACTGGGAGAGCTGCTGCATACGGTCAATGACTTGATCGATCGATGTGACGCTTATGTACGAGAATCCGCAGCCTGTATGGATCATGTATCCAACAATCAATATTTTCGTAAAATTATTGAAACCAGCATGCAGGGCTCGTTCCTAAATGCCAGCAAGACCGTGAATTTGGCCTTAAGTTCGATGCAGGATAAAGTCAATGACTTCACAATGATTGCGGATAATTTTGAAAGTACCGTTGGCATTGTCGTCGACACGGTTGCAAGTGCGTCAACGGAACTGGCCGCATCCTCTTCAAGCCTGCAAAATATTGCAAGCGACACAAGTAACAAAGCATCCGCAGTTGCCGCCGCCGCCGAAGAAGCCTCGGTAAATGTTCAAACGGTTGCGTCCGCTTCAGAAGAATTATCTGCCTCGATATCTGAAATCAGCCAACAAGTAACAGGGGCCGCGCAAACGGCGAATGAGGCTGCGGCAATATCTGAGCAAGCGGCAGCGCAAGTTGAAACGTTGACGACAGCTGCCGATCAAATTGAAAATGCGGTAAATTTAATCAACGATATTGCTGCACAAACCAATCTGCTCGCATTGAATGCAACAATCGAGGCGGCCCGAGCTGGCGATGCGGGCAAGGGTTTTGCCGTGGTTGCAAGCGAAGTCAAGAACCTCGCCCAGCAGACGTCGCACGCAACAGAAGAAATCGGTGGTTATGTAAGCGCCATCCAGTCAGCGACAAAAGAGACAGTGGATGGGATCTCGGAAGTCGCAAAAAAGGTTGGTCAGATTAATGAGGCAAATTCATCTGTGTCTGCAGCAGTTGAAGAGCAATCTGCAGCTACCAATGAAATCTCCCGTAATATCGAGCAGGCGTCTGCCGGAACGACCGAAGTCACATTGAATATTGCAGATGTGACGAAGGGGGCGCAAGAAACCGGCAATGCATCCGCTGACGTAAACGAGGCTTCAACAGAACTATCGTCCCAGTCTGAATCCCTACGCACTGTTGTCGCCGAGTTCTTGGGCTCTGTACGAAAAGTGGTCTGATTATTAATAGGCCAACATATATTTTGGCAGTGTTAGGATATTTGGATGGAAGAACTATTTCCCATATTGATGACGTTTCGTGCGGAATTATTCCCAATCCAACTGGATTCGGTTGACCAGGATGAAGCGATACGGAACATTCAAATTGATGACGATGAAAACCCGAATGCTGGCGCAGCCACAATGCAGGCAGCAATCGCGCCGGAGTTGAAAAAACGATTAGCGGGTCTTTTGGTTGGCCACGCCGGATCGAGGCGGCAATCATGAGTATGGAAAGCGTCTCCTACTTGGACATGTTCAGCTCGCTATCCACGGCTTTGGATCTAGTCAACCCAAGGCTTGGCGACCACCACAAACTTACGTGTTATATATCGTCGTGTATTGCGAAAGAGTTAGGTTGGGATGACGACCAGTACGAATTGTTATTTGGGGCTTCTCTGATTCACGATTTAGGCGCATCGTCCAGTACTGATCGCCTGGACATTCTTGGTTTTGATTGCAGTTCATCTCACGACCACGCTTTAATAGGAGAGGCCATTATAGAATCCGTTGCTCCGATGGCCAGACTGGCACCCCACGTCGGAGACCATCATACACTGTGGAATAATGGAAACGGGCAATCTCATCAAGGTCGTGAAGTCAGTAAAATCAGCCATTTAATCCAACTGGCTGACAGAGTAGCCGTCCTAATTGATAGAAATTCACCGTTAATAATACAGGCGAAATCTATTCGCGACAAAATCAGTAGGGGTGTCGGTAAACAGTTTGTTCCCGAGCTTGCAGAGGCATTTTGCGACATCGCAAGTCGGCACAGTTTTTGGATGCATATGGATAGTATCTTTCTTGATACGTCAATTACAGATTTGTCGGCATTTAAAGATAAAAAACTCGATCTTTCCGAATTGGAAGAAATATCGAGGGTCTACGCTTTTATTATCGATTCTCGAAGCAGATTTACGGCTAATCATTCTTCGGGTGTTGCGACAGTTGCAGAAGCATTAGCCGAAGCACATGGCCTTGATCGAATAACAAGTCGAATGATCAAGATATCAGGTTATTTGCATGATATTGGAAAACTCTCCGTACCGGAAGAAACATTGGAGAAAAATGGAAAGCTGGATGATGAGGAGCGTCTCATCATTTCCGGGCACTCTTTTTATACAAGGAAGATTCTCACCAGAATAAAAGGTCTGGAACAAATTGGCGAATGGGCTGGAAATCACCATGAATTTATCGATGGATCCGGGTACCCGCTGGGGCTGAAAGACGAAGGCCTCGATGTTGAATCTCGAATAATAACGGTCGCAGATATTTTTACGGCGTTGACGGAAGACAGACCCTATCGAAAAGGAATGGATTTGCCATCAGCCCTTGGTATTCTGGAAAACTTCGCACAACGAGACCAAATTGATGGTGCCGTTTTACAATCTTTGGAAGACAATTCCACCGAGATCGATGGTCTGCGCCGCCATGCTCAAGAAATCGAAAATCGGAAAATGACGCATTTTTGGGAACTCGTAGGTGACCGCATACGGGAGAGATCGATAGCCATCGCCGACATGCTCAAGAAATAGCCAAACAGAAAATGACGCATTTTTGGGAATTCCTAGGTGGCCGTATGGGGTTCTACGCACGATGCCATTAAGAGTTATAATCTGCAACCAACGCCGCAATAGGCAATAGGGGTTTGCAAATCAGCATTGAAATTATGTTTCCCAAAGTCACAACACTTTGCATTTATCGAATATCTTAAATCAACGGATGATCGCGGTTATCGAAAAAGCTGACTTGTAAACTGGGTAAACCAGTTGGCACCGGCGACTGCCGTTGCCCGGCGTTCCGCGTCGGACTCGCCGACGCCGCTGGAAAAGCCGCGGGTTCCCACAATGCGATCAGCGCTCGCCCGATAGGTGCCACCGACCTTTAATCCGTGACCCTCAGCAACCAAAAAGTAACAGACATTCTGGTAATCCGGCTCGGTCGGCCGGCGGTCCGTCAACATCTGTCCGACCGCCAGCGCGCAATGATCTGCTAAACTGGCGGCGGCATGGGCCGACTTGGACATATCGCCGGCATCTGCCGCATCGCCGATCACATGCAGGTTTGGAATCAAACGGGATTCCAAGGTCAGCGGGTCAACCGGACACCAGCCGTCATCACCGGCGAGGCCGGAAGACAGGGCAATCGCTCCGGCCTGTTGCGGCGGAATGATCGATGCCAGATCCGGCGTCAGGGTTTCACCATCATAGGTCAGGGAACCGGCGGCCCCGTTAACCTGTTCCAGGCGGCCGCCAAATTCCGCCGGAATCCATTCGATCATATCGCCGTAATAATGTTGCCAGGCCGGCAAAATGCGATCCATCAGTGGAAATTCGTCTTTGTGATCAAGCACCAAAACCTTGCAACTGGGTTTATGGGATTTCAGAAAGTGGGCGATCATCGATACCCGTTCGTAGGGCGCAGGGGTACAGCGGTAGGGCCGTTCCGGCACGCTAACAACAACCAATCCGCCGTCCTCGACGGCCCGCAGGCGGGCCAGGAGCAGATCAATTTCGCCGCCCAACAGGTAGCTGTGAGGGAACCGCTTTTGGGCTGCCGTATCCAGTCCCTCTATGGCATTGGGCACAAATCCAATACCCGGCGATACAACAACCCGGTCATAGGCAAGCGTTTCGTTGGTCGATAAATGGACAACCGCCTTTTCCGGATCAATTCTGATGGCATGGGCGCTTACCCAATTTAAGTTTTTCGGCCGATCAAAATCACCATAGGTAAAATCGAGGGTTTGCCTGGCGCGCAGGCCAGCCAAGACTGGGCTCGAGGCAAAGCAGGTGGTGTAGTGTCGATTGGGTTCGACCACGGTCACTTGAATTTCCGGATAGCTGGTAGCCAGCCTGCGGGCCGCCGTCAATCCACCAATACCGCCACCAACGATCACAACCTTTAGCCGGGTCCTGGCAATCGACGGGCGGGCCACAGAAACCAGCGTGCTAAAAAGCGCTGATTTAAGAAATCTCCGGCGGTTTATCTGGGTCATCTGGCGGCCATTTCTAACAATTGGAATTCAGGACTTTTTTAAAGGCAAAAGATCATGCCATACTCTTAAAGGGGTTACAGTCATATATGCATATTTATTCAAACTTGATATTATATAAAAATCGAATATGATTGGTGTGCTGTCGCCGCTTTGCGGGTTTTGGCGACATCCGACCGGACCCATAATAATCGGGCCGGGAACAGGGGCAATAGGCGTCTCGGCGTCACAAAGTATAAGGAGGAACCATTGGTGATTAAAACCTTGGCCACAGCGGTTGCAGGTGCGGTTATTGGCCTGTCACTCAGTCTTCCGGCTTCGGCAGCTGGACTTGTTACATATGAAATCATGGATGATGCCATCACGGCGTCGCTTACCGGTAAAAATGGCGATGCGGCAAAAGGCAGAAATCTTGCCATCAACCGCAAAAAAGGCAACTGCCTGGCCTGCCATGCCATGCCAATCCCGGAACAGGCTTTCCACGGCAATATTGGACCTGATCTGAAAGGCGTTGGCAGTCGATACAAGGCGGGGGAGCTACGGCTTCGAGTTGTTGATCCAAAAGTTGTTAACGAAGACACCATCATGCCGGCCTTTTACAGAGCCGCGGGGCTTAACCGCGTTATGAAAAAGTTTCAGGGAAAAACCGTTCTTTCCGCCGACGAAGTGGAAGACATTGTTGCTTATTTAACGACCCTTAAATAAGTGCCCGGCGATTTTTACGACGTAACACGTCAAGGAGATATCAATGTATAATGAAATGACAACCTTCCGGGTTTCGAGGCGCGATGTGCTGAGCTATGGCAGTGCTGGCCTGCTTGCCGCTGCCGGTGTCGGTTTATTTGGTGCGGCCGCCAAAGCGGACAAAAAAACGACCATGGATGCCCTGGCCAAAGTCACTTCGGGTCGCACGGCGAAAAGCGGTCGAATCACCCTGGAACTCCCACACATTGCCGAAAACGGCAATACGGTGCCGCTGACGGTCGAGGTCGACAGCCCCATGACCGACGCCGACCATGTGAAAACCGTTCATATTTTTGCCGAAGAAAACCCGCTTCCAGAAGTCGCCAGTTTTCATTTCAGTCCGGCCAATGGCATTGCCAAAGCCTCAACCCGGATGCGTCTGGCAAAGACCCAAAACGTCATCGCCGTCGCCGAAATGAGTGACGGTTCAATATTTCAAGCCAGCACCGAGGTCAAAGTGACCATCGGTGGCTGTGGCGGTTGATCGGCAAAGGGAGAATATAAAATGGCAAAAGTTAAAGCCCGCGTGAAAGTTCCGAAAAGTGTCAAAAAAGGAGAAATCTTTGAGGTTAAATCTCTGATTTCCCACAAAATGGAATCGGGTCAGCGTAAGGGGAAAGACGGTAAAAAGATTCCCCGCCAGATTATCAATAAGTTCGTATGTGCCTACAACGGGAAAGACGTTTTTTCGTCCGACTGGCGCGGTGCGGTTTCGGCAAATCCATACATGGCTTTTCATCTTAAAGCCGTCGACAGTGGGTCCCTGGATTTCACCTGGACCGACGATTCTGGCGATGTCTTTAAAAAATCGGCCAAAATCAAGGTCACTTAAGTCAAAGGGGAAGACACATGCGTAATGTCTATATGGGAGTACTGGGTGTCGCCGCTTTGATCGCTGGATCAACGACAGCGACTTATGCCGCCGACGATTGGGGCCAATACCAAACGGAAGACCGCCGCAGCGGATATACCTTTGCCGCCAAGGAAACCCGCTCCATCCAGGACGATGATTTTGAAAACCCGGCGATGATCTGGGTCGATGATGGCGCGTCGATCTGGAACCAGGTCGACGGTGAGGCCGGCAAGTCCTGCGCGACCTGCCACAACGATGCGGCCGATACCATGGCCGAAACCGGTGCCCATTATCCCAAATTCAACGCCAAACTCGGGAAAATGCAAAACCTCGAACAGCGGATCAACCAATGCCGGACTGAAAACATGAAGGCCAAAGCCTTTAAGTGGGAATCCAGCCAATTGCTGGCGATGACGACCTTTGTCCGGCACCAGGCAAATGGAACGCCCGTTGAGGTCAAGATCGATGGTGATGCGGCGCCGTTTTTTGCCAAGGGAGAGGCGTTTTATAATGAGCGCCGGGGGCAGCTCGATATGGCCTGCAAACATTGTCACGACGACAACGCCGGCAACATGGCGCGGGCCAACTTGCTCAGCCAGGGCCAGTCGAACGGGTTTCCGACCTACCGCCTTAAATGGCAAAAAGCCGGTTCCCTGCACCGCCGGTTCCGCGGCTGCAACAAAAACATCCGGGCGACGCCCTTTGCCAATGGTTCGGACGAATATGTAAACCTCGAATTGTATGTGGCCTGGCGTGGCCGTGGCCTTCCCGTGGAAACGCCGTCGGTGCGCAATTAACACCGAACCGTAAACAAATCCGGGGGATGGGCTTCGATCTCTCCTCCGGGATTGTTTAAATACACATCTAATGATGAGAGATATGCCATGATGGATCGTCGGCAGTTCCTGCAGGTTGCGGCGGCGACAGCGGCTCTGACCGGAGCCTCGGGTAGCTTGTCAAGCGTCGCCGCCAAACAAAGTTTGAAACAAAGTGACCTGCTTAATTTTGCAGCCAAAGGTCAGGTAACGCTTTTAAACTTCACCGATTGCCACGCCCAGCTGGCACCCCTTTATTTCCGCGAGCCCAGCGTCAATCTGGGGGTTGGCGACGCCCGTGGTTTACCGCCCCATGTCACCGGCAAGGATTTCATTGACCGTTTTAAGTTAAAAATCGCTTCGCCGGAAGCTTACGCCCTGAGCAGTCAGGATTTTACGTCCCTGGCCAAAACCTATGGCCGGGTCGGCGGGATGGATCGGATGGCGACCCTGGTGAAAGCCATTCGCGCGGAACGCCCCGACAATACCTTGCTGCTCGACGGCGGCGACACCTGGCAGGGTTCGTATACGGCCCTGAAAACCAGCGGCCAGGACATGGTTGACGTGATGAACACCCTTGGTGTTGACGCCATGACCGGCCACTGGGAATTTACCTATGGCACCGATCGGGTGCAGGAACTCATCGAAAACCTGAACTTCCCATTCCTGGCCGGCAACATCATTGATACGGAATGGCAAGAAGCGGTATTCCCGTCGACCCAGTTGTTCGAGCGCGGCGGCCTTAACATTGCCGTCATCGGCCAGGCGTTCCCCTATACGCCCGTGGCCAATCCCCGGTATATGATTCCGACATGGTCCTTCGGCATTCGTGAAAAACTGCTGCGCGAACATGTCGATGCGGTGCGCGAGGCGGGGGCCGACCTGGTTGTTCTTTTGAGCCATAACGGGTTCGACGTCGATCGCAAACTGGCTTCGCGGGTCGACGGCATTGATGTCATTTTGACAGGCCATACCCACGATGCCCTGCCCGAAGCCATTCAGGTCGGCAATACCCTACTCATCGCGTCGGGATCTCACGGCAAGTTTCTGGCACGCCTGGATTTGGATGTGAAGGGGGGGCGGATCATCGACTACGCCTTTAAACTGATCCCGGTATTTTCCGACGTCATTACCCCCGATCCGGAAATGGCGGCGCTCATTGATAAAATTCGCGCCCCTCATGCCGCGGAACTGGGCCGGGTTCTGGGCACCACAGAAAGCACCCTATACCGGCGCGGTAATTTTAATGGCACTTTTGATGACCTGATCTGTCAGGCTCTGTTGCAGGAAAGGGACGCGGAAATTGCCCTTTCGCCGGGTTTTCGCTGGGGCTCAAGTTTGCTGCCCGGCCAGGCGATCACCACTGAGGATGTTTTTAACCAAACCGCCATAACCTACCCGAAAGCCTATCGCACGGAAATGACAGGACAATTGATCAAGGACATTCTCGAAGATGTCGGTGACAATTTGTTTAATCCCGATCCCTATTACCAGCAGGGTGGCGATATGGTCCGTGTAGGCGGTGCCGCCTATAGCATCGATATCAATCAAAAGATCGGCAAACGGTTTAGCGATCTGACCCTGCTGAAGGACGGCTCGCCCATCGACCCCGACAAAACCTATATGGTCGCCGGCTGGGCATCGGTAAACGAACAAACCGACGGACCGCCGGTCTATGATCTGGTCAGCAACTATATTACCTCACAAAAGGTTGTCACCGTCCCCGAAAACAACAACATTAAAGTCAAAGGCGTTTAATTGGCCAACAGGATTTAACAATGGGCGGAATAGATATCACCTATGGCGGCGCATTGGTTGCCGGTATTCTGAGTTTCCTGTCACCTTGCGTTTTACCCCTGGTGCCGCCGTATTTATGTTTTTTAGGCGGCGTTACGCTTGACCAGATCACGGACGATGCGGCCCAGGATCCGGCGATCTCACGCCGCGTCTTTTTCTCTGCTGTGGCTTTTGTCCTCGGTTTTTCAACGGTTTTTGTCGGTCTGGGCGCAACAGCGACGACCTTCGGCCAAGCCATTGCAGATCATATTGAGGTCCTGTCAAAAATTGCCGGCGGGGTCATCATCATCCTAGGTCTGCATTTTCTCGGTCTGTTTCGCATCGGCCTGTTGTTCCGCGAAGCCCGTTTCCACATGGATGCCAAACCGGCGGGGCTTTTCGGTGCCTACGTGATTGGGCTGGCCTTTGCCTTTGGCTGGACGCCCTGCGTCGGCCCCATATTGGCGGCGATTTTATTTATTGCCGGCAGCGAAGGGACATTGGCATCGGGTATGGGCCTGTTGGCGACCTATTCGGCCGGGCTAGGCATTCCGTTCCTGTTGGCCGCCCTCGCCGTTCGCCCGTTCATGCGGTTCATGGCCCGGTTCAAAAATCACATGGTTACTGTCGAACGGATTATCGGCATTTTGCTGGTGATTACCGGACTGCTGTTTGTCACTGAATCCATGAATCTCATCGGCTTTTGGTTATTGGAGACCTTCCCGAGCTTTGGCAAAGTCGGTTAACCAAACCGCAAATACAGCATCCGGTCCGAAGACCGCATTTCGCGCAATATATTTATCAGATTGAGCCGGTTACGGGCGTTTATGGCAACCCACAACCGGTCAAAAGAATGAAAACTTTGTTTCATCAGCCGTTGAAACTCCGGGTCGTCGCGGTAGGCGGTGGGCGCGTTATCCATCACCAGTTGGTAGGCCAATGTGGCATAGGAAACGGCAGCACGGAAGTGGTCCACTTGTTTCTGGTTGGCAAATTCAGGCGGGGCATGGCGGAACACAAACAACCTGTCAAACAGCTGATTGGCCCTGTCCACATGGTCGGAAAAAATCACCACATGATTGCGGCGCCGCAATTTGGATAATATCCAGCGGATATCCTTTAAGTCATCGACCGCCCGTTTTACCCGACCCGTCCTGGCCTGCGAAAGGCCAGATGTGGAGAGATCAAATATTTTTGTAAGGGTCGCCTTCCAGGTCGTGTCGTCGGCATAGACATCGGGAGGGCGGGGGCCATGATCCACGGTGATGTCCTGCCATTTTTCCGTCCATTTTTGCAATTCGACCAGGGCGACATCGCTGTTTCCTGTCCGCAGATAAAACAACGTTTCACGGTAATGGGGGTAGGCGTCAGCCAATGCGGTGTGAAACTTTCTGAACTCGCTGGCCTGGCCCTGCCCTGCAATTGGCGCCATGGTCCCGATCAAAAGGCCAATCACCAGGACAACAAAGCTTTTGCCTCGGGTCGTGTGCACGGTAATTCCTTCCGAATTGGGGTTTCTGTGTTGCCCCCATTACAACACATATGCAATTATTTGAATATGTTATTTTGCACGTAGAACGACATAAAAGGACAGCGCCCTATGATCACCAGAAGAAATTTCAGCCTTTCGTCTCTGGCCGGGTTAACGGCATTGGCTTTACCGAACGCAGGATTTGCCGAAAAAAATCTGTCGCCGATATTACGCGACGACGGCACCTATACCCAATCGTGGTTTTTGCAAAGTTTTCTGGAATTAAAAGACGATTTGGAAGAATCGCAAGCTGCGGGCAAACGATTTGCGATCCTGTGGGAACAGGCGGGATGCCCCTATTGCCGGGAAACCCACATGACCAACTTTGCCCAACCGGAAATTCGCGACTTTGTCGAAGCGCATTTTAATATCGTCCAGTTGGATATCTGGGGATCACGCCCCGTCGTCGACTTTGACGGCACCTCGGCCAGTGAAAAAAAGCTGGCCCGTAAAAACAACGTACGATTTACACCGACCATCCAGTTTTTTCCGGATTCCGCCGATGCGGTCGCCGGAAAATCAGGCAAAACCGCAGAAATTTTACGAATGCCAGGTTATTTCAAACCCCAGCACTTTCTTGCGATGTTCGCCTATGTGCAGGAAAAAGCCTATCAACAAACCCCCTTTCAAGCTTATCTCGAGGCACGACTGAAACTGGCACCGGAAACAAAACAACCGGTTGCCTGGTAAGCAAAATTGTAATCGTTTTTCTTATTCCTTATTGATATTATATAATTATTGAATATGATAAATACCGACAGGCAATATCGTACTCATGTCGATAAGGGAGGCCACCCATGGCAAAACAAAAGCCGGAGCAGGCGAGGACAAGGTCGCTTGACCGGCGGGCCTTTTTAAAAGGGTCCGTGGCCGTCGTCGGCAGCGTCGCAACGGTCGCATATCCCGGGGTATCCCAAGCAACGAACCCGGAGAACCTGCCGCCCCATGTGCCCGAATGGTCACAGGCCCTGGGCGACGGCGTCGATGTCACCCCCTATGGCCAACCCTCAACCTATGAAAACACAGTTGTCCGTCGCAACGTCCCCTGGTTAACGGCAACACCGGAATCGTCCATCAGTTTTACACCTCTGGCCGACCTGCAGGGCATCATTACGCCCAACGGCCTGCATTTTTGCCGCCACCACGCCGGCGTCGCCGATATTAACCCGGAAGATCATCGGCTGATTATTCATGGCCTGGTTGATCGCCAATTGATGTTCACCATGGCCGATATCAAACGAATGCCTGCGGTAAGCCGCATTCATTTTGTCGAATGCGCAGCCAATGGCGGCATGGAATGGCGGGGTGCCCAACTGGAAGCCGTGCAATTTACCCACGGGATGATTTCGTGTTGTGAATGGACTGGTGTGAAAATGTCGACCCTGCTCGACGAGGTGGGCATCAAACCGGCGGCAAAATGGTTGCTGGCCGAAGGCGCCGACGCGGCCGGCATGACCCGTTCGATCCCCATGCATAAAGCGCTCGAAGACTGCATTGTGGTTTATGCCCAAAACGGAGAAATGTTACGGCCCGAACAGGGATATCCGTTGCGTCTGCTGGTCCCCGGCTGGGAAGGCAACATGAGCATTAAATGGTTGCGGCGCATCGAAGTTGGCGATCAACCCTGGCATACGCGCGAAGAAACTTCCAAATATACGGATCTGATGCCATCGGGAAAAGCCCGCCAGTTCACATGGTTTCAGGAATGTAATTCGGTGATCACCTCGCCAAGTATGGAAAAATCCATCGATGGCAAAGGATTTGTCGAAATTACCGGCCTCGCCTGGACCGGACAGGGTAAAATCAAACGGGTCGACGTTTCCGTTGACGGCGGCAAAAACTGGCAATCGGCGCAGATTGACGGACCGGTCTTGGACAAAGCCCTGACCCGGTTCCGCATGGCTTGGCGGTGGGACGGCAAACCGGCGCTTTTACAAAGCCGGGCCATCGACGAGACCGGTTATGTGCAACCGGAATTCGCCGATCTGCGAAGACTCCGGGGCGAATGGTCGATCTATCACAACAATTCGATCCATACCTGGAAAATCAACACGGGGGGAGATGTTGAAAATGTTCAATTGTCTTAAAAGGATCACTGCCGTCAGCTTGATCTTACTGGCGCTCACCCCAGCGACCACTTTGGCGGTTGACCGACTGGGGATCGGCTCACCGGTCGACGGGAAAACCCTTGCTGGCTGGGACATTGACGTGCGACCCGACGGCCAGGGACTGCCGGCCGGCCAGGGCTCGGCGGTCGACGGCGAAGAGCTGTATTTGGAAAAATGTGCCGCCTGCCACGGCGAGTTTGGTGAAGGAGCCGGGCGATATCCGGTTTTGATGGGCGGCTACGAGACCTTGACCACGGCCGACCCTGAAAAGACCGTTGGCAGTTATTGGCCCTATGCGACAACGTTATTTGATTACATTCGCCGTGCCATGCCGTTTGGCGACGCACAGAGCCTGTCGGCCAAGGAAACCTACGCTCTGAGTGCCTATATACTGTTCATGAACGACATCGTCACCGAAGATGCGGTTCTCGATGGCGCCGGACTGGCCGCCATAAAAATGCCAAACCGCGACGGATTTATTGGACCCGATCCACGACCCGACGTCTTGCGAAAGGCCTGCATGAAAGACTGTAAGGGGACCATCGAAATCAGGTCCTTTGCCCGCAAAATTGCGGTTACGCCGGAGCTTGAAAAAGCCGAGGCCAATTAATCCCCCCGTGAACCTCGGGTGATCGTTCGGACCAAGGGCGATTGCACAGGCCGAATTTTCCTTTAAGATTAGGACCCTGCGGCGCGACCTGCCCGGACCTTGTGAGGACAACCGATGATTTCAACCGATGTCATACTCGACACCGCAAATATCCTGATGGAAAAAGCGGCAATCGATATCCCCGACGACTATTTGACAGGTTTAAAAAAAGCCGCCGACGAGGAAGAAGGGGATTTGTCCTCCTTTGTCCTGCAGGCCATGCTGGAAAATTATGAAGCCGCCAAGGAAGACCGACGGGCCATGTGCGGCGACACCGGAACGCCGCGCTGGTATGTGAAATTCGGCAACGAAGCGCAAGTTACCGGGGGCCCGATCGCCCTCGAAGAGACCCTGCGTCGGGCGACCGCAGATTCGACCAAACGCATTCCCCTGCGTCCCAACCGGGTCCATCCCCTGTGGCGCACGGACCACAACAATAACATTGGCATCGGCGCGCCGGAAATCGAATATGGTTTTGAGCCCGAAGGCTCCTGGATCGACATTACCACCGTCCATAAAGGCGGGTTATTCGGCACCGACTACCGCATGCTGTTCCCCGGCGATGGCATCGAAGGCATCAAACGATTTTATCTGGACTCGCTGGTTGCGTTTGGTCGCCGCGGTCTGGCCTGCCAACCGGCGATCATCGGCATCGGTCTGGGCGGCTCGAAAGATACCAGTATGGTGCTTGGCAAAAGAGCTGCCTGTTTGCGAATCGTAGGCGACCGCAATCCCGATCCCGAAATTGCCAAACTGGAAGACGAGTTCAAGGAAATCGGCAATTCCATTGGCATGGGCGCTATGGGGTTTGTCGGCAAATCCATGGTCATCGATTGCCATATTGAAGTCGGCTGCTGTCATACCGGCGGCATGCCCATGAGTGTACATGCCTTTTGCCTGTCGTCACGCCGGGCCAGTGCCCGGCTTCATGCAGACGGGTCCGTGGAATTTCGCACCGACCCCCAATGGTTCACCCCCTATCAACGCAGAGAAACCGTCGAATGGCCCCTAAACAATCAAAACTCACAAAAGTCCGCCTGAGCACGTCGCCAAGCCCAGAGGACCTGCGCGCCCTGAAAATCGGCGACATCGTTTATCTCGATGGCACCGTCTACACCGGTCGCGAAGGGGTCTATAAAAAGATCCTGGAAGACGGTGCCGACATGCCGGTGCCCCTGCCCGCGCTCAGCGGTGCCAATTTCCATTGTTCTCCGGCGGCGATCCGCGAAGAAGATGGCAGGTTTAAAGTCAGTGCGGTCACGGCAACGGCTTCGTTCCGGTTTTCGAAATGGCTGGAACGCTGGTTCAAGGCCTCCGGTGCCAAACTGATCATTGGCAAAGGCGGCATGACCGGCAAAGACTACAAGGAGGTATTTGTACCAAACGGCGCGATTTACCTGACCACCGTTGGTTATGGAACCGGCGCCCTGTTGGGGCGTGGAGTCAAACGGGTCCACTCCGCCAATTGGCTGGAGGAATTGGGAATCGCCCAGGCCATGTGGGTATTGGAAGTGGAGAATTTTGGCCCCTTCATCGTCGACAGTGATCTGGACGGCAACAGCCTGTTCGAGAGGGAAAACGCGAAAATAGCTGCAGGCCTGGCGAAAGCCTATGAGGGTACCCGCCCGGCGACCCTCAAACGGTATGGGGAAACCGACGACCGCAACGACGAAGTGATTTAAAACTCCCGTGGGCCCGACGATGGGCAAAGCAACCGCAACCGCTATATCGCAGCCTTGCCCCTGAGGTAATTTATATCTCGGAAGACTTTCCGATGTGCCCCGTTGCCCTATATAAATAACTCCTGACCGTTGGATTTTCCTGGAATCTCGTCCCCATGAACAGAGCTGAAAAACGTCGGCAAAAAAAAATCGCGGCAAAAGCCAAGCGCGCGGCACGCCCGACAAAATCTACGACAGCCCTTTCCGCCCAACAGGCGGCGGAGATCGAGCAAGCCTTAACCGTTGCCATGCACCACCTCCAGGCCGGCGATCTGGCACAAGCCGAAAATCTGTACCGACGGATCCTGCAGGTCGATCCCGTTCAAGCGGAAGCACTGCACCTGCTAGGCGCTATTGCCCAACAGCTTGGGAAACATCAGGTCGCCGTCGACCTTATGGGCAAAGCGGTCAAGCTGAAACCCGATTACGCCGAAGCCCATAACAACCTGGGTATTGCCCTAAAGGCTCTTGGTAAAGACCAGGAGGGGTTTAACTGCCGCCGACGGGCCGTTGCCATCAATCCGGCAAACCAACAGTTCTGGACAGGTATGGCGCGTTCCCTGGAGAGTTTGAGTTTTACGGCCATTGACGACAATTTGTTCAAGGACCTGGAGCAGTTGTTGCAACAACGCGCCGCTGTCCGGCCGGGTATGGTGGTCCGTCCCATTCTCAGCGCCCTTCGTCTGCATGCCGGTTTCAAAGCAGTTCTCCATCCGACCCCTGCCGGCCCTTCGGATGCGGCCCTGGCGGACCAACTGGCAATGGCTCAGTTGTCGGCGATGCCGCTGTTCCTCCAACTCATGGGCCTGAGCCCGATCCATGACCTGGAGATTGAGGGTCTGCTGACCGGCCTGCGCCGTGCCTTGTTGCGGGCGGTTGTTAAGACTTCACCGCCCGAGAACTGCCTCAACTTTGCCGCCGCCCTGGCGCTCCAGTGTTTTACCAATGAGTACGTTTATTCCGAGACCCCTTCCGAGCAGGAGCAGGTTGCAAAACTGCACCTCCTGATCGAGGCGTCAATCGAAAAGAAACAAGGCCCGCCGCCCTTGCAACTGGCGATACTTGCTGCCTACCGGCCCCTCCACTCCTTTTCCTGGGCGGCAAATCTGGCGGATCGCCGGAACTGGCAATCCGACCCCATGGAAACCCTTATCCAACGGCAAATCAGGGAACCCCTGGATGAATTGGCCCGCCGCCCTCAGATCCCGAAGCTGACCGCCATTGACGACCAGGTGTCGCAATTGGTGCGCCAACAATACGAAGAAAACCCCTACCCGCGCTGGGTCAAGACGGCGCTAAACGACCAGGCCAAAACCCTCGATGGGTTTTTGCAGGGTGAACCTATGTTTTGTGATTTGGGCGATTACCTGTCGCCGGCAGCTCCAGACATCCTGATTGCCGGGTGCGGTACCGGTCAGCAATCTTTGGGCATCGCCGCCCAGTTCGCCAACGCCAAGGTTCTGGCCATTGATTTAAGCCTGACCAGTCTGACTTATGCGGCACGTAAAACCGAAGAATTGGGGATCACAAATATCACTTACGCGCAGGCCGATATCATGGAACTGGCGGATCTCGATCAACGTTTTGATCTGATCGAGAGCGCCGGTGTTTTGCATCATTTGGGCGATCCCCTCGCTGGATGGCGGGTGCTGACGGGGCTTGTTCGACCTGGCGGTTTTATGCGCATCGGCTTGTACAGTGAAGCGGCCCGGCAAAGCATTGTCGAAACCCGGGCGTTGATTGCCCGTAAAGGGTATGGCACTGGTGCCGATGACATCCGACGGTGCCGCAGGGACATTCTCGCCCTGGCAGAAGCCGGCGATCCGGTCATGTCGAAAGTCAGCACAGGTATTGATTTTTTCAACTTAAGCAATTGCCGTGATCTTTTGTTTCATGTCCAGGAGCAGCGGTTTACGCCACTGCAAATTGCAACCTGCCTGGAGGCTCTGGGCCTCCGGTTTTTGGGCTTCGAAATACCGAACAGGCAAATCATAAGGGCCTTCCAGGCGTCGCACCCCGGCCCCGACGCGACGACCCAATTACCCCTGTGGCAGATGTTCGAACAGCAAAACCCGGATCTCTTTGACAGCATGTATCAGTTCTGGTGCCAAAAATTATAGAGCTGGAACGTCCCTGTTATTTGCCGCCTCGGCTGAAATAAATGCCTGCACACGATGCGGTTGTTTAGAGCCATGAACCAAAATTAACGTCCCTTACACTTTTTTCAAAGGGTGCCGTTAACATGTGGGCGCAGGGCCGCATACACCGTCGAATGGATCGGCGTCGCTGTGCCGGTTTGTGCACCAAACCGGTGGATGGCACCGGACAACCATTCGAGCTCCAGCCGCCGACCAGCGATCAGGTCCACCGCCAAGGAGGCCATGATCGGTGCTGAGCTGTCGAGCCAATTCCTGTTCCGCTCAATCGTGTCATCTGGCAGTTCAACCCCCAGGGCCCGACCAACGGCGATGGTCTCGCCCATGGCATCAAAATAAATCGCCCGCATGACCGGATCGGCACGGATGACACCGGTATCAACCCGGCCGAGCGCGGTCAACACACTGTTGGACGTCATCAGAGCAAACTTCGACCACAACAGGGTCTGAACATCAGCAGCTATCGTCGTCTCGATTCCGGCTTCGTTCAAGGTTTTTGCAATGGCTTCGGCCCGGCGGCTGGTCTTCCCGTCACTTTCACCAAATTCAATGCGAGTAATTTGATTGTTTCGTTTAACAACACCGGGTTCGATCAGGGTTCCGGCAACGTAAGCGGCACCGCCCAGGGTCCGCCCAGCGCCGACCACGGCACCGATCATATCGACGCTTTCGACACCGTTTTGCAGGGTGACGATTGTCGTCTGGTCCCCGAGCAGGGGTTGACAAAGCGCCGCCGCGTCCATGGTGTCGTACATTTTGACGCAAAATAAAATCACGTCAACCGGACCAATTGTTTGCGGCAAATCAGTGGCAATCACCGGATTAACCGTAAACTCGGCACCGCCAAAGTCGATAATGCGCAGCCCCGATCGCTGCATGGCTTCGAGGTGGGCACCTCGCGCAATAAAAAAAACCTGGGCACCGGCTCGGGCCAGACAGGCCCCATAATAAGCGCCGATTCCCCCTGCCCCCATAATTGCAATTCGCACCTGCGTTGAACTCCTTAAACCAACGGGTAGTGATAATAACCCGGTTCCTTGGTAGCAGTTGCCCAAGATTTGGTCCAGCGTCAGGAAGCACCGAGATTGCCGGTACTTGTGATTCTAATTAGCCCACCCACAAGAGATCAATAGCACACAGAATGGAAAGGTTTCCAGTTTTTGTTCGGGATTCTGAAACCCTCGTTGCCGATGGATTTTGCGACGAACGTCAGGAAGGGCCCACTTCCCATCTCAAAGTGTTCGATTGTCGCGTTAAACGACTTTCCTCACGGAAGCCAAAAAGTCATCAACAACCCGATGCAGCGTTTCCGATTGAACCGATAATTCCGATGAAGCGGAATGGACATCAGAAGCGGCACTCCCGGTTTCCTGCGCGCCCGCAGTAACGTCAACAATATTTGTCGTAACCTCCGCTGTCCCTGCGGAGGCTTGCTCGATGTTACGCGCGATCTCACCGGTTGCCGCAGACTGCTCCTCCACCGCTGCAGACACCGAGGAGTTGGCTTCGTTTATTTCCGCAACTTTTTTCGAGATTTCAGTAATTCCCTGCACGGTATCGCGTGTCGCCGATTGAATGCGTGTCACATATCCGCCGATTTCCTCTGTTGCTTTCGACGTCTGGTTGGCGAGATTTTTTACCTCCGATGCAACAACAGCAAACCCTTTCCCCGCTTCACCAGCGCGGGCCGCTTCAATCGTTGCATTTAACGCCAGTAGGTTGGTTTGCGCCGCTATATCATTGATAAGATTTACCGCATTTTCTATCTGGTCGGCAGCTGTTGTTAAGGATTCCACTTCTTGCGCTGCTTGTTCAGATATATCCGCCGCTTCGCCGGCAGTTCGCGCCGCTCCCGTGACCTGCTGGCTAATTTCCGTTACAGACGCCGAAAGTTCTTCCGAAGCTGCCGCTACGGTTTCGACATTTGCGGCAGCCTCTTCCGCCGCTGCGGCAACTGCGGACGCCTTATCGCTCGTTTCACTTGCAATTTTCCGAAGACTTTCCGATGACGAAGAAAGTTCTGTAGAGGCACTGGCTACGGTATTAACCACTTCACCAACTGTGCTTTCAAAGGTATTTGCAATCTTTGTAAAGTCGTTGACTTTTCCCTCCATTGAATTGAGCGCTGAATTAACCGTCCTGCTTGCATTGAGATAAGCCCCTTGCATACTTGTTTCGATAATCTTTCGAAAATACTGGTTGTTCGACACATGATCCATACAGGCTGCAGATTCACGCACATAGGCGTCACATCTATCGATGAGATCATTTATTGTGTGCAAGAGCTCGCCGATATCTCCCGGCGCCGTAATATGGGTTATTCGGTCTTCAAAATCTCCGGCAACAACTAATTTCATTACGGTAAGGGCTTCGGTTACTTGGTTCTTGTTTTTGGTCATCGCAAACATGATTAGACTCCTAAGGAAAACATAAATTCGTTAAAACCAACTTTGTGTTCAGCCAGCAAATTGGCAACCGCCTGATAAGAGGCTTTCAAACCATCTTTTGGGCCGGAAGCCTCATGCTCCACTTGTAGTAACTGTTTGTAGAGCGGTTCAATATGTTGAGCGACGACTTGCCTTTTTGGTACGCGACGATTGGAATGATATCCAACGATATTACCCCCAACATCGTAGCTTGGCGTGACATGGGCAAAGACCCAGTAGTGATCTCCATTGTCGGAGCGATTAACCACATAGGCGAAGATTTCTTTACCTTCTTTAAGTGTCTTCCACAAAAGCTTAAACACTGCCCTCGGCATATTTGGATGTCGTATCAAATTGTGCTGTATACCCATGCAGTTTTTTTCTTCAACCCCGGCCATACGGAAAAAAGTCCAATTTCCATAAGTGATCCTGCCGGTCAAATCCGTCTTTGACACAATAATTTCATCTTCACCGAAAGTCTTTTCAACACCGGTCAATTGGGGGTTTCCATAAAGCGTCATCAGATCTACCTTTTTTGTTTCTACGGATTGACGCGCCTTGTTGGCACTACCAAAACCGTTTGATAAATCATATTTTTTTATGTCGTTCGGAATTGAATTGATCCAAATCAATTTTTACAAATGGAAATATTTGGAAATAGAACCCCGTATAAATCACCGATATACCTATCAATTTCCCGCAAAAATGATTTCGGAGGTTGCCGGTAGAATTTGTTTTTACCCGAATAGGCAAAAATCGTCGTCCGCTTTTCGCCCAATCATTGGCTTTTACAAGAAAGACGGAAACGGCAATAGCGGCATCGCTCGCTCCGCGTCATCTGCGAAAATTGTATCATTCGCCCTGTCCCAATGCGGCGGCGATTGCAGAAACGTCATCACCATCCCCTTCCGCATAGGTAACCCAACACAGGCAGTCAACCGACTGATCTATGACGTCCTGCGTAAAACGCAGCGTCAGGGCTGCTGACGAATAGTCAAATACAATTGGCGCTTTTACACAGACCCATTGGCTACCAATGCCCCCCGCATCGTCGACACCCCATTCACTGTCATCGAGTTGCAAAATCTCAAACCGCGGGTACTCTGCCGCCAAAGCCTTATCACTTGCCCTACTGACAAAATCGGCGTGAGAGAAATTGAATCGTAACCAAGTGTCGAGATTGGGATAGGCACCGTCTATTTCAGTTGCGCCGTCCGATTGTTCGAGAAGCGCCAAACCGACGTCAACCAATGCATCTGAGATCGCGCTTTTCACCATTGCATCGCGCTTGAGATTGATGAAATGGCAAAGCACATATTCCAATGCGGGTTTTGCCGGAAAATCCACGGCAAATCCGAAATATCGAAATTCCGGCGGGGCATGTACTGGCATGGATTGCTCCCTTCGATCCTGTTCGGTTATTATGAACCTATCGTGTAAATCGCGGAGCGGTCAGCCAATCCTCAGTGCACCTTTAATCCGCCCATCGACCTGTTGGCAGTGTCTGCATTGACCAACCAACCCGTGTGAACGTGAAAAATTTGATCTCGCCAATGTTCGCCTTGAAAACAGTCTTAGTAAAAAGGCATCCGAAAACAATCTAGCCCAATAGGCGCGTCAATCACACCCCAGAGGACCTGGCCGTTTAACTGACAATAAGTATTGTGGTTCGTTTATCCGGCTTTTTTATCGTCCTAAAAACCATCGCAACGGCTCGATCGGTCGGCTTTCTGGCAGTATAGATGGTGGCGATAAAAGGATTTGTATCGAATCTCCTTTTGCAATAAACGCCCCCGGATCACCGCCGGGAAACGAATAATTAATTATTTATTTACAATAGGTTATCCTTATAAGTTGAGGGGCTTTCAATAAGGTGATACTAATAGGCACCCCTGATGAATGGGGGGGTGCCTTGCGATTTTAAGGAGGTAATGGCACCGAGTAACGAACGCATGAGGACTAAGGCTCATAAGAACCGCAAAGGTCGTGTCGTTAATTTAAATCAGTTGAGTACACAAGGCACCGAACCGATTGAGTTCGGCTTTATAAGAAGGGGAACGCATATTCGTTTATTTCGAATTTTTACGTTCGTTTTTTGAGGTATCCCAATACCTGCGGAAGTAACGCGTAGGTAAAGGGTTTTGTTGTGCGGTTTCCGAATTTCGTTAATCCGGAGGCCATTCATTCAACCGAGACCAAATGGGTAGGGGAGAGACTATCTTGTCAGCAAAAGTAACATGGTTATTCGTCTTTGTAGCAATCTACTGGTCGTACTGTATTTATTGGGGGGTCAAGAGTGCGCAGCAGGCGAAAACGGCAACCGACTATTTTGTCGCAGGCCGTTCATTGTCATTGTGGGTGTTTGTTTTGGCAGCTACAGCGACGTCATTTTCAGGCTGGACCTTTATGGGCCACCCGGGGCTAATCTATCGTGATGGTTTCCAGTACGCCTATGCGTCTTTTTATGCCATTACAATCCCGTTCACCGGGGTGATGTTCTTAAAACGCCAATGGATGCTGGGCAAACGTTTTGGTTATGTAACTCCGGGCGAGATGTTGGCCGACTACTTCCAGGGCGATGCCATACGTATTTTGGTAGTTTGTGTGGCGTTGTTATTCTCAATTCCCTATCTTGGCGTTCAGTTGGGCGCATCGGGATTCCTATTCAATGTTTTGACGGATGACTTGATCTCCAAAAATATCGGGATGTGGGTGCTTTCGGCGATTGTGCTGATTTATGTGGCCACCGGTGGCTTAAAAGCTGTGGCCTATGTGGACACACTTCAATGTTTGCTGCTGGCATTTGGTATTATTTCAATTGGTTTCATCGCCTATGGCGAGTTAGGTGGTTTTGAAGCCTTCAACCAAGCCATGGCAAAACTAGGGCAAGCTGGGGATATCGGCAAATGGGGGACGACCAAAGGAGCTGGTGGCGGTGACTACAATGCCTACCTGGCGATCCCGGGGGTTATTCAGTTTACCGCAGGACTTGGTAAAGAAACACCCGTCGGCGGTCTTTGGACCGGCATCATGTGTTTGACGTATATGTTCGCACTCATGGGCATCCAGTCAGCACCGGCGTTCACCATGTGGGCGTTTGGTAACGCAAGCCCCCGTCCATTTGCACCGCAACAGGTTTGGGCATCGTCTTTGTGTATCGGTTTTATCCTGTTTTTCTTCACAGCGGCTCAAGGCATGGGCGCACATTTCTTGGGTGCCAATCCTGCGGTCGGTGCTGTGGCAGGAATTTCGGAGGTTATTCCTGACCTGACGGCCAACGGACAAGGAGGACTGGTTCCCCACTATATCAATCTTGTGGGCGAGTCCGCACCGTGGTTTGTTGGGTTGCTGGCTGTTTGTGCTTTGGCTGCCATGCAGTCCACGGGTGCGGCTTATATGTCGACCGCCGGTGGTATGCTCACCCGTGATTTGTACAAACGGTATCTCAATCCAACCGCCGACCACGCAACGCAAAAGTTGTTTGGCCGTATGGGTGTTGCCTTCATCGTCTTGTCGGCGTTGTTAGTGGCGACCTATTCCGCCGATGCTTTGGTGCTTTTGGGTGGATTGGCCGTGGCTTTTGGTTTCCAGATGTGGCCGTCGCTGGCCGCCGTTTGCTGGTTCCCATGGATCACCCGCCAGGGGGCAACCTGGGGCCTGGGCGTCGGTCTTCTGGCTGTTATATTCACGGAAAGCCTTGGCGGTTCCATCGCTGGGTTCTTCGGTGGCGAACTGCCATGGGGACGTTGGCCCTGGACCATCCATTCCGCCGGGTGGGGGATAATCTTCAATCTGAGCATTTGTCTTGGGGTTTCGGCAATGACCCAAACCACCGTGGATTTGGAGCACCGGATGAAGTATCACAACTTCCTGCGTGAACACGCCGGATTGTCGGCTGATAAACAAGGCCTGAAACCGATTGCTTGGGGGATCACCATCGTTTGGATGATCTTCGGCATTGGGCCCGGTGCGGTGGTCGGAAACGACATCTTTGGCGCTCCCAACGCCGGCATCGAAAACTGGACTTTTGGCATACCGTCCATATGGGCATGGCAAATTCTCTGGTGGATCCTGGGCGTCGGCATGATGTGGTTCTTAGCTTACAAAATGGAAATGTCGACAATGCCGAACAAGGAATTTGAGGTCCTTGCTGAAGACATAGGCGATACCGTTGGCCAGCAGTAGGAGGCCAGTTGGTTCCTGATACTTCGGGGGGAAGGCATTTTTGCCTTTCCCCTTTTTCTTTGTGACTTCTTTGTGGCAAGGGAATCCTGTTAATATTATAGTTTATGTCTTAACCATTTATATCTAAAACAATGGGGCCAACCTCAATATGCAGGAACTTTTTAGCGCGGAATATCGGTGGCTTTGGATCATTGCCATGGCTGCTGCCCTGTTTTTTCCGGTTCGCCATTTCATTTGGGTTGCGAGTGTGCGCCGTCATATCCGTAAAGCCGGACAAAACAATGTCCCTGAACAAGAGCAAATCCGGTTAAAAAAACGTGCGGGATTTACCTCGGTTTTGTTAAGTGGCCTGTTCGCCCTGTTTTATATGAGCTATTTGTTCCAAAAATGACTACATCTCTCGCAACTCCCGGCGTTCTTCGCCGATTTATCAAATATATGGCGCTGCTTACTTTTGTCATGTTTTCCGTTTGGGCGGTCGTTAAAATGGCGCAAAATTCAGTGCCCGGCGATATGGAAGTTCGCCAGGGCGACATTTTCTTACAGGATGACAAGTTTGCAGCGGCAATCACTAAATTTGACGACGCCTTAAAAATCCAACCGGACCACCGTGGCGCGTTGGCCGGCAAAGGTGTCGCCCTGATGGCGTTGAACCAATACGATGAAGCCGAACGGGTTTTTAGTTATTCAATTCGATATTTGTCGGAAAATCTGGAAGCCGATGACCCCACCGGCAAAGGGGCGCTGTCTGCATCCTATGCAAATCGCGGCATTATCAAGGACCGTACGGGCCGATATCAGGAAGCACTGGAGGATTATATTGAAGCCATAAAACTCGACTACGATCTGGCAGAAGGGCCGGGCTGGATTCAACACATTTTATATTACGATAAAAAACCGTCAAGCGTGCTTGGCCGAGCCAAATATCTGTACACGCAACTGCAGTTGCCACAAGACCAACGTCTCATGCGGGTCCCGGATCTCGACGCAAAACAACGGCGTTATAAACCCCGGTGAACCCCGACCGAAGAAAATCCGGAGCGCCTTTGCAATCGTCGAATTACCGTAATTGCCATAAACGAGAGTGTTTTCGGCGATCCAATTATCGCCGAAACTCCTTTAGAACCTAACGATTCCAAGGACATCCTGTGCCAGGACGGCAAAAAAGAACAGGGCCGCGATACAGCCAAACAGCAAGCGGACAAAATCCGTATTACCGTCATTGTCGCGAAACCGAATGCCATGCCAGGCTATGAAGCCGGTAATGGCCAGAAAAATAAAATTGATAAAAGTTTCGTATTCGGCCGGGATTTCGAAAAAATCTAACATACGAAAATTTAACGATCAGGTGCCGGTGAAGCAAGTCAGACCACTCATTATTACCCCATAGGACAATGGGTTTAATTGATTTGCCGGATCGTCCACATCAAATGCCGTCTTTAAGTTTCAAGTCCAAGGGGTTCGACTTTTTCGTGGGTTGCAAATCACCGACATCCAGATAGGGCGGAAACATGGTTGCCGGTTTTTTAATGGACAGATTGGCCAAAACGATACCGCCGCCAATGAACAATATCAAACAGCCACAGGCCAACGTGAACTTTTTTAAACCATCGGGAACGGAGGTTCGGTAGTCATGGTCATAGCGGTGGTACCGGCTGTCATTTTCGTTGACCTGACCGCGTTCAGCCATTTGATTGATCTGCCGCGCGTAGTGGCGCGCCCAATGGGGAACAACCCCATTAATCATGTAGTCTGAAAATAATCCGTCGAACCGTGATTCCACGATATCGACGCCATGCCATTCATGATAAGCAAGTTGCAGAAGTTGAAATTCGCCAACTTGCAGAAAATTGGCGGCACGGGTAATTTCCGTTTTTTCTCGATTCTCCGCCTCTTCATAATCCGGGCGAAGCAGCGTTTTCCATAGGTCCCAGCTCATAACCGTCCTCTATCCAGAGTGACTGAGTAGAATAAACCATAACCGGTGCAAACAGACATCACAATTCGTCCAACAGGCCAATATTGGACCAAAAAAGCATAAAATGGGTTATAAAATGCGCCGATTAATAAATAGTGCGATTTGGATTTGACGTTGATGGGGCGAAGGCACTCCAATCAAAAATCCATTCGGCGACATTCCGGCGACATCGCTTTGAAAAAAGCGCGGGGAAACAAAATCTCTTTTGCGTTCGCACCTGCCCAGCATGCGATAGCGGCAAAAGCCTAAGACAACCCGAAAGGAAATCCGCACATCGGGTCAAGTCATGGCGCAACGCGTCGGGGTCGTTGCGAACATTATTTGCCAATTGTTAGGAGGGGAAAGGGTGTCGCATGATGATATTATGTAGATTAAGATGGGTTTATTTTCCAACTGAAAATGGATGTTATGGTCCTCCCTTTTCATATGAGAAGAGTTCACGTAAATTTAGTGCGCGAGGGGTGTTATGTAAGGAACGGCTTTATATGAATGATGAAACTGGCATACCCGTTCAGCAGACACTGACGATCCAGCAAGCCATTGACCTCGCTATAACGCATCAAACCGCAGGCCGGTTGTCTGAGGCGGAGGGCATCTACACCCAAATTCTTCAAATCAACCCCAACCAACCTGTCGCCACACATTTGCTTGGTGTAATTGCCCATCAGGTGGGTAAGAATGAGCTAGCAGTCGATTTGATCAGAAAAGCCATTGCAATCAGGCCCAACTTCGCCGAGGCCCATAGCAATCTTGGCCTAGCGCTGCAGGCGCTAGGTCGGCTGGATGAAGCTATCCAAGCTTTTCACAAAGCCATCGAGATCAAACCAAATTTTTCAGAGCCGCAATACAATTTGGGAAAGGCGTTACGAATTCTTGGGCGGCTGGCTGAAGCAGTAACACACCATCGCATCGCCATCGATATTAATCCTCGTTTTACATTAGCTCACAACGAACTTGGACACACGCTTCAAGATCTTGGGCGACTGGAAGAGGCGGCGTCTTGCTATAGTGCAGTTATCGACATTGACCCCAATTTTGCTGAGGCCCACAGCAATAAAGGTCTTATGCTACACAAACTTGGACGCCTGGACGATGCGGCCGAGGCCTATCTTAAAGCGATCAACATCAAGCCCAAACTCGCCGACGCGCATAGTCATTTAGGAAACCTATTACTGGATCGAGGCGAAGTTGACGAAGCGATTAAGCACTATCGCACGGCCATCGAGATTCAACCCCAATTTGCTTTGGTGTACAGCAACTTGGGAAACGCGCTGCAGTCTCTTGGACGGCTGAACGAAGCGAGCACGAGCTATCGTAATGCCATCAACATCAAACCAGATTTCGCCGATGCTCACTGTAACCTTGGAAACGTATTACATAGCCGAGGACGAGTCGACGAGGCGATCACACACCTTCGCAAGGCCATCGATATCCAACCCGATTTGGCTGTCGCATACAGCAACTTAGCAAGCGTATTCAGGGATCAAGGTGAAGTTGATGAAGCCATCAAAATATTGGATTTAGCTCTCTCCCATATGCCTGAACAAGTTGGCTTTCGTATTAGAAAAACGCTTCTTTTGCCTGTCATCCCGTCGTCCAAAAAAGATATTCTGATCCGTCGTGATCGCCTCTCCAGGGCTCTAACTGCTCACGTGAAGCAAAAAATCGTTATTCACAATCCCGTTTCCGAAGTTGGAACCACAAATTTTATGCTCGCCTATCACAATCGAAACAACAAAAAAATATTGTCGGACATTGCGAAAATGTATATCGCCATTTGTCCAGATCTAACCTACCAAGCGAAGCATTGCCGGCTAGCACTGAAAAAACGAAGTAAAAAATCCGTTTTACGCATTGGTTTTCTTTCTGCATTTTTTTGCAACCATACGAATGGTATACTTTTTCGCGCAATTATAGAACATTTTTCGCGAGACCATTTCGAAGTATTGCTATTCCGCGCCCCAGGGAAAAAAGATCTTATGTCCGATAGGATCGATCGGACCGCCGATAAAGTCGTCTTTTTGCAAGGTGATTTGAGTAACGACAGGAGAATAATCGAGAACGAAGGTTTGGACATATTATTTTATCTCGATGTTGGCATTGATACCTACACATATTATTTATCTTTTTCCCGCCTCGCGCCGGTTCAGGCAGTCACAATCGGACACGCGGAAACATCAGGCGTTCCTACCATAGATTATTTCATATCCTCTGAGATGACTGAACCTCCCGACGCATCCAATCATTATAGCGAGCAGCTCATTAAACTTAGTTGTTTACCCACCTACTATTACCGGCCTGAAGTCCCGAAAAAAACCTACACACGCAATGATTACGGATTGCAGGATGATGTAAGACTATACATATACCCCCAGGCGCTTTTTAAGATTCACCCTGACTTCGATGTGACGCTTGGCAAACTTCTGCGACTTGACCCTGTGGGTCGATTGGTACTGATTGATCCTTCGCTCGACGGAAACTGGCAAAAACTATTGACCGAGCGTTTTACCCGCTCATTTCCCGATGTTGTCGATCAAGTTATTTTTGTGCCGAAGATGCCCAGAGAAAAATTTCTAGGGCTACTTTCACTTGCCGATGCATTATTAGATAATCCTTATCTTTCTGGGACACATTCCGGCCTCGAGATTTTTGCCATGGATGCACCAATTGTCGCCTGGCAGGGAAAATATTGCAGTGGTAGAATTGTTGCCGCCCTTTACAGGCAAATGGGACTTAGAGAACTGATTGCGGCCGACTCCGAGTCCTATTTGGCGCTGGTCTTACGACTGGCCCGAGACGGCGAATTCAAACGTCGGATGCAATCCGAAATTAAGGCAAATTCTCACAAACTATACGAAAGACACGAGGTCGTGTGGGAAATGGAAACTTTTTTCATCGCGGCCTACAATACATGGCGCAAGGGCAATGATGCTAGCGAAACGATTAATACCAGAAGCCCTGAGTAATGACTCGCGTTGGGGATTCCCAAACGATAAATAGTGTGAATCAATGTCCATACCATCAAGGGAGGATATCTGATGTGGAATGCGGTTCGTTTACGGGATGATTATACGGCGCTGGAAGTTCGTGCTTTGGCGACCCGGTCCAGAGATAGTGCTCAAGTTCGCCGCCTGTTATCAATTGCGGCGATTTACGACGGTCTGGAGCGGGGCGATGCGGCGCGGATGGACGTCATCTAATCGACGGGCTACCGATGCTGTCAGGCCAGATAGGCGGGTCCGCCGGGTCTGTCATTTGAACTGTGTAAGTGAATTGAACTGAGATTTGTGGTTAAGTTTGTAGCGAATGACCGCGAGAGTCATACGAGCGAAGAATTTATCCACAGACCGGTCAGTTTGAACACGAACATTGCGCATGACGGAAATGGGGTCTGTCATATGAACTGTGTAAGTGAATTGAACTGAGTTTTGTGGTTAAGTTTGTAGCGAGTGACCGCGAGAGTCATGCGAGCGAAGAATTTATCCACGGACCGGTCAGTTTGAACACGAACATGGAGCATGACGGAAATGACAAAGACCACATCGAAGACGGAAGAATTTACCAATGAGACCCTTGATTCCTTATTGTCGGGACAGCAGACGCCGGAGGAAATATTTGGGGAAGACGGGCTGTTCAAGCGCTTGCAAGCCGCCCTGATTGAACGTGCCTTGGGCGGAGAGTTAACGCACCACCTGGGATACGCGCCGCATGCGCTGGCGGCTGGCAGTGACCGGCGTAACGGCCACGGTGCCAAGACTATTGAGACCGAGACCGGGCCGTTGACGATCCAGGTTCCACGTGACCGGGATGGGGATTTCGCCCCACTGTTGGTCAAAAAGGGCCAACGGCGCCTGGAGGGTTTTGACGATAAGGTTCTTTCGCTCTATGCCCGGGGGCTGTCCATGCGCGACATCCAGGGGCACCTGAAGGAGCTCTATGGCACGGATGTTTCTCCCGAACTCATATCCACGGTCACTGACGCGGTGATGGACGAAGTGAGGTCCTGGCAGAACCGCCCCCTGGAAAGCCACTACCCGATTGTCTATCTGGACGCC
>JAJFII010000091.1 GCA_021775095.1 Rhodospirillales bacterium
TGGTACGATCTGGTCGAACGGGGCCTGCGCGATCAAGGTGCCGTTGAATTTGAAAATGCCGACGGCGGCACCGGGCTGCGCCTGCAGAACACCTCATCAGCACCACCGGACAACCTGGAAGACATCCGGGCGTCGGGGCCGCAAGAAAGCCCTTTGCCGACCTGGATCCACCAGCCGCCGCCGTCCGAGCCAACGCCGCCATCGCCGCTCAATCCGTCGCGCGCCGAAACCGATGATCCGCCCTTGCGCTCGCCCCTGGGAGACGACGATGGGGCGCGCTTCAAACGCGGTCTTCTGATCCACCGATTGTTGCAAACCCTACCCGATTTGCCGGCCGACCGCTGGCGGCAAGCGTCGCAAGGGTATCTGGCCCTGGCAACCCACGACCTATCCGATGCGGAGCAACTGGAAATTCATCACGAAACCCTGTCGGTCCTGCAAAATCCCAAACTGGCGGTGCTGTTTGGTCCCCGCTCACGAGCCGAAGTGCCGCTGGTTGGCACCGTCGGCAGCGGCACCGGTATGGGCATCATCTCCGCCCAAATTGACCGCTTGGTGCTCACCGATTCGCGGGTCATCATCGTTGATTACAAAACCAATCGCCCGCCGCCGCACGACGAAGCCGATGTGGCGCCGCAATATTTGCGGCAAATGGCGCTGTATCGGGCCGCCCTCAGGGGCATCTATCCGGCCACTCCCGTTTCGGCCGTGCTGTTATGGACCGACGGCCCCAGCGCCATGTGGTTAAGCGATCAGGTTCTTTCGCCTTATGAGCCTTGACGGCGCACGGGTCCGTGCCTAAATTTAACAAACGGTTGGGGCGTCGAACAGGTGCCTTCTGGCCCCTTTATCATAACCCCCTGATAGGAATTAAAAATGTCAAAAGAGGTAACAGACGCATCCTTTGATGCCGATGTCTTGAACGCCGAAGGCCCTGTTGTGGTCGATTTTTGGGCAGAGTGGTGCGGCCCATGCAAACAGATTTCGCCGGCCCTCGAAGAAATTGCCCTGGAGATGGAAGGCAAAGTCACCATCGCCAAGATTAATATTGACGACAATCCGGGCATTCCATCAAAATATGGTATCCGCGGAATTCCCACCTTGATGATGTTTAAAAACGGTGAAGTGGCCGCCACCAAAGTTGGCGCCGCGCCAAAAAGTCAACTTGTCGATTGGGTTGAAGCCGAACTGTAAACGGAATTTCATATCCGCGTTATTTAAAAACCCCGCCGTGTGCGGGGTTTTTTTAGGCATCACATTGGCCGTTCGCGGCTTCATATAAAGCAGCCCCTGTTGGCCAAATCCGGCGACAACTGGGTTGTCAAAAACCCCCCTGTCACACGAAAACGACCGGAAATACACGAGGGTCAGGACCCTAACTCACATGGGCATCCTTGATTTTTGTCAAAGCCCGGGTCATGGCAACCGCTGAGACAGGTTTTTCCAGCATGTCGATCACAGCAACGCACTGGTATCGTGCCAGTTCTTTTGTCGCCAGCATATATTGAGATGAAAATCCACTTATCAAAATCACCGGGGCAATGTGCAACTGCTGGCTCATCCAGGCGACAATTTCATTGGCGTCGGTTTCCGGCATACAGACGTCCAAAACCACGGCGGAAGGGGTGATCTCAAGATACTGTTTGATGAAGTCATCGCGCGTGGTCGTCGTGCGGCTGGCAAAACCCAACTGATTGCCCATTTCTGCAACAAATTCGGCAATATCAGTTTCGTCGTCAATGACCAGTAAGCTCAATTCCGCCACGTTTGGTCTCCAATACTCAAACAAATTCCCGATGATTATATCCTATCGGACACGCATCTCAATCAGAAACACAACATTGAATGTAGGAGGTGGTAAAACAACCCGGTGGCCTAGACCTTTGAGACGGTATCATCCCGCATGCAAAACGGGGGTTCAGGGGCAATTGAACTTACGCGTGACCGGCAGCATCCAGGCATTGGCGGATGGAGATGGCAAGTTGCTTAAAATTGTAGGGTTTTCGTAGCAGGTTTTCCAGGAGCGCGGTTTCATTGCCAGATGTGTCATAATGCGCCGGCGGCTCCTGGTTTTCCGCATAGCCGGAAGTCAGCAGGATTCGGGTGTTTGGTCGAATTTCCGCACACTGGCTGGCGAGGGAAATCCCGTTGATGGCACCGGGCATCACCACGTCGCTGAACATCAAATCAATGTCGTCACGGTTGTGTAACAGGGTTAAGGCTGACGCCCCATTATGGGCTGTAAGTACGATATACCCCAGTTCGCGTAAGTGTTCTTGCGCGGATTCAACCAGGGACGGTTCATCATCAACCACCAGAATGGTTTCCGTTCCGCGCGGAGGTTTAATGTCGCGGTTAATTTTATCGCTGACCGGCGGTGCCTCGCTGTAACTTCGTGGCAGATAAATTTTAAAGGTCGTGCCTTTGCCCAGCTCACTTTCCACCTCGATAAAACCGCCCATTCTCCTGACAAACCCATGGACCATGCTCAGGCCAAGTCCTGTGCCTTTTCCCCGTTCCTTGGTGGAAAAGAACGGATCGAAGGCTTTGTCCATGGTCTGTTGCGACATGCCTACGCCGGTGTCGGCAAATTCGATCAAAACATAATCGCCGGCTGAAATGCCCGGATGACGGGCCACATGGTCGGCATCAACGGCGCAATTTTCTGTTCGGATCAACAGGGTGCCGCCATCGGGCATGGCGTGCCCGGCATTAATTGACAGATTCAAGATCGAATCCTGCAGTTCCCCCATATTAAATTTTGTTAACCAGGGATTTTCTGCCAAACGCAGGTCGACTTTGATTGCCGCAGTCAACGATTTGCTCACCAAATCGTCGATTTGATTAAACACTTGGTTGACTGAAGCCACGGCTTTTTTCTCGACACTGTCACCGGAGTAAACCAGCAATCGTTTGGTTAAGTTGGCACCCCGTTCTACGGCCCGTAACATTTTTTGAATGCGGGTGGTCGATGTGGCCGGATCCTTTGACAATTGAAGAAGTTCCAAATTGCTCAGAACAATGGCCAGAATATTGTTAAAATCGTGGGCGATGCCACTGGTCAATTGTCCCACGGCCTCCATTTTTTGCGAATGGTAGAGTTGCGCTTCTAAGCGCTTGCGCTCGGTGATATCGACCATCTCTTCCATTGTCGAGACCACAGCTCCGGCTTCGTCCCGGCTCGATGTGGCCGATAAAAGGACATCGATGACGGTGCCGTCTTTTTTGACCATCTGGTATTGAATGTTATGGCAAAACCCATCCCGGGCAATTTGTGGTCTTATGGAAGTGATGGCATGTATTCGGGATTCCCCTGTGAGAAATTCCGTGGCGTCTCGGCCGATAACTTCTGAACGCTGAAACCCCATGGTTTTTAACCAAAACTCGTTGACGTTCTCAATGACCCCGGTGGTGCCAATGGAATGCATAAGCACGGGCGTTTGATTGTACAGGGTGTGAAACTGGTTTTCGGCTTTTCCGGCCAATTCATGGGCCTTGTCCCGTTCGCCAATGATTTTGCGTTCTCGGGTTTCGATCTGCTCAATGAAATAACTGTAGGCTTTACCCAACATACCAATTTCGTCATCGCCGTCGGGTTCAAAATAACCGTCCTTGCGCCCGCTAATGCCATCGTGCACAGCATTTTGCAGGAGCACCAGGCGTTCGATTACCTTTGTTTTAAAGTAGAAAAAACCAAAAAACCCGACGATCAGACTGAAACTCAGAACAACCAGGAGGGTGACAAGAAGCACATCCAGCCGCGACAACAAAGATTGGTTTTTGCGCGCGGCTTCGCGATAAATATCGTCGACAAGGGCGCGAACACTGGAAGTGAATTTAAATGACGTAATTCTTCGATCCCTGATCAGCCGCTCAAGATGCAAAGTCAACTGGTCACGGCGTATGATTTTGTCGGACAAATTATTGCCCGGAGCAAAAATCGCCGCCATTTGCCTTTGAAAAAGGTCCGTATTTGCCTTTTCCTCGGGCGAAAATTGAATTGCGCTGGCGACCAGGTCTTTGAATTGCCGATCAATATCCCGTCGTTTAAGCTCAGGTATGCCGTCGTTGGGTGAATTCAGCAAAATTTCCATTTTAGTCAGCAGATCGCTGGCCCTGAAAACCCATTCGATGGTCCGTTCACTGGCGGCGAGGTTTTCCTGTTTTTTGCCACAGGCGGCTTGACGGCCGCCGTTAAGGGCCAGCCAAAAACACTTGATGTGATCGCGAACCTGCCAAAACGATTCAAGATCCTTGTCGATGGCAAGGTTTATGGCGAGCGTCTGTGCTTTGATTTCCTGAAGTTTTTCGATGTTCAAAATAAACTGGTCGCGGATTTTCTGAACCACGGCAAAGTGATCAACGGCGCCAGGCGGCAGGTTCAGTTTCAGAGTCGCGAGGTTGGCATCTAACTGCTGGATGGATTCGTGAATGGCCCGCCAAAAGGATTCAAGTTCCAGGGCGTTGTCGATAATGAAAACCTTGGGAGCCTTGGCCAGCAGTTCACCGGCACTTTCAGTCAGATTCAAGGCATCCGTTAATCGCGACGCGTTTTCTTCCAGATAGTGTGGTACTTTTTGGCCAATATCCAAAAACGCATAGATACCAATTCCCGTTGCCAGCACCGTTGACAGCGTTAGCGCGCCAATCGCAACAACAGATTGTCTGAGAATTCCACTCTTCATGGGCCTATCTGAAGGGCGGGACGTACATCAAACCGCCCTGCGACCACAGGGCATTGATACCGCGTTTTGTCTCTGCGCCAAAATATCGAACGTAAATCTCGTCATAATTGCCGACTTGCGTGATGATGTTAAGCGCCCAATCCTGCGGCAGCCCCAGATCCGGGCCAAAAGAACCGGTGAGGCCCAGCAGACGCTGGGCCGTCAGGGGAAGTTTTGAGTCTAGTTTTTGCTGAATATTTTTTGAGCTGAGAGCCAATTCTTCCGCCGCAAGGGTCGCGAATAGAGACCATTGCACCACATCAAACCAACGGCTGTCACCCTGCTTTATGGCCGGGCCCAGGGGTTCTTTAGAAATCACATCGGTGAAGATAACCAGGTCATCGGGATTGGGCATTCTCAATAGACGGGTGGTGAGCAGTGACAACCGGTCATCGGTCATAACATCACACCGCCGGTGGCTGAAATTACTGTAAATGGCATCATTGGTTTCGGATTCGATGATTTTCAGACCGGGTTTGGTGGTTTGAACCAGGTCTTTGATATTGTCGAGGGAGGTTGTGTTTTTGTTGGCACAAACCCGGGCCGTGGTGAGATCGGACAGGGACGTGGCACCGAGGTTTTTATAAGCGAGAAACCCCTGGCCATCATAAAAAAGCGGGGTTGTGAAGTCCAAACCCAGTTTTGCATCGCGTGACAGGGTGCGGGTGGTATTGGACATAAGGACGTCAATCGCGCCGGTCTGCAGGGCTTTAAACCGCGTGGTTCCGTCAACTTCAATATATTTGACCGCTTCACTGTTGCCAAACAGCGCGCTGCCCAGGACATGGCAGTATTCGGAAAAAAATCCCCGGCGGTTGGTCGCTTCATCGATTTTAACCAGGGTCATTCCCGAACCGACACCACAGTTCAGATATCCGCGCGTTAAAATTTGCTCCAGCAGACTTGGTGTGGGATCAGCGACGGCGGCGACCGGGCTGTTAAACAGTGCCAACGCGCCGAGAATTAAGGTTTTTTGTAAAAAAAATTGCATACCGCGCACACCCCAACTGACAAACGAAAAAAGATCCTCGTCCCCGCAATGCCACGGGCATCCCCGACAGACTTTAATACACCGAAGGAGCCAAAGGCTTTGAGTCCCCGTGTGGGTTAAACTTTGGCGGGAAAGCCCGCGTCGGTCAAGGCGGCATACGGCCGTACACCCAGATAATTGATAAGGGCCACCATGAACACCCCGGTGCCGGCCCGGGGCGGTAGATCGTTGGAACTTTGGCAGTTGCTGTTCGTTTTCCCTCGTCAGATGCCGGATGTTACCGGCCCCTGTTTGCGGCGAATTTATCGCCTTATTGCTCTTCTGACGGGTAAAGTAACGTGCAAAAAATACGGAGTCAAAACGTTTTGTCACGGACCTAATAAAGCTTTGAAACGTCGCTTTATTTCCTGCGCCCCCCTGGTTTCGGTTGATTATTGACGATACCTTTGCCTGTTTTTGGCTCATTTGTCGATGTTTTGTGGATAACTCCCGAGATATCAAAGGACGGTCCCCTCCGCCCTGCCGAAAAAACCGAACTGATTCCTTTCTTGATCTAGCATGGGCTTTTAATCATATTCCTTTCGGGTGCGCGCCTGGCGTCGGGGTGGATTGGCCTTGGTTATCCGTGAAAGTGGGGCACCGATGGGCGCTCGGGATACGCGACATGGCGTTTGACGATTATGAAATGGCATTTATAAATCATGGCAGTTCCGCCGCTTGTTCGAATTTTGTGTGCTGACGACGAACCGTTGGTTCTCGAGATGGTGCAGATCGCCCTAGTGGACCTGGGCGGTTATCAGTTGGTCCGTTGCCCGTCGGGCCTTGAGGTGGTCGCCCGAGCCAAAGAATTTGACCCGGACCTTATTTTGCTCGACGTCCACATGCCGGATCTGGGCGGGCCGGCGACGATGGAAGTGTTACGGGCCGAACCCCGGTTCCGTACAACCCCGGTTATTTTCATGACGGCGACGGACGCGCCAGGCGAGATCGATGATTTGCGCGCCTTGGGGGCCATTGCGGTGATCAGCAAACCCTTTAAATTCGACGGCCTTGCCGATCAGCTGCAGGCGGCCTGGGAAACCCACCATGGCTGAAGGTAATAATCCTGAAACCCATAACCTGGCCCTGAAAAAAATTGCCGCCTTGCGCGATCAGTTTTTAGCCAATCTCGACGACCGGTTAATCCATATGGGGCAATCGCTCGATGGGGTATTGCTCGACGGCGATGCGACTAAGAACTTAAGGGCCCTGGAAGTGTTGCTGGGGCTTGCCCATAAACTGCGTGGTGCCGCCGGCGTCTTTGACCTGCCGGAAATCACCAGCATCGCCAGCCAACTGGAGCAAAAATGCAAGGATCTTCTGGCCGACCCCGGGGCCCTGGATAAAACCGGCCGCAAGGCCTTGCTGGAGCTGTTTGTCGGGCTCAGATCGGCCAGCATCGACAGCTCCAGCAATGCCTTTATTGACGCGGTCAGTTGGGAGACCCTGGCCACCGCCAGCGATAAAAGCGGCGCTGACACAAAAAAAATTATCATCGTTGATGACGACATCGGTGTTATTAAAATTCTGCGTTCGCAACTCAGCCATTTTGGTTTTGCGGTCGAGCACCTGATTGATTACCGGGACCTGAAACCAGCCCTGGCAGCGGGCCCGCCAGCGGTATTGATCATGGACGTGGCGTTTCCCGGTGATATTGATGCCGGTGTGAAAACCATCGAGCAACTGAAAGACGACGGATTGCTGGCCTGCCCGGTTGTCTTCCTGTCGGTGCGTGGGGATTTTCAGGCGCGTCTGAGCTCCGTCAGGGCCGGCTGTGACGGCTATTTAACCAAACCCGTCGACATCATCGAGCTGGTTGATCTGATGGAACGCCTGTCGAAAAAAACCGTTGAGGACGCCTATCGGGTAATCCTGGTCGATGATGATCCGGAAGTCGCCGGTTTGCACGCGGCCATGCTGGAAAAGGTCGGCATGGAAACGGCGGTGGTCTGTGATCCCATGGAAGTCATGGGGCCGATCCGCGAGTTGCAACCAGACGTGATCCTGATGGACATCTCCATGCCGGACTGTAACGGCTTTGAGCTGGCCAAGGTCATTCGCCAGAACCAGGCTTTTGTAAAAATCCCCATCATCTTCCTGTCCGGTGCGGAAATTGACGAGGCCTGGATCCAGTCCATGCAATCGGGCGGTGATGAGTTTTTGCGCAAAGACATCAGCCCCAGGGAGCTGGTTGCCTCGGTCCTGGCCCGGGCCCGGCGGTCACGCAACTTAAACGTCCTGATCAACCGCCTGGGAGAAAGTGAACTGCGGTTCCGCGCGGTCACGGAAACCGCCCGCGAAGCCATCATCACAACCGACCATCGGGGCCGGATCATCTATTGGAACCGCGGTGCCCGGGACACCTTCGGTTATGACAACGCGGAAATTCTCGGTCATCCGGTTACCGACCTGATCCCGGAACGGTTGCGGGTCAATCAACAGACGGGTTTTGAGACGGTCGCACGGCAGGCCAAAGATGTGTTTGCAGAACGCACCTTCGAAACCTCAGGCCTTACCAAAAGCGGGGCTGAAATCGCCATCGAAATCTCCCTGGCCGAATGGCAGATCACCGGCAAAACCTACATGACCGGCATTATCCGTGATGTCAGCCAACGGAAATCCGCCGAGGAAGACCGGGCGCGCTTGTTAAGTGCCGTGGAAAGCAGCGGCGAGGGCATTATTTTGTACGACGGCGACGACCGTCTGATTTATGCCAACCAGAAATACCGCGACCTGTACCCGGTGGAAATTCCCGCCTTGTCACCGGGCACGTCGTTTCGCGACATCGTAAAACGCACGGCCTATGAGGGCGGCGTTGTCGATGCCCAGGGGCGGCAACTCGACTGGCTTGAAGAGCGGGTGATCACCCATCAATCGCCGGGCCATATCAGTGAACAAAAAACCACCCGGGGCCGGTGGGTGCGGATCCATGAACTGCGCACTGACGAAGGCGGGGTATTTGGCGTTCATACGGACATTACCGATTTAAAACAGGCCCGGGAAGAAGCCGAAAAAGCCAACCGCACCAAGTCGGAATTTCTGTCGTCCATGAGCCACGAGCTGCGCACCCCGCTGACCTCATCGATTGGCAGTCTTGGCCTGTTGAACGCCAGCATGGCGTCCGGTTTATCAACGGAGGCGCGGGAACTGCTGGAGATCGCGCTCAGAAATAATCAGTCCCTGCTGCGTTTGGTCAACGAACTTCTGGACTACGAAAAAATCCTGTCGGGAACCCTGGCCATTGAAACCCGGCCGCACGATCTTTGTGAGCTGCTGGAAAATACCCTGGATAATTTTCGCGGGTTTGCGCAAACCCAGTCCATTGAACTGGTTTTTGACCGCCCGGCGCAGTCCTTGGTGGCCCGGGTTCAGGAGCACAGGTTCGAGCAGGTTTTGAACAATTTGCTATCCAATGCGGCGAAGTTTTCCACCGCTGGCAGCACCGTCGAAATTTTTTTGGGCAACACATCGGGCACTCTTCGTGTCGGCGTCAAGGATCAGGGACCGGGCATCCCGACGGAATTTCGCGACAGAATTTACGATCAGTTTACCCAAGCGGATTCGTCGTCGACCCGCACCTACAGCGGTACCGGGCTCGGTTTGGCGATCAGCAAGGCGCTGACCGAAGGCATGGGCGGTACCCTGTCCTTTGAGACGGAAATCGGCGTCGGTTCAACCTTTTTCGTGACCTTCCCCGAACACCCGGAGGCGGCGGCTATGGAATAGCTGTTGCCGATCCACGGATAGGCTTGCGGCACAGGTGAAATGCCGTTTCACAGGGTTGTGACGACGTAAATAAGGGTTGCCAGGTTAATTAGAATCGAGACCGCAAACAGGCGGGTCATCTGTTTGGCCAGTTGTTCGACCATTCGCTGCGTATCGTAAGCCGAGATGCGCGTTTCTTTTACCTCCGGCTCAAGCACCTTGTTGATTCCATCCTCCACCTTCTCGGCGGTTTTTTCGAAGGTGTCGGCGACATCCTTAAAATCTTGCAGCTTCTCATTTGTCATCTCGGTTCTCCTGGTCATTATTCCTGTTATAATTACATCTCTAATCATTATTTGTCAAATGATCATTACTAATATGATTTGCCCTATGATTATTCCTGATGTATAGATGGGTCCCATGGTCAAACCAAAACCGTCACCGAAGAGATCAAAGACCGCCCGCTCCGATGCCGGTGATCCGACACAGGATGTGCTGATCGCCTTGCGGCGGATCATTCGCGCCGTCGACCTGCAATCAAAACGCGTCGCCAAGGTCTCCGGCCTGACAACCCCGCAAGTGGTTATTCTGCAAGCCATCCGCGACCTCGGCGAAGTCACCGCCGTCCGGATTGCCGAACAGGTCAACCTCAGTCCGGCGACCGTCGCAACAATCATGGAACGGTTGGAACAACGGGGTTTCGTCGAACGCTATCGGAGCAACACGGACCGGCGCGTCGTGCACTCCCGCCTGACGGCAATTGGCCAAAAGGCCTTAAAAAAGGCGCCGCCGCTCTTGCACGAAAAATTCATCAGCAGCTTTTCCCGACGGGCCCCTGAAAATCAACGGATGGTCATCGAAACCCTGGAGGACGTTGCCGGGATGCTCGGTGGCGGTGCGACCGAGGCCGCGCCGATTGTAGATGTTTCGCGCCGCCCCGGCGGCCAGGAAAAGTGATGCCGCGACACACTTTTGGCACGGCCTGTCGGCCGACACCAGGCCGGCTCACAGGCCCCCGGCCGGTGGTTTTATAACCCGGTTGTTTTAGCGACCCTGAATTCGTTTGCCCTGGTGGCCAGCGCCAGCCGGACCCGATCGATCACACCGCGCCAGTCGCCGGCACTGTCCTGGCGGAACAATCGCATGGTCGGATACCACGGGCTGTCATCGCGCTCCAGCATCCAGCGCCAGTCCGCAACATAAGGCAGCAGGGTCCATACCGGTGTCCCCAGGGCCCCGGCCAAATGGGCGGATGACGAATCGATGGAAATCAACAGGTCCAGGTTGTCGATTGCCGCAGCGGTTTCGCAAAAGGCGGCGGCCTCCGGCATCAGCTCAACAACCGCTGTGCCGAACACATCGCGGGTTTCTTCCGCGCCGCCGAACTGCAGGTTATAAAATGTGATCCCTTGCAGATCGAACAGGGGTTTGAAAAAATCCGGGTCCATAGAGCGCACCCGGTCTTCCTTATTTTCGGGACTGCCGCGCCAAATAAGCCCGACCCGCAGATTTTTGTGAGGACCCAGTCTGTGCGCCCACTGGGCACTTTTTTTTACGTCCTTTAATAGATAAGGGACGGAGTTTGGGATGGTGGTGATGCGGGTTTTGAAGGCCCCAGGCAGGGAAAGTAAGGGGCTGTGAACATCAAAGGCCGGCAGGGGCCGGCCTTTGATGACGAACCCATTGACCCCTTCGAGCCCGTGCAACAGATCCACAAGCAGCGCCGGCACTTCCATGATGACCCGAGTGCCAGTGCCGGCAAACATTTTAGCATATCGACAAAACTGCAGGGTATCGCCCAAACCCTGCTCACTGTGCAGCAGCAGGGTTTTCCCATGGAGGGGCTCGCCGCCCTGCCACTGCGGTTGTGAGAAGATGCGGTTGTGGTGGCCGATGGCTTCGGTTTTCCAACGCCATTCATACAGTGGCCAGGCTTCGTCCAACTGGCCACATAACAACAGCGCGATGGATTTGTTGTACCGCGCCTCAGCATGGTCAGGCTGCAGAGCGAGGGCCTGGTCGTAGCTGGCGAGCGCGGCATCGAGGCGTTTGAGCCCCCTGAGTGCAATGCCGCGATTGGTGTGGGCATGGGCGTCGTCCGGTTTGAGGGCAATCGCCTGGTCGTAGCTGGCGATCGCCGCATCCAGGTCCAGCAGCCGTTCGAGTGAAATCCCCCGGTTGAAGTAGGCGACCGCATACTCCGGTTTGAGGGTGATCGCCTGGTCATAACTGGTCACCGCTGCGGCGTGTTGTTTGAGCCCCGCCAGCGAGAGGCCTCGGTTGGAGTAGGCCTCCGCATAACCGGGATTGAGGGCAATCGCCTGGTCATAACTGGCGACCGCCGCCTCGCGTTTTTTGCTCCTTTCAAGGCTGATGCCGCGGCCTAAATACGCTTCGGCGTAGTCCGGTTTGAGGGCAAGCGCCTGGTCGTAGCTGGCGATGGCGGCAGCGCTTTGATTGAGCGCTTGCAGGGCATTACCCCGGTTGCAATGGGCTTCTGCGAAGTCCGGATTGAGGGCGATCGCTTTGTCGTAGCTGGCAAGGGCCGCATCGAAGTGTTTGAGTTCCTGCAGGGCGATCGCCCGGTTGGAATAGGCCTCGGTATAGTCGGGTTTGATCCTTAAGGCCTGGCCGATCAAATCCACGGCGATCTGATTTTTGCCAACCTGGTGGGCGATCACGCCCAACAAATGCAGGGCGATGGGGTGATTGGGTTCGGCCTGTAAGACCCGCTGATAATGCCGTTCAGCCGTTGCCAGGTCACCGGCATTGTGATGGTGAAACCCCTGATCGAGGACGTCTTGAATATTTACGGCCTGGTCGTGCCGGCCGGCGAGAGGCCCGGTTGACGACGGCCCGTTGGACCCGTTTGAAACTTGGGCCCGTTTCGGTTGTCGTGGTTTTTCAGATTTGTTCATTTATTTGCGCGGTCCGGAATAGTCCGAGGGCTGCCTGCGGGGATATGATAGCCAAACCAAGCCGCATTAAAAACGATTACCTGCAGCCTTTTATCTGTTTTTACATTCGATAATTTCGCCCCTAAACCAGGGGCGAGCACCCGAAAGCCCTATTATCTGGCGGTCTCGGTTCCAGGGACGCCTCGGCGGTAGCTGGTCGAGGAGCTGGCAGATTAGGGGCTTGAATGAGACGTTCTTGTGCGGTTATGGCGTTCCAGAATATGCTATGGTGCCTGTGCGTTAATATTAAGATCACGATTGTGGTAAGAAAATTCAAATAGGGGCTCTGCAATGACGATCGAAACTTGGTTCCCTACATTAATATATTATGATTTTTTGAATGCCTTTGATGAATACAATCCTTTGCTTGCCCAGCGGGCCTATCAAATGCGAAGCGAACAACATTCAAGCGTCGATACAGATTGGTATTGTGATACGTTTAATACCCTGAATTCAAATAATTATTTGAAAGGCGATGAGATAGATGACGTTATAAAAAAATTAATATTAATGAGCGCTCAACGTGTCGAAGAATATGCTCAGCTTTTTGACGCAGATTTAGTTAACTACAATCTGGTCTGCGATGATTTCTGGTTTAACATAGCTCAGCCTGGAAATTTTCAGGAACTTCACCAGCACCCTAACACTCATTTTAGTGTCGTGTATTACGTACAAGCCGCAGAAAATGCAGGTAATATCGTTTTTAAAAGTATGGAATCAATTACCGATGCTTTTGCAGTGCCGACAAATACGGTTCGCTTGAACCCCGGATCAAATAAAACCTGTTCCTATACGCCGGTCCCGTCGAAAATCTTAATTTTCAGATCTAATCTCATGCATATGGTGAATAGGAATGATAGCGACAGGGATCGCGTCAGCATTGCGATGAATTTCAGATTGGATCGGAACAGGGAATAATGTCTACAAAGTGTCCCGAAACTATCTGTACAAAGACAGCGATCACCTGCCCGCACAGCTTCCTGATAGGAGCGGTTTAAGGCGTTTTATTCGATTTTTCCTCCTTTTCCTATAGGGTGTAAGCGGGGGAAGACAATCTTTAACAATAGCCATGAAATAGCTGACAGATACGGATGAAAGGTTACTTCGATTTGAGCCCATCATTAAACCCCCTGGTTTCCCAGGGGGTTTAATGATGGTGGAGCCGATCGGGATCGAACCGACGACCTCAACACTGCCAGTGTTGCGCTCTCCCAACTGAGCTACGGCCCCAAAACAGGTTTTATTGGCCGGCGATTTGGGGTCGCCGTGCCGGAAACTAAAAGCTTTCAAGGCCTAAAGGCAAGCAAAAAACCCGATCCCCGGCGCGGCCCGGGTCGTGGCCCGCCAGTGGCCCCGAATTCCGTTAATCCTTGTCTTCGATGCCGACTTCCGCATGTTCTTTGATTTCGGCCATGTCGTCATCGTCGTCATCGAGATCTGAGGTATCTTCGATCAGGCTGTCATCATCCTCATCGTCGTCGTCGAGAACCTCATCCAGTTCGTCGTCGCCTTCGAGAAGCAGGTCTGCTTCATCGGCGTCGTCCTTCGGTTTGGCCGGAACAACCTTTTTTACGACCGGTGCGACCGGTGCCGCAGACCCCCGCCGGCTCTTGACCACAGGCGCGTATTCGGTCTCGCATTTCGGGCAGGTGGGTTTTGGTTCGTTCAAATCATAAAATCCAGCGCCACAGCCCTGGCACTTGAGTTTTTTACCCCAATTCGGTTTAGCCACGTTTTTCCTCCAAGTCGGTCGAAATTACCAAGCGGGGTGCCGTGTGCCACTTTCCTAGCCCCCTGTCAAAAACAATTCGCGTTTTTTGCCGATTTTTCTTTTGCCGACCCTGTTAAAACCCCCATTTCCATGGTACGTCACCGGCCCAATTGGCGACAAATGCCCGCACAAAGCCGACCAACAGAGCAAAGGTTTAAGCCCTTGAGTGCCGTTATCTCCCGAACTGCCGATCCCCTGGTCGGCGACATCGTTGTCCCCGGCGACAAATCGGTTTCTCACCGCTCCCTGATGCTCGGCAGTGTGGCCGTTGGCGAAACCCAGGTCGATGGCCTGCTGGAAGGCGAGGATGTGCTGGCGACGGCCGCCGCCCTGCGCGCCCTGGGCGCCACCATCAGCCGCCATGTCAGCGGCCAGTGGACGGTCATTGGCCGCGGTGTTGGCGGCCTGTCGGAACCCGCCCAGGTCCTCGACATGGGCAACTCGGGTACCGCCGTGCGGTTGTTGATGGGCTTGGTCAGCACCCAGCGCTTTGCCACGACGTTCACCGGCGATGCGTCGTTGAACAGCCGGCCGATGGAGCGGATCATGGAACCGCTCAGGCAAATGGGGGCGCGTTTCACCTCGCGCTCCGGCGGCCGCCTGCCAATCACCGTCGAGGGCAGCGAAATGATCCTGCCGATTAGCTATGAACTGCCGATGGCTTCGGCCCAGGTCAAATCGGCCGTTTTGCTGGCCGGCCTCAATGCGCCGGGCAAAACCACGGTGATTGAGCCGCAACCGACGCGCGACCATTCGGAACGGATGCTGCGCCACTTTGGTGCCGAAGTGGTCAGCCAGGACCAAGCCGGCGGCGGCAAAAAAATCACCCTGACCGGCCAGCCGGAACTGACCGGCCGGTCGATTACCGTGCCGGCGGATATTTCGTCGGCGGCCTTCCCCATGGCCGCCGCGCTGATGGTTCCCGGATCCGAGCTGGTGCTCCGCAATGTCGGCATCAATCCCCTGCGCGCCGGGTTGATCACCACCCTGCAGGAAATGGGGGGCCGCATAAGCTTCGAGAATAAACGCGGTGAAGACGGCGAACCCCTGGCCGATCTCAGGGTCCAGGCGTCGCCGCTACACGGCATAACCGTACCGGCTGACCGGGCGCCGTCGATGATTGACGAATACCCGGTGCTGGCGGTTGTCGCCGCCCGGGCGCAGGGCACCACCCACATGCCGGGCCTGGCCGAATTGCGGGTTAAAGAAAGCGACCGGCTGGCGGCCATGGCGCGTGGCCTGGCGGCCTGCGGCGTCGATGTGGAAGAAACCGAAGACAGTTTGACGGTGCATGGCAACCCCAAACAAATCCTCGGCGGCGCGACCATCGCTGCCGAACTCGACCATCGCATCGCCATGGCGTTTTCGGTGCTCGGTATGGTCAGCAAAACCCCGGTCACCATCGACGACGGAGCGCCGATCGCCACCAGTTTTCCCGGATATGTGGAACTGATGAACGGTGTCGGTGCCCGGATCGAGGTGGGTTGAATGAAAGCCGACAACGGAGCCCCTATGATTATCGCCATTGACGGTCCGGCGGCCGCTGGAAAAGGCACCCTGGCGCGGCAAATCTCTAGCCATTTTAACCTGGCTTATCTGGACACCGGATTGTTATACCGCGCGGTCGGCAAAAAAGTTCTCGATGCGGGCGGCGACCCGACCGACGCCGATACCGCGGAACGGATCGCCCGGGGGCTCGCCGCCCGTGATTTAACGGCCGATGGTCTGCGACTAGACGCGGTCGGCCAGGCCGCATCAAAAGTCTCGGCAGTGCCGGGGGTCCGTGCCGCCCTGTTGGATTTTCAGAAAGATTTTGCGACGTCGCCGCCGGCCGGCGCGGCCGGCGCGGTATTGGACGGTCGCGATATCGGGACCGTTGTCTGTCCGGAGGCGACGGCGAAATTATTTATTACCGCAGGTACGGAAGTTCGAGCCGAACGGCGCTTTAAAGAGTTGCACGAAGCGGACACTACGGTTATATATGCGCGCGTTTTAGAAGACATGAAGGAGCGCGACGCCCGCGATTCATCGCGGTCCGTCGCTCCTTTAGAGCCGGCCCAAGATGCGAATATCATCGATACAAGTTTATTGAGTGCTGATCAGGTGTTTGATCAGGCACGGGCATATATTGCATCTAAGACCCAAAAAGCCTGATGAAATAAGGGCAAATTGCGAAACCGGTTCATTTTGAGCCGCACAGATATGGATCACCGTTCAAGACCACCGGAACCAACCGGTCGGCATGAAATGTAAATAGAGAAAGGATTAAGACCCCATGGCAAATGCCAGTACAGGTGCTGTTGAAGCGCCAGATATGACAGAAGATTTCTCCGCCCTTTTAGAAGAGTCCCTCGGCGAAAACAGCTTTGAAGGCCGGGTGCTGAAAGGCACCGTGCTCGATGTCTTAAGCGATGTTGTGATCGTTGACGTTGGCCTCAAGTCAGAAGGCCGGATTCCAACCAAAGAATTCACCGCTCCAGGTCAGCCCCTCGATTTAAGTATCGGCGATTCGGTTGACGTTTATGTCGAGCGTTATGAAGACCGTGACGGCAATATTCGCCTGAGCCGTGAAAAAGCCCGCCGTGAAGAGGCCTGGTTTGAGCTTGAAAAAGCCTTCAACAACACCGAGCGCGTCAACGGCGTGATTTTCGGTCGTGTCAAAGGCGGTTTCATTGTTGATTTGTCCGGTGCCGTTGCCTTCCTGCCCGGCTCGCAGGTTGACATCCGTCCGGTTCGCGACATTGGCCCGCTTATGGGTACA
>JAJFII010000092.1 GCA_021775095.1 Rhodospirillales bacterium
TGAATTCACTAGAAAACCTGTCACCGCCGGAGATAACAATACGCGAAAAACCACCACCCAAGCCCGTATATTCGATGTTTTATCAGAACACGAGCCTGGTCGTGAATTGAAGGCGGTTTCCGCCTGGCTTGATGAGCATCGTGAGGTGGTTGCGTGGGTCGGTGCGGGGGCCGACCTGGCGCGATCATAGCCGGCGGGCGAAGCGGCGCAGCAAGGAAATCGCCTTTGGCCGTGGCACCGGCAAACGCAAACAGCGGTACCGTGACCTGATCAAGATTAGCCGCGCCACCCTGGATCATTTGCGGGCGGCGGCTTGCCGGCTTGGCCCGACGGCGCCAATCGGCATCGAAGCCAGGCTCTGGCAGGTCGAGACCAGGCCCTATATGGCTTTGATCGAACGAGTCATCGCACAGGCCGAGCGCCGCAGGCTGAACGGCGAACAGGTTCCCGTCGGCGATAAGCTGGTCAGCTTGTTCGAGCCCCATGCCGATATTATACCGATATCATCGTCAAGAGCGGGCGCGATGTGAATTATGGTCGCAAACTGAATCTAAGCACCGGTCGCCGCGGCATGATCCTGGATCTGGTGATTGAGGCCGGCAACCTGGCCGAAGCCGAGCGTTTCAAAACGATGTTGGACCGTCACATTACCCACAATGGCGAGGCACCTCGGCAGACCGCCGTCGATGGCGGCTATGCCAGTAGAGACAATCTGGCTGACGCCAAGGCCAAGGGCGTCAAGGACGCGGCCTTTCACAAAAAGCGTGGACTGAATGTTGAGGATATGGTCATGAGCCGCTGGGTATATCGAATGCTGCGCAACTTCCGGGCCGGGATCGAGGCCAATATCTCCTGTCTCTAACGCGCCTGGGGCCTTGATCGCTGCACCTGGAAGGGACTGGATCACTTCAAAGCCAATGTCTGGTCCTCGGTGCCGGCCTACAATCTTGCCCTCTTCGCCTGCCTGTAACCAACTTATGCCCGAGACCTTGGTACTTAGAACGAAATACCGGTGCCGGTCGACCGTTCCGCATGCCCTGTGGCCATCACGGCAATCAAACAACGGTCAATTTACCCAGCCAAACCAGAAAAATCTCTGGCCCCACTGCCATGTCCGACAACAAAATCCGCCCCCGATGCTAAAGCTTGAAAATAAAGCACAGAAATCATAGCGTTTACGGACGGAAACTGGTTAGGCGATACCATGTCACAGACAGCAGCCTATGATGTATTAATAATTGGCAGCGGCGCTGCCGGTCTAGGGGTCGCGCTGGAGCTCCCCCAGTCAATGCGGATTGCGGTTCTGACCAAAAACGCCCTGGAAGAAAGCAATACCTATTACGCCCAGGGCGGGATTGCTGCGGTGCTGGACGAAACCGATACCGTCGACGCCCATGTCGCAGATACGCTGATTGCCGGAGCCGGGTTGTGTGACGAGGTAGCGGTTCGGTTCATCGTCGAACACGGACGGGCATCGATCGAACGTCTGATAGGGTTTGGTGTGGGGTTTTCCCAGGAAGATGGTCCCAATGGCGACCAGATACCCCATTTGACCCGTGAGGGTGGGCATTCGCATCGCCGTATTGTTCATGCCGCTGACGCGACCGGAAAGGCGGTGGAAACGACATTGGTGGAACGGGTCAAGGAGCGGGCCAATGTGGAAATACTGGAACATCACAATGCCGTTGATTTGATCCGTGAAATTCTGCCGAGCGGTCGCCGGGGGCGATGTATTGGTGCCTATGCGCTCGATACGAAAGCCGGCACCGTCCACGCCTACGGGGCAAAAGCAACTGTCCTGGCCTCGGGTGGGGCCTGTAAAGTTTACCTGTACACGTCCAATCCCGACGGGGCCACGGGCGACGGCGTATCCATGGCCTGGCGGGCTGGCTGCCGGGTCGCCAATATGGAATTTACCCAGTTTCACCCGACCTGTTTATACCATCAGGACGCAAAGTCGTTTTTGATCACGGAAGCAGTGCGCGGTGAAGGCGGACGCCTTTTGTTACCCGACGGGACCCGGTTTATGGACCAGTTTCACAAACAGGCGGAATTGGCACCCCGTGATGTGGTTGCCCGTGCCATCGATCACGAAATGAAACGATTGGGTGTGGATTGTCTCTACTTGGATATTTCCCACAAACCGGCACCCTTTATCCTCGAACATTTTCCAACTGTTCATGCGCGCTGTTTGGATTTTGGCATCGACATGACAAAGGAACCCTTGCCCATTGTCCCCGCCGCCCACTATAGCTGCGGCGGTGTGATGACTGATCTAAATGGTTTGACCGATGTGGACGGCTTGTATGCGGCTGGCGAGGTCGCTTTCACTGGATTGCACGGGGCCAATCGCATGGCATCCAATTCGCTGCTGGAATGTTTGGTTTTATCCAACGCCGCCGCCCAGGATATTGTAACAAAGATCGCCACCACGCCGGTGCCACCGGCCATTCGCCCCTGGGATGCGAGTTGGGTGCGTGAAGCCGACGAAGAGGTGGTGATTTCCCATAATTGGGAAGAATTACGGCGTTTCATGTGGGATTATGTGGGCATTGTTCGGACCAGCAAACGTCTCGAGCGCGCCAAACATCGAATAGACCTCTTGTTGTCGGAAATAACGGACTATTACAGCAATTTTCAGATAACCAGTGACATGCTAGAATTGCGCAATCTTGCGGTTGTCGCGGAACTGATTATCAAGTCGGCGATGATGCGTACGGAAAGTCGCGGACTTCATTATACCCTGGACTATCCGGAACCGGATATATCGCGCCCTCCCCGGGCCACCATCCTGATCCCCCCGCTCCGTTAGGAACCGGCAACAGGACGCCATGTAAGGACTGCGGGCCCGGCAATTTTGCCGGCAGACAACTTATATCTGGTGCGTGGTAAACAGTACGAACCCACATCCGATCATTGCCAACCATAAGGTATTCATCAGATAAACCAGGTGTTTACGGTCCTTGCGCTGCTGTTCGTGGACAACGCGGTCCCGCGGGCTGGCACGTCGTTGTTCATCAATTTGTTTGGCAAGCATTTTCACCGACGTGCCACCGTAATCAAAGTCTGCGACGGCGTTGCCATCGTTAAGTTCAATACGGGTCGAAATATACAGGCCTGTCAGACCGACCAGAGCAATACCAAGCCAACCGACAAGCAAATAGGCAAACGCCGTCACAACGCTGACGATGGCACCGCCGACGGCAAAGGCAAAACCCAGGGAATGAAGGAGTTTATGAATGGTTTTCATGGAACGTTTAACCCCCCTTAAGGGAGCGAAGTCAGATTGTCTCCGGCCTCCCGTGTCATAAACAGACGGCAGTTCATCTCTTTATAAAGAATTTCCCCGTTCACCGCCATAGGATTGGTTATGACCGCGCTTTTGATTGAACACCTGCAGGCATGATCCAAAAGGTCGAAATAACCATCTGGCGGCGCACTGCATCGGTGCTGCTGGTCTTCAAGCGACAATTCGCTGCGGCCATAGAACCCGATTGCGGCCAGCAAACCCAGGACCTATTGATGTGCAGCACTTCTAAAGGACCCGCCTTCAGGCTTTACCGCGCAGATATTTTTTCGGGTCCTTGGCTTTGTTACCCTGGCGGATTTCGAAATGAAGTTGCGGCGAACTGACGTTTCCCGTGGATCCGATGGTGGCGATCTTTTGTCCCCGTTTGATCTGTTGCCCCCGTTTTACCAGCAATTGCTCGTTATGGGCATAGGCCGTAACCCAGCCGCCTGCGTGTTTGATCAGCAACAAATTGCCAAACCCTCGCAGTTCGTTGCCGGCGTAGGCAACAATGCCATTTTCCGAAGCCAGGACCGCATTGCCTCGGCGCGCCTGGATATTAATCCCGTCGTTACGCAGACCCTTCGATTTAACACCATAATTTGAGATTATTTTCCCGCTAACCGGCCACAAGAACCCCTTTCGGCTTTTGGCGGTAGGGGCCGCCAGGGATTTGCGTTGCGGTCTTATTTGGGTGGCAACGGCGCTCGCCGATTGTCGTTTGGGGGGCGCAACCCAGGCGGCGGTAGTCGGCGTATCCGGTTTGGTTTTTCGGGTTGATCCGGGTGGCGATGGCGTTTCGATTTTTGCGGCGTTCGATTTAGACGGTTGCGACCCAGCAAGGGGACTTTTGGCTATTGTCACCGCCGCCACCCGGGCACTGGAGGGCAGGACTAGTAAATTTCCGACGTGGATCACATAGGGTTTTTTCAAGCCATTTATGCGCGCCAGTTCGAAGGCGTTAACATCGTAAAGAGTGGCGATGGCAAATAACGTATCGCCACGTTTGATGGTGTGGGCCTGTCCGCGAGGCAGCTCGAGGCGCTGTCCAATATGGAGAACAAACGGTGCAACCAATCCGTTGGCCTCGATAATCGCACGCATGGGCACTTTGTGACGTTTCGACAACCCATAAACGGAATCCCCTTTGCCGACGACAACCGCCGAGGCGCCAACAAAAGCAGTGGCCGTGCGCGGGCGTGGCTGAGTCTGCGATGCATTGACGTCACGAAGCCGATTGTCGCGCGGTGGCCATTCGGCATAACCACAGGCAGTTAATAATCCCAACGCCAAAATCATAACGCCGAAGCGGTAGTTTTTATTCAGATACCTCATAACCAGGATTATCCCTAAGGATCGGCAATCTCGCAATGAAAGATCACAGGACGACGTCTGCCGTCGGTTACTTGTCAGCGACACCCGGCAGCAACGGGACAAAGCGCACACCGCCCATATCCTCGGTTTCTGCCCCATCAGTGGTGCGTTTGATGCGCATCAGGCGCTGATCATGTTCGTCAACACCAATGGGAATTATCATTATGCCGCCAACGGCAAGCTGTTGCAAAAGGACCCGCGGTACATCCTCTGCTGCTGCGGTCACCAGGATTCGTTCAAACGGAGCCTGCTCTGGCCAGCCGGCGGATCCATCGCCAATAATCGAAGTGATATTCGTCAACCGCAAATGACGAAAACGCGCTTCGGCTTCGTCATGCAGCTGCGGGTGCCGTTCGATGGAATAAATGCGCCGACACAAAGGTGCCAAAACAGCTGTTTGATAACCGGAACCGGTTCCAATTTCCAAAACCTTTTTCCGATCCGTTAGCGCCAGAGCCTGGGTCATCAGGCCTACCACAAGGGGCTGGCTAATGGTCTGGTGGCGGCCGATCGGCAGGGCGACATTTTCGTAGGCCCTGGCCTTAAAGGGTTCGGACACAAAAAGTTCCCGGGGGACGCCCTCTATGGCGGCAAGAACTGCCGGGTCTGTGACGCCGCCGTTGCGTAATTCTCCCAACAGGGGGGAAATGCGGTTATCCCAGTTCACTTAAATGCGGCTTTCAGTGTTTTAAGAGTTGGGTTATGAGTTAAATCCAGGCTCAGAGGGGTAATCGCTATGGCACCGCGCGTCACGGCTTCCAAATCGGTTCCCTTCGCCGCCCGGTCTTCTTCGCGCTGTGGACCAATCCAATAATACCGTTGCCCCCTGGGATCGGTTCCCGGTGTTAAATCGCCGCCAATCTTCCGGCGTCCCTGGCGGACACTTTCAATCCCACTGACCGCATTGGCGTTTACCGGCGGAAAATTGACGTTCATCAGGATGCTGGTTGGCCATTCGGTTTTTACCAACTGTTTTAAGACCTGGGGCAGCCACTGTTCTGCCGTCGCCCAGTGGACGGTTCGCGTATCGGAATAAACCTGGCTTAAGGCGACAGACCGGACCCCCAACAGGGCCCCTTCCATGGCTGCGGCGACGGTTCCCGAGTAAGTGACATCTTCGCCTAAGTTGCCGCCCTTGTTGATACCTGACAACACCAGATCAGGCCGACAGTTTTTCATGACCTCGGACAGACCCAGTAAAACACTATCCGTGGGTGTGCCATCCACGGCAAATCGGCGTTTCGAAATTTTGCGAATGCGCAGGGGCTGGCGCAGGGTCAAGGAGTGACTGGTGGCGCTTTGTTCGGTTTCCGGGGCGACCACCCAAACTTCTTTAACCAGAGGTTTGATAGCCCGCTCAAGGACTTTCAAACCAGGGGCAGAAATTCCATCGTCATTGGACAGCAACACGCGGGTTTGTTTTAAATTCAAAGGGTTATCCTTCGACCGGGCTGAGCACGTCCAGGCCACCCATATAGGGTATCAGGACATCCGGAACGACGATTGAGCCGTCGACCTGCTGATAATTTTCCATCACCGCAATCAAGGTCCGTCCAACGGCCAAACCGGAGCCATTCAGCGTATGCACAAACTTGAGTTCTTTTTCTCCCTTTTCCCGGTAACGGGCCTTCATACGGCGGGCCTGGAAGTCGCCGCAATTGGAGCAGGAAGAAATCTCGCGGTAGGCATTCTGGCCGGGTAACCAGACTTCAATATCAAAGGTCTTACGCGCGCCAAATCCCATGTCTCCGGTCGCTAGAACGACGGTTCTAAAGGGCAGTTGCAGACGTTTGAGGATATCTTCCGCACATTCGGTCATGCGTTTCAGTTCGGCATCCGAGTGTTCGGGTTTGGTAATCGATACCATTTCCACCTTGGAGAATTGGTGCTGGCGGATCATGCCTCGGGTATCGCGCCCGGCGGCGCCGGCTTCCGAACGAAAACACCAGGTCAGTGCCGTATAACGACGCGGTAGATAGTCCTCATCAAGGATATGGCCGGCAACAATATTTGTCAGTGGCACTTCAGCCGTTGGAATTAACCAATAACCGTCTTCGGTTTTAAAAAGATCCGGGCCAAACTTTGGCAACTGGCCCGTACCATACATGGTCGCATCATTGACCAATGCAGGCGGGTTAACTTCCGTATACCCATGTTCGTCGGTTTGAACATTCAGCATAAAGTTTCCCAGCGCCCGCTCAAGCCGCGCCAGGGCCCCCGATAACAACACAAAACGCGAGCCCGACAATTTGGCGGCGGTTTCAAAATCCATCAGTCCAAGACTTTCGCCCAGCTCAAAATGTTCCCGCGGTTGAAAATTAAATTTTGGCAGAGTGCCCCAGGTCCGAACTTCCACATTATCCGCCTCATCCTTGCCGACGGGGACATCGTCAAAGGGGATATTTGGAATCGCAGAAAGCACCAGCTCCAGGTCCGCCGACGCCTGCGCATGTTCTGTTTCCGCCTCGGCCTGGGCGGTTTTGGATTGCGAGACCTGCGTGAGGATTCCGGAGGCATCCTCTCCCTTGGCCTTGGCCCTTCCGATCTGTTTGGACAAGGCGTTGCGTTCCGTTTGAATTTCCTGTGCCCGGGCTTGCGCTGAACGTCGTTTTTCATCCAGGGCAATGAGCATCGCGGCGTGAGATTCCACCCCGCGCTTGGCTAACCCTGCATCAAATTCATCCGGATTTTCGCGAATCCATTTTATATCGAACATAATAAGAGGGTGTCCTTACAGCCTTCAGGAAATTAATTCTGCATTTTATAGGAGAATAAATCGTTCGATGAAAGGGGCAGTTAACGAACATCTCGGGCCCCGGCATCGGTTACAATTTAGGGGCCTTCAGAGTCTGACGGGTTACCTTTTGGCTTGGGTTTTAGTTTTTCAGCCCGATCCGGTTCCGATTCCAAATCATAGTCATCTTCGAATTCATCTTGGTCAAAATCTTTGGCTTCCGGCGCATCTTTTAAATCCGTATCGTCGGCTGTGTCATCATCGTTTTCGTCGTCGTCATCATCATCGTCATCTGGCTCTTCATCGCCGCGTTTTTTCTCGATTAATCGTACCGATATGATTGAAATTTCGTACAACAGGATCGTCGGCAAAGCCAAGCCGATCTGACTGATGGGGTCTGGTGGCGTCAAGATAGCGGCAGCGACAAAAGCCAGCACAATGGCGTATTTGCGTTTCTCTTTCATACCCTTTGAGGTGGCGATACCGACCCGGCCAAGCAATGTCATGACGACGGGCA
>JAJFII010000093.1 GCA_021775095.1 Rhodospirillales bacterium
TTCGCCAAAAGATTGAAACAGAAAGGCAAACCCCATAAACTCGTTCTCATCGCCGTCGCCAGAAAACTACTCATTATCGCAAATGCAATGATCGCTAAAAATCAAATGTGGAAGACTGTGTGTAGATACAGTTGCTAGGTGTGAGCAACAAATAGGGATCAAAAAAATCTGCCAGCCATCGCCATTATTGGGCAATTTTTGGCGGCCCCTTCGACGGGTGCCTATTAGAGTCTGATTTTTTCCGTTATATAATTTTGTTCGGAGAAGACCGGCGTTCTGGGTTGTCCGGTCCCCGACATGAGTTTTGGCCAGGCCCTTTGTGCGGTGGCTCTAGGTGGTGGTTTTTTTTTGCGACAGGAAAATCTTTCAGCCCGCCCGATATTGCATCTTTTTTGTCGGTGTCGGCGGGATCTAAAGTCACGTTGGCCTCAATGAGTTGCGTAAGGGCGTAGGCTGTCGATTGGTGGCCAATGGAATTCAGCCGATCGGTCAATCCTTCGAAGTCCTGAATGCAGGACAATGAAAATGTCCGCTCAATGCGGCGTTTTAATTCCAGGGTTTTCGCAGAAACCTTCGTTATCGATTTTACCAACGTCATTACTCCGCTCACGACCAATATTTTCCCGACGATAGCCTACGGGCATTTCGGGGGTATTGATGGCCGGTTGCAGGAATGTGAACGCCTATAAAATACCGCAGGCGAAACGGAATATCAGCCTTTGAGCAGGAAATCCGCAGCTTCAAAATCAGATGCATTTACGCTAATGATGTCTGCGATCTGATATGAATTCAGGTTCGTCGCGGCGGCGGCATCTTCCGTGTAATAAACGCCAACGCCGTCGGTGCCACTATTTGAACCCATTATCAAAATGGCTGAACCGCTTGGACCACCGGAAATATCAAAGGGATTTGACGATAGAGTCCCGTCGGCAATTTCAAAATAGTTGGCACCATCCGTCAACATTCCGCTGTTACCCAGCCCAAAATCGGTATTCGACAAAGACAAGGTATCCATATCCTGCGCCGAATAATCGGTAACGGTATCCGTACCCAGTGATTGCACGCGCTCAGCAATGCTCGCGCCGGTGCCGCCAGTAAACTGAAAGTCATCCGCGCCGTCGCCACCCGACAGAGTATCACGATCTTCTCCACCGCGGATAATATCATCCCCCGCATATCCAAATATATTGTCGGCACCGGTGCCGCCGAAAAGTTGGTCGGCACCGCCATCACCGGAAAGAAAATCATCGCCGGCGTCACCGCTGATGATGTCAACCCCATCACCGCCCCACAGGCTGTCGTCGCCGGCGCCGCCATAAACGGTATCATCGCCACCCGTCGTCGCACCGAGACCAAAGGAAAACTCGGAGAAAAGTGTTGATGACGGGTCTGGAACGTCACCGTGTATGCGATCATTACCGGGGCCGCCCCACAAATGGTCATCGCCGGAACCGCCGGAAACCACATCATCTCCACCCCGTTCCGCGAACGTGGGGTTTGTCAGGGGATTGGTTGCGTCATGCAGAGCCGCATTATAATTTGTCGGTAAATCCGCATAAACATAGTCATCGGATTCCGCCCCTGCAAGGGCATCCCGGCCGGATTCGCCAACCAACAGATCGGTTGCGGCCGTCCCAACAATGGCAATAAATACACCGGTTTCCGGCGTTTGAATTTGTTCAACACTGCGCTGCGGTTGGGCCCGGTTTTCTGCTGGAACAAAAATCTCGACGGGGTCAGCACGAAACTGAAAACCAAAGCCAAAGGTCGCATCATTAACCTCGTCGAGGTTGCTGGCGATGGCAGACAGGAGCCCGGCGGGCAACGCCGATATAAAAGGTGCCGGAGCAGGGTCTGAAACAGGTTGCTCCGGGTCGTCTCCTTGCGGTGGCGGATCCTTTTGTAACGAAGCGGTATCAAGGCCGAGGCCAATACCTGGCGGGCTTTGGGCGATAGCCGCACCAATCGACAGGCTTGCATCAGCCTGTTCTGCAGCCTGGATGGCAGCGGAAAGGGCTTCCTCGGCGTCATAGCCACTGGCCAGTGCCCGGTCGAAGGCGCTTAACGCCGCCAATTCTCCGTTCTTCAAAACCGCGTCCGGCAGGGTGTCGAGGAACGCTTCAAGGGCGGCGTCGACTCGATCCTCCTTGAAAACCGCTACAGCTTCCCGTCCAATGGGATCGTCTATTCCCAAAAAGGCATGAATGATTTGTTCGTCTGCATCCACTTGCGCTGCCCAGTCCGCTGCCACTTGATCTAGTGGGTCGGCCGGATCCCGGATTATGGAAGTTGCGCTTTTCTGGACCTGATTTAAGGCATCTTGTTTGGCGGCTTCGACGGCAAGTTCGGCAAATCGTGCGGCGGCTTGCAGGGAAACAAGGTCACCACCAATGTCGGCCTCCGCCCTTTGCGACCAATCTGGTGCCAGCTGGTCACCGGATAGGGGGGACATCAGTAAGTTTGTCGGTACACTTCCGTCTGGCACGCGTTTTTGCCTACAGTTGACGTTGCTTCTGTTATCAAAAGCATCTGAGGAATGGTAATCGGCTTCACAACGATTGCAAAACGTTTTTTCTGACGGTCCAAGTTGTTGGAAATAAACACATATAATTCGATAATTTCTTCGACTGATTGGATGAAAATGAATAATGTTGTTTTTTAGTTGCCGATTCGTTTAATCATTCCGCCCAGGTCACGACCGCCGACCACGTGGACATGGTAATGATCAACTTCCTGATGGGCGTCCGGCCCGTGATTCGAGAGAGTCCGATAACCGGTTTCATCCAGTCCTTTTAGGGTTGCGACGCGACCCACTAGTCTGTGCAATTGTGCTATTTCCAGATCTGACGCGCGCGCAGAAAAATCGGCACCAGAAACATAGGCGGCTTTTGGCATCACCAGAACATGGACGGGAGCAACCGGATTGATATCCTCGATGGCCAACGCCTGTTCGTTTTCGAGAACTTTTGTACTGGGGATTTCGCCCCTTAAAATTTTCGCGAATATATTTTCAGGATCATAAGGCATTTGTGCAATCCTTAATCTTCGGTGGGGCGGCTGTTTTTTTCCTGAATTCCAGATGTCCCCACCCGTGACTGTAATTCGGTCCAAACCTCTTCTGGTTTAATTCCCATTTCGGCCCACAGAACCAATAGATGATATAGGGTGTCTGAACTTTCGCTTATCACATCTTTCCGGGTTTCTGCCAACGCGGCAATAACAACCTCTACGGCCTCTTCACCGAATTTTTTGCAGATTTTATTGCGGCCCTTTTTAAACAGTTTGGCCGTGTGGGATTCCCGTGGATTCCCACCCTTGCGGCTTTCAATCACCTGATAGAGCTCGTCGAGGACGTGTCGGAAGGAAGGATGAGTGGTCATGGGTTTATCCTTTTATTTCCTGGGCGGCAGGATCACGCACCTGGGCGCCACATTTTAACAAATGATTTTTGGCTTCAGCGATTGTATAGGTTCCGAAATGAAATATCGATGCGGCCAAAACGGCGGAAGCGTGGCCGTCGACTATTCCTTCGTACAAATGGTCTAATGTACCAACCCCACCGGACGCAATAACCGGTATATGAACCGCATCGGATACGGCGCGGGTCAACGAAAGATTAAAACCCTGTTTGGTGCCATCTCTGTCCATGGACGTTAATAATATTTCGCCGGCCCCGTAGTCGGCCATGCGAGTCGCCCAGGCGACAGCGTCGATACCTGTCGGTTTACGGCCCCCATGGGTAAATATCTCAAATGTGTTGGGCGCTGTCGCTTTTGCATCAATCGCCACAACAATGCATTGGGTGCCAAATTTTTGCGCGGCTTCCCGGACAAAACCCGGGTTTTTAATGGCCGCTGTGTTAATCGAGACCTTATCGGCACCGGCCAGCAAGAGCCGGCGAATGTCTTCCGTTGTTCGAACGCCGCCGCCTACCGTCAAGGGCATAAAACAATGTTCCGCTGTTTGGCTAACTACGTCAAATAGGGTATCTCGATTGTCGGAACTGGCGGTAATGTCCAAAAAACACAATTCGTCTGCGCCGGCCTTATCGTAAAGTTTGGCCTGTTCAACCGGATCGCCAGCGTCGATCAAATCGACAAAATTAACGCCTTTGACAACCCGTCCCTTATCGACGTCCAAACAGGGGATGATCCGGGTTTTTAACATGTTTCACCCTTGAGGATGCGTGTTGCTTTGGCGATATCCACATGGCCGTCATAAACGGCGCGGCCTGAAATTACACCTGCGAGCCGTTCGGATCCGGTGGCAGCAACGGCCTCGATATCTGCCATCGACGAAATACCTCCAGACACAATGACCGGAATGGTAACTGCATTGGCAATTTTTAAACTTGCTTCCAGATTGGGGCCCTGCATGGCGCCGTCACGACTGATGTCCGTGTGGATGAGGGCGATCACGCCGGCATCTTGCAGCTGGATCGCCAGTTCCTGTGCCGTAATTTTTGATACCTGGGCCCAGCCTTCGGTTGCAACAAAGCCATTTTTTGCATCAATACCAATAGCCACCTGCCCGGGAAATAATTTACACGCCTGGCGGACCAATTGGGGATCGGTTAAAGCGACGGTGCCCAGAATAATCCGTTTGATGCCAGAAGATAACCAATATTCCATGGTATCCAGTGTCCGTATACCGCCACCGAGTTGGACAGGCATAGTGACCGATTTTAAAATGGCCTTTACCGCCGCCCCATTGGCCGGTTTTCCCGCAAAAGCGCCATTAAGATCAACCACATGGAGGTATTCCGCTCCCTGATCCTGGAAGGCTTTGGCCTGGTCACCCGGATTGTCATTGAACAGGGTCGCCGCGTCCATTTCACCCCGCAACAAACGGACGCAGGTCCCTTCTTTAAGGTCAATCGCTGGGAAAAAAATCATCGTCGGGCCATTTCATCCTTATGAGTATTAGGGTGTCCAGGTAAGAAAGTTTGACAGCAGGCGCAAGCCAACGGCCTGGCTTTTTTCCGGATGGAATTGGGTTCCAACGACGTTGTCTTTACCGACGACGGCGGAAATGATTTCCCCATGGTTGACCGTCGCCAATTGGTTGTTTGTGTTGCGGCATCGAAACCCATAGGAATGGACGAAGTAGGCGTGGGCACGGTCGCAAATTCCCTCAAGTAATGCATGAGGTTGGTCTTTAATATCTATATTATTCCACCCCATATGGGGTATTTTTAAAGTTTTATCTGATGGTCGTAGGGCGGTAACCTCGCCGGGTACCCAGCCAAACCCCGGAGTATCGCCAAACTCCCGACCCCAGTCCGCCATTAATTGCATGCCAACACAAATACCCAACAATGGTTTCCCCTGTTTGCTAACGGCAGCATCCAGGGCCTCCCATAATCCGGGCAAAACCCGCAGACCCGCCTGGCAATCCGCATAGGCACCCACGCCGGGAAGGACAAGGCGATCAGCGTTTTCAATATGCGTGCGATCCGCAGTGATCCGAACCCGGCCGTTGATCCGGGTTTCCTGCAGGGCCCGTTCGAGGGCCTTGGCCGCAGACCGGAGATTACCCGAACCATAGTCAACAACACAAATTTCCATATCAGGCAAATTCTCCCCTAATATCGGGTGATGCGTCGAGAAACCGGCCGAGAGCCTCGTCTTTTGTCTGGCCGGTAGTCACACCAAAGGACGCAAATCCCTGCCGCTCAAGTTGCCAGCGGCGCAAGTCATTGGCCAACAATCCGATTAGCAAAGCATATCCAAGGATTAAAGTTGTGGAGGTGAGGGAATCCAAGTGAAATATCCAGAATATCTGGTTGAGAATTAATGCACCTGCGGTGATGCCAAGGGCCGGCCACCAAAGGCGATACCAAATGGCCCAGGGTAAACTTAAGAAAAAAGCGGACCAACAGAAACCCTCTTCAACAAGAATCAGATCGTGATCTAAATCAAGGCCGTGGCGACGCAGATGGACGGTATAAACTTTCATTCTTGATCACTTATAAGGACCCGCCGAGCACACCCTTGGTAGAGGGGATGGCATCTGATTTTCTCGGGTCTATTTCAATGGCCTGTCTTAAGGCACGGGCCAATCCCTTAAAACAGGATTCAACCATATGATGATTGTTTTCCCCATAAATGTTTTCCACATGCAGGGTTACACCCGCCGCCTGGGCAAAAGCCTGAAACCATTCTTTAAACAGTTCCGTGTCCATATCGCCCAATTTTGGTTTGGTAAAGGTGACTTTCCAGATCAGGTAAGGTCGGTTGGACACATCGAGGTTAACCCGGGTCAGGGTCTCGTCCATGGGAATCGTTGCTGATCCATAACGGGTAATGCCTTTGAGGTCGCCGAGGGCCCGTGCAAAAGCTTCGCCTATGGCGATTCCCGTATCCTCCGTTGTGTGATGAAAATCAATATGGGTGTCACCGCTGGCACGGACCTTGAGATCAATCAGGCTATGGCGCGATAACTGCTCTAACATGTGATCAAGAAAACCAACGCCCGTGGCAATGCTGTATTCGCCGGAACCGTCCAGGTCGAGGGCAACCGAAATTTCGGTTTCTTTGGTTTTACGTTCAACGGTCGCTTGGCGCATGGCGTCGGCCCTTAATTCTGCAGTCGGAATTAGAAATTCGGTTTTTATCAGGAAGTTTGGCGGTTAACCAGCATACAAACGGCGGGCGGGGAATTGATCGGCGGTAAAAAGCGATTGCAGGGCCTTATCGGGGCTCCTATATATGCTGACCTTGGTTAAGGAACCCTTCACAAAAGGCGGAAGCCCCATGAATGAGCAGCGAACAGGCTGGCGCGGAACAACGATCCTGTCGGTCCGTAAACAAAATCAGGTAATTATAGCCGGAGACGGTCAGGTAACCCTTGGCGATACGGTCATTAAAGCCAATGCGCTTAAAGTGCGGCGGCTCTCCGATGGTGACGTGATTGCCGGGTTTGCCGGCGCCACGGCCGACGCCTTCACTTTATTTGAACGCCTCGAGACTAAACTTGAACAATATCCAAAACAATTAACCCGCGCCTGCGTGGAAATGGCCAAGGATTGGCGAACTGACCGCTATTTGCGCAAACTGGAAGCAATGATGGCCGTTGCCGACCGAGATGTATCCCTGGTTTTGACTGGAAACGGTGATGTCCTGGAACCGGAAGATGGGCTTATCGGCATTGGGTCCGGAGGGAATTATGCCCTCGCTGCAGCGCGTGCACTGATAGACATGGACGGCATTGACGCGGAAACCATCGCCCTTAAATCCATGAAAGTCGCGGCAGATATCTGTATTTACACCAATCAAAATGTGGTCGTTGAAAAATTATGAGTAGTTTTACACCCCGTGAAATCGTATCTGAGCTTGACCGTTTCATCGTTGGCCAAAACGACGCAAAAAAGGCTGTTGCCGTTGCCCTGCGAAATCGTTGGCGTCGGCAACAATTGGATGACACCATGCGGGAAGAAGTACTGCCTAAAAACATTTTGATGATTGGACCCACGGGTGTTGGCAAAACGGAGATTGCCCGACGGCTCGCCAAGTTAGCGAAAGCTCCCTTTATCAAGGTCGAGGCCACCAAATTTACGGAAGTCGGTTATGTGGGTCGTGACGTCGAGCAGATGATTCGCGATCTGGTGGAATCGGCCATTCATATGGTGCGTGAAACACAACGAAAGGAGGTCACGGCGAAGGCGGAGATTAACGCCGAGGAACGGGTTCTCGATGCCCTGGTCGGAGATAATGCGGCCAAAGACACCCGCGCCAAATTTCGCAAAATGCTACGTGAGGGGACCTTGGCCGATAAGGAAATTGAGGTCGAAGTTGTCGAAAATGCCGCCCCCAATATGCCAACCTTCGATGTGCCGGGCATGCCGGGGGCGAGCATGGGCATGCTTAATCTTGGTGACATGTTCGGCAAAGCATTTGGCAACCAGACAAAAACCAAAAAATTGTCGGTTTCCGCATCCTATGAGCTTTTGATGGCCGACGAGGCCGACAAGCTGTTGGATGAGGAGAACATAACCAAAGAAGCCATTGATTTAGTTGAGAATAGTGGCATCGTTTTTATAGACGAAATTGATAAGATTACTGCCAAATCAGACCATGCCGGCGATGTCAGTCGGGAAGGCGTGCAACGGGATTTATTGCCGTTAATTGAGGGAACGACCGTTTCCACCAAACACGGCCAGGTGCGCACCGACCATATTCTTTTTATAGGATCGGGTGCCTTTCACGTGGCGAAACCCTCGGAAATGTTGCCGGAACTCCAGGGCCGATTGCCAATTCGGGTCGAGCTGAATGCCCTGACCCGGGATGATCTGGTCAGAATTCTGACGGAACCAGAATCAAGTTTAATTAAACAATACATAGCTTTAATCGGCGTTGAGGATGTAAAACTTGAATTTACCAACGCAGCCATAGAAGCCATCGCCGATTTGGCTGCCGAAATCAATCAAGGTGTCGAAAACATTGGCGCCCGGCGTTTGCATACGGTCCTTGAAAAACTCCTAGAGGAGATCAGTTTCGACGCCTCGGAACGGAGCGGCGAGAATCTGGTTATTGATGGCAGCGATGTCATCGAAAAATTGAGTGATCTGGTTCGAAACTCAGACCTGCGTAAGTTTATCCTGTAACTTTACATCAGGAAAACGCTTTACCCTTCAGTAAATACACACTAGTTTTTAGATATCGTCTGATATCCTATTTGTGTTCTGATTGTCGTAAATTTGTGTTTATTAGCTTATAACAAGCCTGTAGCGTGGCATCCTAAATTTTCAGGTTAATTAATGTGTTGGGCCGTCAAAAGGACCATTTCGACTTTCGATTTCGGCCAACACCCATTCAATGGTTTCTTCATCCAATGTCTTAATCTTCTCTGATAACATATTGGCTAATAGGGTTGCATTTGCACTAAGACCAGCCGTATCGACAACGATTCTTGGGTGTGACAACTGGGCCAAACGATCAAGGGCTTCGGCGTCGTCCCACATCATGTCAAAATAACCACAAATCTGTTGGACCAACCCGGAACCGGGGCGACCCCGGTGACCGTGTTCCAACGCCGAAAAATAAGCGGAGGAAACGCCGAGGGCTTCCGCCATGGTTTTCAGGGATACTTTTTTAGCCCTGCGAAGCATCCGAACCTTTTCCCCAAAGGGCGTCATCGTTTCCTCCTGAGTAAAATGTATAGGGCACCTTCGCCGCCGTCGGCAGGCGACGCGTGATCAAATCCGCGGATCCAGTTCCGCAGGGGTAATTCGTTCAGCCATTTTGGAACAGCCCGACGCAACACGCCGATTTCACCGGTCTGGCTAAATCCTTTTCCGGTAATAACAAGGACTGATTTTCTTCCAGAAGTATGGGCCCGCTGCAAAAATTCAAACAGGCTTTGATGCGCCTGTGTTTGGATCATACCATGCAGGTCCAGGCGCGCTTCAACCTCGACTTTGCCCCGGCGCATTTTTTTACGGCTTGACCGGTCGAGGCCGTCCCCGGTTCCATGTTCAAAGGGTGTCGATTCCAAAACCCTGGCCGTCGACTTTGGCAAGGTTCTTCTGTGTGGGTTGGTGGAATTTTGCGGAGATTGTGGTTTATAGTATGATTTTTCAAATGAACTTAGATTCAGGTTTTTTGCCCGTGCGTTCATCGGCTTGATCTTAGATGAAAATGCGCGCCAAAGTTCATCGTCATTAAGGGCCTGTTTTTCTGAACCGGGCCCGGTTCGGTTTTTTGAGTTACGTATCTTCTTCATCGATGATAACAATATGTAGGCGCTGCGGGCCATGTATTCCAAGCAAAAGCGTCTGTTGAATGTCTCCTGTTCTTGATGGTCCAGTGATAAAGTTTACCGTTCTAGGTATAAAGTTATTTGGATGATCTTTATTTTTTAATTTTTCCCGCATTAGGGACCAGGCGTCCTCATAGGCACCAACTACATCTTCGGTTCGCAGGACAATCACATGAACCGGCGGTAAAAAGTTCAGAGTTGTTGGGTTTTCGGTTCCAGAATAGGTAACCAATGTTCCGGTTTCCGCGACCCCGGCAACGGCCCATGTCAGGCTGACCTCATCGGTTTCACTGGCGACCCCCTGGCTGACATCAATGAGGGTATTTTTCCAATCCAAAGTGGCTAAGGACGGGGCCTGTTTAAGTCGGGTTGGCAGATTGTGTTCGGCCAGGTACCTGGCAATTTCGGCCGGGATGTCGTCAAACCGAGAAATCCGGCAGGTCGTCGCATTTACCCGCTCCGCCTCATCAATAAATTGTGCAACCCTATGGGATTTTGGCTTTTTACCCCTCGCTGGTATAAGATTAACCGGGTGATCCTGCAGTCGTTGACGCATCGTCCCCAGTTCGTTTTTGACGGCGTTGGGGGAGGAACGCGTGGTTCTTATCTTAGCCAGGATTTCTCTTCGAGCATCACTCATAATTTGCTCTCCCGTAACCATTGACCGCTGGCATCCGCACGGGCACCTTTATGATATTGCTGAATAAACGTATCGCCAAGGGGTGCGGGAAAATCCCGTTTACTGGTCCATCCCGAGGCCAGAGGCAGCCATTTGAATCGGCCCTTGCGGCGTCCCAGGGCACCCAACACAGTTACGATTAAACCGTTAATCCTATGATAGAGAGCCGGTCGTGTCGCCAGCCATGCCCAAGCACTTAGTGCCCATTGATCTGCACTGCGGGTTTTTTTGTTCTCGAAGTGGCGGGTGCGCCAGGATCGTAGCAATTTGGGCAGGGGAATACGCATGGGACAAACACTTTCACACTTGCCACACAGGGTCGAGGCGTTGGGTAAATCATTCGATTCGTGTAAACCCTTTAACCCAGGCGTCAAAACGGCACCAATGGGTCCGGGGTACACCCAACCGTAGGCGTGTCCGCCAATGGCCTTATAAACCGGACAATGGTTCATGCAGGCGGAACAACGAATGCAGCGTAAAACCTCTTCAAATTCTGATCCCAGGAGGTCGGTTCGTCCGTTGTCCAACAAAATCACGTGATATTCTTCCGGTCCTTCGGGATCGTCTTTTCGTTTCGGGCCCGAACAAAAAGTGGTGTAGACGGACATATCCTGGCCCGTCGCGGATCGCGCAAGGACCCTTAGAATGGTCGACGCATCTTCCAAGGTGGGGACGATTTTTTCCAGACTGGCAATGACAATATGGACCCGCGGTAATGAATAGGTGAGG
>JAJFII010000094.1 GCA_021775095.1 Rhodospirillales bacterium
AATACAAAAAAACAAGCGCAAGGACATGCAGGGCATATTCCAGGGCAAAATCATAAATTATTAACAAACGATTAGTTTGGTTCTGAACTCCTTGTTTAAAGCGGCTTTGAGACGTTTTCGTTTAATGGACATTCTTGAAGGCTCACGTCTCGCCATATTGAGGACGGCTCGGCGCATCATGGCGAGATTTCGTGCAGAATGATCTTTGCGGGTTCGGCTGTTGTCTTCATGCAGACTGACATCAAGTTGCCAATGGACATTATTCTCAACACTCCAGTGAGACCGGCTTGCAGCGAGGATAATGGCTGGGTCTGGTTGCAGAGACGATATGTAATACCTCGTTTGACGGTAAGTTTCCCGAGTCTTTTTATGTGTGCGTTGCACCGTCACCTCAGCGATTGAGTGCAGATGATCCCATTCGGGATGGCGAGTAATCAGCCCGTCCTCGGCCGCGAAAGTCCGGCAGGTGCGCTCCTCAATTCGCCCATGTCCGAAGTTTGTGTCTTCAGATTGGGGGCAGGTCGCCGTGAGTTCCGGGTCCGAGAAAAACTCGATGACATCGTCATGTAACGCCTTCTGGTTGCCTTTCAGTGCCAGAAGGTAGTCCGCTTTCTTGGCGATGATCTGCCCGGCAATGGATTTTTGCGTGCCAATTGCATCAATTGTGACAATGGTACCATCAATTTCAAGCAGACCCAGCACATCCTGAATGGCGGTGATTTCATTGCTTTTACCCTCGACCGCACGCTGGGCAAGGATCAGACCGGCTTCGTGAGCATAGGCCGAGACAACATGCACGGCCCCGGCTCCGTTGCTATCAAGCTTTGAGCCGCGCAAAGTCTTGCCGTCAATCGCCACCACTCCACGGATCGTTTCCTGCAAGCTGGCGACCCACGATGCAAAAGCACTTTCCAGCGTTCGTGGGCAAAGCGCGCTCAGAACCCGCCGCAGTGTCTGGGCTGGCGCGACCCCAGCCTTAAACGGCAAAAACTGTTGCAGCTAGTCCAACTGGTCACCGCACAGCATTTCAATCTCGTCAAAATCCTCGACACGACATAACAAGCCAACCAGAACCGTAAACAGAACTTCATCCAGCGGGTACGTCGTCATGCCGACGATGCGGTGGTCTTCAATTTCTTTGATATGGTCGAGAAAACGTGTTGTCATCATCAGAACTCCTACAGTTCTGATGATTAGAATCTTTCTTCCCTAACCTTTCGTTAGTAATTTATGATTCCGCCCTGGTTGGCGGTAACGAGTTGTTCACGTTGGGCGAGATATCGTGCTAGCTTAAATATGCAAAGGCTAGACATGATCCGACCTATATGGCAATCTGAAGAATGAGAACAAATTAAGAACAATTTATCGGATGGGTGGGAGAATAGAGAAATGGACTTCTACGAATTTTTCGCTGGCGGTGGAATGGCTCGTGCCGGACTCGGTGCCGAATGGAATTGCCTGTTTGCGAATGATATAGATCAGAAAAAAGCTACCACATACACTACCAACTGGGGCGGTGAGGAACTCTTCATCGGCGACGTCGCAACTGTTACAACTGAACAACTCCCCGGTTACGCTGACTTGGCGTGGGCCTCTTTCCCCTGCCAAGACCTCTCCCTTGCAGGCGATTACATCGGCCTGAAAGGAGACCGCTCAGGCACTTTTTGGTCGTTCTGGAAGTTGATGAAAGCGGCTATAGCCGAAGGCCGCGCCCCTCGCATCATAGTGCTTGAGAATGTCTACGGTGCAATCACTAGCAATGGCGGCAAGGACTTTCAGGCAATTGCCTCGGCTTTCTCTGGTGCCAACTACATATTCGGTGCTATTGTTATGGATGCACGTCGTTGGGTGCCGCAAAGTCGGCCACGCATGTTCTTTGTTGGTGTTCGTAATGATATTCCAATCCCAACCGAACTCTATGGCGAAGCTTCTACGGAATGGCATCCGAAGACCTTGATTGAGGCTGTCGATGGAATGTCCAAGACGGCAAAGCGTCATTGGGTATGGTGGAATTTACCTGCGCCATCTAAACGAACACGTAACTTTGTTGACTTAATCGAAGACAAACCCAAGGGCTGTAACTGGCACTCAAAGGACGAGACCGAATACCTTATTTCCTTAATGACACCGAAAAATCGTCAAAAACTTGAAGATGCAATCGCGACTACTAAGGCTAGCAAGTCTCGTGTAGTTGGAGGTGTATATCGTCGAACTAGGGATGGGCAACAGCGAGCCGAGATTAGGTTCGATAATATCGCAGGATGTCTCCGTACACCATCTGGTGGTTCGTCTCGTCAGACAATTATGTTGGTGGAAAAGGGTTCCGTGCGTAGTCGACTGCTTTCACCGCGCGAGGCCGCTCGCTTGATGGGATTACCAGATAATTACAAATTACCACAACGCTACAATGAGGCCTATCATGTGTGCGGCGACGGGGTCGTTGTACCAGCCGTCCGGCATTTGGCTGAAAATTTAGTAGAGAAAATCCTTGAAGATGAAGGCGCTGTGCAAATAGCCGCCGCTGAATAGGCAGGCTCGACTCTTATAGCTGTATATGCTCCAGTTAAATCTCGCAATCTTTGGAGTATGGTGCCTGTAGTATGTCAGATGAGCGTAATCCAGATGCGACAAATTTTCCACCGTTCGAGACCGAAGACCTACGGAAGAATCTGGCTGCATTCCTAGATTTCGAGGTGCCTGACCCTGTGAGTGGTGAAAACCGTAAGGTTGGTAATTTTAAGTGGGGCGTTTACGCATTTTTTGACTATGACGGTGAGCCCATTTACGTTGGGCAAACTAATGAAATGTTGCGGACACGTATCCGTCGTCATTTGACAAATCAACGGACAGATGCCGTGGCGATGTCAGTATTGGACCCCTTTGAAGTATATGAAATAGAAGCATGGCCGCTTCCAGAATTTCAAGAAACTCCGGGTAAGGACAAGGTTGCCAAGGCTCACTTGGACGCTTTGGAGGACCTTATATATCAGCAAGCCATCGCGAATAGTCACTTTGGTGCAGTTTTGAATGAGAAAGACCCTCCGGTTCCAACGGTGGAGATCGAATCACAGCCATCCTATCGTCAGAAAATTGTTTCCGAAAAGGTTCATGCCATCCGGTCCCATCCGGATTTCAGGATCGCACGACGTGCCCATATCATTGGTCGACTGGCGCAAGTAATTTCTGAGCGCAAAGTACAAGGTGGCCTTCGACGGGTATTACTCATACAGGCCCAACGATTGCAATGGCTTGCCGAGAGAAGGTTCAAGGGTTTGGGTGGGGCTACGACGGTTCAGACGGAGCAGGATAGTGAAAGCCAAAACGACGAAGGCTGAATCTGGATACTCTCGTATTATGCGTGCAGTTAAGACGACTGGATTGCCCCTAAATTGTAGACACCTTTTTTCTAGAAGTGAGGCGAGGAGGCTATCATGAGTAAAGCAAAGTTCAGCGATGGTTTCAAACGAGATGCGGTTCAACAGATTACGGTGCGCGGTTATCCGGTCGTGAATATATCCAAGCGATTGGGTGTTATACCAACACGTAGTGATAATGACTCGTAAAGACGACAGAGCAAGGTTTTCGACAAGGAGCGTGCAGCGATGCGGGCGCAGTTCGGTCGGCGGGACGCGATTCCTTTGGCCGGAGAGGCACCGCCTCAACGCTCCATTGGCTTATCCAGAACGCAATTCCAGTGGCCACCCCCCCCGAGCCTAAAGCACGGGGTCATATCGGAACGCCCCACTAGGCCAATCGCGGAGAGTGACCGCAGAAGATTATATTGGAATTAAGATATCCAAGGAAGCGAAATAAATTGCCGATACAGCCACTAAGTAACTAAAAAACCGTGCGCAAATGGGTCCCGTTCGTCGATGATAATTTGGTTTTTACCATGCACCCAGGCCCATCCTTCAATGGACGGAATGATTGCCGGATAATCGCCGACTTTGGTGGTCGCTTCAATGCGCCCGGTAAACTGGCTGCCGATTATACTTTCGTGGATGAACGGTTGTTGTTGTTTTAATTTTCCCTGGACCGCCCATTGTGCCATACGCGCCGATGTGCCGGTCCCGCAGGGTGACCGGTCAATGGCCTTGTCGCCATAAAAGACGGCGTTGCGTGCCGTCGAATTGGGTTTTACCGGAATTCCCGTCCACATGATATGCGACAGGCCGTTAATTTCCGGTGACTGGGGATGGGTGAAGCTATGGGTTTCATTCAGGGCGCGCCGGACCAGGGGACTGAGCCGTTGGATGTCGCCGGGCGACAGATCCGCCATATCGCGGAAATTTTCCTGCGGATCGATGATGCCATAAAAATTGCCGCCATAGGCGACATCGACTTTTACGGAGCCCATTTCCGCCACCTCGACCAGGACATCGCTGGCGTGCAGATAGGAGGCAATATTGCGAAGCCGGACCGACGACACCCGAGCGCCGTCCATTTGATAGCGCGCCTCGACAACGCCGGCCGGTGTATCAAGCCGCAAGTGCCCCGGTCGGCGAGGCTCCACCAACCCCTCTTCGATGGCAACTGTCACCGTGCCAATGGTTCCGTGGCCGCACATCGGTAAACATCCGCTGACCTCGATGAACAGAATTGCCAGGTCACAGTCGTCACGGGTTGGTGGGTAAAGAATACTGCCCGACATCACCTCATGGCCACGCGGCTCGAACATCAGACCCGTGCGTACCCAGTCGAATTCTGCCAAAAAATGTTGACGGCGCTCGATCATCGTCGTTCCGCTGAGGTCCGGCCCACCACCAGTGACAACCCGAACCGGATTGCCACAGGTATGGGCATCAATACAGCTGAAGGTATGGCGCATTTGGCTAACTCCTAGCGATTAAATCGGTCGATGCGGAAGGGTCCCAGATCCGTCGATGGTGTTTTCCCGGCGACCAATTCGGCAATCAGCCGGCCCGTGGTCATGCTGCCCGTCAGACCCAGATGACCATGGCCAAAGGCAAAATATACGTTGTTATATTTTTCACTGGCGCTGATGACCGGCACCGTGTCCGGTGTTGACGGACGGTGCCCCATCCATTCGGATCCTCCTTTGGTATTCAACGCAGGCAAGTAGGTTTTTGCCAGCTTCAGCAGGGCCTTGCAACGGCTGTAATTGGCTGGTCTGTCGAGGCCTGCAAACTCGACGGCACCGCCGATCCGCAGCCCCATGCGCATGGGCGTCATGACAAAAAAATCTTCAGAAAATGTCACGAAGGAGCGAATATCGACGCCGGGATCAGGCAGAGTCGTGTTATATCCGCGCTCTGATTCCAAATAAACCCGGTGACCAAGCTGTGCCGCCAGGCGTGCCGACCAGGCCCCCGTTGCGACAACGACCTGTTCGGCTTTAATCACACTCCCGGTTCTCAGGGTCACCCCGGTGGCGGTGCCACCGACAACATTGACCCGGTCGACGCTCGCCTGTTGAAATTTTACGCCGCGGGATTTGAGATCGGTCGCCAGCCCGATCACCAATTCTGCCGGATCGCGGTAATGGGCCCAGTTCTCCACCCGATAACCGCGCGCCGCCAAGGGCCCAAGCGCCGGCTCAAAAGACAACAGGCCCGATCGATCCAAGGCTTCAAATTCAACCCCGCAATCGCCGCGCAGGTCCCACGCCGGCCGATCCGCCCGCATTCCCTTTTCGCTTTTATAAACGAACAGGGTGCCCTTTTTTTCCATCAAATGGGACATCCCGGTGGTTTTTAAGACGGTCGCATGGTCGTCATGGGCTGTCGCCAATAAATCGGCCATTGCCATAGCCAAATATCGCCGCTTGGCCGGTGACCCGGCGCGGACAAATTGCCATAACCAGGGCAGCAGTCTCGGCAAATGAGCCGGGTTAATCGTTAACGGCCCAAGGGGGTCGAGCACCCATTTGGGGGCGCGTAAAAGAGTACCCGGGCCGGATAGGGGAATAACCTCTGCCGTGGCGACGCCGCCGGCATTGCCACAGGACGTGCTTTCATTAATTTCGGCCGCATGGATAATCCGCACGGAACGACCTTGTGCCCGCAGATAAAAGGCGCAGGCCAGACCGATGATACCACCACCAATCACAACTGTTTGGGCGGTCTCCGCCATTGTCAGAGATTGGGCCGGCTGTCCAATGCCGTTTGCACGACATCGACAACCTTTGCCCGTTCTTCACCCTGCAGGGTTAAGCGCGGGCGACGGACCCATTCGGCTCCCTCGCCGGTCATTTGATTGCACAGTTTTATGTATTGAACCAGTTTCACGTCGACGTCTAAATGTAACAACGGCATAAACCATCGATATAACGCCAGGGCTTCGTCCAACTGCCCGGCCTCGGCGTGGGTGAATAAGGCAACAGCTTCCCTTGGGAAACTGTTAACCAATCCGGAAACCCAACCGACCGCCCCAAACATCAGGTTTTCGAGAACCAGATCGTCGACCCCGCAAAACATCAGATAGCGCTCGCCGCAGGTATTAATCATATCCGTAAGGCGGCGGCTGTCGTTGGAGGATTCTTTAACCGCCACAATATTTTTTATGCCTGATAACGCGGCGAAACTTTCCGGCAACATGTCCAACTTGTAGGAGACCGGATTGTTATAGATCATAATTGGCAGGTCGGTAGACCCGGCAATGGATTCAAAATGGGCCCGCCCTTCGCGTTGGTCCTGCTGATAAACCATACTCGGCAGCACCATCAACCCCTCACAGCCGACCCGTTTGGCCTGGGCCGCATGTTCAATGGCCAACTCGGTTGTGTACTCCGCAACACCGGAGAGGACCGGAATTCGACCCTCACAGGCCTCGACCGCAGCCGCCAATACCATTGCTTTTTCCGCCGCCCGCAATGAACTGTTTTCGCCCAGAGTGCCGAGCATAATGAGCCCGGTAATGCCCGCATCCAAACAGGACTTTATGTGGCGTTGAGTGCCCTCCAGATCGAGGCGCCCGTCCTCCTTAAATTCCGTCATCAATGCTGGAAAAACGCCGCTCCAAGCCACAGACATCATCCATTCCTTTCCTTATTTTGGTTACCGGCAGCTTAAACATCATCCATGGACGTGCAATAGCCGGGTATCCTTTGGTATAGTAAATTATGATCTGTCTAACGGAAACCGAACGCACCCTGGCGGCCGACGATACCCATCCGGCCTTGGCACTGGCCATGCGCGTGCTACTTAAAACTGCGGAAATTATGGGCGCCCCAAAGCTTTTGCCGGTGACCTCGGCCCATATTGACGGCTGTTTGTACCACGGCGACAGTGGTGTTTATTTCGCCGAAAAACTTGTCGATCTGGGTGGCAAGGTTCATATTCATGCGACTTTAAATGTTGGCACCCTGGATTTGATACACCCGCATCTGGTGCGTGCGCCAAGCCCCCAGAAAACCATGGCCAAACGCCAGATGCAGGCCTATCTGGCGCTCGGTTGCGCAGCCAGTTGGACCTGCGCGCCCTATCAGGCCGGACATCGTCCGGCCTTGGGAGAGGACATTGCCTGGGGTGAAAGTAACGCCGTTGTTTTTGCCAACTCTGTTCTCGGTGCCCGCACCAACCGATACGGTGATTTGCTGGATATCTGTATGGCCCTGGTCGGACGTGTTCCTTATTTTGGCTTGCATGTACCGCAAAATCGATTGGCACGGCTGAACGTCGACCTGACGGCTCTGCCAAATCAGCTCAAAACTTCAGAAAGTTTTTTCCCCGTGTTGGGCGCCTGGCTTGGACGCACTGTGGGCTCCGTCGTGCCCGCCCTATCGGGCCTGCAGGGGCCGATATCCGAAGACCAGTTAAAAGCCCTGGGTGCTGGTGCCGCTTCGACGGGAGCAGTCGGATTGTTCCATGTGGTCGGCCACACGCCAGAAGCCCCCGATTTGGCCACCGCCAGCGGTGGTGACGCAGAAATTCAGACCCTCAAGCCAACACTACAGGACTTCCGCAGTGAACGGGATCGGTTAAGTCAGAACCACCGGGGGGAAATAGATTGTGTCGCTGTTGGCAGTCCGCATTTTTCCTATCCGGAAACCCGCCATCTCCTGCGCGTGTTAAAGCGCCGAAAATCCCGTATCCCTTTTTATCTTTGCACCAATCGGTTTGTCCTGGATAAACTTGAGCGCAAGGCCCTCGTCGACCCGTTGATCAACGCCGGAATTGAACTGGTGATCGACACCTGCGTCGCAGTTGCGCCGATCCTGAAGAACAACCAGGGTATCATGATGACCAATTCAGCCAAGTTTGCCCACTATGGCCCCGGCACTACGGGTTATCATTCCGTATTCGGTTCGCTGGAGGATTGTGTAGAGTCGGCCGTGGCCGGCAGATTGATCCGGAATGAGAGCCTATGGCAACAACCCTGAAATCCCGGGTCCTGGTCGCCGGTGTGGCCGAAGGGATTGTGCTGCGGCTTGCCGCTCCCGTTAGTTTCTGGGGCGGTGTCAGTCCGCAAACGGCAACCATCGTCCAGGCCGGACATCCGGACGAGGGCACCTGTATTTCCGGCCAGGTTTTGCTGTTACCGGGAACCATTGGTTCAAGCAGTTCCAGCGCTGTCCTGCTGGAACTGCTTTATAGGGAAATTGCCCCCTGTGCCATCATTCTGTGTGACGTTGACGCCATTTTGGCCTTGGGCGATCTGGTCGCCGGCGAAATGGGGTATCCAACGATTCCGATGATATTGCTGCCCGAGGACCGCTTAAAAACAGGTCAGATGGTCAGGATCGAAAGGGCCGGGACCGTGACGATTATCAGCGACACCCGGCGTTCACCAAATGGCATCATGCCAGCCGGCGCTTAATGGCCGTTCAGGCGAGAGCCTCGATCACCGCCTCATGCAGTGCCGGATCGCCCACCGCGACAACATGACCCTCGGATCCTGTCGACAAGGCCTTGCCCTGCCAATCGCTAATGACCCCTCCGGCGCCCTCAATAACCGGTATCATTGCCGCATAATCATAGGTTTCCAGGGTGTCTTCGCAGACCACATCGACCCAACCGGAACTTAACAGGCCATAGGCGTGACATTCACCGCCATAAATTGATCGCCGGCAGGACGCCCTTAAGTTTTCGAACTGCTGAAAACGTTGGGGGACAAACATCTGCGGCGATGTCGCATACAACCAGGCATCGCTCAGCCTGTTACAGGCGCGGGTCCTTGCGGGTTTTCCCTGAAATTGCGTTGGTTGACCGTGAACCCCGACCCAGCGCTCCTTCAGGGCCGGCATATCGATGATACCGAGAACCGGCTTATCGGCAACCAACAGGGCAATCAAGGTTCCAAAAAGTGGTTTTCCGGTGGCAAACGCTTGCGTGCCATCGATCGGGTCCAGGACCCAGACAAATTCCGCGTCGGCATCCTTGATGCCGTGTTCTTCACCGATAATTCCGTGCTCCGGAAAAGCCGCCTCAATCATCTGACGCATTACCAGTTCCGCTTGCCGGTCAGCGATTGTCACCGGGCTGTTGTCGGCTTTGCTGTCAATCCCCATGTCGGAACGGAAATAGCGCATCGAAACGGGGCGAACAGCGTCTGCCATTCGCTCCGCCAGTTGCAAATACGGAGCCGAACTAAATACCGTCAAAAGAAACCGGTCAGGGCAGTGGTTTGGGAGCGGCGCTCAGGGAACGCATCATCACCAGCAGGGCCGCCCTGTCGGCGGCATCTTTTATACCGGCAAAACTCATCTTTGTTTTGGGAACAAAGTCCTTGGGTTTGGCAATAAACTGGTCGAGATCGGCATAAGTCCAATCGCCCCCCTTGGCTTTTAAGGCCGCAGAATAGCCGTCCCAGTCGGTACCCGCTTTGGCACGACCGACAACATCCCACAAATTCGGGCCAATCTTGTGTTTGGCACCCTCCTCCGCCGAATGACAGGCTTTGCATTTTTTGAAGACTTTTTCACCCTGTTCCGGATCGGCCGACGCCAGCATCACCAGCGCGTTCTCGGCGCTATTTCCTTCGGTGCTAGCTGATTCGGTTGTCGCGGCATCTGGCAACGCCACCTGATACGCCGCTTTTTCAAGAGGCTCCGCATGAATCAGTGCGTTTCCAACAAAATTGCTGCCAAACGCGACCCATGCCGCAGTAAGAACACCAAAACCGAGTTTTTCCCAAAATGAAAAATGCATAGACCTGAACCTCCAGATTATGACCGGAATTTAGCCGCAAGTCGCCGCTGGTGCAATCACTCGATTCATTATCCCCTTAGGTCTTTTCCCCAGACCGTTACGAAGATATGCTCTGGCCATGAACAAGCCGTCAAATCCCATTCTTTTGATCCCTTCCCGATTGGCCTCGACCCGACTTCCCGATAAGCCGCTGGCCGATATCCTGGGAGAACCGATGATTGTCCATTGCTGGCGCCGGGCGCTGGAAGCCGATATTGGCCCGGTTGTCGTCGCCTGTGGCGACCCGGCCATAAAACAGGCGATTGAACAGGTCGGTGGACAGGCGGTGATGACCGCCGCCGACCATCCGTCCGGTTCGGATCGCATTTTCGAGGCCCTGCAGCGCATCGATCCCGACGGCGACCACGATTGTATAATAAATGTTCAGGGTGATCTACCGACGATCGATCCTCGGATCATTCGAACCTGTCTGAGCGCCCTGCAAACGGAAGGCGTTGATATTTCAACTTTGGTCGCAAAAATCGTCGATGAAGAACAAAAAACCAACCCAAATGTCGTCAAAGCGGTTCTCGGATTGCTCCCCGGACAGACCATCGGCCGGGCCCTTTATTTTAGCCGCGCAACCGTTCCTGCCGGTGCCGGACCGTTGTATCACCACATCGGTCTCTATGCCTACCGGCGCCAAGCCCTTGCCAATTTTGTCGCCCTGGTCCCCGGGGTTCTCGAGCAACGGGAAAAACTCGAACAATTGCGGGCTCTGGAAGCCGGCATGAGAATTGACGCCGCCTGCGTTGACACAGTTCCGTTCGGTGTCGATACTCCTGCTGACCTGGCCTTGGCCCGCGAGATGATTGCGGCACGGCCTGCACCTATTATGTCTGCCTAATCCGGAGTTATTATGTCTTCCCCTGAACAAACCATTGCATTCCAAGGGTCCCTCGGTGCCTATTCTGACATGTCGTGCCGTGCCGCATACCCCAAGATGACGACCCTCCCCTGCCGGAATTTTGAAGACGCCTTCCAGGCCGTCCGCGACGGCAATGCGAGCCTGGCGATGATCCCCATTGACAATACGGTCGCCGGCCGGGTCGCCGACATTCATCATTTGCTACCCGATTCGGGGCTCCATATCATTGGCGAACATTTCCAGCCCGTTAACCACCATCTGCTTGGTGTGGAGGGCGCAACGCTGGACTCGGTAACTCATGCCCATAGCCACATTCACGCGTTAAATCAGTGCCGGAATTTTAATCAGAACCATAACATTCTCGCCATCGATCATGCCGATACCGCCGGCGCGGCAAAGGATGTGGCACAATGGGGAGATGTGACCCAGGCGGCGATCAGCTCCCGCCTCGCGGCGGAAATTTACGGCTTGAAAATCCTGGCAAAGGATCTGGAAGATAGGGAACGCAACACAACCCGGTTTGTTGTGATGTCCCGTCAATCGGTGGTACCCGCCGCCTCATCCGGTCCGGTTATGACGACCTTCGTTTTCCGCGTGCGTAACCTGCCGGCGGCGCTTTATAAGGCGATGGGCGGTTTTGCCACCAATGGTGTCAATATGACCAAGTTAGAGAGTTATCTGCGGGGTGATTTTGTCGCGGCGCAATTTTATGCGGACGTTGAAGGCCACCCCGATGACGCGGGCCTGAAGAATGCCTTTGAGGAACTTCACTTTTTCACCCACGAAGTCAACATCCTCGGAACCTACCCGGCACATTCCTACCGGCTGGAACAGCCCGGTTCGCACGGCGACTGACCCCTCTGGACCTGGTCGCGCGGTAGCGCTTAGGTCAGGAACGCCGAACAACCCGTCTGCTCCGGTGTTGTGCTTGGCACCGTCACTTTGCGGTATTCCGTAACCGTCACTTTGCGGTATTCCATAACCGTCATGGGCGGTTTTGAGTGGCCTTCATGGCGGCCTCTGATATTTGCCCGGGGATCGCCTTAACGCACGTCCGCCATGGCTTCAAACTGCCACTCCAAATCGGACTCGGTAAGTGGAAATTCACCCGTTTCCGTCGGCGACAGGACTTTCTCGTCGGGAATGCCGGCAATATCTCGCTGCAGGGCTTCGATGGTTTTTGCCGTCAATCCGGCTTTCCAGGCAATCGCAACCATGCCCTTTGGATCCCTTAGGCGCACCGCTTTCTCCATACTAATAACCGTCAATTCGGTCCGCACCGACAGGGCCGCCACAACAAAATGTCGCTCCTTTCGTTTTATCGCTTTTACAATTGCCGTTTCGTCCAGTTCGCCTTTATCCTGCATTTTCGATGCCGCTGCGAAGGCTTCTTCTAACGGCGTCGTCACATCTTCAAGCTTGGCCTGCGGATCGGCCACCGGTTTAGCCTGACCGGCAATTCGATCATTGACGACATTTCGCACCCGGGCCATGATTTCAGGAGAAAAATCCTTGCGCGACGTCAAAGCGCTCAACAAATTCTCGGCAACGAACCGGGCCAGTTTTAACGCCGCAAACTCGGAAAGTTTAGGCCGCGCCACCAATGGTAGGTGCCAACTCTCTACACCGACGGCATTTTCGATGATTTTATCCAGGGTTTCTTCTCTGATTTGCGCACTTTTATTGGCAAGCAGAAAACCGATTGCCGCCTCATCCGTCGTCTCGACAAGGGCATCGACGACCGATTCGGAAACGTTTGCGCGTTTTGAAATGGCGTTCAGACGCCCGGTCGAACTGCCCCGATTGATGATTTCTATGAGATCATCGTCTGTCAAAACCGGTGAATATTCGAGTATAGGGCCCGACACCAGAACCTCCGCATCCCAGGCCAGTTGGCGTATGATTTCGGGCGGTGCATCAGCAACGTCCATCAGGGTATCGGAAATGATCTGGCGCACACGGACAACTTGATCGCGGGCAAGAATTTCAAGGGCCTCGTAGGCCAGTATTTTAATCTGGTCTTGCTCATTGGCGGTCAGGCCAGGGGCCAATCGTGCAATTTTTGCCGCCAGGTCGAGACGCACTTCATCGCTTTTATCCGTTGCCAGCAACAAATCCGCCTGTGCCGGCGTCGATTTGTTTCTGGCCACTTCCGAGCGCACGGTGGACGACGGGTCATCTGTCAGATAATACAAAATTTCAGGCCGGATTTCCGATTGGCTGGCAAGCTCGCGACGGATTTCGTCGTCCTTGTGATTGGCAAGCTCTTTGGCCTGCTCATAGGTGACCTCACGTCCCTTTCCGGAGGCAAATAATTTGCTAATGATATTCTTCATTGAATACGTCCCAATTCCTTACACCAACCGGTTTGCCAGCTTGCTGTAAAACTCGATTTGCCATTCCGCGTCCTCTTGCGAAATGGGATATCCGTCTTTAACCGGTTTCATAACATTTCTTGGGGCGATACCGCCCATACGTTGCTGAATTCGGATGATCAGATTGGCGGGTACTGACGAAAGCCGACAAACCGCTATAATTCCCTTTTCACTTTTTTCACTAAAGACCAGCCGCACGACGTCTTTGTCGATACCCGAATTGACAATTAACGCACCAAATACAAAGGAAAAATCGCCCGCATCCAACGACCGTTCCAACATGTTGCTGTCCAGGCGGCGGCTGTCATAAAGCCGCTGGATCATAGGGATCGGGGGCTCAGTGGTTAAGAAGTCCTGGGCGACCGTCGGCATGGACGCCGGGTCTTCAATCTCAAAACCGGCACCGTCCAGGCGTTCCTGAATAACCCGTTTTACATCGGTCAGGGTCTCTTCTCCAATGTCGTTGCGTTCAATCAGTTCATCCAACAAATTTTCGGCGACAAAATGCGCCAGCCGCGTGGCCGCTGTTTTCGGTAATTTAGGTCGGGAAACCAAAGGCGAATGCCAGAGTTCTATGTCTTTGGCACGGTCAACCAGGTTATCCAGCGTGGTTTCCATAATCTGAGCACTGCCGTTGCCTAAAAGATCACCGATTGCCGTGATATCGTCGGTCGCGACAATCGCCTCCGAGACCCCTTCACTCACCGCCCGACGTTTGGAAATAAAGTTTCGCGCTCCTTCCGAACGGGGCGCCTCAATGATCCGGATCAAATCGTTGTCGGTCAGGACCGGTGAATGTTCCAAAACCGGGCCGCTGACCTGAACTTCGGTATCATCGGCGATTTTCAGGACAATATCCACCGGCGCACCGGGAATGTCTTTGATGGCGTCGGCCAAAGCCCGCCGAACAGCCGTAATTTGATCGCCGGCCAGGCGAGTGAGGGCGTCATGGGAAATTTGCTCTGATTTTTCGCTGGAAAAGGGATGTGTCGTATCCAGGGACCTGGCGATTTTCGTTGCCAGGTGAGTTCTCACCCCTACGACCTTGTCCTTGGCCAGAATGGAATGGGTTAATTCTGGCGACGCCTCATTATTAGCAACTTGCTGTCTGACCTTGGGATCACTGTCTTCGGCTAAAAAATACAATATTTCTGGTGGCAGGTCCAGACGACCGGCCAGCTTCGCCCGTACTTTCGGATCCGTGCTTTTGGCCAATTCTTTGGATTTTTCATAATCCAAATGGTCATTCTGTCCGTCAAAATCCATCGCAATTAAAATCCTGCCTAAACCGGTGGGCTGCGCGTTTTATTAATTCCTGGCTGGCGGCGGTGCCAATAGAAACCCGCCCTTCCCATCTTTTTTCACCGCGTACATCGCATCGTCAGCGCGCGCAAGCATTGCGTCAAAGCTCTCTTCATCGACCGGGTCGTAGACGGCAACGCCAACTGATATACCCAGCGGATGATCTAAATCACCGGAATACTTTTGCATAGATTTGCTTGCTTCGATGAGCGCGCCCGCACGACTTTCCGTGACTTCTGGCGATATGCCATCCAACCACATGGCAAATTCATCGCCGCCCAATCGTGCAATAACGTCACCGGGACGTGAAAAGTCCATCAACAGGTCCCGCAGAAACAATATGGCATCGTCGCCGGCCTGGTGGCCGTGCACGTCATTGACAAGTTTAAAGTTATCCATATCCACATAAAAAAGCGCCGCAGTCTCCCGGCTGCGCGCAAGTCGGGACAGGCGACGAGGCAGTTCCTCTTCAAAAAACGCGCGCCTGTTCAGTAACCCCGTCATGCCATCGGTTCGCGAAAGCGCGACAATACGCTCGTGGTTGGCGATTTGTTCATTTGCGATACCCAGCTGGTTAGCGACGTCACCCACCAAGATCTTCAAATCATCCGCCCAGGTGCCGTTTATTTCACTGACCCAGATACCGATTGCACCGTTAATGACGTTACGGTAATGGGTCGCAACCGTGAAATAGTGCCAATTGTCGATTTTAAATTCTTTAACTTCGCCATTTGCACTCAGATCCGTCAGATTTTTATCAAGTGCTTGAGTATCTGCGGTATTTCCATATTCTGCCGCAATACCAAAGGTCCCGGGGTCCGTTAACCGAAATATCCGGCAACCGACAACCTCCAGCGCCCGTGTCGCCGCTTTTGCCGCTGCCGTGAGCATATTATCCGGCTCCAGCTCATCTCGAATCATACTCACGATATAACCGAGAATCTGTTCCCTATGACGGGCCCGGGTCAACGCCGTTTCGTTTTCCCGTTCCGACGTCACGTCCCGGCAGACCCCGCGCAAACCGGACCAGTTCTCGACGCCATTTTTGTCGGCGTAGAGGGGCACGCAGGAAAGCATCATGCAGGCGTGGGAGCCATCCTTGTGTTTGAACCAGATTTCAACATCATCAAGCGCCCGGCGGCTGTCGAAGGGAATCGGCGTAAAATCCTCAGGGTTGACAATATAACCGTCGGCCCTTGAATCCACCAATTCATCGGCCGTGTAACCCAGCGCTCCCTTAGGTGAAACAAACTGAAACGTACCGTCAACCGATGTTTCCCAACAAAAATCGCTCGATATCTCGACCAGGTCCTTGTAACGTTGACGGGATTCGACCAGCGCACTGCGCAGATTTTTTTCCATGGTCTGGTCCCGCGCCAACACCAGATACTGAGTGCCTTCAACGGGAACCACGGTCAAATCAAGAATTATTTCGCCCTTCGAACTGGACAGCGTAACCGTTCCGGCGGTAACCGTGTGGACAGCCTCGGCCTTTTTTACCAGGTCGGAAATTTCCGGAATTGCGCCATGGGTGATGAGCGCTTCCAGACCTTCGCCTTTGGCGTTTGCCCGCAATACCTTGCATTCGCCGGTGATTAATGCCGCAGCACCCGGATATCCCGCCAAAAGGATTTCGGTTTTTTTCGCAACTTGTAATCGGGTATCACCTGTTAATTCTGCAACAGGTTCCAAACCAGTCTCATCCGACATTCGCCTTATTCGCCCCCTGATTTGCGGTTACACATGATCGCCGGCTTGGTATTGCAGCAGCAACCCCTTCGGCCGGTTTAACCGCCGTTCCCGCCCGACTTCTGCCCATATCAACCAGATTTATCATAGCCCATTATAATCCATTAGTCTTAAATTAAGCTTGCAAAGAACAATAGCTGTCAGTCAAATACGCCCATGGAAAAAAAGCAAGACATACTCGACTATTCAGCTGACTTTGACTCCATTGAAACATGGATATTTGACCTGGATAACACGCTCTACCCGGCTTCTTCCCGTTTATTTGATCAGGTTGACCGGAAAATTACCGAATTTATTATGCAGGCCCTCGATCTTGAGTGGGATGAGGCCTACAAAACACAAAAATCCTATTTCCGCGACTATGGAACCAGCATGCGGGGCATGATGTCGGTTCATGGCACGGCACCAGAGGATTATCTGACCTATGTCCATGACATTGATCTGAGCCCAATTCCGGCGTCCCCGGCCTTGGATTCGGCCCTCGCCCAATTGGCTGGACGCAAGGTAATCTTTACCAACGGCTCAACAAAACACGCGACAAACGTAACGAAAAAATTGGGTATTTCGCACCATTTTGACGGCATTTTCGACATTGTTGACAGTCATTACACCCCCAAACCAGATCACCGCGTTTATGAAAAAATGATCGCCGCATTTGACCTCGACCCCAGAAAATCGGTCATGGTCGAAGACATGGCTCGTAATCTGGTTCCCGCCGCTGCATTGGGCATGACGACCGTGTGGGTACGCACGGAATCTGAGTGGGCACGGGAGGGTTCAGTGGGCGATCATATCCATCATATTGTTGACGATTTAACCGATTGGCTGGCGGCCCTGGCAGCCCGATAGCCGGGCACCCTTTATGAGCCACCCCGAGGACCGAACGGGAGCGATAATGCGACGCACTGCAATCGCCTGGCTGGGACAACAACCGCCCGTTCATTCGGTTCGCCATATTGACAGTTGCCAGTGGTTCGACCATGTTCCGGCGGTTAATAACATGCCACCGCCCGGCGCAAGATATAGGACCTGAGAACAATGAGCACATCTGATTTACAAACCGCGATTGATGCGGCCTGGGAAACCCGCGATCAAATCACCATTAACACCAAAGGCGAAGTTCGCGATGCTGTTGAAGCCGCCATGGAATTGATGGATACCGGCACGGCCCGCGTCGCTGAAAAATCGACGGACGGCTGGCAGGTTAATCAATGGCTTAAAAAAGCCGTTTTGCTGTCATTCCGGCTATATGATATGGCTCCCATTTCAGGTGGGCCCGACGGGTCAAGTTGGTTTGACAAGGTCCCGTCAAAATTCCACGGAATGGACGATGCGGCGTTTCGTAAAGCCGGATTTCGCGCCGTCCCCAATTGTATCGTTCGCCGTTCCGCCTATATCGCACCAGGCGTCATCCTGATGCCAAGTTTTGTCAATCTTGGTGCCTATGTCGATACGGGCACCATGGTTGACACCTGGGTTACCGTCGGTTCCTGTGCGCAAATCGGCAAGGATGTTCACCTGTCAGGGGGCGTTGGCATCGGTGGCGTTCTGGAGCCCCTGCAGGCGGATCCTGTTATCATTGAGGATAATTGTTTTATTGGCGCCCGATCGGAAGTTGTTGAAGGGGTGATTGTCGAAAAAGGATCGGTTTTGTCCATGGGCGTGTTTATCAGTGCCTCAACCAAAATCATCGACCGGGCAACCGGAGAGATCTTTTATGGCCGGGTCCCCGCTTATTCCGTCGTCGTCCCGGGTTCCATGCCCGGCAAACCCCTGCCCGACGGCTCACCCGGGCCGTCGCTCTATTGCGCCGTCATTGTCAAACGCGTTGACCAACAAACCCGCTCAAAAACATCGATCAACGACCTGTTGCGCGATTAGACAATGACCGTTGATCCAGTCGTTTTCAGTCAGCACCTGATCCGCTGCCCCAGCGTCACCCCAACCGACGCCGGCGCGTTGGATGTCCTGCAAACGAAACTCGAAGCGCTGGGTTTTACCTGCCATCGCCTGCCTTTCAGCGAAGTCGGTACAGCAGACGTCGACAATCTGTATGCGCGGCGGGGCACAACCGCCCCGAACCTATGTTTTGCCGGACATACGGACGTGGTTCCTGTTGGTGATTTGAGTGAGTGGTCGGTCGACCCCTTTGCCGGTGACATCATAGACGGCCATCTTTTTGGGCGCGGCGCATCGGACATGAAATGTGCCATTGCCTGTTTTGTTACTGCCGTCGGGCGATATCTTGAGGGTGCCGGGAATGCTGCGGATGGATCCATCAGTTTTTTAATTACCGGCGATGAAGAAGGACCGGCAATCAACGGCACCCGCAAACTGCTGGGCTGGTTAAAAGACAGGGGCGAGGTCATCGACCACTGTCTGGTCGGTGAACCGACCAGTGTCGAACAGGTTGGCGACATGGCAAAAATTGGCCGGCGCGGCAGCATGAATGCGACACTTACGGTTTATGGCACCCAGGGACATGTGGCATATCCCCATTTGGCTGACAACCCGATCCCACGATTGCTCAGCTTTCTGACGGCAATTGATAGCCTCGTCCTCGATCAGGGAAACGAATTTTTCCAGGCCAGCAATCTGGAAATCACCAATATAGATATCGGAAACGACGCCACAAACATCGTACCGGCGAAAGCCACCGGACGGATTAACATTCGCTTTAACGACCGTCATACCGGTGCCAGTTTAAGTGAACTTCTGGAAAACCATCGTTCCGCTATCGCCGGTCGGCATGAGATCGACATCACCATTTCCGGAGAATCGTTCCTGACCCCGCCTGGCAAACTCAGTCAATTGATCAGCACCTCAATAAAAACCGTAACCGGCATGGACACGGATTTGAGCACCACCGGTGGCACTTCGGACGCGCGGTTTATCAAGGACATCTGTGCCGTATCGGAATTTGGCATGCGTAACGCAACTGCCCACAAAGTCGATGAAAACGTCAGCATCAAGGATATCCTAACCCTGGCGGACATCTATGAACATCTTCTCCTTGGATATTTCGGCCTGAGCAAATGAGCCGGAAATCCGATATTCTCGGGGCGCTTAATGGTGCCTGGCTCCTGGCGCGATTCGATACCCGTGGATATGCGTTTTTTGATGTTTCAGTTGTTGGATTCTGGCGTTCCTTCTGCGCTGCGTTGCTGGTCGCGCCTCTGTTTTTGTTATTGATCGCCGCGCGCACCGACTTAAGCGCCATCGAGATACCTCTCGGTCGATATCTGGCCGTTGAGTTTTCTGCCTACGCGTTGTCGTGGTTGGTATTCCCCGTGGTCATGGAATGGTTAACCCGGACCATGGGGTGTCGGGACAAGTTTATGGTTTTTGTGATTGCCTATAATTGGGCGACGATCCCGCAATATGTATTGTTTATCGGTATTATCACCTTGGGGCTGGTTGGCCTAATGCCACAGGCCCTGTCAGAAACCCTATCGCTGTTTGTATTGGTATGGACGTTTATCTATGTCGGTTATATTGCAAAGACCGCCCTTGATATTCCCCTATTGACCGCTGTTGGTGTTGTTTTCCTGGATTTTTTAATGGGGCTTACCCTGGATATGCTGGTGACCGGTTAAACATCTTCGCCCGGCGGCGGTTCAATCCCCAGCATGTCAAAAAACGGTTGTATGATTTCACCCATGTCGAACCACTGATAAAAAGCCGCCATACCAATAATAAACCACAGTTTCGGTGACGTGATAAAACCCATAACGGCCAATAACAAACCGATAAAACCCCATACGATCTGCCCAAAAAACAACGCCAATAGGGAACAGATCAGCCCCAAGGGGACAAAGACAAAGCCAATGGTGAAAATACCTAAGAAGCCGAAGGCCACGGCAAACCAGCCCATTACAGGTTTATCCTCAACCCCATGCGAGCCATTGGAATTAGGGGAGTTCTGGGGATTGAGATTTAATTGGATATCACTCATAAAAATTATATAACCCGCCGTGCAGGCCGATACAACGCCATCACGTTATGCGATCAATAGATAACGTCGGTTAAATACAGACCGTCGGCGGGAACCGTCGGGCCGCCGGCTCGACGGTCCTTTTGTTCCAGGGCATGGATCAAATCCGCCTTTGTCCACTTTCCTTCGCCGACCAATTTAAGGGCGCCGACAATGTTTCGGACCTGATGATACAAAAACGACCGGGCCCGTGCATATATGCGTATTTCGTTCCCCTGCCATTCGACATCCAGATGATCGAGGGTCTTGATCGGTGACTTGGCCTGACAGGCTGTCGCCCGAAAAGTGGAAAAGTCATGCTTGCCCAACAGCACGACTGATGCCTCTTTCATGGCCGCCGGATCCAGCGACACCGGCACCCACCAGCTCAACCCGCGATCGACGGTCAAGGGTGGTCGGCGATTTGTTATCCGGTACATATAGGCCCGTTCTTTAGCTGAAAACCGGGCGTGAAAATCTTCATCAACGACTTCCGCCGATAAAACCGCGATGGGATTGGGGCGCAGTTGCGCGTTCAGGGCATCGCGCACACGATCCACCGGCCAGGACTTTGCCAGGTCAAAATGCGCCGACTGATTTAATGCGTGAACGCCCTTATCCGTGCGTCCGGCAACATATAAAAGTGCCGGCTCGCCGGAAAACCGGTTCACCGCTTCCTCCATAAACTGTTGCACGGATAAACCATTTATTTGACGCTGCCAGCCCACATAGGGTCGGCCATCGTACTCAATTTTTATGTGATATCGAACCATAGGCTTCTTTTAACCTGCCGGGTCTGATGGATCGACACCTAGGGTCAGGACCCATTAATTTCATGCAATTCTGTTTGTCTGTAAGCTTACGAATACAAGAAAACAAGCGCAAGGACATGCTGGGCATATTCGAGCCTTGTTTTCGCAGAAGGCGTGAGCCTACGGACAAACCCCTTGGGGCGGGGCGCTTTATCTCTCTGGCTTCGTTGAAAAAACTTGAAAACCGTGGGGTTTTCTGCGTCTTTCCGCCTAACCGATAAGATAAATCGCCTCCGCATAATGGATCAAATTAATGGGCCCTGACCCTAACAATTTGACGAATGAATACTCTCGATCTGCTGCCAACATCGCTGCACGCCGGCGATTGTGTCCTATTCCAGTCCTTCGGGACGTCACAGCTCAGAACACGCTTCTGAGTAAAGCGTCGTCCGACCTATGCGCTAGGCGCATTCCAGCCGTGTCAAACTGACCATTTTCATTCCCGGATAAACGTCTATTTTCTTGGTTATAGGACTGGTTACGACGCAAAGCTCCCTTACGGTGTTATTGCAGTTCGTAGCCCAAAAAAACAAATAAGGAACCCGATTATGCAAAAAAACGCATCCCCGTCAGCAAACCGTTTTCTTCCCATTGATCTACCTGATTTTGATTCGACCTATGTCGACAAAAAGACGATTGAGGCCCATATCCGACGCGCTCAAGCAATCTCAGAGCACATCAGTCAGTTTTCATCATTTATCAGCGAATTGTTTACGGGTCTAACAACTTGGTATACCAAAAAAAAGGAACGCCAATTTTTGCGGGACGAACTGAACAGCTTCAGTGATTACGAACTTTCAGACATTGGAATTTCGCGCTGTGATATTGAAGATATCGTTGCTGGAACTTTCGTCGGCCGACGGTCCGACTTTGACACAACGAACGTTAAAGTTCTGAAACAACCCAAAGCGGTTGATGATCTAACGCAACAAGATGACGCGTCGATCGCCGCCTAGGCTCAGAACCCTAAGGCAATCGCCCTATAACTTCTATTTACATGGAAATTCCGGGCCATCTCAAACCCCACCGTTGGCACCCATTCTATGGGTGCAGGCTATCGGTACAAAAATCGCCGTGCACTGGACACTCTCTGTGCGCGGCGGTTTTATTTCGGGCACATGCTCATAGGCAAACAAACCGATTTCACTGGAATATCTGACGCCCCTTAAGCCGGCCTGAAAGAGTTATTACCCATGAACTGACCCCTGGCTCGAGCCGCTTAAACATAACAACCGCTTCGCTACGAAATTCTTGGGGCTTCTGCGAGCGATATTTTCCTCCGGTAAAATTATGCTTAAACAGAAGGCACTCTGCATTTTAGCGATACCCGTCCTCTTCGGCGGAATTGCGCCGTGAATTTCGCGTCTAAGCCCTGCTGAAATACCTGTGTTGGCCTTATGCTCAAACCTGAGCGGATGTATTAACGCCACGCCGTCGAGTGGATATTAGCCGGGCGGTCCCGCAGTGTACCGACTTTCTATCGTCGAGGTACGGGACTATGGTTGATATGAATTGGGTTAATTCGTTGATCATGGGCACCTATGAATATGGCAGAACTTCCATCTGGACAACAAACTCTGACCAAGCAGCAAGCCGTTGACCTGGCCTTACGGTTTCATACATCCGGTGATTTGACCAAAGCTGAGAGCATTTATCGACAGATACTGCAAGCGGACCCGAATCAGCCCGATGCTTTGCACCTGCTTGGCGTGCTTGCGCGCCATGCAGGAAAAAGCGACGTCGCCGTCAATCTCATTAACAAGTCGATTGCCATCAGGCCCGATTACGCTGACGCTTACTCCAACCGTGGCAATGCGCAACAAGACCTTGGACGCCTGGACGAGGCTGTTGCCAGCTATGACAAGGCTATCGGTCTCAAACCAAACTACGCGGAGGCCTACTCAAACCGCGGCAATGTGCTAAAAGAACTCAAGCAACTGGACGCGGCGATAGCCAGCTATGACAAAGCGATCCGTATCAAACCGGACTACGCAGATGCGTTTTTAAATCGCGGCATTGTGCTACAGGCCCTCAAGCAGAGGGACGCGGCTGTTGCCAGCTACGATAAGGCGATCCGCATCAAGCCGGACTATGCGGAAGCCTACTTGAACCGGGGCATCGTTCAACACGAATTAAAGCAACTGGACGCGGCCGTTGCCAGCTATGATAAAGCGATCCTCATCAAACCAGACTACGTTGAAGCCCACTGCAACCGGGGCAATGTGCTACATGAATTTCGGCAATTGGACGCGGCTGTTGCCAGCTACGACGAAGCCATCCGTATCAAACCAGACTGCGCCGATGCCTACTTCAACCGGGGCCATGTGCTACAGGTTCTCAAGCACCTGGACGAGGCGTTGGCCAGCTACAAAACGGCGCTGGACCTGGAACCGCACTTTGAATTTGGCTTTGGCAGGTATCTGCACTGCAAGTTACAATTATCTGATTGGGCCGACTTGTCGGGCATTCTTTCTCGTTTTGAATTAGATATTGTCGACAACAAAAAAATAACAACACCGTTTCCTGGCCTCGCGGTGATCGACAAACCAGCCATCAATCAACTGGTTTCGACGATTTATGCGGGCGCAAAATACCCGAGTGGTACGACGCTTGGAGCCATCACAAAACCTGCACCCGGCGGAAAAATTCGCATCGGCTACTACTCCGCTGACTTCCACAACCACGCAACGGCCTACTTGATGGTGCAATTGCTTGAATCTCACGATCCCAGTAAATTTGAGCTGTACGGCTTCTCGTTTGGTCCGGACACAAACGACGAAATGAGAAAGCGCCTGCCCGCCGCATTTAACAGGTTCTGCGATGTGAGCACCAAGAGCAACAGTGAAATCGCGCAACTTTCGAGACGACTCGGGATTGAAATTGCCGTTGATCTGAAGGGGTATACACAAAATTCCAGGACCGGTATCTTCGCAGAAGGATGCGCGCCCCTCCAGGTGAACTACCTTGGATACCCTGGCACAATGGGTGCAGATTACATGGATTACATGATTGCAGACCGGACCGTGATACCTGAAAACAGCCAGAAATACTTCACTGAAAAAATCGCGTACTTACCTTTCAGTTACCAGGTCAACGATTCAAAACGCAAGATATCGAACCGGGTTTTCACCAAGCAGGAGCTTTGCCTACCAACAAGCGGTTTCGTTTTTTGCTGCTTTAACAACAGCTATAAAATTCTTCCGGCGACTTTTAGCGGCTGGATGCGTATCCTCAAAGCGGTTGAGGGCAGTGTGTTATGGTTACTTGAAGACAACCCAACTGCTGTTAAGAACTTACGAAAAGAAGCGGAAGCCAGAGGTGTAGACGCCAATCGTCTGGTGTTCGCGAAGCGAATAAAATGTGACGAACACTTGGCAAGGCATCGAATGGCGGACCTGTTTATCGATACGTTCCCGTGTAACGCGCACACGACAGCCAGTGACGCCCTTTGGGCCGGATTGCCGGTGCTTACCTGTATGGGGAACTCGTTCGCAAGCCGAGTCGCCGGCAGCTTGCTCAATGCCATGGAGATGCCTGAACTCATTACCCATTCGCAGGAAGCGTATGAAGCAAAGGCGATCGATTTCGCCACCAACTCAGCCAAGTTAAAAGAAATCCATGAGAAGCTAAAGCGCAATAGGCTGACGACACCACTTTATGATACCGCGACATTTACCAACCACATTGAAGAGGCTTATCAAAAGATGTATGAGCGCTACCGCGAAGGTCTGCCACCAGGCCAGATTTATGTTTCACCATAAAAATTGAGAGCGCAAGCTCACAAACCTTCAGATTTTAGGCTGTGAAACGTGCCAAAATACCAAAGTCGATAAAGCCCACTTCGGTGTCGCTTGGATGAACCCGCAGGGTTCATTCTTTTTTGATAAAGTCATATCATTCTTTTTCGCGAAGCAGGGTGCGCAGGACATTCGGCGAAATGGGATGTTTGTCGATAACAATACCAAAGGGCAAAAGGGCATCGCTGACCGAGTTGCTAAGTGCGCCAATGGCCCCCATCACACCACCTTCTGCCATTCCCTTTATCCCCGCAGGCGTTCTTTTATTGGCGGTGTTCATATGGACGATTTCAAGATCTGGAACTTCCGTTGCCGTTGGGATCAGATAATCAGCCAGCGAACCTGTCAGGTTTTGTCCATTTTCGTCGTAGATGACCTGTTCGAACAAAGTTCCCGAGAGCCCCATGATGGTCGCGCCGTGTTGCTGGCCCTCGACGATTAACGGATTGATAACTGTGCCGCAGTTCTCAACGATCAGGTAGCGCTCAATGCAAACCGCGCCGGTTTTTACATCCACCACGACCTGACAAAAATGCGTCGAATTGGAGTAGGTCATCGACGGCGGGTCATAGGTTTTATGAATTTGAATTCCGGGCTCCATACCCTGAGGTAAATTTGTCGGGTCCAGATAGGCAATGCGGGCGACATCAGCCAAGGTTAATTTTGTATCTGACCAGTCCTCATCAAGACGACGCCAAACCTTGCCGCCTTTCATGCTCAGTTGTTCATCGGTGTTGAGGCCTAACATTTTTGCAGCGATGGCGAGAACCTTTTTTTGCGCATCTTGACCAGCCAAATAGGCGGTGCCGCCGCCGGCCGTTCCTCCCCTCGCTCCACGGGACCCCATACCATAAGGTGCGACATCCGTATTGCCGAGCTGAACGCTGACATCTTCGGCATTAACGCCCAGGCCTTCGGCCACGGTTTGAGCAAAGGCGGTTTCGTATCCTTGGCCGGTGGCTGATATTCCGACTGAAGCAATGATCGCCCCAGATGGCTCAACCCTGACCCAAGCCGCTTCGTGTCCAGAGCCTGGAATACCTGCCGATTTATAAAATTTCGAACCATAAGTCGTCGACTCAACGACATTGCATATACCAATCCCCCGGTAAATACCTTGTTCTTGATCGGCTTTTTGCTGCTTGCGTAATTTTTCATAACCGATAAGCGCAAGGCCCTTTTCCATGGTTTCAAACGGATTAATGTCCTCAAGGGTTTCCCCGGTCGCCATCTGATAAGGGAATTCATCTTCTCGGATCATGTTAATCCGTCGAACCTCTACCGGGTCCATACCGAGCTCTCTAGCGATGTTGTCAATCGTGCCATCCATGATCCAGCTGGTAATCGCCATTGGTGCCCGCATCGGGCCATTTCCGCACTTGTTTGTCAGCACAACTTTGACGTCATAGGCGTAATGTTGCAGCTTGTAAGGACCGCTCAAAATCATGGCAATTACCCGTGCCAGATAATTTGCCGGATAAAAACAATACCCGCCAAAGTCCTCTACAATTTCCAAAGACATTGCCTTCAGCCTGCCGTCCGCCTCTACCACTGTGCGGGTACGGACCCAATCCTCACGGGCATGAGATGCCGCCATCAGGTTTTCCATACGGTCCTCGCGCCAGCGCACGGGTTGATTCAAATAGCGGGCAAGAGCGGCGACAGTCAGTTCTTCACGGTAGAGGGCAATTTTCTGGCCAAAGCCGCCGCCAACATCCGGACTTATGACGGTGAGCTGACTTTCACTAATCCGCAAACGCGCAGCGAGGGCGGAGCGATAGGGATGGGTCGCCTGATTGCCAACATGGACAGTTAAGTGCTCACAACCGGCATCCCATTGGGCAATGATGCCACGGGTTTCAATCGGCAGGTGTGTTTGCCGATGTTCGGAAAAAGTCGATTCAATTACCTTGTCCCCATTGCTCATGATCCTGTGCACATCCGGGGTGGCGAAGGATTGCTGCGAGATTAGATTGGTGCCAAGCGTTTCATCAATCAGGAAAGAATCATCTTCCAACGCCTTGAACATGTCGGTAATCGGCGGCAGTGGTTCATAATCAATGTCGACCAGTTCCATGGCATCTTCAGCGAGATAACGATCCTCGGCGACAATACAGGCAACGAGGTCGCCATGAAAAAGCACCTTGTCGATAGGCAGCGTGGTCATTTCCAACGGTTTAACACCTTCAATGGGTGGTGCCATGCGAAGCTTTGTCGTCCACTGGGAAAGATCATTACCAGTAAAAACGCCAACAACACCCGGCAGGTCCTCAGCGTCAGCACCATCGATGGAAAGAATTCTGGCATGTGCGTAGGGGCTGCGTACGAAACATGCATGAAGAGCGCCGGAAATGTCGATGTCATCAATATAGCGCCCTCGACCGGTCAACAAACGATAATCTTCAGAGCGCGGCTGGCGTTTGCCGATAGAACTAAAGGCGGTTTTATTCAGCATTATGCGCCCCCGACATCAACACGTATCATTGCGGCGGCTTTTTTAATTGCCCGGATAATGTTCTGATAACCGGTGCAGCGACACAAGTTTCCAGAGAGTACATCGCGGATTTCGTCCTCCGTGGGGTCGGGATTGTTTTTCAGGTACGCTTCAAAGGTGACGATGATGCCGGGTGTGCAAAACCCGCATTGCAGGCCGTGTTCCTCGTGCATTGCCTGTTGCAAAGCTGTATAGCCACCGTCCTCGCCGACCACCCCTTCGATGGTGGAAAGGGTCTTGCCCTGTGCCTGAATAGCAAATGTCAGGCACGAGCGTTGCGGCCTGCCATCGATTAATATCGTACACGCACCACAGACCCCATGTTCGCAACCGACATGGGTACCGGTTAGTCGCGCGTCCTCGCGGATGACATCCGACAGCAGTTTGCGAGGCTCAATCAGGACGTCGATGTCGCAACCATTGATATGTAGAGTGATCGGACGCTTTTCCATGACGATCAGGTTCCCGCCCGACAACGACCCAACGCCTCGGTTAAGACTTCAGACGTTAAATGAGCGGCCATTTCACGCCGGTATTGAGCACTTGCATGCATGTCGCTTTCCGGTGATCCCGCATCAAAGGCAATTCCAGCCATTTCATGGATCCAGGCCTTGTCCGGGATTTTGCCGCGCGCCGCCTGCTCCACGTCAATCAGACGAAACGGCGTTACATCCATGCTGCCGAGACAGAGACGCAGGCGTTCGATGTGACCCTGTCGATCAAGTTTGAGTGTTACGGCAACGGATACAAGGGCAAAATCTCCTGTGCGCCGGCAAATCTGATTCACGGCCCATCCCTCACCGCGGGCAAGCGGTGGAAACGCCACAGTCGTGAGGATTTCATCCGCTCCGAGATCAACGGTATAGACGGATTGAATGAATTCTTTGGCTGGTGTGTGTCGCTCCCCGCCAGAGGATTGGATCGACAAGTGAGCATCCAGTAAAATTGCTATTAACGGCCACTCAGCAGCGGGGTCTGCATTACATAAAGATCCGCCAATGGTGCCGCGATTGCGGATGGCAAGATGTCCAATACGTTTCGCAGCGGCAGGCAGCAAAGGAAATTTATCCATCAACAAGGGTGAGGTTTCAACATCCGCATGGCGGGTCAAGCAGCCCAAGGTGAAGAGTCCGTTTTCCTGGTGAATTCCGGCAAGCTCGGATATACCATTGATGTCAATCAGATGGTCCGGTTGGGCAAGCCTGAGATTCATGACGGGAATCAGACTTTGCCCGCCCGCTATGATTTTTGCATCATCGCCTAATTCCGCCAATAGCTGATTGGCAGCATGCAAATTTTCCGGTGCATGGTAAGTGAACTTACCGGGTTTCATAGGCCTACTCCATCAGCCCCACAGCAATGAGCGTTCTGTTTCCTGATCAAACACATGCAGTCGGTTGCGGTTGATGTCCAGCGAGATGTTGTCGCCGCCCTTGTGTTTGTGTTCTTTACCCAGACGGAAAAATGCCTCCGTGCCTTCTATTGTCATGCTGACATACTGTTCCGAACCCATGGGCAGAACCGTATTGACGGTTCCGCTGACGGATAATCCGGGAACGGCGGCGCCTTGCTCGTTTACGTCTTCCGGGCGAATTCCCAGCGTTACCGACTTGCCAATATGTGGTTGCAGTTTTGTAGATATTTCTTCCTGAAATTCCATTTTGAAGCGCCCTTTCTGGAAAATGACACCGGCGTTATCGGATACCAGTTCACCGACAAGAAGGTTGATGGGTGGATTACCAAGGAACGAGCCAACAAACAGGTTTTCAGGCCTTTCATAAATTTCATCTGGCGATCCGATCTGTTGAACGACACCGTCTTTCATGACCACAATCCTGTCGGCCAGCGTCAAAGCCTCGGCCTGATCGTGTGTCACATATACAAAGGTGGTTTGCATGCTGTGGTGTAGTTGCTTGATTTCGGCACGCATGGAAATACGCAAGGCCGCATCCAAATTGGAAAGCGGCTCATCCATTAGAAACACCGAGGGTTGACGCACCATGGCCCGCCCCAGGGCCACGCGCTGGCGTTGCCCGCCGGAAAGCTGGCTCGGCAGACGATCCAGCAGGTGCTCAATGTGCAGACGCTCTGCAGCATCACGAACGCGGCGATCAATCTCCGCAGTATCGTACTTGCGCATTTTCAAACCGAAGCCAATGTTCTCAAATACGTTTTTATGTGGATACAACGCATAACTCTGAAATACCATCGCGACATCACGGATGTGGGGCGGCATGAAATTAACGATCTGTTGGTCAAAATAAATATCGCCTTTAGATAGCTCTTCCAGTCCGGCGATCATATTGAGCGTCGTCGTTTTGCCGCAACCAGACGGTCCCAGTAACACGAGAAATTCCTTGTCTTTTATCTCGAGGTTGAGATTGTCCACGGCCTTCACCGAGGCGTAGTATTTGGTCACGTTATCAAACAAGATCCTGGCCATTGGAAAATCTTATCCTTTTACTGCGCCAGCGGTCAGGCCGGAAACGATGTAGCGCTCAAAAAATAGCGCCAGGATGACGGGGGGTATGATCGCCACGACGCCGGCGGCGTTGATGAAGGAGAAACTGATTGTAAAGTCAGATGTAAACGATGCGACGATAATGGGCAGGGTTTGTGAGGCGATGGTCTGAGTAAACATCAAAGCCAATAAAAATTCGTTCCAACTTGTCAAAAACGCAAACAGCATAACCGCAACCAGCGAAGGCCGTGCCAGCGGCAGAAATACCTGGATCAGGGTTTGCAATCTTGAACAGCCATCAACACGAGCCGCCTTGTCAAGTTCGTCGGGCAGAGATTCAAAATAACTGACCAGTATGAATACCGTAAACGGCACGGTGATCGCCAAATAGGTAATGATCAAGGACATTACATGATCCAGGAGTCCCAGATTTTTTATGACCAGGAAGAACGGGACCACCAACGCGATATCCGGTATAACCCGGGTTGTCAGGATGGTATATACGGACGCCTGCCGTCCCCAGAATCGTATCTTCGCCATGGCATAGGCGGCGGGTACGCCGACCACAAGATTAAGAATAACGACGGCAACGGAAATGATAAAACTGTTCCACATGGAAGGTAATAAATCCTTGGCCGTTGATGGAATATAACCACCCGCTGCCGGGTCGACCTTGCGCCGGGTTTCGTAAGTTACTTCCTCAAATTCCTGAAAAAAGATCGCGTTAAAATTTTCCATCGTCGGTTCATGGGGCAGCCAATGTGGTGGCACCGAAACAATCTCGGCTTCCGATTGGAAAGAAGAAGACAAAAGCCAGCCAACCGGCGCAAGCACGTAAATCAGCAGGAATATCGAAGCGATGAAGATGACTGCACTGCGGGTGCGTTCCGATCGCTTTGATTTGTATTTCCATTTTTCTGAAGGTACGGAAAACTTTGTGGATTGCAAGGTCATGTTAGATTCTCCGTCCCAGCATCTTGATAATGGCATAAGCCAGCGCAAAGGTAACAAGCGCCAGGATGTACGACATGGCGCTACCCGTTCCGAATGAGAGGTTACGGAATGTCTCAACGTAAATCTGCCATGACAGGACGTGAGAAGCGTCTGCAGGACCCCCCTCGGTCAACAGGAAGAACAAATCGAAATGGCGTATGGCCATCATCGTTTCGTAAATCATTACCAGCATAAAGCCAGGCTTTAGCGAAGGCAGGGTAATGTGCACGAAGCGTTGCAACAGGTTGGCACCGTCGACCCGTGCGGCCTGATAAAGATCAACCGGGATCGATTTCATGGTTACCAAAATCAAAATCGCCGCCAGCGGCACTTCCTTCCAGACAAATGCGTTGGCAATCAGCGGGATGGTTTTGTCGGGGTCTCCCAACCAGACGACGTACTTGTCAATGAGTCCCAACTGCAACAGGAGGCCGTTAAGCGCGCCATACCCGGAGTCATAGATCCATTTCCAAAGCAAGCCATTGGCGACCGTCGGGATGGCCCACGGAATCAGTATCATGGCGCTGATGAAACGTCGTCCATGGAACGATTCATTCAACAACAGGGCAATAAACAAAGCCAGGATCAGAATTGCGACAACGGACATCACTGTAAATGAAACCGTGCGCATCACCGATTCCCAGAACAACTCGTCACTCAGGACCTTAACGTAGTTATCGAACCAGACAAATGGTACCCGATGTGGGCGCGTCAGTTTGAGATTAAAAAAACTGGTGTAGAGGGAATAAAGAATGGGAAAGACGGCGACAACTGCCAATACAGACATAACAGGAAACAGGAACAGCCCAGCACTGCGCGCTTCATAATTGAAGCGACGGGCAAGCGTGTATTTTAAACCTGTATAGAATCCAGACATCTCAGCCTTAGCCAATACCGCTCGTAAATCGCGGTCTAACCGCGCAGATAAAGGAAACAAAAAAGAACAGGCCGCCCCCAATACCAGGGGAGCGGCCAATGTTATTGGTAGGTTAACTGAATTCTTGCTTCAGGTTATCCCACTTGTCGCCAGCCTTGGTCATTGCGTCTTGCGGACTGACCTTGCCGACAATGGCGGCCTGCCAGGACGAAGCATTTGTTTCCTGCCATTCGCCATACCAAGGGGTCACCACGTCGGATTTAAGCGCCAGCGCCTGTTGCGCCTTAATCATCTCAACGTCGGCGTAGCTGTTGTAGGATGCCTGAACATCTTTGTCATTGAACAACGGCTTTACCCCAAAGCCGGCACCGATATCGGTGAACAGGTATTTCTGGAACTTGTAGGCGCCGTTGGCACGACCACCAAACCACTCAATCAGTTTTGCCGTCCGTTCGGCATGGGCCTGATTGGCGGCGGTTGCGGAACTCATCCCATGGAAACGCATCCAGCCGACGGTGTTGTGCGCCCCCCCATTGCTACTGGGCATGAGAACCTGTTTGCAACGACCGGCAATTTGCGATTGCTTGGGATCGTTGATCGGGCGCATACGGTATTTGGGTTCCAGAGCAAAAGCGTGATTGCCTGACTGGAAAGCCTTAAGGCCGGTCAGTTCACCAGTCTCCACACAGGCGGGAGAAACAATTTTATGCTTGTGAACGGCGTCCACCACCCATTGCAGTGCGGCGACCGCACCTTCGGTAGGCGACTGCATGGCGGCATTACCTTTTTCGTCGGTAAAACGGCCACCGTGGGAATAAACCATGGCAGCGAGGAAGTTCATCAACCAACTTTCATTTGCCAACGCCAGCATCAACGGATACTCGGAAATACCAGCGGATTTGATCTTCAAACATTGCTCAGTAACCTCATCCCACGTCGCGGGAGGCGCATCGATCCCAGCCTTTTTAAGGGCGTCTTCGTCATACAGAAATGCCATGAAATCCGTGTAGTAGGTTAGGCCATATTGCATGCCCTTATAGGTCATGGAATCATTGCAGAAGTCTTCGGCTTCGTCATTATACTTCATCAGGTTGTCAAATTTGTTGATCGGTGCGATCCAGCCGGCATCGGCAAATTCCGGCAGCCAGGCATCGGACACCCACATCATATCGAGCGGCGCAGCACCGACAAATTTAGTGATGATATTGTCACGATAATTGGACCAAGGTGCATTGGCGTAATCAACGTCAATGCCAATCGATTTTTCAAATTCAGCGACATGGCTTTTGACCAGGTCAACAGCTGCTGACCACGCCATGAAGTTGACGGTATCGCCTGCAGCGAATGCCCGGTTAATCAGCCCGCTTGAGCCCAATGCACCGACAGCTGCGGAAACTTTAAGAAACTCGCGACGCGCGAGCTTGCTAACGTATTTGGCCATGACTTTACCCCTTTTTCTGTGTTCCTGAAGTACGCATTACTGGAAGTCGCCTGAAAAATCATAATGAAAGAATGGGTAAAATATCAGATACCACATTTGTCGTCAACTGACGACTTATGAGTTGAATAAAGTCCGTAATCAATTGACGGCGAATGTTGATTACTAAGGGACGGTTAGGTTTTGCTATCGGTATTGCCTGCCATCCCAGTACTTATTCGCCATTGGGCGGATTACTTTCTTCTAACACCACAGGTAAACCGGCAACAAAGCTGGTGACGTGCGCTTTGATCATTCGCGCGTGGGGCACCGTATGGGGGCCGTGGTAAATGTGACGACGGATTGCCAGGTGTGAGATTGTGCCATGTAAATTCCAACCCAGCTCACGCTTAAAATCCTGCTCACCGGGAGGCTCAAGCTTTAGCTCAAAACAGGCTTCATCGACGATGGTTTCGAGTAATTGCACGAGGATTGCGGAAATATAATTGGGTGCCATATCGCCTTCAGCCAAGGAAGAATAGAGGAAAAGCCTAAGCCACCTGCGGGTTAAAACCTTATCGTAATAGTTCCCATAAAAATCGGTCAGTCGTTGTTTAATCGGTAATTTTCGATCTGTCAGATTGCCCAGCCAAGCCCCCTCGAAGGGCCCAAGGATGGTGCGCGCATAGACCTCGGCCTGTAGTGCGGCCTTGGTTGGGAAGAAGCGATAGAGCAGACGCTGGGAAATTCCACAAGCCGTTGCCAGCTCGCGGGTTTGCCCTGTCAAACCGTATTCGGCGAAAAAATCAGCTGCGTGAGTGAGGATTTGTTCGCGACGTTCGGCGCGCGGCATACGCACCCCGGTTTTAGCGCGAGCTTTGCGTTTTGGCGCCTTCATAAGTTTGGTGGATCGTGCCTGCATTCTTTTTATTCTCCTTGGCCAATATCACTGCAACAGAGTGAACCATCTTAAAGTAGTCGTCAAATGATGACATAATGACTTTTATCTTCATCGTTTGTGGTATTATGATGTCGGTAGCTTAAAATTTTATTTGGAATGCCATTGCCATGATCTATGAACATCGAACTTACCGGGTCACCCCAGGTACGCTACCGGAATTTATGCAGCTTTATGATGAACATGTTTTCCCCGTGATCAGTCGTTACGCCAAATTGATCACCGCCGGTGCGACGGAATCAGGAACCTTAAATTCAGCCGTGTTCATATGGGCCTATGACGGCTTTGGCGAACGCAGCGAACAACGCGGCAAGCTGGCTGCCGATCCTGATTGGGGCCAGGCGGTTGGAAAAATCGTTCCCTACCTGGTCCACCAGGAAAGCTTTTTTCTGGCCCCGGCAGCCTTTTCCCCCGACAAATAGGATGGCATTTAACCCGCTCACGGATCCACCACGCGATGGAATTTTAATATGGATTTGACCGGTGAATATCTTATAGATGCCTCCCGTCAGGATGTATGGGATGGGCTCAATAATACTGAAGTCTTGAAACTGTGCATTCCCGGTTGCGAAGAACTGGAAAAGCAGTCGGACACTCATTTCGTTGCCAAGGTGACAATAAAAGTTGGCGCCGTGAAAGCACGTCTAAAGGGAAATGTTGAACTCTCTGATATGGACGCCCCCAACAGCTATACGATTTCCGGTCAAGGCCAGGGTGGTGTTGCAGGTTTTGCCAAGGGTGGCGCCAAGGTTAGTTTGATGGACGCTGATGTCGGCGGCACGGTTCTACGATATGAAGCCAATGCCGAGCTTGGCGGTAAGCTGGCCGCAGTGGGTTCGCGAGCCATTCATGGGATTTCCAAAAAGTTGGCCGATGACTTTTTTGGTAAATTTTCAGCCCACCTGGCAGGTGATCCCCCCGGGCACCCGCCAACCGTCACCCAACAAGATTCGCATTCAATATCACCCGTTCCTGATCGCACACTTACGTCAGGCGTAACCCGTGATTTCACCGGAACGGCCCGTGATATCCTTTGGCTGGTCATCGGAATCGCAACGGGTGTCGCAGTGACAATGGCTTATTTTAACTAGGGGTCAGGACCACTAGCCAGAAAGATTCATGAAAAGGTTCCGCTGTAATCCAATAATACGTTATAATTCATTTGCTTAAGTCGAATTTAACAGGCAGATCAACGATCACAGATTGTACCTCTTTAAATTTTGAATTTCCAGCCTGTCGCAACCGTCGGCTGGCAGTTGATTTCCCCGCTGGTGACATTACCCGTAACGCCGGAGTTTTGTGCGGTGTCAGGCGGACCGGATTTCGGGCCTGACAGGTTTGGTCGCTCGGTGGCTTCGTGACGATCGCCAGTGGGGCTATGGACCTGCACTGGGTTATGAGGATGTCAACGATCCCGCACAGGTGCGCCACAGCCTGGCCTTACAGACGGCGGCGGATCGGGCGGGCCCGCCCATCGACCCTGAGCCGCTTTGAGAACACCGCCGATCAGCATTGGGCCTGGATCATTGACGAGGATTTGCAGTCATCCAACAAAAACAGCAGGGTCAAAAAAAGTCCACTGAAAATATTTCTGGGTAGAGATGGGTGAAGAAAAACACTTGAAATAGAGCCTCCA
>JAJFII010000095.1 GCA_021775095.1 Rhodospirillales bacterium
CCCTCGGGGTTTGTCCGTAAGCTCACGCCTTCTGCGAAAACAAGGCTCGAATATGCCCAGCATGTCCTTGCGCTTGTTTTCTTGTATTCGTAAGCTTACGGACAAACAGAATTGCATGAAATTAATGGGTCCTGACCCTAAGAACTTTCGGCGAACAGCCCTCTATCATAACCGCTTTTACTCAATATTTCCTCTTTGCAGACATTGTTATGAGACAGTTCCCATCAATTCCGTCTCCGGATTATGAAATTTTTTTACAATCACATCCCATCACAGAGGATCGGGAAATGAGCTGGCCAATATTTGGGGGATTAACGAACCCCAGGTTAGGTTTCTAAAAAACGCGGTTCTTGACTCAAAACGATCATTCCGAAGCAGGAAAAGTGATGACGAATGTCGTGCCAACATTCACTTCAGAGTCAAATTCTAGTGTTCCTCCCATAGCTTCTGTCAAGGCTTTGCTAATAGAAAGACCGAGCCCCGTACCGGGATGATTGCGTGATGACGAAGAATCAACTTGCGTAAATTGTTCAAAAATTTTCCCTTTAAATCCGTCTGGAATTCCAACTCCGAAGTCCTTGACCCGAACAAAAACAAACTCCCTATTTTTTTCGACGGATATTTCTATGTCACTACCGGAACTTGAGAATTTGGCCGCATTTGAAAGCAAATTGTTCAATACCTGCTCAAAATGATGTTCATTAATATCGGCATAAAGCGGAGCAGAATTACGATTGTAAACAAAGTTGACCATTCGCGTTCGCGCATATCCAAGAGCGTTTTTCACAGCGTTGGACGTCAGGGAGGAGATATCGTGGCGGCTCGTCTCAACATCTAAGATTCCAGAAAGCGTTTTTTCGAAGTCGAGCAATTCATTTACCAAGCGAAGCAATGATTGATTGTTTCGTAGAGCAATTTCAACAAGTTCTTTTTTTTCCTCGGGAAAATCGCCAGTCAGCATAGAATTTAATAACCCGAGACTTCCTATGGAAGAGGTTAATGGCGTTCGTAATTCATGGCTCATTGTAGCAAGAAAATTCGATTTGGCGACGCTCGCGGCTTCGGCATCGTCACGCGCAGTACGTAATTCACTTTCAGCAACCCTCAGATTTGTGACGTCCGTATATTTTGTTACCCGCCCGCCATCTGGAAGTGGGAAACGGCGAAAATGGGCCTTTCGTCCATCCAAGAGAGTAATTTCTTCTTCGTATTTTGTCCCCTCTGCAATTATTCTCAATTTTTCACGTTCAGCAATTTGATCAATATCTCCTTCTCCAAATACTCCCTTTCTCGCCAGATGTTTAAGCAGATTAATCATCGGCGATCGTTCAGACAAAACAGACTGCGGGGGATCGTACCAGTAACTCAAGCATTGATGGCTCCAGGCCACAAGCCGATGATCTTTGTCCCAAACAGCAAATCCCTCATCGATAGAACTCAGTATGGTTTCCAGTATTTTTGTTCTGTCCGCCAATTCTTTTCGATTTTGCTCGAGGGCCTTTTCGATCCTTTTGCGCTCACTAATATCTCGTACAATTGCACCGAAGTAATTTCGGTTTTTGCCCATCCACTCTGCGACAGATAATTCAATTGTGATTTTTTCATCATTTTTGGTCAAACCGATCAATTCAATTGGATGATCAAATATATCGTTGTTTTTTGAAACCCAAGTGCCCTCAATTGAGCCGTCCAGGACTGATATGCTCGGTATGATTTTAGAAACTGACGTTCCGAGGATCTCCGACGAGCTCCACCCAAACATATGTGCAGCGCCGCGGTTCCAATAAATCAAATATCCATGTTCATCGGTTGCAATGATCGCGTCGCTAACCATTTCTGAGACAGCCTGGAATCGCTGCTCGCTTGTCCGTCGCTGTTTGATGATTTTTCGCAATGCCCGTAACCGATGAGCACGCGCCAGGATTGACGACAGAAGAAGGTCAGGGTCAACAGGTCTTTCAAAGAGATCATCTCCGTGAGAGCGCACTCTGAGAGATTTTTCCATTTCCTTTTTGTTGTCAGAGATAAAAATAACGGGAATTCTTGCAAAATCGTCGTTAATTTGCCTTATGGACGCAGCGATCTCCTGTCCAGTATAAGTGTCCTCTTGCGACCCAATAATAATAACTTCGGGTTGATACTCTTCCAGCACCGTCATTACTTGCCGATAGTCTGGGACAATTCGACATATGATATTTTGGCCACACAGATGTTGTAGGTAATCTGAATTCTCATCAACTTCATCGTCAATAATCATTATCTGGATTGGGCGATCATATTCCTGCTGATCTTTTTCCTCAGTTAGCCGATCAATCGTTTCGACTAAATCGACAATATTAACTGGCTTTACCAGGTAGCCATCAGCGCCACTGCTCACCGCATTGATGCGCGCTTCTATATCGTTGCGGGCTGTTACAAAAATGAATGGACAATCCAACACCCCTTCTTTTTTCACTTTTTGTACGTAGCGTAGCCCCGCGTCTAAATCGCTGCCAATCATAATATCCATAATTATGGCAATTGGGTCGAACTTGGTCGTGAGGTTGTTAACTAACTCAGGGTCATTTACACATTCCACGAAAAACCCGAAGTTCATGAGTTTTACTTTCATGGCTTCTGCATGATCCGGGTCGTCTTCAACAAGAATAATTGGCTTTTCGGGGTCGCCGATATGAGTCACTTCCGTTAGGTGTTGGTCGATCAATTGAATTTCTGCCGAAATCGTTAGATCGTGCTTTGCCTCCGCTTTGAGGTTGAGTATCAATTCTTCCAGTTCCTGAATTTCGAGCGATGACGGACTCGCTTTCAAGCCTAATAATTCCGTGCAGTTAAGTTCTATTTTTCGCGCGGCGTTGTGTATATTCCAAAAGGAAAAGCTGCCGGCTGTACCCGATAACTGATGGGTGCAGCCAGCCAGTTCGGCGAGTGCACTGGTAGAGGATTTTTTATTTTGACTGGATTGGAGCATATTGAATTGACTATCAACCTCGCTCAACCGACCGCTCAGCCCATCGGAAAATTTTAAACGCAGCGCATTTAATTTCCGTTCATTTGTGTCTTTACGCATTGCACTGTCACCAATATGTCGGGTTTAGGTTTGTATCTTAAATTATTCCACAATAACCAAAAACGATCTAAATGAAATGACCATGTATTCGTCGGCGACTGTTGAATTTGAGCAATAATCGGTTCGGCCGATAAATCAGGTGAACGATGATGTCCGGTATTGGCAGATTTTGTTTATAAAAGCAGTTGCAGTATTTGTGATGATCGTGATTCCATTTTCTTATCGGTTTTGTTGACGAGTATGGGAATATGAAGGGAGCGCAGGCAATAACTGGAAGGCCGTCATCAGCGCAACCTGGTCTATTGACAAAAAAGGGTTGCGGTCGGATTGTCAATTCCCTACGGAACATACAGCGTAAAGCATTGCATTTAATCGTATAAAAAAGGGCGAGGGCTTGGGCGTGATATGCACGGCGGGCGTTTGTTGAGCCGTAGGGGCGACAAAGGAAAAATTGCCCATTGACCCATCTCATGGACTGAGAGTGGTTATTGAGGGTATCATAAACGTCGCTTGGTTCTCGACGTCAGGAATTATACAGTGAATAAATTATCAGGGTTTTCTGGTTTACTTAAACGCATCTTTGGAAGTGTCCGGCGCTTGTTCCACCCAACTGCAAGTGAGCTGGCCCAAGCCACCCACGACCGGCACCATACGCCAACAATAGATCCGGATAATATGGATACTGAGGAGGCAAAAAATGTCGGTCCAGATCCTGATGGAAGAGAATAGGTTTGAGCACCACAATCGAAATGAATGACGATCCTCAAGAAATCTCCACGCACCTAATACTCGAACACGGAAGCCCCGAGGCGGCCCTTGCCGCCGCTGCTGAGGAAGCCGTTGACGCTCAGAAAAAGAATGACCTATATGCGCTGAGTGTCTGGCGTAATGTTAAGCGGCTGCTACGGGAGAGAGCTGAAACTGAAGCGGATTGAGGCCCAAGAATCGGCAGTAGTATGGGTAAAAATATGGGTTGGCGAAAATAGTGTCAAATATTATTGTTTGTTATCAGTAGCTTAATGGGAGAAAATTGCCAGTGAGTGAGGAACGAAGTTGGAACTCGGTACCAGGTACCCAAGCAGGCCCTAACTCCGATAGCACAAAAGATTATGGCGGAGACTGAGGGAGAAACTTTAAACTCCGTCTTTCAAGAATTAGCAGATTGGGAGCACCAGCTAAAGGCGTTAGATGAAGCTGCTCCTATCGAATGGGAGGAGCCATCGCCATGAATTCTTCCGCAAAACACACTTTCAATAAAACCGCGCGTACCGACAAACGGCCAGCGCCGTTCTCAATTCGCTTGAGCGTTGACGAACGGGCTTTCCTGAAGCGCAAGGCGGGAAACAAGCCGCTTGGGGCTTATATACGCTCAAAATTGTTGGGCGACGCGGAGACCCGCCGCAAGCCATCTCGTGCCCCCTCCATCGACTATGCCTTGCTGGGAAAAATGCTAGGCATGCTCGGCAAATCAGAACAGATTTCCTGCCTGTTCATGCTGGCTGTGGCCGTAGAGGCTGGACGTGTCGAACTGAAGAAAGAACAGCGAGAGGCTCTTACGGAGGCATGTGCCGATGTTCAAAAAATGCGGGGCATGTTGGTTCAAGCGCTCGGATTGAAAACGGGGAACGACCAATGATCCTTGTTGGCAATCAGCGCGGCGGCGCGCGCGATCTCGCCCGTCACTTACTGAAACTGGAAAACGAGCGTGTCGAAGTGGCGGAACTTCGCGGCTTTGTCGCAGACGATCTCGACGGCGCGTTTCAGGAAAGCTATGCCATCAGTCGGGGAACCAAGTGCAAACAGTTCCTGTTTTCGCTGAGCTTCAATCCGCCCAAGGGCGCGGATGTATCCAATCAGGCCTTCATGACGGCTATTAATGGCGCTGAGACCAAGCTTGGCCTCACCGGACAGCCGCGCGCCATCGTGTTCCATGAAAAGCGCGGCGATGATGGCGAAGTGCGTCGTCACGCCCATGCGGTGTGGAGTCGGATCAATGTTGAGGAAATGAAAGCAATCCCGCTCTCGCATTCCAAGCGCAAGATGCAGGATGTATCGCGCGATCTGTACCTCGAACATGGCTGGAAAATGCCACGTGGCCTTGCGGTAAGCGGTGAGCGCGATCCGCGCAATTTTTCGCTCGCCGAATGGCAACAAGCAAAGCGCATCAGGCAAGACCCGCGTGCTATCAAAACCGCGTTTCAAGACGCATGGGCGATTTCGGATTCCAAAGCCGCTTTCACTCATGCCCTGCAAGAGCGCGGCTATTGGCTCGCGCGGGGAGATAAGCGCGGTTATGTGGCCGTGGATGTGTATGGTAAAGTTCACAATATCGCCAAGCGTGTCGGCATCAAAACCAAGGAAGTGCGTGAACGGCTGGGTGATATCGAGAATTTGCCCTCAATTGCCGACGCGAAACAAGAAATTGCCCGTGCCATGCAAACCAAGATGGAAAATTTCAAACGCGAGGTTGCGGAGAAGGAAGAACGGGAACGCAGAGAAGCAGAAGCCAAACGCACGGCGCTCAAAGAACGCCAGAAAGGCCAGCGTGAAGCGTTTCAGGAGGCGGCACGTCTTCGCCATGAAGCCGAAGAGCAAGAGCGCCACAACCGCCTTAGAGGTGGTTTCATTGGCCTTTGGGATCTATTGCGCGGCGAGCGCAAACGCACATTGGAACGCAACGCAGAGGAAGCGGAAACAGCTCTCCAGCGAGACAAAGGGGAACGCGACAGGCTAACTGCCGCCCAACTCACTAGACGGCGGGATGTGGTCAAGGAACGCGCGGATCAGCGCGAAACGAATAAAACCGTTACCCGTGAACTTAGCAAGGACGCCAAGGTTTTTCAGAACATGGAATCCGATGCAGATTCGGAACGCGCCGCGCGCCGCGAAAGCTTCAAGGAAAAGCGCCAAAGCGAAGAACGGCCCCGCCGTCGCTCACGATCGCGCGATGGGCCTAGCTTGGAGCGGTAGCGATTATCGACAGGCATAAACAAAATCCTTACCAGCAATATGTGTTTCGGAGTAATCGATTGCCAGATCGCGAGCGATGGCCTCGTAGTCGATATAGAATTGTAAGCTTTCAGGAATTGCTCCGTATAGCCCTTCCTCGACAAACTGCTCCGCCAATTCGCGCAAGCTGTCAACGGGATACAGATCGATCTCGATACTATCGGGAGTGTCTACCACGTCGAAATGGCCGTAGCCGCATTCGCCTACTGCGATGATATAATGGTGCTTGCGTTCGTCGTCCCAGCCCTCAGTCGCGTCTAGAAACGCCGCAAAGTTGGCCTGATTGATTTCCCACGCACTAGCGAGTTCGCAATCAATCCGTTCACCATCAATGAACTGAATTTCGAATTCTTCGACCGGCTGGCCGAAATCGTTCACGGCATTGGCTGCGAGCTGTTCGTATTGCTCTACTGTCTCGAAATAAAAGCCTGTCGCTGAAATGTCGTAAGGCTGTGCATGTAATTTTATGGTCATTTCCCTCGTCTCCGTTAGGTAGAGGTTGCGCGTATGCAACCTTGCCCTTTGGCGAAAACGGGGTGTGCAACCGGAGGAAAAAATCGACGGCGGGCGCAGGGCGCGCAGCAACCGAGCCTCGGGAGACCGTCTATTTTTTACGAAGTGCGCTGAGGGGCTGGCCCCTAAGTCTTGCGTAAGGGATCAAAGCCGGATGGCCGAGACGTCCACGGTGGCTCGGTTTACGAGCGCACGACCCGAAGGGTGCTCAAAATCACGTTAGGTAGGAAATGGTCATTTGCCTATGGTTTGAAGCACTCTTTGATAAGTGAACCCGTCCCGCCCCATAACCGCTGCCTCATCAAGAAATGCATCCATTTCCTCTGCTGAGGAGAGTGCTTTAGCAATTCTGGCATGTTCTGTTTCTTTTTGTTCCAGGAGAGTGCGTATTTCAGGAACTTGACGCATTTGTTCTTCCGCTTCTAGCGCTTCAGGAGGCTTTTCCAAGTGATAGGTATAGATGACATCGCTATTCCCTTTAAATATGTGATCTAAAATAATGGTTGGCCCGCGCCCAACATCATGCAAAGGACGTTCTATCATCAAATCCGTCTTCTTCCCGTTTGTTTCAAGCCAAGCGTGAGAAATATATATATCGTCTCCGTCGTTTACATAGCCAAGCACAACGTCAGAATTAATAGAATATTCTTTTTCCAAGATAACTTTCATTAATATAGAATTTCGGTAGCAAGCTCCCCTCAGCTTCACAGGATTAATAAATCTCTGTAACAGTCTCTGCGAGAGGTCAAATACAGTCCGCTCTTCCGCGTCAAGAGAACTCAAAAAATGCTTTAACTTATTGATCTTTTGCTTCGCTTGCCCCATGAAATACCTTATTCGTTACCATCTTTGACTTGCATTAACATCGTGCCTGACGACCATATGTGATGATCTGGAATCAAAGAAAACTGTTGGCCAGATGAATCAAAATAGAACTGCGCCAACCCCGAAAGCCAATCGTGGGAAAGAGGGATACGTGCGTTTGGATTGTGGAAAATTTGGAGTTCGTCAGACCAGCCTTCTTCATAGCTTGGATCTGAAACATCCTCAGAAAACGGAATTCCACTTGTTGCATTTGGATCCGGGTTAAATCGATATCCAAAGCGGAAGTATTTATGATTGGGAGCTGCAAAGCCAGCGGTAACGCCTATTCGGTCAAACTTGGCAATAGTTCCTGCGTTTGAAAATAAGACAGCGGAAATGTTTTCAGCACCGGGCAGATCAAAAAACCCGGAGGGAACTTCTTTCTCGCCGAACTTGTGTAAGGGGTTCTCAACAGCCGAAGTTTTTAGTTCTCCGTCAACAATTTCCCAATTAACGCGATGTCCGTAAAGATAGGGCCAGAGCGCCGAATGGGTGTATGTCATCGAACCTAGTTGGTGCTTCTCTGCCTGTTTGTGAAAATCGGCAACAGCAATGACAAAGGGTTTGTCCTTAGTCTCCTCTCTTTCCCAGTAATGCCGCCCTTCACTATCAACTTTATTTAACTTGTTAGTCAAAGGCGTACCAAACTTCATAGGCATGTAGTCGGCTAGGAAATCTTGCATTTCTTCGTGTGTCTTAGGTTCTGGATGGCTTGCTAGAGCGCCTGATTGGGAGGGGGCAACAG
>JAJFII010000096.1 GCA_021775095.1 Rhodospirillales bacterium
TGTTTGTCCGTAAACTTACGAATACAAGAAAACAAGCGCAAGGACATGCTGGACCTATTCGAGCCTTGTTTTCGCACAAGGCGTGAGCTTACGGACAAACCCCGAAGGGCGGGGCGCTTTATCACTCTGGCTTCGTTGAAAAAACTTGAAAACCGTGGGGTTTCCTGCGTCTTTCCGCCTAACCGATAAGATAAATCGCCTCCGCAGAATGGATGAAATTAATGGGTCCTGTCCCTAGAAACGCATGGCCTTGACCATCACCACGTGCTCCAGGCCACAGACCCGGTCGATCACTTCTTTCGCCGGTGTGCCGTCGATTTCAATGAGTGCAATGGCGTCGCCGCCTTCGCTAGCCCGACCCAGGCTGAAGGTCGCAATATTAACGCCGGCATCGCCCAATACGGTGCCCAGGTTGCCGATAAATCCGGGTTTATCGCGGTTGGTAATATACAACATATTGGGACCCAGATTGGCATCAATGGCGATTCCCTTGATTTCAACCAGGCGGGGTTCAGTGCCCTTAAACAATGTCCCCGACACGGTTCGGGTCTGGCTTTCCGTTCGAACGGTCAGTTTGATCAAGGTATGGTAAGCGCCGCTATTTTGGCTGGTCACTTCGCTGATTTTAATGTTTCGCTGTTTGGCGATGACCGGTGCCGAAACCATATTAACCCCTTCCATCAAGGGTGCCAGAAGCCCCTGCAAAACGGCGGCGGTCAGCGGTTTGACATTCAACTCAGACACATCGCCTTCATATTCGATGGTGATTTCCTGATAGGCTGTCTGGGTTGCCTGACCGGCAAAACTTCCCAACTGTTCAGCAAGTTTCATATAGGGCATCAGACGGGGCGCTTCTTCGGCGCTCACCGACGCCATGTTTAAGGCATTGGTTACTGCGCCTGTCAGTAAATAGTCGGCCATTTGTTCGGCCACTTGTTCGGCCACCTTCTCCTGAGCTTCGGTTGTTGCGGCACCTAAGTGCGGTGTTAAAATGACATTTTCCATGCCAAACAGAATGTTCTCAGTGGCCGGTTCGTTCGATAACACGTCGAGGGCTGCACCGGCTATTTTGCCGGATTCCAATGCGGCTTTTAAGTCCGCTTCAACGACCAGGCCACCCCGGGCACAGTTGATGAGCCGCACGCCGTCTTTCATCTTAGTAATATTTTCTGCTCTGATGATGTTTTTGGTGGCGTCGGTCATCGGTGTGTGCAGGGTGATAAAATCCGCGCGGCCCAACAAGTCGTCCAGATCAACCTTTTCAATACCCAGATCCTGCGCCCGTTCCGGCGTCAGGTACGGGTCATAACCGATAACTTTCATTTTCAGGCCAATCGCCCGGTCGGCAAAGATCGATCCGATATTACCGCATCCGATGACTCCGACGGTCTTGCCGGTGATTTCAATTCCCATAAAACGCGACTTTTCCCATTTGCCGGCATGGGTCGACGCGTTTGCCTGTGGAATATCGCGGGCCAGGGCCAGCATCATGGATATGGCATGTTCGGCCGTTGTCACAGAATTGCCGAACGGCGTGTTCATAACCACGATGCCTTTTTCCGTGGCCGCAGCAATATCAATATTGTCGACACCAATACCGGCACGACCAATGACCTTCAGCTTTCCCGCTTTGGCGATAATGTCGCCTTTGGCTTTGGTTGCCGAACGAACCGCCAGGCCATCATAGTCACCGATGATCGCTGCTAATTCTTCCGGGCTTTGGCCGGTTATGACATCGACCTCAATGCCCCGCGCCCTGAAACAGTTTTCAGCGAGCGGGCTCATTGTGTCGGAAATCAGAACTTTAGGCATTTTGTTTCTCCCCGGCTATTTCCCTGGTTTCCTGCCGGACGATTTCCAGCGCCCACTCGATCCAGGGGAACAGAGTGACAAGATCCTTGGTTTCGATGGTTGCGCCTGCCCAGATGCGCAATCCGGCCGGCGCATCCCGATAGGAGGTGATATCGAATGCCACACCTTCCACATCCAAAAGCGCGGTCAACTTCTGTACGGCGATATCCTGGTCTTTATCGGAGAGGGCCGTTAACCAAGGGGCAAGGATTTTTAAACACACCGATGTCGTCGATCGGGTTTCCGGCAGCTCCGCCAAAAAGCCAAAATTCGGATTGCTGTCGACCCAGTTGGTGATGGCCAGGGCATTGGCATCGACACGGCCAATTAACCCCGCCAGGCCGCCCACGGAACTGGCCCATTTCAGACCATCAAGGGCATCCTCAACGGCGAGCATGGACGGTGTATTAATGGTCTCGCCCTTAAACACGCCGGCCATCAATTTACCGGCTTTCGTCAGGCGGAATATTTTAGGCAGGGGCCACTGCGGTGTATAGGTTTCCAGACGCTCAACGGCGCGCGGACTTAAGACCAACATGCCGTGCTGAGCTTCGCCGCCCAGAACTTTTTGCCAGGAATAGGTAACAACGTCGAGTTTGTCCCACGGCAAGGCCATGGCAAAAGCAGCGGACGTCGCGTCGCAAATGGTCAATCCCCGGCGTTCACCATCGATCCAGGTTCCATCGGGCACCCGGACACCCGAGGTTGTACCGTTCCAGGTGAAAACCACATCGTGGTTAAAATTCACCAGCGACAGATCGGGCAATTTCCCATAATCGGCAAAATGCTCAGTCACATTGTCGAGTTTTAATTGATTGCGGACATCACTGACCCAGCCGGTACCAAAACTTTCCCACGCCAGCATATCAATGCCACGCTGACCAAGCAGCGACCACAACGCCATTTCAACGGCACCGGTATCCGACGCAGGGACAATTCCGATGAGATAGTCATCCGGCAGACCGAGAATTTGCCGCGAATGTTCGATCACGGCATTCAGTCGATCTTTACCAACTTTTGCACGATGGGAGCGGCCAAGAACTGCATTTCGCAGAACGTCCGGAGTCCAACCTGGACGTTTGGCACAGGGGCCAGATGAAAAACAGGGATTATCCGGCCGAAGGGCCGGTTTTGCAGGATTAGTCATTTTAATCTCCTTCCTTGCAGAAGGGACGCACCTCGTTGGGGAGATGTGGCCCACCGCGCTTATATGGCGCTATTGCTGCTTGGTCAAGAACCTGTAATCGACTATCGTCGAATTTGAAGGTTCGCCGTAACCTGTGCATAAAGAGTGTCAACATTGCCCCGACATATACACGGAAAGAACTGAAGCTGTGGTCCTCCAGAAAAAGAACGTGGTTCTCATTGTCGCAGCTCCCGGGCCTGCCCGCGATCACGTGGTCACGTTTCTGGACAATGCCGACGACATGGAAGTCCTGGGACCCTATGCCCTTAGTGTCGACGGCGTAACAAAACTCCGCAACAGCCACGCAGACGTAATCATCATTGATATTGGCACCCCCCAAAGTAATCATCGGGACGCCGGACAAAGTGACCCCTTGGTTGGCGTCCGCCGCCTGCTGAAGATCGATAGCAACGCCAAAATTGTCATGACCTCTGTTCCTTCGGCTTCTAATTGGGAACGAAGCATGGACGGTTTAAATAATGGAGCCGTCGAATATTTGCCGCTGGATTTTATGGAAAACAATTCCGCGTCCCAAGCGGATTATGAAGCCCATTTTCTTGCCCAAATACGCGTCCTGGCAAGGGCCCGACGGGACGACGGTACCCGACATTTCGACCGGAAAGAACTGGTTCCGACACCGCCCGACCAACCGGCCAGCCTACGCCCCTTCTCAGCTAAAAAACCAACGGTAATCGCGATTGCGAGTTCAACGGGTGGCCCGAAAGCCCTGTACAAAGTGATCAGCAAACTGGGTCAAAATTTTCCTATTCCTATTCTGATCACCCAACACATGCCGGCAACTTTTACCAGTGTCCTGGCCGGAAATTTGTCCAAACGAACAAATACACGAGTGACAGAAGGGGTCGATGGTGAGCTGATCGATCGGGGCAGAATTTACCTGGCGCCCGGTGACCATCACATGACGGTCCAGGCAAGGGGTTCACAGGTGCATATTAAACTGGACCAAAATTCGCCCGTTAACTATTGCCGTCCCAGCGCCGATCCCATGCTCAAAAGTATTGCCCAGGCTTACGGGTCCGGGGCCTGTACCGTTATTCTTACGGGGATGGGATCCGATGGGAAAACCGGTTGTAAAAACATTGTTGAAGCGGGCGGCCAGGTGGTTGTTCAGGACTTCGAATCCAGCACCGTCTGGGGCATGCCAAGGGCTGTTGCAGAGGCCGGTTACGCCAGCAAAATATTAGATATCAATGACATCGGCTTGCTTCTGAAAACCTATCAAAACCCGTGACCGATTTTCAAAGGTTATAATACCAAGGCGCGAATAAGGAAAAAACAACCCACAACAATATGATTAAGGGCAGCCCGGCCCGGAAAAAGTCGGAAAATCGATAGTGCCCGGGCCCCATCACCAGCAGATTCGTTTGATACCCGAGCGGTGAGGCAAAAGAACAATTAGCGGCAAAAATGACAGCAACGGCAAAGGGCGTTATCGGAACGCCCAGTTGGATCGCCATATCAACGGCAATGGGCGTGAACAGAACCGCCGCAGTTTTTGTACTGATGACGTTCGATAAACCGGCAACCAACAGAAAAAATAACGACAAAATAAGTGCGGGCGAAGCTCCGGCAACAGACGCCAACATCTTGTCCGCCAGATATGCAGCACCGCCCGTTTCCTGCAATGCGACACCCAGGGCCAACGCCGCAGCGATGGTTGTGACGATTTTCGGGTCGACCGCTTGAAAAGCCTGACGGACATTTAACACGCCGACAATCACCATCGCTGCGGCACCACACAGGGCACTGACAACAATCGGCACGAACCCGAACGCAGCAGAGCCAATGACCGCCAGGAATATAATTCCGGCTCTTTTCGCCCGTCGCAAAGCCGGCAATTCTTCGGCAGACCACTCCAATAAAACCACATCGCGGTTTCGACGCAACAGAGAAATATCCTCATGCTGGCCATGGACCAGAAGCACGTCACCGGCTTCCAGGCGGATTTCCGTAAGGCGTGACCTGATCATCCGCGAACGTCGCTGTATACCGACAACGATGCAGTGGGTCTTAAAACGAAATCCAATTTGCGGCAAGGACAGTCCAATAAAACCGGAACCGGGGGCAACCATAACTTCCGCAAGCGATTGTTCACCGGCCTGCCAGCGTCTGGCCTCAAGACCGCTGCCTTCTTGTTCATCAATGGTACCCAAATCTGGATGCAGGGCGTTGGGGTCATTGGACATGGTTTCTGTTAGGGCTTTACGGGTCGCAGCGACAACCAGAACGTCTCCGGACGTTGCCTGGTAATCTTCAAACGGCGGAAAGAATACCGCATCGCCGCGCAGCACCATGCGAAGGGTTTTGTTGGGCAGACCTGCGAACAAGCCGCCCACCGTAACTTGGCCAACAAGAGGAGAATTCGCAGAAACCGTCATGTGGGCAATAAATTGTTTGCCGCCGCCATCGCCAAAGGTTTCGGCAGCGCCACTGCGATCCGGCAACAGTTTTGGCACGATAAAAATCACATAAACAAGACCGACCGCAGCCATAACCGAGCCCGGCACCGTAAAATCAAAAAACGCGAAGGGCGTCTGACCCATTTCAATGAGTGCGCTATTCACCAGCAGGTTGGTCGAGGAACCGATGATCGTCGTCATCCCGCCAAGGACCGCCGCATAACTCAAGGGTATGAGAAATTTGGACGCCGGTTGATTGAAGCGCGTTGCCAGAGCCTGAATAATCGGGATAAAAATAACAACCACCGGAATATTATTCATAAATGCACTGATCACGATTGCGACGACAAACAATACGGTCAGTGAACCGGTCAGCCCGCCATGTCCACGGGTGACTGAAAGCAGAAAAGTAGCGCCGCGATCCAGCACGCCCGTTCGGACCATGCCCTGACCGACAACCAACAAAGCCAAAACCGCCACGAGCGCTGGATTTGAAAATCCCTGCAATATACGCACTGGTGTCAGCCGGGCCGATCCCGCATTGTCATAAACCGGGAAAAAATGGAAAAACAGAAGCAGAAAACAGACGATGCCAATGGATGTGAGTTCCATCGAACCGCGTTCACGCACGTAAAAGGCCAGACCGCCGATGATTAGGGCAAAGACCACCCACATCTGAAATCCACCGCCACTATGAATAGCCTGTTCCATATTTTAAATTGTATAGTATAAAATAGCTGACTCCAGCCTGGACGGCGCGCCAGTGGCAAAAAATGAGCCGGACTCAATTGAGTCCGGCAAGTTTCACAGGGAGGTTGTCAGGAGCAAGGGGGGCCAAGCCCCTGACACAAGTTACTGCAAACTTGGGGGGAAAGCAGCAACTCAATCCCTGTACGTTACAACCCAATTGTATCCCTATGAATTCAAGTTGATGTCTAAATGTTTCAGGATATGTCCAATTATATTTCCCCTCGACATAAGCGATTTTTGCGGCAACGGATCAAAAGGCGTCGATAAACCTTTTTTTGCGAACGCGAGGTGGAAAATCTCGCGCTATTCAAGACCACCAAGATCAAAGTGCCCATCACAAAGCCGAATGTTTTAAGCACCCCTTCGCCCGACCCTGCCGTAGTGCCTTTCAGGAATTCCTATGAATAAAAGCAAAATCAAATCCGTAAAAGCACGAACAATTTGGGCCGCCAACGGGTATCAAACCGTCGAAGTTGAGATCGGGTTGCGATATGGCGCGCAGGGGCGAGCGCGAAGCCGTCTACCAACAATCCATGTGCCCCGGACAACCGACCTGAAACTTTGTGTTGACTGGATAAACCGGGATGTGAACAGGGCGCTAAAGGGTCTGTCGGCCGAGGTTCAGGAAACGGTCGATTCGAGATTAGGCGAACTCAGTGCACTTCGCCAGGACGTGTCTTTGTCACCCTACGCCGTCAACGCACTTTCAAAAGCCATTCTAGCAGCCATGGCCGACACGGAAAAACTTCCCCTTTGGCAGTATTTGGGGAGCTTTCTCGGCCATAGTGATGGCGAAATTCTACCGCTACCAAACCTCGGCCTGTGGAGCCCAAAGGAAGTTCCACACAACGACACCTATGTCCATGAGTTTTCCATCATCCCAGCCGGCGCCGGCTCCTTTGCCGAAGCTTTGCAGTGGGCTCAGCAGGTCGCGCATAAAATTGCCGACGGTGATTTCGCACGGGGCCGGTCAGATGAGGAAAATTTGCAGATGTTGTGCCGGGCGATTGAAACAACCGGTCTTCGCCCGCACGAAGACATGGGCATTTCCATAAATATCGCGGCGTCGCGGTTTGCCGAAAACAGCGGCTACCGGCCACAAAGGACAGCACCTGCCATTTCCACGGACCTGTTATCGGGTCAACTCGTCGATTGGGTGAGCAGTTATCCGATTATCGCAATCGAAAACCCCTTTGCCGCCGACGATCCGGAAGGATTTACCAAACTCAACTGGGCAATTGGTAAACGCGTCCAAATTATTGCGTCCCAACCTTTGATGTCCGTTGCTTACCCAGTCGGGGATGTGTCCGCGAATACCGTCGGCAATGCCCTGGTGTTCGATTGCAATCCGACCCACACCGTTAGTCAGGTTCGGGCGGCCAAAGAAACCGCCGAAGAATTAAGTCTCGGACTGGTTTCATCACCCGGCTCCGACGGATTGGCAGCAGCCTCGGGCATACAGTTTGCGGTTGGTTGGGGAATTAATCAGATCCAGTTAAAACCACTGGCCTATGCAAATCACATCAGGTCCTGGAACGAAGGTTTGCGAATCGCCGAAACCCTCGCAGCGCTTGATCCTGATCGACTTCCCGCCGACGGCAATCTGCCCGAGCGGAGCAATTTTCCCTGGGGGTAAAGTTCGGGTATAAAATATAACTCCAAGATTTAGGGTCAGGACCCATTAATTTCATCCATTCTGCGGAGGTGATTTATCTTATCGGTTAGGGGGAAAGGCGCAGGAAACCTCATGGTTTTCAAGTTTTTTCAACGAAGCCAGAGAGATAAAGCACCCCGCCCCAAGGGGTTTGCCAGGAAGCTCACGCCTTCTGCGAAAACAAGGCTCGAATATGCCTGGCATGTCCTTGCGCTTGTTTTCTTGTATTCATAAGCTTACAGACAAATAGAATTGCATGAAATTAATAGGTCCTGACTCTAGGTAATCGCCCGGCCCTCACCCCGCATCCGGTTGACAAGCACATCAATCAAACGCCGTAACACCCGATCATTTTTTTCCAGATTATCCAGTCGTGCGCTGAAATTATCCTGATCTATAATCGTGACTTTGCCGCCTTCCAGAACCCGTGCCGAAGCCATACGCGGCTGATTATCGATGAGTGACATCTCACCAATAATGTCACCGCGCCCGACCTTCGCGATGATTTCTTCGTGATTTCCCTGTTGCCGAAAGATTTCGACTTCCCCGGACAATATCAAATAGGCCTCAGAACCACTATCGCCTTCATTAAACAACACTTGATTTTGATCTATGGATTTTCGTTCCGGCGATTTTTTGACCATATTTTTATACTCTTCCGTTTGCGGCCTGTAGGAATTCTGACTATTGGTTTGGGTTTTTGGCCCCGCCATCAAACTGTCAAAGGTTTGAGTGAGCGTTTGGCGCCACGCAATAGGCAGGCCTTCCGAGTTGAATTTTTCCTTAAGTCCGATAACCGCTTGTTGAATTTCTTCGTCGGAGGCGCCCTCAGGCATCAGGGAAGACAGCGATTTCATTTGCCCGACCACATGGCCCATGACCACCAAAACCGCACTTTCATTGCGTTTACCGATATCGCTTTGCAACAGCTCTAGCAAATGTCCAAGGCGCGCAGCCCGACTGGGCAGCAGGACAATCACCTTCGACAGGGCTTCTTCGAACGACAAATCATCGCCGTCGGCTAACGCGATCCGGGCCCGTTGAGTGATCCCACTGGATATTGTTGCTCCGCCTTTAAACCCGGTAACGTCGCCCAGTATGCGAACCAGGTTAATAAAGGCGTCCCGTTCTGCCCTTGGCCCTTCCCGCGTTAAATTGCGGGTCCCTGCCAAATATTTGCCGACCCGGTCGAACAGAACTTCGCGCGTCAACGGCAATCGATACCGGCCCATGAGGTCGTTAAAAGCGACGATACATGAAATGGGATGGGGCGGCGGCTCGTGACTGCCCTCGGCAAGTTGAATAAGCGAACGATTAGCCGAGAATGCGTCCGCCTGACCGCCCAATAACTCGCCAACAGCCGCCGCGCCGTCCAATAATTCCGCCAGAACTTCGTCTATACACGCAATGCCATCCGGAGATATATCAACCGCGCCCAGTTCCACCATTATCTCGATTTTCGAATTCCAGTCCCCCCCATGGGCAAGCAAAGAGGCAAGGGCAAAACGTGAATAGACATAAGATTGCACGGTCGTTCCCTGCGACGGAACAAATCGCAACAGGGCATCAATCCCTTTGTCTTTCAGGATCGACAACGCCTTCTCGTCGTTCCCGTATTGCAGTGCCCGATCTTTTATTTGGCCGACCGCAGCATATAGAACTTCCGCCCGCTCTGTTGATTTTACGCCGAGTTTTTTGGCCTGAGCCGACGCCGCAATCTGCATGAACTGCGGAAACAGAGTTTCGTTCCGCTCAAGCAAGTTCATTTCCGTGCGGTCAAATAAAAACTCCAAGGCCGAAATTCCAACCCGATCAAGATGATTTCTGAGAATTTTACCCAGTGTTTTTCGTGCGTCCAACCGGTAATAATCTTCTATTTTATCGCAGACGGCGGCGCTATCGAGCGCCACAAGTTTAACCAACGGCCTGTCAGCAGCCTCCACATTTTTTTCGAAAATAACTTCCGTACCGGACCGCTCACTGTCCGACAACACCTGAACGGCGGCGTAGTTACCCGTGTCAACAAGTTCTTCGGCCTTTTCAATTGCCGGGGTTCGCGCCTGATGCACTTCGATAGTTTCCCATCGCGCACCCTGGCGGACTTGTACCTCAAATGTCTTCCCCGACAGAGTTTCCACTAACGGTATTCCCAATTCACTGTGCAGTAAGTCGTTTTTTATGTGCGACGGCGTTTGTTGGGAGTATAGCGAGACCATTGAATTTATAAACCCTCCATTATCCACGAACGGCATCCAGAACAGCGATAGAACAACCGGCCATCGGACCAGACGACGTGCGTTCGAAGGTACCGGGAGCGTTTATTTTCCCTGCAGGGATCGGCGTTCTATTTAGGGTCCTGACCCGACGTCCAGCTCCGTCGACACATGTTTACAACCTTCCCTTTTTGGTGACCGGATTGCAGTCGCCAAATTACACAATTTGGTTGATTAATTATTCAGGTTGGTTAGATTTTTAAGGAAAACCAATTTCAGCCCACCCTGGATATGCACGCTCCCGCCTACCTACGGTGGCTGCTTGCGGTCGTAAACAGTGAAATTTTGGTTTATAAAAGGTGTAATAAGTAGAATATGGCCACGAAATTTTATTCGTTTTATGCAAAACATCCCCTAAAAATATTTAAATACCCGTCGTCATTAATCTCTCGGCAACTGCCTTTAATTAGCGCAATAAATTTGGTATTCTCCACGCATGACATACAATTGTAACCAGTTTATTATGCACAGCGGTAATTACCCCGGATTTTATCTTAGCAACAAAGGTTACACATAAAAATGGCGGCGCTGTCCCAGGTGCACCTTTTGTATATCGAAGATGAGCAGCCCCTTTGCGCGCTTTTTAAACTCGCCATGGAAGCCAAAGGGTATGCGGTGGATATTGCCCCTACAGGGCAGCAGGGATTGGAAAAATACCAATCAAAAAAACATGATGTTGTAGCTGTCGATTATCAATTGACGGATATGACCGGTATTGATGTCGGTCGCAAACTGTTGGAAATAACGCCGAGCCTTCCCGTGCTTCTGGTTACCGGTGAAGGCAGTGAACAGCTGGCAGTGCAAGCTTTTACCATGGGATTTTCCAACTATGTGGTAAAAGGCGATGCCAGCGTCTATCTGGAATTAATTCCAAGTATAGTGCACGCTTTGATGAAATCCGTACACGAGACCCGACAGCGCATTGACGCAGAGACGAGGCTTGCCGACAAAGAACACCAATTGCGCTCGATTTTTGAAAATACCGCAACCGGAGTCATTTCCATTGACGACGGCGGAGCCATCACAATGGCCAATCCAGCGGCACTTCGGTTGTTTGGCTACACGGAGCAGGAATTTATTGGTGCAAATATTTCTATTTTGTCGCCGTCTCCTGACAAATTAAAACCAGGTGAGAGTGTAAAGGAACTCTTGGCAAGCATCGACGATGGGTCGATAGGTGTCGGCAAAGACGTCTTCCGCCAGCACAAAAACGGCACATTGTTTCCTGTCCAGCTGGTGCTCAGCAAAGCCGAAATTTCCGGCAATACCTTTTACACAGGCGTAATTACCGACCTATCGGAGCGGATAAATGCCGAACGGACCCGACGGTTACTGGAACAGGGATTGGAAAACATTGATCAAGCCCTGGCCCTGTACGACAAAAATGACATCCTCGTCTTCTGCAACCGAAAATACACATTGGACCACCAGGGAAAGGTACGCCCGAATATTGTTCCCGGGGTTTCGTTTGAAGAAACCGTATACAGTGCCGTCGCCAGCGCCATGTTCAAAGCCCCAAAAACGTCCAAGAAAAAATTTGTCCGGTCCATCTTAGAATTCCACCACCGATCCGATGCCTCCTACGATTTGGAAACATCGAATGGACGGTGGTTAAATTACCGTGAATTCAAAACCATGGACGATAGCTGGGTTCTGTTGAGACAGGACATAACAGATCAAAAACTGGCACATCAACGAACCCTACTGCAAAACGAAGAACTTGAGCGAAGAGTTCAATTGCGAACCGATGAACTGGTCGAAAAAATTGAAGATCAAAAGCGCGTCGAGGATGCCCTGCGGTCAAGTGAGAGCCGCGTCCGAACCCTGCTTGAAAGTGTCAATGATGGCATTTTTACCATTAACGAAGACAACGTTATCGAATCCTTCAACAGTTGTGCTCTGCAAATGTTTGGTTACTCTTTGGACGAGATTTTAGGCAAAAAACTGCCTGATCTAATTGCCACGCCAGAATATGCTGAGCGGCGAAAAAAATCGCGAAGTGAAACTAGCGACCGGCGGAAAAATACTCTTAATCGGCGCTATCAGGAAATTCGGGCGATCCATAAGAATGGTACAATTTTCCCTGTTGAATTGTCGTTAAATGAACTCGACATCGGTGTCAAACAACGATTTGTCGGAACGGTTCGAGATTTGACGGAGCGACGGGCCGAAGAAATGGCACGACGTGAAATTGAAGCGCGTTTCCGTTCGGTTGTTGACAGCTCGCCTTCTGCAATCCTCATCAAAAACCTGTCTGGCCGGGTTTTGAGTGCCAACGCCCAATGGAACAAATGGTTCAATCCGCAAAACCATGAGTTAGCCGACCTCAATTTGCACACGCTTTTTGATAAGCCCCATGCCGAATTGCTGAAAAATTCGGAAACCCTTGTTAGCCGCACCGGGGAAACTGTGGCCTTCGAAATGCAAACCCCCCTCGCCGACGGCAAAATACTAAGCTCGCTCATCCAGGTTTTTCCGGTTATCGATCAAGACGACGCCGTCACCGCTGTCGGGGTCATGAACACGGATATTTCAGAGCGCGTTCAGGCCGAAGAAGATCGGCGCCAGGCGCTTGACCAGGTGGAGAAAGCCAATCGGGCAAAATCGGAATTTCTGGCTGCCATGAGCCACGAACTGCGAACCCCGCTTAACGCAATCCTCGGGTTTTCTCAAATCATTGCAAGCCAATATATGGGTCCCATTCAACAATCGAAATATGTTGATTATGCCGAGGACATCTGCCGCAGCAGTAACCATCTGTTGTCTCTTGTGAATAATATCCTTGATCTGTCGGCTGTCGAAGCCGGCGGAAAATCGATACACAAACAACAAACGCGGCTCTTTGACATCATTGATGAATGCCGCCGGAACATGATCGTTACCACGGAAACTCGAAATATTGACCTGTCCGTATCCTATTTTCCTGATGACACAGCTCAGGTATTTGTCGACCAGCGGTGCCTGAAACAAATTGTCCTCAACCTGTTGAGCAATGCCGTGCAGGCGACCCCCGACCGCGGCACAATATCTGTCGAAAACCATCTTTCAGATAACCAGTACACGTTGACTGTGTGCGACACAGGCCACGGCATCGCTGCCGACAAATTACAGTCTTTAACCCTGCCATTTGTGCGCGGAGAAACTGACCCCCACCTGGCACAGGGTGGCGCAGGCCTTGGCCTATCGATTGTCAAATCGCTGATTGACCTGCATCACGGTCAACTTAAAATTTCCAGTGAAGTTGGCAGCGGCACAACCGTGTCCGTCATCCTTCCCGTGGACCACCCCTAACCGCTCCTGGCCGGCACGGGTATTCCATTTTTTTGCCAAAATCACCAATTCAGGTTAATATCGACAATCAGACTATTGAATAGTTTATGTCCACCTGTCCGATGAAAGGATTTGCGTATGACCTGCCTATTTCGTTATTTGAGTATCCCGGTTTTCCTGTCACTTCTGATTGCCGGTGTACCTGCGACTGTCCATGCGGCCCCGCAGGCACTGGGATTGGTCGCCTCCAACGGCCCCATTGAACTCAAATGCGAGGCCGGCGGATGTGTCGCCGATTTCACTACTTTTTGTTTGCAACAGGACCGTCAATCGCCGGAACGCGGCACACCCTACCAGGTGGGCAGCGGCGAAATTCAGGTTGCTGGCCTGACCGCCGATGGCACCCGGATCGCGCTGGATCTGCGCCAATCCCTTGCCCTCGAATCTCGGCGCAAACACATGGCCCTGCGCATGTTCGTCCGCAAAAGCACATTGCAGGCCCATAACCTGGTCAGTGTTTCAATCGAAGTCAAAGAACATGTGGTGCTATTGCCCGAGACTTCGGCAACTGACAAAAACCCTCATTCGAAAACAGAAATTGCCATGCTCAGCAGTTCCATGCGGCAAATCGGCTCGTCCTATGTGGACAGCGATCCGGACCGAACCGTTGCTGCCCGGGTTCTGGGCGATGTGATCAACGGGCTCCCGGAACGGGGTAAAGCCAGTAATTCAACCCGCCAGGACCTGTGGCAACGGGCCGTCCACCGTGCGGGGCCCGCAGCCCCGCAACAGGGCATTGACCGGGCCAGGGGCATTTACGAACTCTGCAAATGGACAGCTGGACGGGCGACCCCCAACATGCGCCAATGCCTGGAAACCCACCATGATGACTTCATTAGATATCTGAACTCAAAATACTGGGACGCTTCGCAGCCAATTTTTTAAAGGAGAGGTATTAACCCTAGCGGCAATCATTGGTGCACTTTCGGGCAGCTCAAGCCGCTGCGGATTGATCGTTAGCCTAACGAAAATTCGTGCGCCCTATGTAATGCGTGTTTTTTGATATCATTTTCTTCTTAAAGTTGGTATCTTAATATTCTCCACTGGTCCATAGAAGTATTGGGCAGGTCATGGTCGCACCGGATAAGCTGAATTATATCAACGTCGGTCCTTACGGAACATTCAGAGAAAGCGGCAATTATCAAACGTTGCCTGGTGATATTGACAATCTGTTTGTCGAACTCACAGATCGACAAAGCCAAAAGCTGATTGTTCATCTCCATGGCGGACTTGTATCGGAGACTGGCGGCATGGATACCGCCAAGTCCATGGCAGACGCCTTAAACCTGCCGAACGCCCATACCGTCACCTTCGTCTGGGAAACCGGCCTCATTGAGACTTTGCAACGGAACTTGGCGCGCATTCACAAAACCAAACTGTTCAAGAAACTGTTGGCCTATGCGATCAAGAAACTTTTCGGTTTTGACAATTTAGACGCCGGTGCCCGTGGCGGCGGCCAGGAACCGGAATTGACGACTATTCTGGTTGCACTTGACCAGGCCAACCCGCTTGAGGGGTTTACGTTTCCCGTCAGCGGCGATGGCGGGCGCGGCAGTGGCCCCGTGATAGACCGTGCAATCACCGACGACGAACTGGTCGTTTTGGAAAATGAACTGACCGGTCAATTGGAAGAAGAAATGGAGGCCGACCTCGAACTTCAAGACTTGCTTGTCAACGCCGAGGCGACAGAGTTTTTCCCAAGCCCGGCGGAATCCCGTCAACCAGGCACGCGGGGCCTGGTGACGTCTATTCAAATTGCCAAGAAGATCGCCATGGTCGTTATCCGGACCCTTAAACGGTTCCTCAACGGCACCGACCACGGTGCCTACCCGACAATCGTCGAGGAAGTTCTGCGCGGCCTGTATTTGGCCGACCTGGGCGCCTTCGTTTGGGACGGCATGAAACAAGCGGCGTCCGATATGTGGTTACCGAACCGAGAGCCGGTCACCCCCGACAGCCACGCCGGCACGTATTTTCTTCATAAATTGAACCAGCACATGCGCGAAAACGATGATTTTCATCTCCATTTGATTGGCCATAGTGCGGGATCCATCGCCATCTGTCACATGCTTGGTGCGGTAAGCGCTGACCCGGCGTTGTCGATCATACCAACAACGGTTTCGTTTCTCGCTCCGGCCTGTACGCACGAATTATTCAAGGCCGAGATGTGGGATCATCAGGACCGCTTTGGCAAATTCCGGATGTTCACGATGAGCGATAATGCGGAGCGCAAGGATCGCCTAATGCCCTACATCTATACACGATCTCTGTTGTATTTCATTTCCGGCGTGCTCGAACCAAGTGGTGTCGATAAACCGCTTCTCGGTATGCAACGGTATCAAAGTGCCGGCGCGCCCTATGACGTGCCGCCTTTGCTGGAGATTACCGACTGGCTGTGCGACCCAACCGTTAAACGCCAGGCCCTGTCGCCGACGGACGAGACGACGCCGGTGGGGATGCAAACCACGTCCTTAAAACACGGGGATTTCGATAACGACCAAAACACGCTGCTCAGTCTTAGCCATATTATAAGTCAGTGAGAGGGAACAATGGGCAGCCACGATTACGCACTGGTTGTCGGCTTCTCCGACTACGATCCCTCGCACTACGGGTTGGATTCGCTTGCCGGGCCGGCCAATGACGTGGCCGCAATTCGCGACTGGCTTGAAGATAGGGACGGCGGCAACCTGCCCTCCGCAAACATTGTGAGTTTTCCCGTCCATAGCCGTTTGGATGCCAGTCAGTACGCGGTCGACGACGCGCTTCTTTCGGTAATCGAGAAAGCAAAAACCAGCAGCGGAACCAGCGCACGGCGCTTTTATTTTTTCTTTTGTGGCCATGGCCAGACCGATAGCGCCGGTTTCCGGGAAGACAACGCACTCTGCCTCCCGTCATGGACCAAGGTCAAACGCCATCGCGCCCTATCGTCGATGGAATATGCCGAGTATATGCGCACGCGCACGGACTTTCAGGAAACCTGGATGTTTCTCGATTGCTGTCGCACCAAGGCTGTGAAAGCCGCCGGATTTCGACCGACACTCGATTCTCCGGCCCTGACCAACAAGACCTCAAATTCGTTCATCGCCTTCGCCACATCGGCGATGAGCGAAGCCTTCGAGGACACCGGCGCGGCAAATCCGCAGGGCCATTTCACCAAGGTCTTGATCCAAGGCCTTAAGGGTGCCGCCATGAACCCGCAGGGACTGGTGACGGTGGAAAGCCTGAAGACCTACATGAACGGCGAACTGCCAAGTATTTCGAGACAAAAACCGCGTTATCTGAACGACTTCACCCTTCCAGAATCGCAAGTCGTCATCGTCGATCTGCCCACCGGTGCCCCACAGGGAACCGTTAATATCACGCTTTCGGCCGGCATAACCCGGCCGGTCCATGTGCAGGACACAGATTTTAATCCGGTACGGCAAATCGACGCCGGACAGGTCCCAAGTCAGCACAGGCTCCAGTTACCGCTGGGACTGTACTCGCTGGTTTCCAGTGACCGGCCGCCGACCATTGCCAATATCCGAGTTTCCTATGATGGCGAGACGATCGATGTCACCCTCTGAAAAACCCTTCCTGCGTCTGCGAATTGTCGACCCGCATGGCCAACCGGTCGACGATTGCGATGTGGCCGTCATGGACGGACGAAAAAACAGAGTATTTGAATATTCATCCTTGGATCATGCCGAGCACCAGCATAATGCACGCCTTGCACAAGGGCTCTACGACGTGCAAGTGACACGCGGCACCGCGACAACGCGTCAGTTGGTCCGCCATGCCGAAGATCATTGGCACGAGATAACGATTGCCAGTACCCGTTCGGCCATGCCCTCACCCGGTTCGACGGGCATGCACGAATATTATGCGGAACCGGCGCGGCATTTCTCGACGACAAGTTCAAGCAATGCAGATACATTGTTTGACGGTGCCGACGGACGGTGCCGTCTGATGCTGTTTGTCCGGCTGCGTGATAAAAACACGCCGCCAGAGGGTTCGTTATTTTCCGGCCTTTCGCTTTGCCACTGGGGCGGTGAGCTGATCACCGAATTTGATGCCAATGTCATTGAGGAAAACCAGGGGGACGGCTGGGCGGCCTTCGCCGCAGCCCTGCCTGAGGGTTTGTATATCCTGCGATGGGGGCACCAGCTTCTTCCCCTGAGCGTGATCACAGATTGGGGCACCTATCTATTCCTGCCCTATGTCAGCCAGGTCGATCTTGCCGGCGGGACCATCTTCCTCAACCGTCCCAATGAGGGTTACGATCCCTATTCAGCAACCACCGAAGCGACAAACCGAGTGGTCGCCCTCGCCAGGGCCGGCACCACGGCGCTGCCGCTCGGTCTCAGGCGGCAGATGTGGGATATGAAATTTGAGAACCCGATCTTGGGGTTATTAGCGGTTTACGCAACGCTGGACGCCAACCTTCCGCACCTTCCGGTGGTCGATGTGGCGACTGACAATCTGGCGCACCTGATGCCCGGATCGCCCGATATCGACGCGCTCAGGATTGCCGTGGCAATGGCCCGCGACGACACCCCCGACCCTGTTTCAATCAAGGGAACGCCCATGCTTGGCCGAAGCGTGGCGACCCTTCATCACGCAATCAACACCTTCCATCATCCGATCTTGTGGGAGCCCGGGCCGCTGTTCAATTACCACGACATTCTCGTCGGCAGCCTGTGGACCCTATGGGAGGACCCGGTGGCAGCAAGCGAGCTGGCCGCCCCGCCAGAGGTTTTTGAACGACAGCCAGCAGCGGCGGTTGTGGCTGCGGCACGGTCCCTGCTTAGCGATGCGGTCCCGCCGGGGGGCGGTTCCGACCGAACCCTGGCACAGCTGCAAGCGCTTGTCGCCAGTGCCGTCGAAACCTATTGGCGGGAAGGCGACAGGCAGGCGCTGGACGCTCTGTTATCACAATTGAGCCATTTACCGCCGACACCGGACGATAGCGACGGCGGAGGCGTCGCCTGAGTTGATCGTGTCCCTGAACAGACGCGCTCATTCTGTTCAAAAAAAACGAACCAATTCAAACTGTCAGGTGAATACAATCTCAGCACATATAGTTGATGGCGAATAAGCATAAACTTTTTTAGGTTTGGCAGCCATAACCAGGCTTTCGGGTCGGATAAAGTTTTCCGTTCCCGCCAATGGCTTATTGCGGACCGGTGCGCACCTCTCCAGCCCAACTCTTTACCAGGAGAGGGGCTGGGGTATGTGTAACAGATTCACGATACATAAGGGTCAGGACCCCTTAATTTGATCCATTCTGCGGAGGCGATTTATCTTATCGGTTAGGCGGAAAGACGCAGGAAACCCTACGGTTTTCAAGTTTTTTCAACGAAGCCAGAGAGATAAAGCGCACCGCCCCAAAGGGTTTGTCCGTAAGCGCACGCCTTCTGCGAAAACAAGGCTCGAATAGGCCCAGCATGTCCTTGCGCTTGTTTTCTTGTATTCGTAAGCTTACGGACAAACAGAATTGCATGAAATTAAGGGGTCCTGAACCTAGGCTTTTGCCAACCCAAATACCCATCAACCGGGGAATAATTAATCATGAAAACCAAAGCTGCTGTGGCCTTTGAAGCGGGCGAGCCCCTAAGTATCGAAACCGTAGCTGTGGCCGGTCAGCGCGGAGGCGAAGTTCAAGTAAAATTGAAGGCCGCCGGCATTTGCCAAAGGGCTGAATTTACCCGTTCCGGCGATGACCCCGAAGGTTTGTTGTCGGCCGTTTTGTGCACGAAGGCGCTGGCGGTGTTGTCGATACCGGGCCAGCATTCACTTTTGTCACAAAAGGCGATCAATTGATCCCGCTTTATAGACCGAAAGGCAAGCCATGTGACCGCTGCACATCGGGCCGCAGCAATTTGTGTCAGGCAATTGGCGAGCCCCCGGGACAGGCTGACGGGTTTTTGCAAGAGCACCTAAAACCACTTTTATTTGAAGCGGGTTTTATGGAAGATCATCTGCGTCCCCATGGGAGCTTACTGAACGCCCCATGACCCGCGTTTTTGTCATTGATGACGACCCAACAACGGAAAACGTCCTGAAGGCGTATTTCCGGCGCCTTGGCGGTGAAACCATCGCCGACTGCGCTTTTGCAAAATCAGACCACGAAGCTCTGGAAATCATCCAATCAGGTGCGGAATTCGATGTGGCGCTCATTGCCCTCGACCGGGAACCGATTAGTGGCGTCAGTTTATTTCATCAAATCAAGGACCGGACTTTTCGGGTCCCCAGGATTGCGCTGGCTTCCGGCCAGGATATTGCAATGATTCGCCAGGCAATGAATGAAGGTGCCGTAGATTTTATGGTCAAACCGCTGGTCTTCGAAGACTTCGAGACGACCATTCGCCGCATTTTGGAAACCGTAGAACGCCGCCGCAATAACTGGAAAGAAAGCGCTGCCTATTCGGCATTGCGGAAAGAAATTGATATCGCCGCAGATTTACAGCAGCGCATTCTGCCGACCGAATTTCCAGCAACTGAAGGATATGAAATATCTGCTCATATGTTGCCGGCACGGGTCATGGGCGGTGATTTTTATGATGTTTTTGCCTGCGACAATGGTGACATCGGTTTTGTTGTTGCTGATGTATCGGGTAAAGGAGTACCTGCGGCCTTTTATATGGCGGTCGCTCGTACGCTTATCCACTCGGTCGCCGCAAGTATTGCCAACCCGGCTGAATGCCTCGCCCAGGTTAACGAACTGCTGTGCAATCACCACATTCCCGGCATGTTCGTTTCCGTATTCTACGGCCGTCTTGACCCGAAAACACACCGCATTACATACACCAATGGCGGTCACCAGTTGCCGTTCAAAGCCGGCAATGGAACCACGCCAGTGGAATTGGAAGGCGGTAACGGCGTGGTGCTGGGTGTCGCCCCGGAACTGGAATATTTGCAGGAACAGGTTGAACTGGCACCGGGCGAATTTTTGTTTGTTTTCACTGATGGCGTCACAGAAGCCTTCGATAACGACCAGCGGGCTTTTGGTGAAGGCCGGTTAGCGGACTGCTTGGCTGATATATCGAATGAAACGGCGGAACAGGTGATTTATCAGGTCGGGCTGGCGATTAACGGATTTGTTGGAGATGCCGACCAACATGACGATATTACAAGTTTAATCATCAGACGGAGGTAAGGGGTGCTGGACCGGGCAAGGATCGTGATTATTGGAGCGGGGGCCGTTGGCTGCACCATCGCCTATCATTTATCCAAACGCGGCGAAAACGATGTGCTGGTGCGGGCGGCCGGACTTGAACCGGCACTGCCAAAAGGCAACAAGATTTTAAGTCTTGCGTGTCTACCAATTCCACCACGCCCGCACGGGCGGCACCCTATCGTGGGATCTGGTTGCCCGCAAGTCTCAAAAAACCCGATCGGGGCGATTTTTGAAAATTCCATGTGGCCCTATGTGTTAACGCTGTTTATGGTTCTCCTATGAGCCATCCTAACGACCCGTCGGCACCCGATTTCGATGCCACATTCAGGTCCAAACTGACGGATCTGTTCCGCTGGCGGCGCGACGTACGGCGGTTCAAAGACACTCCGGTTGACGACCCATTGCTTGACCATCTGCTGCAACTGGCGTCGCTGGCACCATCGGTTGGCAACAGCCAACCCTGGCGGTTTGTAAAGGTCGAGAACCTCGAGCGCCGGGCCCAGGTCCGGGCCATATTCGAGCGGGCAAATGCCGACGCCCTAAACGATTATACCGGAGAACGGGCCAAATTATATGCCCAATTAAAACTCGACGGCCTGGATCAGGCGCCGGTGCAATTGGCCGTATTCGTCGACAGGGAAACCGAACTTGGGCAGGGGTTGGGTCGCAAAACAATGCCCGAAACCCTGCATTATTCGGTGGTTGCCGCCATTAATATATTGTGGTTGGCGGCCCGCGCCCATGGGGTCGGTGTGGGCTGGGTGTCGATCCTCGAGCCCAAGGCGGTCGTCACCTTGTTAGATGTGCCCGACGATTGGGCCCTGGTTGCTTATCTCTGTGTCGGTTACCCGCAACACGAACACCTGGACCCGGAGCTCGAACGGGCCGGTTGGCAGGAACGCGTCGATATGGAAAACTTTGTCTTCAAACGTTAGACGACGGTTTACCAAATAAAAACCATAAAATACACCCCGGGACTCTGGCGGGACGGATTTGACCCCGGGAAGGGGCTTGACCGATGCAAAACGTTCGGTTACTCACACAGCACGCCGCCGTTGGATAGTGAAAAATCGTCCGATTGAGGTGGCGTGGACACATCCCGCCAGGCCAATTGGGATCACAACTCGGCCAAAAAAAACCAACGTTTGGTGTGGTCTTTCAACAATTGATGTTTGCTGGCACAGTTCCCGGTTAAGTCCAACCGGCATCGACGACAAAATTCTGCGCCGTACACATTTTGGAATCGTCAGCGCCGAGGAAAAGGGCCATACGGGCGACCTCGAAGGGTTGAATGTGATCCTTAATACATTGCCTGATCTGTAATACCTGCTCACCCTCATCGTTGTACCAAAGCTTTTTTTGGCGTTCCGTAAAAATCCAGCCGGGCACCAGCGTATTTGCGCGAATGCCGTGTTTACCGTAGTAGCGAGCAAACCCCCTGGTCATTCCGTGGACCGAGGCTTTGGCGGCCGTGTAGGCAGGCAGGTCCTCCTGTGCCGACATCCAGGAAATGGAGCCAAAACTGATGATCGAACCACCACCCGCTTCAACCATTTGTGGTGCCGCCGCCTGAGTCGCGAAAAAAATATGCCGCATATTGACCGCAAGCCGGTCTTCCCAATATTCCAGGGTTACCTCGGCTATGTCGTGACGCTCATCATGGGCAGCGCTGTTGATAAGAACCGAAATGTTGCCCAAATCATCACCGACTTGTTTAACGGTCGCCTGGAGTTTTTCCACATCCCGCAAGTCACACTCGATAAATCTGGGCGCGGGGTGTCCGAGTTCGGTGACGGCCTCTACCAGTTCCGCTGCGGCCTCGACGTTGATATCGACAAAGGCGACTTTCGATTTCTGCGCACAGAAATGCGCAACCATACTGGAACCGATGCCGGCAGCGCCACCGGATATGAATACGGTGCGGCCTGCTAGGCTGGGGTAAACGGTTTGTGTTAAATTTATTTCCTCGGCCATCCCTGGTGTATCCTTTGGTTCATTTATTTGTTTCAGTTGCGCCACTGTTAGTGAGAATCTCGGGTTACGGCGACGCCCCGTTTGCTCGCCAGAATATCCCAATCGCAACCTTGATCTGCTTGTTCCACATGGTTGTGATAAAGTCTTTGATAGCCGGTTTCCATGACCGGTGGCGGTGCAATCCATTTTGACCTGCGGGCATCCAATTCATCGTCGGAAATCAACAACTCAATGCGTCGCTCATCCAGGTTGATCTCGATTTCATCGCCGTTTTCAACCAAAGCAAGGGGCCCACCGATGGCGGCTTCGGGGGCCACATGCAAAACGACAGTGCCATAAGCTGTGCCACTCATACGCGCGTCGGAAATCCGGACCATATCAGTGATGCCGGTTTTTAAAATTTTTGGCGGCAATCCCATGTTGCCGACTTCCGGCATGCCCGGGTAGCCGCGTGGGCCACAGTTTTTCAGGACCATGATACAATTTTCATCAATATCTAAATCGGGATTTTCGATTTTTTCGTGATAGTCCTCGATGGTCTCGAAAACCACAGCCCGGCCTTTATGGTTCATCAGTTCCGGCGAGGCTGCTGATGGTTTAATGACACAGCCGTTCGGTGCCAGATTGCCCTTGAGAACAGCGATGCCGCCGTTAGCAGTCAGACCAGCGTCCCATGGTCGAATCACATCCTCGTCATAATTAACTACGTTCTGACAGTTTTCAGAAACGGTTTTTCCGTTCACGGTTGGTAGGTATCCAGTCAATTTATGATGCGCTAAAAGCACTTGGTTGACGACCTGCAGGCCACCGGCATAATGGAAATCTTCCATCAAATATTTGCCGGCGGGCATCAGATTAACGATCGTTGGAATGTCGCGCCCTATAGTGTCCCAATCGTCCAGCGACAATGGTACGCCCAAGCGTTTGGCGATGGCCTGCAGGTGAATCACAGCGTTGGTCGATCCGCCGATGGCGGCAATGGTTCGGATCGCGTTTTCAAAGGCACCGCGAGTCAGGATATCGGACAGTTTGATATCCTGATGGACCATTTCGACGATCCGTCGACCGGAATGCTGGGCGAGGACTTTGCGGCGGGCATCAACTGCGGGAATAGTACCGTTTCCAGGCAGAGCGATGCCCAAGGCCTCCATCATACAGGCCATTGACGAAGCGGTGCCCATCGTCATGCACGATCCGTTTGAACGATGCATACCGCTTTCTGCCGACAGGAACTCCTCAACAGATATTTCACCGGCTTTGACCTCTTCGGCGAACCGCCACACGTCGGTACCCGAACCCAGGGTTCCGCCCTTGAACCGGCCGTTTAACATCGGCCCACCGGACACGACAATAGTCGGGATATCGCAACTCGCGGCCCCCATAACCAGGGCCGGGGTCGTTTTGTCACAGCCAACTAACAGCACAACACCGTCCAAAGGATTGGCGCGAATTGATTCTTCGACATCCATACTTATTAAATTTCTGAATAACATAGCGGTCGGTTTTACGACCGACTCACCGACGCTCATGACCGGAAATTCAAATGGGTATCCACCGGCCTCAAGAACGCCGCGTTTGACTTTGTCTGCAAATTCTCCCAAATGGCTGTTACACGGGGACAATTCGGACGCCGTGTTACAAATACCAATGATCGGGCGCCCATCGAAAGCCTCATCGGGCGTGCCTTGATTACGCATCCACGACCGTTTGAGGAATCCATCCCGGTCAAGGCTACCGAACCATTCCGATGATCGCAGTTTCTTTTTCGCCATGTCTTTTGTCCTTAACCAATTAATGTTCAGCCCACTGAGATGATAAAATCTGTACGATAATGTAAAATGTTGTATATTAACATACAGCTTTTTACAACTATTTTCATATTGATTGTTGAAATTTCATAATAAAATATATATTTGTAAAATTATTCGTATAAAAGACACGATAAATGACCTTTAAAGGATGCAGTGTGCCCCGTCGTGGCCCTCGGAAATTGATATGACCAACGAACCCGTTGAAAGCAGTAATCGTTTCGGTTTTGGCCCAAAACTATCCGAGTTTGGCTCAGTTCCCGAGCGAAATACCCGCCACTTATCGGATTATGTGTACGAAAATATCCTGGAAAAATTGATCTCTGGTCAACTGGACGCGGGTGTCAAACTGCCGCCGGAAAACGAACTTGCACGGCTGTTCCAGGTATCGCGGCCAACAGTTCGGCAGGCTCTGTCCCGGCTGCAAGCCGATGGGCTTTTGGTGTCGCGCAAAGGGTCCGGCAATTATGTCTCGCGGCGGCCATCAACCTATCTGATGAATTTAAACCCGGGCGAAGGGGCGATTTCGCAAATGCTGAAAAGTCACGAACTTCGTATTGCCCTCGAAGGCGATGCCGCCGCCTTAGCGGCAGCCCGGCGCAGCTCGGACGAACTGGCAAAAATGAAGTCGGCTCTTGATCTGCAGGCCCGCTCGGCATCGATTTCCAATCAGGAAGTCAGTCGCGCAGACATGATTTTTCATGAAACAATTGCGAACGCCACTCGAAATTCACTGTTCGTCGATATCATCAAGTCCGTTAATGAAGCGGCTAAAAATTCATGGATTATGTGGACCAAACTTTCCAGTAATGAATATGAAAACGTCGTCGCGATCGTCGTCGCTGAGCACAAAAAAGTCTATGATGCCATAGCCAGACAAGATCCGGACAGGGCCCGCATTGCCATGCGGGCTCACCTGAGCACGGCAGTTGACCGGATGCTGGGCGTAGCAGATACCGGCGAATAATCCGTCAGAAAAAATCCTTTTGATCGTCGGCGTACGCGCAAGGTGCGACGATTATTGATAACCGTTGTGACGACGTGCGGTCCGTGGCACGACCCGTCAATCCGGGCAATGACCGGCCCTTACCCCCTAAAGCCGTTGGGCCAACAGCCCCCCCGACACTAACCGGGCCAGCTTGCAGGTATCATCACATGCCATTCAACCTGGCAGGCTAAATTGCGACTATTCCCTGCCAAAAACCACGAATATCCTGCGAAAATACGAAATATTGGATGGTATTTGGGCATTCACCCTGGAAATCCCGTCGAACGATCGCAAAATTTTAATTTTTCTGATAGTTTCTGTATTTTATATTGACAAATATTTACAGAAAGAGATATCTAACGCTGGGTACTGCATTCGTTATCGTTCGTTAATTTTACTGATCGGCGCTGTTTGCAGTGCGAGAGGGGCCATCAGGTCATGTGGGCCGGCCCGGTAAACAACCAAAGAAGGGACGTACAATGAAAATAGGGAAAAAAAGGTTTTTGACGGGACTTTTGGTTTCGTCGCTGATTGTCGCGGCAACGGGTGCCACAACCGCCCAAGCGGCTGGCAAGCGGGTCGCGTTCTTCGTATCCGACCTGTCGAACGTATTCCACCAGTCTCAAGCGGTCGAAGCTAAACGTTACGGGAAAGAGAAATACGACGCAGAAGTTGTTGTCTTTGACGGCAAAGCGGACTCGGCGGTAATGACCCAGAATGTCGATCAGGTCGCTGCGGGTGCCTTCGACGGTGCCAGCTTGCATATCTGGGATGCCGAAGCGGCAAAGCCAGGAGTTAAAGAAGCCCTTGGCGAAAAGATTGCCATGACATCGTTCTTCAGCCCGCTTGCGGACACCGGTATCCCGACGGCGCGCAGTGATGAGGCAGGCGTGTCTTTTGAAATGGGGGCGCAAATGGCAAAAGCCTGGAAAAAAGCCCACCCAAATAAACCCATTGTCATGGTCCAGCTAGGATGGCCGAACCACACAGAAGTCAACTCCGGGCGTACGGCTCCGTTTGCCAAAGGTGTCCTGTCCGTTGATCCGAAAGCCGAAAACCTTGGCGCTCTGGATTCGAGTAAGGGACAGGAAGCGGCAAAACAAATCATCGTCGATCTGTTGACGCAGCGCCCTGAAGTCAACCTCATCTATTCCGAGGCATCGAACCTGACTGTTGGCACCATGGCTGGCCTATCTCAACTGGGTCGGGGCAGGTTCGATAACGGCAAACCTTTGACCGAAATCGTCGCCAGTGTTGACTTTGACTCCGTCGAGTTCGACCTAGTCTACGACCCGAATTCAAGCCTCAAAGTTTCGATGGGTCTGCCTCCGGTCGAGACGGCACGGGGTCGCATTGATCTGATTATGGACGTCATTAAGGGCAGTGTTGCTGCAAATGCATCCCCTGCCAAGGAGTTTTTCTACAAGGCTTACACCGTTTCCTACTGGTCAATGCCTAAGGACACGGCCAAGACGTGGCTCGCTGATCAGTTCGGCGGATAAAACAAACCGCCGCCAGGTGGTCAGAAGGGAGCGTTCCCGACCGGATCGCCGAGCACCGTTTATGCCAATGGTGATCGGGCGGAGATCTTTCGTCCTCCGCCCGACGCTATTTGCATAATCTCACAAATTCAGACGTATCGTCGAACGAGCCTGTTCGTTGGTGAGTTCCGGGTTGAAGGAGATACCAGTTTGACAAACCAGCCGCCAGCAGCCGTTCTCGCCGTCGAGGGTTTAACCAAAGATTATCCCGGCGTACGAGCCGTCGACAATGTAAGCTTTTCAATCGACAGCAGTACGGTCCATTGTCTGGTTGGAGAAAACGGTGCCGGGAAATCGACCCTCGTTAAAATGTTAACCGGCGCACTGCGCCCCACCAGCGGGTCCATGATGGTGAACGGATCCGTTTATCAACCCAACACCCCCCACGATGCACGGGAATGTGGCATCGCCACACTCTTCCAGGAACTGCACGTGGTCGACGAGCTAACGGTATTGGACAACCTCACACTCGGAATGGAGCGGTCACGGTTTGGATTTTTAATTAAATCCGATCTCGATGACAAAGTGGTTCAAACCCTGGCAGCTATCGAACCTTCAATTGATCCATCAGCCAGGGTTTCGTCCTTAAGCGTTGCGCAGAAGCAGATTATCGAAATCGCGCGCGCCGCGTCGTCCGGCGCAAATGTTATCATCATGGATGAGCCGACAGCGGCATTGTCTGAGCGAGAAGTTGAGCGGCTGTTTGGTGTCATTCACCAGTTGCGCGAAGCGGCCGTAACGGTGATCTATATTTCGCACAAACTTGACGAAATTCTTAAACTGGGTGACGCCGTAACCGTGCTGCGCGACGGCAAACATATCGCAACAAAACCCCTGTCGGACGTCGCGGGACGGTCCGAGTTGATCGAGATGATGATTGGTCGCAACCTATTTCAGGACTATACGCCGAGATCAACAGTCACAGACGACGTCGTTCTCGACGCACAAGGATTAACAAACAAACTGCTCAAGGACGTTTCCTTTCATATCAATCGAGGCGAAATCGTCGGCTTCTATGGACTTGTCGGTGCCGGTAAAACCGAGATCGCCCGCGCCCTGTTCGGCGCTGATAAGATCGCAGGTTCGATCCTCTTCAAAGGCCGAATGGTCGGAAATTCGCCAAAACAAGCGATCGCCAATGGAATCGCACTGGTTCCCGAAGAACGCCGAACACAGGGCCTTTTTACAAACCTTTCGATCCGCGAAAACATACCGGTCATGAACTTGCGCCGAATGTCGGATTGTGGTGTATTTCGGGCTTCTGAAGAGCAAACGGCGGCTATCGAATATGTTGACAAGCTCAGCATTGCAACGGATTCCATCGATAAGCATACGGAAAAATTATCCGGCGGAAACCAACAGAAAGTTGTTCTCGCAAAGTGCCTGTTTTCCAAAGCGAACCTGCTTTTGCTCGACGAGCCGACGCGTGGCGTTGATGTTGGTGCCAAAACAGAGATCTACGACATCATCAAGACGCTGGCCGATGAGGGCAACTCAGTCGCAGTCTTTTCTTCGGAGCTCGACGAAGTGCTTGGGATTTGCGATCGCATCTTCCTTTTGTTCGCCGGTTCTCTGAAGTCTGAAGTCACAAATAACTCCGATGTCGATATTGCGCACATCCTAAACGTTGTAACCGGTGGCGGCGAAGGGACTTCACAATGAGGGGCTCCAAAAAGACCGGCGGGGCGCTTATACAAAACCGCCGTATGAGCGACGAGGTGTATATCACCTTGCTGGTTGCCTCTGTCGCCGTTGGTCTATTCCTGATCGCCTCCCTGTTGGTGCCAAACTTTTTCCAATGGCTCAACCTGCTCAATCTGGTAACCAATAACTGGGCGGTTATATCCCTTGGCGTCGGCGTAACGTTCCTCTTGGTATCGGGGAATTTCGACCTGTCTGTGGGAGGCGTGGTTGCCTTGTCGGGCGTTCTTTCGGTCTGGTTTGCGCAATCGACGGGCGGTGCCAACGCCCTGTCAAGCGGGCTCGGATTGCCTTATTGGCTGGCCGTCCTTAGTGCGATCACCGGCGCTCTTGCGATCGGTGGGTTAAATGCGCTTTTTGTTGTTCGGTTCCGCATTCCGTCCATCATCGTCACCCTGGGAACGATGATGGTGGCGCGCGGCATCGCTCAAGTCATTACGCAAGGATCCCAGCGCAATACGAACCTGCCAGTCGAGTTCGGTGTGCTCGGCAATCTGACGGCATTTGGGACCTCGGTTAAGCTCCCTGTCGTCTTAATGGGAGTCCTGCTTGTCGTCGCCATCTTCATCGAAAGAAAGATGGTGTTTGGTCGGTTAACCTATTGGATCGGCGCCAACCCGGTGGCGGCCACGTTATCCGGGATCGATAAAGCCAGGCATGTCACCTTTCTTTATTTGTTCAGCTCGGTAATCGCCGGGATCGTAGGGATACTTCTGTCGTCCGAGTTCAAGTCCGGATACTCCAATCGCGGGACGTTGATGGAGTTTGATGCGCTGGTGATCGCCCTGCTGGGTGGCGTCGCTATCGCTGGCGGTTTTGGTTCCGTGGTGGGGATGTTTTTCGGTGCGTTGATCCTTGCTGTTGTGACTTCTGCCGCGACCGGAATGACCCTGTCACCAGACTGGCAGTACATCCTCAAGGCGGTTGCGGTGTTCCTGGCGATCCTCGCGCAAACCTGGGCGCTCGCCCGAAGAAATCGGTGAATTTGATGTCGCAACATTCTTCTTTCGTTGATCCGTCGAACCCACGCGGCAATAAGGTTTCGGCCTTCCTGCGCACCTATTACATCTACTTCGTACTTGTGCTGGTTGTCACCGTATTGAGTGTTGCAAATCTTGACAGGTTCGATTTGTTCGAGCGCGGCAACTTCCTGAACCAGCGAAATATCATTCATATCCTCCGGATATCTGCACCGCTGCTGACACTTGCCGGCGCCTTCACTTTGCTGATGGTTTCGGGCTACATTGACCTTTCGGTCGGCAGCACGATGAGTCTAAGTGCCGTGGTCTACGCCCTGTTGGCGATTAACGGCGTCCCGTTTTTTGCCGCCTTTGCCATCACACTCGTGGTTGGTTTCGGGCTCGGTGCCTTTAACGGGTTCCTGGTCGTCAGGCTCAAAATTACACCGGTGATCGCAACGCTAATCACCCTCAGTCTCTATAAAGGTATCGCGCTGCTGCTCGTGCAAGATGGGGTTTCGGCAATCAAGTCCGGGGGCGGCCTGAAGATGCCCGAATGGTTCAACTTTTATGGCAGAGAAGGCGTTTTGTTAGGGCTCTCTTCCGCCTTTTGGGTTGCCGTTGTCGTCACGCTCGCCCTTGTCATCGTTCAGAACCGCTCCTTACTTGGCAAATACGCAGCCGCAACGGGTGGCAATCCCATGGCCGCGAAACTGTCCGGTATCAACACCAAAAAAACCATCTTTTCTCTGTATGCCGTCGTCGGTGTCGCCGCAGCGCTGGCGGGCATCGCCCGCTCGAGTTTCATGTCGCTGGGCGATCCCCTTTCAGGCGATGGCATGGAGCTTTCGGCCATCCTAGTAGTGCTCCTTGGCGGAACGGCATTCAGTGGAGGTGAAGGCAGAGTCCTGCGATCATTCATCGGCGCATTGATTATCATGGCGCTGACCGTTGGAATGTTGACCCTGGTACCTGCCTATTACCAAACGCTGGTTATCGGCACTACGCTACTCGCCGCCGCCGCATCTAATCACCTCGTCAGCCGTAAAGAGTCGGCACAATGAGGCTCAGTCGGCCGCTTAACGAACCAAGACTGACACCGTATGAGGACCGAATCTTCAATAGCGCACCCATCGTAACATCCGCCGATGTGCCTCCTTTGTTTGGGACTCTGCCTCACATTGCCGGCCTTTTGTGGCTCCTATGCAAGACGACATGACTTAGTCGTCTATGGGGTCACCACCCAGGTCGCGAACCATCTGGCGCACGTCATGGGCGACCGCCTCAAGCCGTGCCGGGTCGGTATGGCGCATGACAATGGAAGCCCCGTATTTACCGTCTCGGGCAAAGGGATAACTGCCGATTTCCACATCCCCATGGCGGTCCTGCAGGTCAGATAGGGGGCCGCCCGTGCGGCCTTCCGGAACGTAGGCCGTTATGCTTTTCGAGCACATGGGCTGACCGCCGCTGAGCCGGTGTTTGAAGCCAGAAAATATTTCTCGCATGATATGGGGAACCCCCGGCAACACATAAACGTTTTCCACCCGAAATCCCGGTGCCTTGCTGACCGGGTTCAGCAATAATTCGGCACCATGGGGGGTTTCCGACATTTTCATGCGGGCCGGGGTGACGTCTTCCGGTTTGTAATGGGCCAGCAGGATCGCCTCGGCTTGCGGGTGCCTGCCGTGGCCCAGACCAAAAGCTTTGGCAACGCAGGCCGACGTAATATCATCGTGAGTCGGACCAATTCCACCGGTGGTAAAAATGTAATCATATTTGACCCGCAGCGCATTTATCGCGCCAACGATTTCGTCCTCAATATCGGCGACCACACGGGCTTCCATCATGCGGATGCCAATTTCGTTCAGTTCGGTCCCCAAAAAGCTCAAATTGGCGTCTTTGGTTCGGCCCGACAGCACCTCATTGCCAATAATCACCATGGCAGCAGTGACGGTTTTAATTTTTTCTGACATGGTTTCGTGCACCTCTCATTGTTAGATTAACGTCGTTGTTTTGGCCGACCACCTGCGGGACCGCCTTGACCGCCACCGTCTCTGATCATATGCGGTGGCACACAGGCCATGTCACCCGTAGGGATTTCCATACATTGGCTTTCCACGATGCCACGGCGCCCCTTAAAGCGACACGGATCGCCTTGCCGTGCCGCCTTGCAGACGTCGAGGGCTTCCTGTGGCGGACCGCCAGCCGGGGGTTCGCCCGCTTCGCCTTGCCGCTGGCCACCACCGGGTCGCTGCCCCCCGTCAGAAGGCCGGCTGCCGCCTTGACCGCCCGCTTGGCCGCCGCCCCGTTGTTTTTTGAAGGAATTGTCGGGAAACCCCGCCCAGCAACGGCCGATATTGGGGAAGTCCCTGGTGATCACATAGTGGTAGGTTCCATTGGGAAATTCCGGCGTTACAGCCCTGCGTCCGTTGCAGTCATCGAGGTCGCCAGTGCCTTCAACGTACTCCCAATCGGCGGTATATTTTCCGCTGTAGCGCCCCCCCGGCCCACCCGGGCGGGTGCCCGATTTGGTACGCCAACTGGGTTTTAACTCAACCAATGGACTGGCCGGATTGTTGGTGTCACGGTACCCGTAGGGACCGTAAATCGGGAACCCATCGGCCGCATAGCCCAACAACACCGGTTTTTGCTTATACGGTCCTTTGATTAATAAACCGTGGGGAATGCCGTGGTAGTGGTAGGTGCCATCGGGTTGGACGTGGGCATTGGAACTGTCGATGCCTAAGTTGATACCGCCGGTAATCGCTTCGATGTTCCAGTTACGGTTGCGGTTCCAGTATTCCGCCGTCGCCGCATCAAAAACAACACCGTTGAGGGCGATGCCAAATAGATTGTGACCCACCGGGGTTCTGTTCGGGCGGCTCGTCGGTTTGAGAATGACCCGGTAAGCGCGTTCATGGGATTTTATGGAATGGGGATTTCCGCGCCCCGGAAACGCGCCGGTTTTATGATTTGGTAAACTGTCCGACTTAAAATACCGGTAACCATCGGCTTCACTTATGGTGATTTGCGCGGCCGCTTGCGCACTAAAAAGGAAAACCTCCCACCAGGGCTTCTGTTTTACCGCAGGCGTCAGTTGGCCCGTCGTGGCGCGCACGCCGTGGGCGTTCGCCTGGAGCGCCCCGAGTGTTCCACATAGCGCCAAAATGGCAATTTTTAAAGGACCCATCTTTCGCTTCCCAGATAAAGGGGTTGGTTTAAAGATACCCGCCCTTCGTCAATCCGTCGTACAGCAGTTTACATCCAGCAATGATCATCATCGAATAGCTGATCCAGTAAAACAAGGTTTGCGAGACAAGGCCATGCAGCTTCAATCCGAGCCAAATGCCAAACGGTGCAAGCGGCAGCAGAACGGCTGAAACCATCAGGTTTTCAACAGAAAACTGACCCAACCAGGCATAGGGCAGCAGTTTAAATTGATTAATCGTAAAAAAGAAAACAACATTGGTTCCGACAAATAACGTTTTGTCCATTTTTTGCGGCAATAAATAAAACTTAACCGGTGGCCCACCGGCATGGGCGATAAAACTCGTAAATCCAGAAACGGCGCCGGCCAGGGCACCGAGGAGCCAATGGGGTTTAACCGGTTTTCCGGTCACACCTTTGTTGATGAAAAAACTGCTTGCAAAAATCAGCGTTATCAACCCAAGCAACAGACGAACGGTATTTTCATCGACCAGCCGAAAGGTCAGTGTGCCAAACAAAATACCAACGATACCGGCGGGCAGAAGGATCTGCAGATTATTCTTGTCCCATTTTTTTCGGTACGCCCAAAGGCCCAGGTAATCCATCACACAAAGGATCGGCAACATAATTGCGGCGGCCTTAAAAGGCGAAATAAAAACCGCCATAATGGCCACAGTGATGGCCCCGACACCGCCGGAAAAGCCACTTTTGGATACCCCGGTGAAGACCACCGCGACGCCAGCAAAAAGATAGAAACCAGGGCTTAGGGCGGTTAGGCTTTCGAACACCGGGGCCCGCGCCTACAGAAAATCACGGAGCATGGCGACCAGGGGAATATCTGCCGCTGGCATGGGGTAATCGCCGAGACGCACCGGGCGTACCCATTTCACGACCTGGCCTTCCATGGGTTTTAATTCGCCTTGCCATATGCGGCACGCATAGAGCGGCATGAGCAGATGAAAATCCTCATAGACATGGCTGGCGAAGGTCAGAGGTGCCAGGCAACTTTCCGTAATATCGATGTTCAGTTCTTCTTTGAGTTCGCGCACCAAAGCCGATTCCGGCAACTCTCCGCTGTTCACCTTACCGCCGGGAAATTCCCACAGTCCGGCCATGGATTTGCCGTCCGGGCGTTGCGCAATAAGCACCCGGTTGTCCGTATCGACCAGGGCGACGGCAACGACCAGCAGCGACGCGAGCCCTTTCTTATTTGGAAAAGGTGCGCCCCAGCAGCCGGACGGATCAGGAACGATAGTCGGCATTTATGGAAATGTATCCATGAGTCAGATCGCAGGTCCAGACCGTCGCCTGGCCGGCCGCGATCCCCACATCGACACTAATATCTATCTCGTCGTTTTTCATGTGCGCGGCGACCGGGGCTTCGTTAAAGCCATCGACAGCCACGCCATTTTCAGCAACCGCATGGCCACCAATTCGAATGGTCAATTTATCACGGTCCGCCATTTCACCGGCTTTGCCGACGGCCATGACAATTCGCCCCCAATTGGCGTCTTCACCGGCGATGGCGGTTTTTACCAACGGCGAATTGGCAATCGACAGGGCTATGCGGCGCGCCGCAAGGTCATTTTCCGCCCCCGCAACGCGAACCGAAATAAATTTCGAGGCACCTTCTCCGTCGCGTACAATCTGTTGCGCCAAATCCTTAAAAATGGCATCCAGGGCCGCTTTAAACCCGTCCAATTGGGGGTCATCATGGCTTTTAATGGTCGGTTGACCGGCGGCCGCACCGGTCGCCATTAACAGCACCGTATCACTGGTCGAAGTATCACTGTCGACGGTAATTGAATTAAAACTCTGATCGACCAGGGGACCCAGCAGGTTTTGCATGACCGATGCCGGCAAACGGGCATCGGTAAAGACAAATGACAACATGGTCGCCATATCCGGTGCAATCATCCCCGATCCTTTGGCAATTCCGGCGATATGAACGTCGGCATCACCTATTTTCACGGTTTGGCCAGCGCCTTTTGCAAAGGTGTCTGTGGTCATGATGGCGTTGGCGGCGCGTTGCCATTGGGCGGCATCGGTGGCGGCCATCTTGCCCCATGCCGAGGCAATTTGAGAGACAATTTTATCCGCCGGTAATTGTTCGCCAATCACTCCGGTTGAGGCGCAGAATACCCGACTTGGCCGGCATGCCAATTGATCGGCGACGGCGGCAATACAGGTTTCGACAACCTGATCGCCGGCTTTACCCGTGAACGCATTGGCGTTTCCCGCATTGACGATCAGCCCCCGGGCCTCACCACCTGCGGCAGCTTTTTTGCACCAGTCAACCGGTGCCGAGCAGGTTTTGGACTTGGTAAAGGTGCCGGCGACGGTTGTCCCCTCAGCCACTTCACAAACCAGAAGATCATGCCTCCCCTGGTATTTGATACCGGTGGCGACAGTCGATAACCAAACGCCGGCGACAACCGGCAGGTCCGGAAAACCGGCGGGAGCGAGCGGCGAGACAGGGAGATCACCAGCCATGGAAAAGTTCCTTAGTTTGCTTTTGTACCGGTTTCCGGTGCCATTGGAGGTTTTGGCAAGAACTTTTCGATTTTTGCCGCCTTGCGCAATTCACCCATATAAAATCCACCCGCTGCCTGCGACAATTCAGAGCGCAATTGAGGTTCAGCTTGCGCATAGGACGGCGGTGCCTTGGCCCGTTTGTCTTCCTGCAAAATCACATGGTAGCCAAACTGGGTTTTAACCGGAGTCGTGGTATAGGCACCCTTGTCGAGTTCAAAAGCAGCTTTTTCAAAGGCCGGAACCATCTGTCCGCGACCAAAAAATCCGAGATCACCACCGTTTGGGCCTGAAGGGCCCGTCGACTTGGTTTTTGCCAGTTCCGCAAAGTCCGTGCCCTTATCCAAATCAGCAATGACGGCGGTCGCCTCGGCCTCGGTTTTTACCAGAATATGCCGGGCATGAATTTCAGAGTTTCCCGACGCCGAAGCTGTCATTTTCGCATAGGCGGACTTGAGCGATTCTTCTGTGACCGCCGCGTTAATGGTTTTGGTAAGGACATTGCGTTGTAAGATCTGACGTTCAATGCGTTGCATTTCCTTTTTAAAGGCATCTTCTTTGTCCATACCCTGTTTGCGGGCGTCTGCAGCGGATAAATGCGAATCGATGACACTGTCGAGCAGGGTTGGAAAAATCTGATCGAAGGGAATCTTGCGGTATTGTTCTGGCAGGAGTTTTTGCGCTTCGACAACATCAGAACGGGTGATTTCCAGACCATTTACTTTGGCGACGACGGGGTTTTCCTGGGCCCAGGACGGGTTCGCCAAGGTCATAAAAACAGCACTCGTTGCGGCCAATGAAAGTAGTCGATTTCGCATTTTATCGTCCTTATCGGGGCCAGTCTTTAATTAAACTGGCGTGAAATTCGAAATTTCCTTCACATAAGAAGGAAAAGATTGCCATGGATAAAGCATATCGTATGGCACCATACAAGCTTCCGACAGGTTTTTTGCGGCATATCACAAATCTTTGAGGGCCCTGTCAATTGTATTATTTGCCTAGGGTCAGGACCCCTTAATTTCATCCATTCAGAGGAGGTGATTTATCTTATCGGTTAGGCGGAAAGACGCAGGAAACCCCACGGTTTTCAAGTTTTTTCAACGAAGCCAGAGTGATAAAGCGCCCCGCCCCAAGGGGTTTGTCCGTAAGCTCACGCCTACTGCGAAAACAAGGCTCGAATATGCCCAGCATGTCCTTGCGCTTGTTTTCTTGTATTCGTAAGCTTACGGACAAACAGAATTGCATGAAATTAATCGGTCCTGACCCTAGTTCCAGCCTTCGACGCCAGCCATATTGGGCAA
>JAJFII010000097.1 GCA_021775095.1 Rhodospirillales bacterium
GGCCAAGCAATGATCAAAGCTCGCGACATAACCCCTGACAGGCGCAATCTGAGGGCGTCACACACCAAACCAACGTCATCAAGACGCCCTCACGCCCGGCCAAACCCACCTCACAACCTTCAAAACCCCATAGGCCGTGCTTGCTGAAATACTGAGCCCAAACCTCCCGCAGTTTCCTCCCCTGAGGCTTGTCCGACACCTGCCGTCCGTGCCCGCGGCTGTCACTGAGATACGGCAGATGTCCGACAACCCTTAACAGGAGAAGACGCGCAGACGATGTCCCTCTCGGGCCATGCAATGGCCCTGCCGGGCAGCGGGTGCATCGTCAAGCGTTTTCGACGCAGCGCCGCACGTATCCTTCTTTGTCGGCGACCTGGACGCGCTGTCTCAGTGGTTCCAAATAGGGACGACTGATTGTAATCAAGGATTCGCTGTTTGCTGCCAAAGCAGATTTTCGAGAGACAATACGAGTTCCCCTAAGGGGTACCAATGCAAAATTGACAGAATAATAACCTGTCGTGCCCGGAGGCCCTTTTCACCATGCCGGGAATATCGTCACTTTTTATCCACACAATGGGCGCTATTCAAATCGCTTTTAATGCCTTTTTTTCTGCGCCAGAAGGCGATATTTTGGCGACGTATTTATCACTTTAGACGAATCGCCGACGGGCCCGACGTGGTCGTGCGGTATTAACAGTGTTCAGGAGAATTACCATGCCAAAAGGTTACATGATCAGCGCCCATCGCAGTCCTGCCGACCCGGATAAAAGTGCCGCCTACAGAGAGTTGGCGAAGCCGGCATTGGAGGCCGAAGGAGGCCGGTTTCTGGCTGCCGGCGGCCGGGTAGTGGCCAAGGAAAACGGTGTTAACGAGCGCACGATCCTGATTGAGTTTGACAGTTTCGAAGCGGCCGTCGCGGCGTTCGAGAGCGCTGCCTATCAGGAGGCACTGCGGGCCCTCGATGGCGGCGCTGACCGGGACATTCGTTTATTCGAGGGGCTTGAATAAGACCTCCTAATCGCCGCCGGCCGATCACCTCATCACGGACTCGACCTTTCGCAATCAGAGATTTGATTTGGATCAATGCAACCTGTGCCCGAACGATGGACAATTGCCTAATTACTCACCGAAGGGAATCTCATGGATAGGTTTATATGGAGTGACGAATATTCAGTCGGCATCCGTTCGATCGATATGGATCATCAGGGTCTGTTCATCGAGATGAATGACCTGAAGGATGCGGTCGAACACAACCGTGGCGACAGGATCATCGGCAATACCATCGATAATCTGGTCCGTTATGTACACGATCACTTCGAGCGGGAAGAACGGATGATGCGGGTGTATCGGTATCCCGGGTATCGACGCCACAAAGAAGCCCATGACAAATTGGCGGGTCAGGTTTATGCCATTCAAAAACTTTATGACTGCGACGCCAGTACCGTCGATTTGGACAAAATGGTAGAATTTCTCAGAGGCTGGTTAATGCGCCATATTCTTGGCAGCGACATGGATTACGCGCCTTATTTAAAAGGAACGAACCGGTTTGAAAGTGATCCGGGCGATGATGCCGAGGAGATAAGGGGGTCGCACAAGGGCATGAAAATTGTGCGGGTGGAAGTGCCGACGGAAAAAGTCGACGATATAATACGTTTCGCGTCTTATCTGGCCGGCAATGGCCGTGGCACCGATGCTCTGGCACCTGGTCCGGCTGCCGCACCGCCCCTTACCCTCGATGAAGCCAAATCCATTGCCGACTTTGTCCTGCGATAGGGTAACGCGTTGACGTGTTTTGCGTTTGTTTAACAATGCCGCCAACAACGCATTTAAATAAATCTAGTTGCCTTTGGCCCGCTCGCGCGCTTCCGGGTCGCTTAGCGGACGTTGAGAACCGACGTTTTCGCCGCGCCCATGACATTGAAAGCCACACTGCTGACGACAAATCGTTTGAACCAGTTTTTCCCGGAATCAGCAACGGCAATCACCGAAAATTCTTCACTGGCTTTGATGATTTGCTCGGTTGGATCACCAATTCCGATCTGTGTATCATCAACCTCAATACCTGATTTCGCCAAAATTTGCGTGGCTTTTTCCAGGACTCGGGCAGCCTTGCGCCGGTCTTCTTCCTGGCGGGCCACGGTAAACAGGGTAATGGCGAGATCGCTATGTTTGGCCAGAACGGCGACACGGACCATGGAAGCGAGGGAATGTTTGGTTCCGTCGGTGCAGATCAAATATCCTTTGCCGTCGTCGTTTCCCTCGGTTCTCGGTCGGGCGACCAGGACCGAACAAGGCGCCAGCATGGCAACTTTTTGCGCCACACCGGCATTGAAAAAGGATCTGAATTCGCCACGCCATCGGCTTGGGTTGCCCATGATCAGAAGGTTGTAGGGGCCCAATTCGTACTGATCGAGAATGCCGCTGGCCGGGTCCGGTGCCGTTTTCAGTTTTAAGACTATACTTTTGCCGCTCTTATGGTGATATTCCACCTTGTTGTCGCCCAAGGGGTCGCCCCAGGTGTCCGTATGGCTGCTGACCACGGTCCAGGATTTTTTAAGGTCCTTTTCACCAACCAGCATTTCCAAACCCTTTTTCAGGTACCGGATGCCCGGCAGTTCCAAGCCCCAATCCAGTAAGTTTTCGCGGGCGACACGCACCTGAAGACCTCCGGAACGTAGACCCTGGTCGATCGGCCGTACGTACAACAGGATGATGTCGCAATCGTCACTATGGCCAATTTTGGAAGCAAAACGCAGGCCTTCGTAGGACTCGTCAGAACCGTCGAGGCAGACCAGCATGCGGAACCGGGACCGTCGGCGTTTTTGCATGGCTGCCAGATCCGCCAGAAACTCGGCGTCATCTTTGACTTTTTTAATGCCGAAAATCATAGGCGTCAGGGTTCCTCCAGGACTTAATTGGCCAACAGCGGCCAATAAAAAGTTGCCGCCAACATCATCATGATTATCGACATGACCACCATGCGCCATCCGACCACCAGAAAATCCGTGGTTTTTAAATAACCCGACGCATAAACGATGGTACAGGCGGGGGTGCCGACCACGGTTAAATAGGCAAATGCCGAAGAGACGGCGGTGATAAAACCGAGCACAATGGGGCTCTCGCCGGCGACCACGGCCATCTTTAAGACAATGGGTCCCAACACGGCAACCGCTGCCCCATTGGACATGGTATTGGTGACGATGGTGGTTAAAGCCGAGACCGCGGCCCACAAGCCGATGCCGGCATCGGCACCGAGTGGGGCGAGCACCGCCAGGAAGGTTTCGGCGATCCATTGCGCCGCACCGGTGTCCTTCATTTGCACACCGAGCGATATGGCCGACGCATACAATAAAACAACACCCCAGTTAACGCCGGAGTTGACATCGTCCCATTTAACCAGACCGGCAATCAGGAAGATGGCGGCACCGGTAACGGCGATCGTACCCATTCCGAAATCACTGGACAGGAAAATCCAACCGACCAGGATCAGGCCGAATATCCCAATGGCCAGCCAGCCACTGGGTCGCATGGGGCCTTCAATAATGATCTGCTGGCGCAACTTGGCGACCGCCCGGTTCAAGTGTCGGTATTCCGGTTTGAAGGTTTTTAACAAAATAAAAGTGACGAACGGCAACTGGATCAAGAACACCGGATAGGCATAGGCCATCCAGGAGACATAATCGATGAGGAATTTGCGGGTTTCCGGATTTAAAGGGTCATAAAAGAATTCTTTCCAATATCCGATCATGATGGCGTTCCTGGCACCACCCGACGGGGTACCGATACCGGCAACGGAGCAACCGTAGGAAATAGAAAACAATAAAACGGCGGCCAGACATCGGACTTTTTTCGGATCCTTTGACGTCAGGGTGATCAGGGTGATGCCAACGGGTAACATCATGGCAGCGACCGTATGTTCCCCGACAAACGACGCAAGAACGCCCGAGACCAAGGAAATGCCAAAGCAGATCCGTGAAGTTCGGGTCCCGGTCACCCGGACAATGAGCCAGGCAATGCGTTTGTCGAGTTTTTGTTTAACCACGGCGACAGCCAACATCAACGAACCCATAATGAACAATACGGAATCCGTCATCAGGGTTTTTGCCACCGACGTTGACTCCAGCCCGAGCAGGAAAACCTGACCAACGATGATCAGCAAGGCCACGGTCGGCAGGGGGACCGGTTCAGTGACGAACAGGATGGTCGCCACCACCGACATGGTCAGGACAATTTGACCCTCGCGGGTCAATCCGTCGGGTTGCGGCATGGTCAGCAGGGCTAAACCAACGGCCATGGCAACAAAGAACCAGCGTTTCTCCCAAAAATAATAAAAATTGATTTGCGAACGAACGACCAGCAGATGCTGGTAACCGCGGCGACGGGCGACGATTGACCAGGGGTCGTCGGGTTCATGCGCACGCAGGCTGTCCTTGACGAGATTAACCGTCGTCATCCTGCGTCTCCTTTATTGTCCGTGTTCCCAGCCTGTACCATTAAAAATCAGTGTATCAAACTCCGGCGGTTAGCAGAACCGTTTTTATTCAACCTTGGCTTCGGGCAACGGGCATTTTTTTTAACGGCTATCGATGGATGACTGGGGCTTTTCAAAGGGCTCCAATGCATTCGCAATGGTACCCTTTTCATTTATAGATCGTTACAAAAAAAGGCCATCCTTGTGAGTTCAACCTGTAAAATGCAGCGCTTTTTTATCCTCTTCTGTTTGTATATTTGTTTTTAATCCTGCCGTTCCCGGCCGGACCGTATCAATTTTGTTTGGACGCTGATCGGGAGTAGGATCGGGCAAACAACCGCGTTTGGAAGGGGCCTAGTTTGGTCAGGCCGCCAACTGTCCGCTGGACGTCATAACCTGCCTGAGGTGCGCATCAATGGCAGCGTTCACTTGAACGGGATGGCTCACCGGCACCATGTGGCCGGCACCCTTAATCCCGTGCCAACGGGAGCCCGGTATTAACTGGTTGAGCCGTTGGGCAATATAGCGGGTCGGTTCAGGAGAAAGGGTGCCGCTTAAAATCAAAGTTGGGGCCCCTATACTCTTATAGGCATTTGCCTGCGTTGGTTCAGTTAGGACCGCCTGAAAATCCTGACAGACTTTTACCATCATTTTTGAAATCGCTTGCTTTGTCGCAACTTTAAGACCGACCCAGGTGCCCTTACCGTTCCAATAATCGACAAACCGGCGGGCGGCAACCAATGGAAATCCGCTGATCACCGAAACTTCGATATCGCTGGCAAGAGATCCAATTTCCCGCGCCGCTTCTCCGCGGGCCATTTCACCAGCGAAGAGGAGATGAAAGGCGACAGGTTCGATCAGGCACAGGCTTTTTATCCTACCTGGGAATCTTAAAGCCGTATGAAGCGCGATCGCGCCGCCATAGGAATGGCCGACCAAATGGACAGGGTGATCGAGGGTTTCAAAAACCGCCGAAACGATCTCTAACTCGTCATCCAAGGTCAGTGCACGACGGTGGTGCCACGCGCCCATATTTCCGTACCCGTAAAGGTCGGGGGCAATGACATGGAAGCGATCTGAATAATGTTCAAACGGCTTACGCCATTGTGCGCTTGAGCCCGTTGAACAGTGCAGGAAGACAAGCGTCCCATTGGCTGACATCGGATCGCCCTGTTCTTTGATCGATATATTCGTCCGGTTCACGTGATTTCACCTCGTACAAATGATTTGAATGTCCTTGCGCTTGAATTCTTGTATTCGTAAGCTTACGGACAAACAGAATTGCATGAAATTAGTGCGTCCTAACCCTAAGTCATCGACGCAAGCGCCGCGTTTATTTGCTCGCCGTGTGCGCCTGTTATCATGCCGCCCAGAACTTTTGCGAACTGCGGATGTTGCGCGCCGGAGAAAATGTATTGCCAACGATAGGCTTTCAGTACATTGGCTTTGATCTCCTGGCCTTCCTCATCGCCAATCACGCGCCCATTGGTATTGCAGAAATATTCCGCATCAGCGGCCGCCTGCACTTGAAGAATCCGATCAACAGCACAAGCCAGTTCGATGAAGTCATTTACCGCAGCATCCCGTTCGACACCGCTCAACTTTGCATCCTCACGTTGCCATTCCAACTCGTCCAGGATCGCGTGCTGGCTTTCTTCTAACCAGTGATAATGAAAAATATCCTTGAACAGGGGTGACAGTTCTTCATTGGTCTCAATGCTTTGGCGATAGTGTGACTGCGTGAACAGTTCAATCAGTAAGGTTAAAGCCAACACAGACCACGTGCATTTTCCAAGCACGGTTTGGGCCACCGGATTGGCTTGCGGGATAAACCGATACCCCATGGGCATCGCCACGGCGATCATAATCTCGACCCGGCGAAACAGGTCCTGATGTTTTTCTTCTTCCTCGCCAAATCGGACAAGGGCTTCAACTTTTATCTGATCATCCGAACCATGGTGGCCACTCAATTGGATAACTTTTGCATGGATAAAACGCTCGACCAAACCAAACATATTGGCGTAGGTCCGGCCCTGTATTTGGCTGAGGTATCGTTTTTCGCCGGTGTTGAGGCTGGTGAAAGTATGGGCTTTGGATAATCCATCGGGGAGAAATTTATGGTTCAAATCGAACCGTCGATTTTTCAAAACATCTCTGTCTATATCCCAACACACTCGTTTTGATGCGTTGATGCAACGGCGATATCGGTCCGACTCGGAAATCAGTTGCGGTGTCTTCATCTGGTTCATATGACTTCTCCAATGATAAATATTTGCGGCGAATTAGTGAGTTCTGGCGATCCCCGCACGAGATCCGGAACCGCCTTGACGCCCTTTATAGAGAACCCATGTTTCAAACAGATATCAGCCAACTCCGTTTTTTGTTTCAACCGTTTCAAATAATTAATTTTTGTATGTCGATAGAACAGTCAGATAACTGGGGGGCCGGACTGGCCGAGGCATATTTCATACCCGCCGCCAGAAACCGTAGGCGCACACGCCCACGTCAGAAAACAGACAAGCCTCTGCCAAACGTTCAAATGCCATCGGGCACAAACATATACCCGATGCCGCGAACTGTTTTGATGATCTGAGGTTTGCTTGGATCCTGTTCAATTTTCCGCCTGATCCGCGCTATACGAATGTCAATACTTCGATCATAGGGATCCCATTCGCGGTTATGGGCCATCTCGAGAATTTGATCCCGTGACAGGACCCGGTTGGGACTGGCCGAAAAGACCTGCAACAAATCGAATTCCATGGCGGTAATTGATACTTCGGTACCATTTTCATCAAATAATTTGTGCGCTTTAAAATCAAGAACACATCGACCGAACCAAATGCGTTCAGACGTTTTGGATGTAACTACAGATGTTGCACCGCCCGTCCGATATCTGCGCAACACCGCTTTTGATCGGGCCAGGAGTTCTCTCATGTCTACCGGTTTTGGCAGATAATCATCGGCCCCCATCTCGAGGCCAATAATTCGATCAACCACTTCACCGGCTGCCGTTAACATGATTATGCAAAGGCTGAAATTAGCGCGGAGATACCGGGCCAGGGACAATCCGTCCTCGCCAGGCATATTGATATCAAGAATAACCAAATCGATGTTCTGATTATCGTCGTCAACAATTTTACGTAATGCCTCGCCGCAGTCCGCAACACTGACGCGAAATCCTTTCAGCGACAAATATTCACAAAGCGTATCGCGGATATCCGGTTCGTCGTCAACAACAACAATGTGAGTAGGATCTGTCATTTACCATTCAACATTTATATCAGTGCCTACGTTTTAGTCCATCGGCGTTGGTTATGAGTTGCTCCAATAATCCGCGAACATCATCCGGTGTGATGGGTTTCTCAATATAAGGACGACCCGCACTCTTTAAAAACTCATAGATATTCTGGCTCATTGTATCACCGGTAATAAAACCTATTTTTGACTGCAATTCGGGTCGTTGCTCCCGTATGATTTTAAAGAGACTCGGACCATCGAGGCCCGGTAATCTCAAATCGCTAAGGATGATGTCGAAAGCCATCGCATCAAGTTGATCCAGAGCTTCCTGTCCGGTTGCCGCCGTGACTACGTTATGCCCGTCGACCCGCAGAATATCGGCTAACAGATCTGCAACGTCCGGTTCATCATCGACGACGAGAGCTCGACAGGGAGCAGGCGTTTTCGAATGTACGGCGACATTCTGCGTTACGTCGCCGGGTGGAGTCGATGCAGGCAATCGAACAACCAAGGACACGCCACCATCGCGCGGCGACTCGATGTCAATGCGTCCACCGTGAGATTCAACGATTTGATGGCTAACGGCTAAACCGATGCCCGTGCCTGAACCCATTTTTTTGGTCGTAAAAAACGGGTCAAAAACATTTTTCCGAATGTCGGAGGGAATGCCCGGTCCATTGTCACGAATTCTCAGCACAATTTCGTCGGTTTTTCTGTTGTACCGCGTTGTGATTGAAATTTGCCGAGGAGCTGAAATCCCGTCGAGCGCCTGTTGGGCATTAACGATTAAGTTTGTCGCCACCTGATGGAGTTGATCAGCATTTCCACGAACTCTTGGCAAATCTTTCGACAAGCGGCGCGTGATTTGAACATTCGACTGCCGGACGGTGTAACCGGTTATTTCAAGCACCGAAAGCACAACTTCGTTCAGATTCACTGATGACATTTCCCGGGTATCTTCGCGCGCCATTGCCAAAAAAGTGCGAACAATCCGGGTACATCGTTCAGCCGCATTCCCGATCTTGACGGCCCGTTCAGAAATACGCGGGTCTTCAACCGTTTCCAAAAGCAACAGGGCCTGACCGGAAACCACGGATAACGGATTATTTAATTCATGGGCGACACCGGCAAGTAAAGTGCCGAAGGCATTCAGTTTTTCACTTTGATATAAGGCTTCGCGCTGACGGGTTAATTCAGCTTCAGACGCCCGGCGTTCAGTCAGATCATAAAGCGACGAGACGATGACCTCTTGGTTTTTATAGGTGATTAAACGTGAGGACATGGCCGCCCAGAACGGTGTGCCGTCGGCACGAATGCATTGAACTTCAAGGCCATCGACACCGCCGGACTTTTTAAGCTTATCAATGTATAAAACAAGGTCTTCGGGATCGATAAAGGTGTCGGCCACCGAAGTTGGCCCGCCCTGGCGCCCAATCCCCAACAAATCGACATTGGCCGGGCTGACGTAAATGTATTGACCGTCGCTCAACCGGCTCATGGATAACGGCAGGGGACAGGCTTCGAGTATTCTGCGGATCAAATTTTCACTTTCGCGTAAATTATCTTCCATTTTTTTCCGCTCAGTCACATCTAACCGGGTGGCGACGCGGCCTCCCTGGCGGGTCGCATGACTTGAGGTTTTTACCCACCGACCATCGCTCAGTTGATATTCGGCGACATTGCCCACATGGCGGGTTGCCACACGACTTTTTACCCACGCATCGACGCGTCCAATCGCGTCTGCATATTGACCAAGCTTGGCGCCGGCATAAATGAACTGCCGCCAGGTTACCCCTGGTTTCAGGGCCTTCGCTGATATTCTGTTGATCTCCAGGTATCTTTTATTGCAGGTTACAAATTGGTCGTTTTGGTCCCATATAACGATTCCTTCCGGTAGCGCTTCGATCGCATCCTGGAGGATTTCATGGGCCTGACGCAGTTCCTTTTCGCGGTTTTTTACTTCTGTTAAATCCTTAACGGACGCGTAAATGAGGTGTTTACCATCGATCGTGATCAGGCGTGACGTGTTGGAGGCCCAGAAAACCGACCCATCTGTTCGTTTCGCCTCAAATTCAAAATCCTTGACTTCACCGTGTTTTTTTATCAGGGCATTAAAACGATCCCGATCTGCCGGGTTGGCGTTATAATTTCTAACATTCTCGACTTTGTCAGGAGATGGATTGAGGCCAAACATTTTGACGGTTGCCGGGCTTCGGTAGAGAATTTCCGACGTCTCCAAGTCAATCAGGCTGATCGGTAAGGGGCTCTCCTCGACCAGTGTGCGATAATGGTGTTCACGTTCGGTAATGGCGATTTCCGTTACTTTTTGTTTGGTGATGTCGGTTCGTACGGAAACGGTCGCGCCTTCGTTCGTGCGGTGCCAAGAGCGAAGAACCCAGGTTCCGTCCTTTAATTGGATTTCAATGGGCTCGCCGGAGGCTTTGTTATGGGTCATGAGGATATGCGCGAAATCCGCTTCACTGTCGGTTAGGGATCGATCACCAAACTTCTGAATATCGGGAATGGCCTGACGCCACAGGTCCTCGAGGCTGCGCCCCATGGCTGCCTGCCGGCTGTATCCCAATCGCTTAACGGCGGCCGAGTTACAGAGGATAATTTTTCCATCGGAATCAGATATGGTAATTCCCGTAGGCAGGCTTTCAAGGGCTTCATCAACAATCCGCGCCCTGCGGTCCCGTTCCATCTGCTGTTTTTTTTCGTTGGTAATGTCGATCATACATCCAACAATGTCATCGGGGCCGTCAGAATTGCCTTTAGTGATGCGAAGTTCGTCACGATACCAATGGTATGAGCCGTCCCTATTCTTGAACCGGTATTCGATGGAAACCTGTTCTGCGGAACGCAGGCCCCTCAACCTGTCCAGATAATGCTGCTGGTCCTCCGGGTGAACCAGCTTGTTTCGGTAATCAGATCGGGCAATAAATAAATCTGGCCTGTGGCCGATTAAGGTTTCAACATTTGCGCTGATGAATTTGATCACCATCGCGTCTTGCAGCTCGGCGGTAAAAAAAATAACCGGCGAGACAGAAACTGCGAAATCAAGCAAAGCCTGGTCTTGTGCTCGATTTTGGTTGGGACCTGGATCTGGCCGTGAGGGTTCGGTTTGCATCGGGTGTCACCTGTTTCTGATGGTCTTTCACCTGTTTATTAAAAGGTTAGCATAGGTGGCGTCGATAACAATTAAATCAAATGGCGGCGCTTCTGCAGATGCCTGAAACCCGCCTAACTGACTCTGCTTTTTGCCGAGCTGGTTTAAATACGCGTGACATCTGATGATTAGGGCAGGCCCTGAAAGAAATGAATTTGATCATATTCGGGGCTGCCAAAAATTTGGGGTCGCTGCCCGTTTGGCGACACTTTGAATGTCCTCAGGCAATAGGCCTATATCCTTAAGGGTCGCAGCATTGAGCCTGCTCAAGATGCGCGCCGTTTGCCGGGCTTCATAATGGCCTTTGACGTCCCGCATCGTGGCTTGCCAGAGGGCCTGGATCTTGCCGATGGTCGGCGACAGACTGCGAACCAAAAAAGCGGCTGGTGTATCGCGGGCCTCGGACAGGGGCGTGCCGGAATTTCCAAATACGGCATAACTTCCGTTGTCAAAATTATAAATTTCGTTCATCGTCGGTTTCCTTTCATTGGCCGTCCGGTGATGTACTGAAAAAAGCTTTTTTCGTCTCTGGTATGCATCGGGATAAACAGTCGACGTTTCAGTCCGATGTCAGACCGAGGGTATTTTTGTTTCAATTGTTTCAGGCGAAAGCACCTCCTGCGCTGGCGGTCCTGCGAAGGGCCTCGTTAGCGGTTTTGTTTTAATTCAAAAAAATAAATGTCCCACCACCAGTCGGTTTCAATCGGCGGTCGGTCACGGCCCGACCTTTCCCTGAGACCGGCTTTACTCCAATCCATAAGGCATCCTTGATCCACATCAATTACACCGGCGTTTAATCACGGTCTATTGCGGTCACAATTTATTCAGTTTGTCCCATATAGGAACAGGATTAGGGCGGTGTAGATGAAAAACCATAGGGAAAAGACCAGTTTACGACAATTGTTGTCAAAGCCGAATATGCGGAATCGGGTGTGTGTGCAGGAGCAAAGCGGAACAGTTTTTGCTGCCGTTGTCGCAATGTTTGTTATTTCCACCCTTGTTTTGAGCCTTCCGGCGATTGCTGCCGAGGCACCGGGGCCGGTCAAGCCGGTCGAGGTTAAACAGGCGTTGGCCGACCTCGGCAAACGTCTGTTTTTTGATACTCGGCTTTCCGGTGATGGAGAACTGGCCTGCGCCAGTTGCCATCAACCTGAAAAGGGATTTGCGGACGGCAAACAATTATCGGACGCCTATCCGGGCTCACTTGGGTTTCGCAATACGCCGACATTGATCAATGTCGCCCAGCGGGCGGTTTGGTTCCATGACGGGCGAATGGGAACCAACTTAAATGACGTCACCCGCGAAATGATCACCGAGACCTACCTGATGAATATGGATATGCGTCTTATGCAGGAGCGCCTTAAACAGGACCCGGAATATGTCAAGATGTTCGATGCCGCGGGGTTGGGAGAACCTTCCAATGGTGGCGTTCGCAATGCCATTCCCGAATACCTGAAAACCCTGATTTCAAAAAACGCCCCCTATGACGTCGGCACTCTTTCCCAGTCCGCGGCACGGGGGCAGTCGATTTTTATGGGTAAGGGCGGTTGTATTGCTTGTCATACCGGTGACCGCTTCACCGACGACAAACCCCACAATACGGGCGTTTCGGAGAACAACAGTATTTTTGAAGATCCGTTGCGTCATATCACGTTCGTGACTTTTGCCAAGTTTATGGGCATCGGAAACTACATGAACCTGCGGCGCGACGTCGGTGCCCATGTGGTGACAAACCGGTCAGACAGGACGGATTACGGCCGATTTATTACACCGACGCTGCGCGAGCTGAATTATACGGCACCTTACATGCATAACGGAACGCTGCAAAGCCTGGATGAAGTTGTCTCGTTTTATAACGAGGGCGGCGGCGACGATATAAACAAGGATCCGCGTCTGAAGCCGCTTTTCCTGTCGGAACGTGAGCAGCAGGATCTGGTAGGTTTCCTTCAATCTCTGTCCGGCGACCCGTTGACGTCGAACACTTATGTGGTGGACGACGTAGACACCGATTATGTGCCGATCAAATCCTGGCGCAAAACGAATAACTAAGGAGGGAAACATGATAATATTTGCCAATAAGTCCCTTCGTTTTGCCAGTGTTTTGGTAATAACGACGGCCTGTGTGATGACCAATCCGGTTTTTGCCGCCGGTAACAACATAAAAGCTTCTGACGTTGCCAATGCGGACCCCACATCCAATTTGATATTCTCCGACGTTAAGGGCGGAGATGGGGATATGGATCTGCCATTGGCTGCCTTGGGCAAACCGTCAATTCCCGCAGACAACAAACAATCGCCCGAAAAAGTTGAACTTGGAAAGCTGTTGTTTTTTGACGGGCGATTGGGCGGTGACGGGTCGGTATCCTGTGCATCCTGCCATGAACCTTCGGTCGGTTGGGATGTGGAAGACAAAATTTCCTTTGGCTATCCGGGAACCGTTCACTGGCGCAACAGCCAAACCATTGTCAATTCAGCCTATTACAGCAAATTGTTCTGGGCGGGCTCGTCCAAGTCATTGGAGTCACAAGCCAAGTCCGCAGCCGGCGGGGCTGTCGCTGGCAACGGTGAAGCCGATATGATGGAGGCACGTCTGGCTTTTATTCCCGATTACCGTCAACGGTTTGCCGACGTCTTTGGTGATGTCTGGCCGCGCCTCAGTAATGCCTGGCGGGCGATCGCTGCGTTTGAACGGACGATCTATCAGGATGACACGCCGTTCGACAGATATATGCGTGGCGACGACACGGCGATGACGCAGGCCCAGAAAAACGGTTTGAAACTGTTTGCCGGGAAAGCCCGTTGTATGGAATGTCACAATGGGCCGCTGTTGTCCGATGAAAAATATTACAACACGGGCGTGCCGGTTTTGGATCGCTGGGATGACGACGCGTTGGCGCAAATAACCTTCCGTTATGAGCTTTACGCCAAAGGGTCAACCGAAGAAATGTACCGCGCCACAAAAGACGACCCGGGGTTTTATTTCCGCACCAAACAAAAATCGGACAAAGGAAAATTCCGTGTACCATCCCTGCGTTACAGCAAATATACGGAGCCTTATATGCACAATGGCATGCTGCCGACGCTGAAGACTGTCGTGCAATTTTATAACCAAGGTGGCGGCAAAAATGAGTTTTCGAAAAACAAATCGAAACTAATTCAACCTTTGGGATTAACGGAGACGGAAATCAATGATCTCGTTGCGTTTCTCGAATCCCTAAGCGGCGATGAAATAATCGTTGATGCCCCTGACCTTCCCGACTACGCCCCGCATGCCAATGCACGCGGCCGAAAATAAGGAGAATAGAATGACTTCCCAAACAGAAGCCGATAGTGCTTGTGGCTGCGGTTCGAACAAAAAAGGTTGCACGGTAAACCGGCGCCAATTTCTGTTCGCTTCCGGTGCAGCAACCTTCACGGTAATGGTCACCATGAATGCGGGCTCGGCCGGCGCCAAACAAGTGCCAGCGCTGGTCACCTCTTATCCAAGAAAGTTGGTCGCCAAATTGTCCCAGCTCGAACAGGACAAACCGGTGAGTTTCGAATATCCCGACGAAGGGGACTACGCCGCTTCAATGATCGTCAAGCTCGGTGAAGAAGCCGGAGGCGGCGTCGGCCCGGACAAGGACATCGTCTCATTTAACCTGACCTGTACCCACCAGGGCGGTTCCTTGGAAGATACCTATGTGGCGTCTGATAAAGCACTGGGCCCGTGTCCCCTGCACTTATCAACCTATGACCTGACCCGTCACGGGATCCTCATATCGGGCCAGGCCTATCAGAGCCTGCCTCAGGTACTTCTCGAAATTGACGGTGACGATGTATTTGCCGTCGGCATGTTCGGCCTGATTTATGGCCGCCAAGACAATCTAAAAGCGTAGGGAGAAAAATAATGTCATCACCATATTATGTTCCAGAAAGCAATGTTCCCCTACCTCCAAAGGGCGCAGATGTTATTTCGACGGCCTGTGATTATTGTATTGTTGCCTGTGGTTATAACGTTTATCGCTGGCCGGTAACGGCCAAGAATGGCGGTCTCAAAGCCGAAGAAAATGCCTTCGACGAAGATTTTCCGGTAGCGCCGCTGGGATCGTGGGTTGCGCCAAACCAACACAATGTTGTTTTACATAAGGGCCAGCCCCATCACGTTGTCATCATTCCCGACAAAAGCACAAAACATGTAAATACCGACGGCGATTCCAGTTTGCGGGGGGGCTGTATCGCGCAAAAGGTATATAACCCGCAATCGCCCACGCGAGACCGGTTAAAAACCCCTTTGATGCGCATCCACGGCACCTTGATGCCGGTACCCTGGGACCTAGCCCTGGATGTGGCCGCCGAAGTGGGCCGTTATGTGATTAAAAAACACGGAACAAACGCTTATGGTGTTAAAACCTTTTCCTACCAGTATATCGAAAACACCTATGCGATTTCTAAATACGCCCTGCGTCATATCAATACCGCAAATTTCACCTTCCATGACACGCCCTCGGATGTGACTTCGACGCCGGGCTTCCGGGATGCGGGTTTTGATAATTTCGGCCCGAGTTACGAAGACTGGCGCGATGCGGAAACCCTGTTGATCTGCGGAACCGATCCTTACGAAACCAAAACAATTCTGTGGACGCAGTGGATCATGAAAGGCATCCAGAACGGGCAAAAGTGCATCTTCATGTTGCCGCGCCGGACCGCCGGTGTGGCCTATGCCGAAAAGCACGGCGGTTTGTATCTTGATGTAACGCCGGGAACGGATCTGCTGGTTGTCAATGCCATCGCCCGGATCATTGTAGAAAGCGGCTGGGAAGACAGCGAATGGATCAAAAACTGGGTGAATTCCAAATGGGAAAGTTCTTCCGGATTTGGCCAGGGCACCCGGAACACGCCGTGGCAATGGCGCACAACTTGGGGCAAATTCCAGACCAAGGGGTTTGACGACTGGAAAGAATGGCTGTTGTCGCAGGACGAATTCAAGCTTGAAAATGCCGCCGAGATTTCTGGCGTGGATGCCAAAAAGATCCAACTTGCGGCGGAAATGATGGCCAGACCAACCGGCACAAAACGGACCAAAACTTCGATAATGATCGAGAAAGGGTTTTATTGGTCTAACAATACCGGCAATACCCAGGCGATTTCCGCATTGGGTATCATCTGTGGCTGTGGCGGACGCCCGGGCCAGGTGATCGGTCGTGGCGGCGGCCACCAGCGGGGGGGCGTCAAGGGTGGTAAATATCCACGTAATAAATCACCGGAAAAGGTTCCCGGTCGTCGGCGCCGTGCCCTCGATACGGACAGGTATACCCTGGGCGGGCATACCCGTTTTGCCCACGTGATTGGTACCACGTGGATACAATCCATGTGCGGGTCACAGCAGCTGGCAGCAAAGTTCGAAGAATTGATTACCGCAAATCCGCACCAGATCCGTTCCTTCGACAAAGATGAAATCGTCGAAACCCTCAAACGACGAGCGGATTCCGGTGGAATGGTTGTTATCAACCAAGATATCTATCTACAGGATCCCATTGGCAACCGTTATGCGGATATTGTCTTCCCGGCAGCGACCTGGGGAGAAGATGATTTCATCCGCGCCAATGGCGAACGTCGCTTGCGTCTTTACCAGAAGTTTTATGATCCCCCTGGGGCGGCCAAACCGGACTGGTGGATCATTTCCCAACTTGCCCGGAGAATGGGGTTTGATGGGTTCGACTGGAAAACATCAAATGATGTTGCCGAAGAAGCCGCCCGGTTTACCCGGGGCAGCCGTAAAGACTTTAACATGGTTAAGGTCGTCGCCAATCGACAAGGCAAAACCCTTCACCAAAAAATGCGGGAGTTTGGCACGGATGGTATCCAGGGACCGGTTCTGCTGATCGACGGCAAACTTGTCGGAACCAAACGTCTGCATGATACGACCTTAAAACTTCCGGAAACCGGAGCCGAGGCGGGCACGGTCTTTAATAAGAAGCTGACCCATTTCAACACTCAGACAGGGAAATGCAATATTCAAAAATCCCCCTGGTCCCTGTTCTCGGATTATTGGCAATGGTTAAAACCGAAAGGCGACGAACTGTGGTGTACGTCGGGCCGTATCAACGAACGTTGGCAATCGGGGTTTGATGATCGCCGTCGACCTTATATTGTACAGCGCTGGCCGGAAAACTGGGTTGAACTTCATCCCGATGATGCCGAAAAACGCGGCATTGAAAATGGTGATTATGTGATGATCCACTCGGACCGGGTGCCCGGCCATAAACACACGACAAAAGGTGCCGAAGCTGGCGACTTCCAGTTCTCATCCCTGTTGAAAAACGGCCAGGTGGAACTGACCAGTGCCGCGATCACGGCCGTCGCAATTGTCACGCCGGCGATCAAACAAGGGGTTATGTACATGGACTTCCTGCATATGCAGCAGCCGGCAAATGCTCTGGAAGGCCGAATTGTCGATTGGATCAGCGGCAACTACAACTACAAGATGGGTGTTGCCAAGATTAAAAAAATTGGTGAGTCCCCTTACAAACACGAGTTCCGGACCATGTCCTTTAAACGGCGCGACATCGCGTAAGGAAACGCCTCCCCAAAAGGTCACCCGGCCTTATGGGGGCGCTTTATAGTACAAAAAAATACAACGCCTGCTGGAGCAAAACTAATGACAATATCGACCGCTAAAAACGACCTGGATGGTGATCTAAGCACCGTCATCTTTCTCAGTGAACTGTTAGACAGTCCCTATGATGTCCTCAGGTGTGATGCCGTTCAGGCTTTGGGATTTCTGCCAGGCGAAAAGAGTCTTGGGGCGATAATCAAAGCCCTGCGTGATGAAGATGAAGATGTGCGTTGTGATGCGGTCGCCGCATTGGGACTGGTCGCTGACCAACGTGCCATTCCGGCACTCGTGGAAAATCTGAAACTCGATCCTTGTGGTGATGTTAAGGTTTTGGCCGTCGAACTGCTGGGCCAACTGGCAGCCAAGGAGGCCGCCCCGTTACTTCGCGACTTGGTGGCAGGTCGCGACGTCAGCCCTGAAATCCAATGGGACGACGACGGGTTTTTTGAAGACGGCTGGGACGATTGGCTTGATATTCAATTCAAATCGATCACCGCCCTGGGGCAGCTTGAGGACCAAACTTCCGCACAGGTGATTGTTGCCGCCCTCGGCGACGAACAGGGCCAGGATTTGTCTGAAGTCGGTTGTAAGGCGCTGGCCTGTATGGGCGAAAAAGGACTGAGCGCCCTTGAAGGTATGCTCGACGATGCATCAGAGCGCATGAAACGGGCCATCGTCGGCGCCCTTTCAGGCGCTTCGGCGAAAACCGCGATCCCCTATTTGCATGATTTATTAAAAAGCCCGGACCCGCAACTGCGCCTTGCAGCGTTGCAAAATCTATCCACCCACAAAAACCACATCCCTTGCCTTAAGCTTTTGTTGGACGACCCGGACCCCGTCGTTCGCACCAATGCCTTCCGGTTGGCCCAACCAACGGAACAGCAGATTGTCGACGTTTTGTTTTCTGACGCGCCGGGTCCGGTTATGATAGCCGCATTGGAGAGGTTGAATTCTGGCAAAAAGCTGGGCGCGGATCATCCCTATATCAAGTTGTTAATCCATCTGGCCGACCACCCGTCCCAGGATGTGGCCGCCGCCGCAATTACCGCCCTGACGTCGCGGGGTGGCAACAAAATTATGGCTGAACTGGAAACACGGATGCAGGATCCGGAAACTCCCGATGCCGTTGCCTGGGCCATTGTCCGGGCTCTTGGAACCTTGTCATCCAAACGTGGGATCGATATTTTGGCGGAAGCCGCTTTTTCCGATGTTCGCGAAATTCGTATGGAAGCGCTGTCGTCCTTGCAGCGCCGCGCCCTTACAGGATCCAAAAATGCCAAAGACGTCCTGTGCCAGATAACCACAAACCAAACCGTCGATATAAAAAGTCCTGAAGGCCCCCGGGCAAAAGACAACAATGCCGCCGTACGCCGGGAAATGACGCAGTCGGGCCTGAACATCGAAGAGCCCGACGCGGACCAGCCTTCTTCGACTTTGGGCGCTATTTTTGGTGATGAACAAACCGCCAACGGCTGGTTGGCGGCCAATGAAAATAGCGAAATTCTTGAACCGCTCAATGACCACGAAATGGCCCTGCTGGCGATGGCGGAGCGGATGCCGAAAAAACAAAAAATATCCCTGGAGCAGTCATCACAATCGGCGGCGGAAGATTCAAGGCGTGTTGCCGTGCGCCTTTTGGTGCCCTGTGCCGGTAGTGATGTTAACGATATTTTGGTTTCGGCCCTGGATGTAAAAGACGAAGACCTGTGCCGCAGCGCCGCAGACGGACTGATACAACGATTTGACAAGGACCATCCGTTTCAGGAACAGGAATTGGAGAAAATTTCCCACCTCCTGTTTTCCGCCAATGGGGATTTGCGCAGACTGGGGTTGGAACTTTTGGCATTGCAGGGGGCCGACGCCGTGCGGCCCTACCTGCAAAAATCGCTGAATGACACAGATGTATTGGTCCGCTCCACGGCCATCCGTTTAAGCCCGCGGGATCTGCTGTCCGATGATCAGTTGTCGCGGTTGTTGGATGACCCCATGCCCCTGGTCCGTTCCGCCGCCGCGTCCGTTATCGCATCGTCCCGAGCGAAAGACCGGTTTACCGTTCTGTTCGGTTTTGTCTTTAAGCACGGTGGATTTCATTGCCTGGAAATGGCAAAAAAACTCTCAACCCTGTCGTCTACCAGGGCTGTCGCCAAGGCATCAAGTGTCCTGGCCGCAGAAGACCGCAAATCCGACTGGGCCATCGCCATGGAATTTCTGAAATTTTCCTTACGCCACCGGGCCATGAATTAGAGCGTGTCTTCCCTAATTGGATTCAAACCCCTTTTCGGTGATGATTTGCCGCGATATTTATCTTCAACTTGTGATTGGTTATAAATGCCTGAAAAAAATCTCTGCATTCCTGGTCAAATGTAGCAGCCGGTTTCAGGGATCAAAGATTTCCGGTTTTTCCTTCGTCAGGCGCTCAATTGTCCGCCAGACTTCATGCAGGTGTTGGCGCATTTCGCGGACCGCTAATTGGCTGTTACCGCGCTTTATTGCGGCAAAAATGGCCTTATGCTGGACCCGCATTTCTTCAATGTGACCGGGCTGCTCAAAACTTATATATCGAACGCGATCGAGCTGGCCTTTCACGGTTTGTATGACCTTCCAGGCCCGCGGCAGGGTGACACTTTTGGATAATGTATGATGAAAGTCTTCATCCAATTTTAAAAATTCATCGTAATCATTTTGCGCGACCGTTAATTCCTGGCGCCGCAAATTGCCTTCCAACCGGTATAGAAATTCGGCACTGATTTGTTTGGCGGCCCGTTGAACAATGGCTGTTTCCAATACGTCCCGAATAAACTGCGCTTCCTTCACTTCTGCAACCCGGATAGGCGCAACAAAGGTGCCACGCTGCGGGTAAATATCGACAAGGCCTTCGTCGGCAAGGCGGATCAGGGCTTCGCGAACGGGGGTCCGACTGACACCTAAGCGGATCGACAATTCTTTTTCGCTTAACGCTTCCGAAGGCCTGAGTTTTAATTTTATAATTAACTCCCGCAGATGGGAAAAGACCTGCATGGCTACCGGTAATCGACGGTCTGGGACGTCGGGCAAACGAAGCTCCATATGGTTAAGCAAAATAATCCGATCCCTCTTGCGGTTTACCAAGCCCAGTCATTATGGGAAGGGCCCGGTAAATTGTCAATTGACATGCTACCATGGTAGATCAAGACACCAGACTGTCGCCCGAAGGGATAAAAGGAGGTTGGCGGAATTCGGATTGGTTTCGACGGGCCCGATTGGGCCTGGACACCGGCTTATAACAAGACCCGGAACAGGGTCATAAAAGCGCTGCCCAATGGAGCGATGGGCAACCGGAGTTATTGTGTGCCGACATCGACGCACTTTTTTACGGCGTTGCCTGAACAGGACTCATATCGACTTCGACCGCCTCATGGATCAGGTTCATAATGCCTTGGCTCATGGCCGAATACTCACGGCAGTTCGCAAGCTCGCCCATAACCCGGTAATCGTTCATCACGACAATCCGGTCAGCCAGCGTAATCATTTCCGGCATATCGCTGGTAATCAGCAGGATCGCCGTCCCTTCATCCGACAACTCGCGGATGAGTTCATGCAAATAAGTCTTGGTTTTGATATCGATACCGACGGAAGGTTCATCAACAATCAGAATTTTAACGCCGGCTGCCAACCATTTGGCGACACTGACTTTTTGCTGGTTGCCGCCAGACAAATTACCAACCAGTTGGTCAAGCGACGGCGCTTTGACCTCGAGTTTGTTTATAAAAGGAAGAGTCTGGGTGCGGATCGCCCGATTGGTCAAAAACGCCACGCCCTTGGCAAGCCGCTGCCAAACGGTCATGCCAACATTCTCGAGAACCGAGTGCATCAGGACCAGACCCTCGGTTTTCCGATCCTCACTGACATAACCGATTTTATAGCGCCCAACCGCATCGGCAACATTTGAAATGGCGGCGATGTGCTGATCGACGAGAACTTCACCAGCGGTCACCAGATATTTGCCCAGGATCGATTTCGCCAGTTCCGTTCGACCGGCTCCGACCAATCCATAAAGGCCGACGATTTCTCCTTTGTGAACGCTCAGATCAACAGCCCGGTGGCCAATGGCTGTTGTGATGTTTTTCAGCTCCAGTACGGGTGGGTTCCCCGTCCGGTCGCGCGCCTGCCAGTTGGGAATTTGTTCGCTGCGGCCAATCATCAGCTTAACAATGTCCTGGCGGCCCAAACCTTCCATGGGCTGGCTTTCGCAGGCGTTTTTTCCATCGCGCAGAACCGTCACCCGGTCACAAATCTCCTGCACCTCTTCAAGTTTATGGCTGACGAATATCATACTTACACCGTCGTCGCGCAAGCGGTTCAGGACAGCGAATAGATTATCGGTTTCATGGGGGGTCAGTGAGGCGGTCGGTTCATCCAACAGCAAAACATGGGATTTGAGCGCAAGCGCCTTGGCTATTTCGACTAGTTGCATGCGGGCAACGCTCAGTTTCTCGACCGGGATTGCCGGGTCCGCATCGAGGCCAAGCATTTCCAGCCAGTGCCGCGCTTGCCGATGCAATTCCTGGTAATCGATCCGTTTCAGGGGGTGGGAATCGAGCTTTTCGAGAAACATATTTTCACTGATGGAAAACCGTGGAATCAGATTGCGTTCCTGATGAACCACACCAATGCCTTTGGCAATGGCATCGCGCGGTCCGTGCAGGACAAGCGGTGCACCGTCCAAAAAAAGCGTCCCGCCATCCGGCTTGTGGATGCCGGTGACGATTTTAATGAGGGTCGATTTGCCGGCACCGTTTTCACCGAGCAAGGCATGAATAGAGCCTTTTTTCAAATCCATAGCCACGTCATCAAGGGCCATCACCCCGGGAAACCTTTTGCACAACCCTTTCGTCTGAAAAACCACGTCACTCATGCGGCCAGCCTCTTTTCGGTTTTTTGCGCACGCACTTCGCGCCACCGATTGACACCCACCGCCCACAGGATAAGGCCGCCGAGGACGACCTGCACAAGGAACGGATCAATATTAAAAAGCACAAGAACCTGATTGATGATGACAACAATGGTTACCCCTAACAGGGTTCCGGCCACACTGACTTTCCCCCCGGTCAACACCGCACCGCCGATAACCGGGGCGGCAAAGGACAGGATCAGCCAGTCATCGCCAATGGTCGGCTGCCCCAATTGCAAACGCCCGACCAGCATGATGCCGGCCATGGCGGCCAGCAGGCCCGATATGGCATGGGCGGCGACCACCGTTTTGGCGACCGAAATACCGGAAAGTTCAGCCGAATGTGCGTTGCCCCCCACCGCCAGGATAAACCGGCCGAGCGGCAGAAAACTCAGCAAATACCACAAACCAACAGCAACTACGACGGTCGGCAGGATCAACCAGGGGAGCGGCCCGAGAAAGGTTTCGTTGCCTAAAAGTTTGACGATCTCGGGAATTTTGTAAAACGGCTGGGCTTCGGTGATACCCAGGTTGATGCCTTTGAAAATGGACAGACTGGCGAGGGTTATGACAAAGGCGGAAATTCCCGTCCAGGCGACCAAAACTCCATTGGCGATACCGGCAAACAGGCCAATGCCGAGCGCCAGCAACGCCGCCACGGGCCAGGGTATGAGCCAGACTTCCATCATCCCGCCGAAAGAAATCGCCGCCAGGCCGCCAATGGCGCCAACCGACAAATTCATTTGGCCGATGGCAATGATCATCATTTGGGACAGGGCAATGAGCGCGTTAACGGCAATCGCCAGCAGCAGAATCTGAAGGTTATAGGGCGACAGGAATTCCGGGTTGAACACGCTGACAATGACAATTGCCGCAACCGTAATCAGCAACGGGCCAAACCAGTCGGATTCCCGATAATTGGCTAGTTGTGAATTCATACCAATTTCTTTCGGGCCAGGTAGGAACGGCGAAGAAGATCCATAAGTACGGCGACAAGTAAAAGCAGGCCCAGATAGGTTTGCACCCAAAAGGCCGCAATCTGCAGCAGCAACAATCCGGTGGTCAGCATGGTGACCAGGAAGGCACCGAGCAGGGTACCCAGGACAGAGGCCCGACCACCGGTTAACAATGTGCCGCCGAGGACCGGCCCGAGAAACGCCGGCAGCAACCAGTCCTGACCCAATTGTCCGGCCATGGACGGAATTGCCGCACCGGTGCGCGACACCAGCATCAAGCCGGCAACCCCGGCCAGTACGCCGGACAGGGCATGGCACCATACGGTCATGCGCTGCACCCGAATACCCGAAAGTTCGGCGGCCTGGGGACTGGCGCCGACCGCCAGCATTTGCCGTCCTGTCGCCGTAAACCGGAACAGCACCGACAGCAGCCCGGCAACGACAAAAGTGATCAGCAGAAGCGGCGATATAACGCCGAAAAACTTCATCCGGCCCGGGGCCACCACTTCCGGCGCAATTTCGCGAAAGGATCCGGCGTGGGTCAGAAAAATCATGACCCCGAAAAAGATGCTCATGGACGCCAGGGTGATAATGAAACTATGGAGGCCGGAACGGACAATGACGATGCCGTTCAGGGCCCCCAAAGCGCCACCAACGCCGAGCCCGCCGACCAGCGACAGATACCAGGGCAAACCCAGGGACTGCATCAACCATCCGGCCGCCATGGCCGCACAGACACCAATGGAGCCGACGGAAAGGTTCAGACCGCCGGTAATTATAACCACCATCATGGAAAACCCGATCATGATGTTAACCGCCGCCGTCCGCCCCATGGCAAAAAGACTGAATTTCGAAACAAATCCGGGGTTAAGCAGGGTAAAAAGCACGGCAAAGACCAGAATGAGAGCGATCAGGCCAAATTCATTGGTCAGCAAAAGCCGCATCGCCGGGTGCTGGGATGATGTTTCCTGAACGTCGGGGCCGAACGCGTCGGCAGTTCGGTCGGCGGCTTTTGTTGTGTTGTTCATACCCGACTGCGCGCCTTACAAAACCAAATGAAATGAGAAGACAGGAGAACCGGGCGGGTTTCATTTAAATCCCGCCCGATATTTCTCTTATTAGTAGCTGAGACAGTTAGGGTCAGGACCCTAACAACTAAGATAGGTTTTTTCGAAGCTTGCTAACAGGGTTTTGGTAATCTTCTGCATGGAAGCCACATAGTTGTCGGCTTCATTAATACCGGCGAAAACGGTTCCGGAATCAATGAACTTGTTGGTCAGTGCGTTGGTTTTAAAGGGCGCATCGGCTTTTACCTTGCAGCCGGAGCGCAGTTTGTCGGCGGCAAAGGATCCGATGTACCCTTGACCATAGGGATTTTGCAGCATGGTGCCGTGGACAAATCCATCTTTGATCGCCTGGATAACCACTTTGTCGTGATCGATACCAACCATGACAATGCGTTTATCGCCAATTTTCCGCAGAGCGTTTGAGGCAACAACGGCAGGAACCCAGGCGGTTGTGATAATGCCGTCAACGTCTTTGGCATGGGCCGCCAGATAGGCGTTAATCTTTTCCTCGGCCGGTTCCGGCGCATCGATGTCGGCTATCACCTGAATGACCTCGGCGCCGGCTTCGACCGCCGCTTTGTTCACGGCATCAATGCGCAGCTGGGTATTCGGGTCCACCAGAAAACCGGTGAAGTGGGCAATCTTTTTGCCTTTTCCGCCGGCCAGTTTCGTCAACAGCTCTTTTGTCCCCAGATAGGCGGAATTGCCGGTATCCGTGCCCATGCAGAACAGCGCATCTGACGGATCTTTCAGGCAACCGGCCAGGGCCATGACCGGTGCACCGGTATCTGCCAATTCGTTGGCAATGGCAACGGTGCCAACGGGATCACCCGGGAAAATAAGAAACGCGTTGTAACCCTGGGTCACCAGACTTTCGAGCATCTGATTCTGCATGCTCAATTCCCATTTTTGCGGAACTTTATACTCAGCTGAACCCAAGCCAAAATCTTTGGCCGCGTCGGCACCGGCCTGCTCCCAGGCGGCGAAATAGGGGTGTGGACCTCCCGGAACCAGCGCCACTTTTGTCGAACTGTCTGCGTAGGCGTTACCTGAAAGCGCGACAACCGCCAGACAGGATGAGATCATTAACTTGCGTAACATAAAAAAAACCTCCTTGTTGATAACAAATCGCATTTTTAGGGGCCGCGTCGGTCGGCCCGACCGGGTCAATACCACCGGCGAAAAAAACAATAAACTGCCATGGTAGCATGTCAACACGGGAATTCGCGGTCCCACGACACCGTTATCGATTATTGCAGATTAATAAAACCCGCCCACGGTCCCGCGCCACCAGGCTGGCAATTTAAAAAACCCACTGAACGGCCGCAGAGCTCAATCGAGATGAAAAACACTTTCCATCTTTGCCCACCATTCGCCCTCTGCGCGCGTCGAAACCGGTTGCTGACAGGGGCTGCATACGGCCCACCAGTCGCGGGTTCGGGGATCATCCGCCATGGTTTTCATGTCGCCCTCAAAATCCACACCAACGTACTCCCAATAGCCAAAAAGTAGGTTCTCCGGTTCTTTCAGGAAAATCGAATAGTTGGTGATATGGCATTCACTGATTTTTGCCAGGATCTCCGGCCATACGGCAGCGTGCAACCGTTTGTATTCGTCGACCGCCCCGGCCTTGAGACCAATCATCATCCCCATTCGTTGCATGGTTACCCCCTATTTAATAAGTCTAAATGTCTTGTATCGCCAGATTAAGCGCCGACGAATTGGCGATCAATCCTGAATATTTTATTCTCTGGGCCGACGACCCGCACGGTACCTCTGAAAATAGTTAGTCCCATTCAAATCCATTTATCAGTTCACGCAACCCCAACCGGCTAACGCCGGTAGGTTCGGATGAAGGGGCCGGCGGGAAGTGGTTCCGTGTGTGGGCTCGAAATTTCGTCGATATCAATTATAATACCATCTATCACATGTAAAAACCGACAAAGCAGGGCCAGGTTAATGCAAAGCATGTCCAGTTCATTTCTTGCGATGATTATTGGTTTATGGGTCCTGTTGGGAATAGGGCAGCCCGCTTATGCAGATTTAAACCTTGCGAACGAACTTGTTGCACGGGGTGACTATAAATCGGCTGCGCAAGAGCTGGAAACGTTGGCGAATGAGAATAACCCCGAAGCGCAAGAAAGACTGGGAGATCTTTATATCGCTGGCAAAGGTGTTTATCCGAATTTTTCAACGGCTGCACACTGGTACCGTCGGGCTGCGGTCCAAGAGCGCGCATCGGCGCAGTACAAAATAGGCTATCTGCATCACATCGGTATAGGAGTGCCGATGTATGTCGAAAAAGCGGCACAATGGTATGATTTTGCCGCCAAACAGGGGCACTTCCTGGCGCAAATCAGATATGCCCTCATGGCCCCTAGTTTGGCCAATGTCGGCCTCGATCAGGCAATGGTCATTCTGGGGAAAGCGGCGACACGTGGCAGCCACCTTGCCCTGGCAAAGCTCGAGACCATCTCGGCAACCGGTTATCAATTGGCTCAGGAACAATTGGCTTCGCTTTCTTTTGAAGCCCGCAAGGGCCCGAGCATCGGTGCACCCCTATTTAATTCCCTTGCGGATAAAGGTGTCGCCGCGCTCGCCGCCGGCGATCTGCTTACAGCAATAGCCATTTTCAAAAAAATGGCTGATCAAAAAACCGCGGGTGGCCTGTTTGGCCTGGGACTTATTCACCAAATTGGGCCAGATTTGCCAAAGTCTCCGTTGCTGGCAGGCGGGTTATATGCGGACGCCATTAACAATGGCTCGGTCGAAGCAATGGTCAATTTGGGACTTCTGTATTGGGGGACCTTGGGGCACCCGCGAAATCGGCTGACAGCAAAATCCTGGCTGAACAAAGCCGCAGGGAATGGGTCTGAGCGTGCGGTCGAGGTTCTCAAGTTGCTTGCCACCGACCCGGTCGATTTAGAATCCTTGCAGCGAATTCGATTTAAATCCGCAAAGATAATTTCCGCAACAGCGGCAAAGTCGGGGTACGACGCTTATGGGGCCAGGCAATATATTTCCGCTGTTGGTCAACTCAAGGAATTGGCGGAGCAAAAAAATCCAGACGGCCAACTGGCACTTGGCCTGATTGTCGAACAGGGAATTCCATCGCTGGAGAATAAACAAAGGGCTGTAGATTATTACCGGGCAGCGGCAAAAACGGGCGATGCCGGGGCGCAGGTTAATTTGGCAAATATCTACAGGAACGGATTTGGTGTTGAACAAAATGATAGGCAGGCTATGGCATTGTATGAGCAGGCAGCAAGCACCGGCGATCCCCTGGCCGAGACGGTTTTGGGCTATCTTTCTTTGTTTTCAAGCACCGCCGGCCCGCTTGGCATGACAAAACCGAGAGACCTTATTCAGCAAGCAAGTGACAAAAAATTTGCCGACGCAATGAATATTCTGGCGCTTCTCGAACTGCAAAATCAAAGCGAGGTTTCGTTATTGCCCTACGAGGTATCGGCACGCACGGCCTATTCTCTCGGGGCTGGAAAAAGGGCAAATCTCATTTCGACCTTGAGCCGTAAAATCGGGCCCGCCTCGAAACCCGCAGTGGATTTGTTAACCGCCGCAGCAAATGCCGGCCACCGTGCAGCGCAACACAATCTGGCGCGTTTGTACGCGCGTAGTCCCGGACTTTCCAGTGATTCTCTGGTACAGGCTTTCAAGTGGTTTACCATCGCTTTCCATAATGGCCAACTTACCGCCGCCGATGAACGACGGACTGTTTTGGGGAAATTAAATCAATCCCAGCGGATCCTGGCTGAGTGGGAAATCGCCAGCACGTTGAAGCCCCGCCAGATTACAACGCCACTGGAAGTCGTCGAAGCGATGTCAGGGACGCCGGAAGAACAATGGGCAATCGGCATCAAATACCGCTACGGCAAGGGTTATGAAAAAGATTATAAAAAAGCCTTTGAATGGTTTCTTTCTGCAGCCCATCAAGGCCATTCAATTGCCCAACGGGACCTGGGAACCTTGTACCGTCGTGGACTTGGCATTCGCAAAAGTTATGAAAATGCAGCAAAATGGTTTCGACTTTCCGCTAACCAGGGGTATGGGAAAGCGCAACGCGACCTGGGTATCTTGCATCAATTTGGCAACGGGGTTCCGAAGGACCACTCGGAAGCGGTTCGTTGGTATCAAAAAGCTGCGGATCAAGGTGACCGCAAGGCGCAATCGAATTTGGCCTTCATGTATCGAACCGGACGCGGCGTCTCCAAGGATCAGAAAAAAGCCGTTGAGTGGTATTTAAAAGCCGCAAACCAGGGTTCCAGCACGGCGCAAAAATATTTGGGAATGCATTACCAATTTGGCCAGGGCGTGGAAATGGACATGCAACAGTCGGTTAAATGGTACCGCATGTCAGCAGAACAGGGAAACCTCAAAGCGCAGGAAAATCTCGGCTTTATGTATAAAAGTGGACAAGGGGTTGAGAGGGATTTTGTCGAAGCGGCGAAATGGTATTTCGCCGCCGCGAAACAAAATTCCGCGAGAGCGCAAAACATTCTGGGAATGTTGTATCATTGGGGCAAAGGTGTGGAGCAAAATCATGAAAGGGCACTCATTTGGTACACCAGAGCCTTAAAACAGGGGTACACAAAAACCTATCCCAACCTCGTCAAACTGGTCCGCTCGGTTGACGGACCATCGCCGCACTATGTCGAACTTTTTGACCTGATCAAAAAGGATGCAAATAAAGGAACCATTGCCGCTATCAATTTGATGGGGTTGGGTTACTGGTACGGAAAAGCCGGGGAAAAAAATAAGGTGACGGCTGAAAAGTGGTTCGACAAGGCGATCAAACTCAAAAACAAGGAGGCCGAGACGTACCTGCTTGAAATGAAACTGGATAAATCGGACGGATAGGTCTTATCGCAAAAGTGTGATGACCGTCATAGGTTATTCATGTATTTTGGCTATTATCGTCTTGGTGATTTGAGCTAGAGATTTCTGGACAAAGAGATAGTGACAAAAATTCAGCGACTCAAACGATTGTTAAAAATCCTCGCGCGCGATACACGCGGCGCAGCGGCGGTAGAATATGTGCTGATTGCGTCCGGCGTTGCGGCATCGGTGGTTGTCGCCTGGACCTTGCTTGGCGATAATCTCAATACACTTTTCACCAATACCGCCGCCCAGGTATCAACGATTACCACTGAAATTGCCAACGCCGATTCCGGTGAGTCTGATAACAACAGTGATTCGGATAGCGATGCAGATTCTGACTCCGATAATAATTCCTGAACTGGAAATCAACACGCAGCGGCACCGGCCCGAAGACCAGACCCGTCGCGCCAATTAAAATTTTCCATATCGGCCACGAGATCACCCACCGATCCTACCGGGCCAGAACCTATTCACTTTTAACCCTAACCTGGTTCTCCAGTTTGTCGGTCCCCATTTTTTGAAAGGCTTTCGAGATCGTTTCCAGATAGGGTAACAGGTAAGGGAAATTTTCGGCGTGATCGAAGGAATGGCGCATGGCCGGATTGACCTCAAACAGCAAAACCGTGCCATTTTCCAGCACCGTAAAATCAACCCCAAAAAAATCGAGACCTATGATTTCGGGCATCGTCATCAAGCGGGCAAAGGGGCCGTCGCCCAAATAGTTTTGACAATCCCCCATGAAGGCTTTTTCTTCGTCCACCATCCATTGGTGGCGCAACATCGTCTCTGTCCGATTGCTGCCGTGAACATTCCAAAGGGTATCAAAATGGCAAATGGCCGGGTAAGGAACACCGTCGATAAAAAACACCCGCATCTTCCGGAAAGTATCGCCCCTGAACAGGTTGTTTACATATTCGATGACATAAACCTCGGCAGTTTGGCTATGTGAAATATAGTCCGCAAAGGTCTCTATGGTTTCAATTTTTTTAAATGATTTGCCATTGTGGGTTCCGGTTTCCCGGAGCAGAAGCGGAAAACCAAAGTCATGGCGCTTCATAAACCCAATGGCATCTTCAATCGCCGCATCGGCGGCATCAAACCGCACGGTTTTTGGAAAACACAGGCCGTCGATGCCGTTAAGGCGTTGGTAATTTTGATCTCGGGTTGTTCGCAATACGGCTTCCGGTCGATTGATGACCGGGATATCAGGATACCGGGTTAAAAAGGCGCAAAGGGTCTCGAGTGACCTTTTTTCAACATCCGGATCAGCGACCAATGTCAGGACCATATCGAAGGGCGGGATTGTGCGATCGGAAAGGATATTATCATCGACAATAAAATAGCTGGTCACCGTAATGTTTTGATAACTCATGAGGTAACGGTCCTCGAAGTTTCCGCCGCGCATTTTTGTCTTATAGTCGCCGTTTCGGCTCTTGCCGATTAAATAGACACTGTTTTGCACACCGCGCAGGCGGAGCATATGAGCAGCACCGCCGGTTGGCGCGACAAAGGTCTTGTGGGGCCGCCTTAAGATCCCTTCCCGAAGGTAGTTTCGCGCCGAAATCTGATCGTTTTGTTTATAGGACAGAGCCGATAAGGCAAAATAGCCATCAAGCTCGTCTGGCCAAAATTTGATTACCCACTGGTAACAAACTCTCGCCGCATTAAACTCGCCCGATTTCACGAGAATTCCTGCGGATTTCCTGAGAAGCCTGGAAAGTGATTTCAGTTTATTCATATGTATTCTCATATTCGGCATAACAGGCGGTTACACGAGCGGCACGCTTCCGTGCCAGGTCCAATTGCCTGCAAAACCGTCGATAGCTCAAGAAAATTTTGCCGGATCAATTGGTAGTTGGCTCCGCTAATTATTGTTCTGCTTCGTGCACATTACATAAATCATTCAAACATTTTACTGCATAGAATGGAAAAGAGTACGGATATGAATTTGTCGATTTTCGATGTAGCGACCAATCTCAGTTGCCCGAGGCCAACCATCCCTCCGCCCAGGATTTTGTTGGCGATCCCGTCAACGGCAGTATTCAGGTTCGAGGTAAGGCGAAAAACCTGGCACAATCTGCAAATTTTGACATATTTGCGACAGCCATTGCCGCGACCTGGGGTTACGGCGAACCGACAAATAACGTTGATGTTATTGGAGATGAAGACTCCAGGCGCATTGATACAGTCTCCATGGGGCTGCCGGAATTCAGCCCAAAAAGCCCGTAACCTGTTCGCCAACACCTCTCCAGTGATCGCCAGAAACGACAATATTTTGGGTTTACAAATTACCCGTAATGCCGCAGTTTGAATTTTCCGTTGGCTGCTGCAAAGACACCTCAATTGCCAAACGATGACGCTGTAAACCAACCGACGTTGACGTTTGATAGCGCAGACTATCAGGCCTGCTATGATTACTGGTTAGGACTTAAAGGTGATCGGTGGGCCCCTTCCTGGCGGCGATGGCAGTGGGAAAACTTATCGGTCAACCTGATCCCCTATTTTCTTGTCGTCGATGTTCATTATGAACCCCTGGATTTTGTCTACCGGTTTTTTGGCACGGCAAGTGTCAAAATGCATAACGTCGATTTTACTGGTAAATCGGTTAACGAAATCCGCTCACCTGTGACCATCAAATCAACCTGTGACCAGTATTATGAGGTTACGCGGCGCCGTCAGGCGATTGCCTCGTCCTATACGATACAGGCGGGAGAATATGGCTCGCCCCACATGCAGACGTCGCTCAGAATGCCGATGTCCAATGATGGCGAAAAGGTTGATCAGATCGTATCGTTTATCGATTGGCGCAAAGATATCGGTAAAATCAGAGATGAACATCTTGCAGCTTACGGGCAGTGATGCTGACCAGGGCAGCAATGCCCATCGGCCGACGATCACTTTTAACACTTAGCGAACAGCCTGAGGAACAGCCTGCCGCGGGCCGGCTAAGGCGATTTTTCCTTTTGGTCGTTATCGAGCTCCACAGCTGCCACCACTTCTGGATTTGACGCCGCCATAATTGCATCAACGTGCGACTTGAATGCATCAAAAGCGGCTTCATCACGAACCCCCGCGTCGTCCTTATCGCGCTCCTGGAACTGGAACAATTCTGATTGTAACTGGGCGTTGATGGCTAGGCAGCGGCTCCTTCTTTTAAAGGTTGTAAACATCGAAACAATTGCCAGGACAATGGACGCAAACAAGCCCAATTTGATGGCGTTGGTAGGATCAAATTTATACTGAAAAAAACTCATTTGATCGACCGAGCTCGGGAAAAAGACTATAGAAAGCACGCAGATCATTACCACAACAAATGCCGCAATGAGGTTGTTTTTAGCGAGATTTGCATTTTGCCCATACCACGTCACATACCGTTGGTATTTATTTTCCATATAGGCGTTTATCCGCTGGTTCAATTCATTGTCGTTAGATCTCATTGTTCAAACCTACAGGTGTTTAAAAGGGAACCGATGCCAGAAGGGAACCAACGCCAGGGTCGCGAAATGGGTTATGTAACCCGACCCGTCATTAAAAAGCAATCCAGGCGACAGGCAGCACGGTGGCAATGGCTGCCCTATGGGCGGCGGTCAGTGCTGTTATCGTTGTTTTGCCTCCGCTATGATCTTGGATTGTCATTGCATTGCCAAGTTGCCACATCAGCCAGGGGAATTCCGTGCCCACGACCCGGCTATCCATACGACTTCCAACGCTGCCGTCGCGCCAATACCTGTGGCCCATAACCTATGGCGTCTTTCAACAAACGGCCCCGCATTAGTGTTCGGCACTTTGAATTACAGTTTGGCGGGAGAATTTACAGGCTTGCACATATGATCATTGCATACATAGCCAATTTCACAGTTTTTTTCAGTTGCCAGGGGAATCTGGTGACTCTATGTAACCCGACACTTAGGACTGGATAACCGGGATATGGTGGGATGCTGCGGGATATAACGGGATGTGGCGGAAAACAAGGGCACTCAAACGAGAACGAACCAAAAATCGCAATTTGTTCGATTATCGGAAAACGACAAATAGAAACCAAAACGACAGATGGTCCTGGTACGATTGACACCGCCTCCTATACGAGTAATATAGTCGGATGGGTATCAAAAAGAGAACTCTGGTATACGCCGTTGCCGTATTCTTTCTGTCGTTTTCCGTTGAAGCGCAGATTCCTTCAAAAATAGCAGGTGACCTGGAAAGTTCGACTACTGTTCTGGCGTTAACGGTCTCCAATGTTCTGTCTGAAACGGAACTGGCGCTTACGGCGGTATCCGATGTCTTTCAACGCGACCCAAATGTGCAACCAATCGTGATGCATGGAACCCTAAAACGTTATGCAAAGCTGGCAGCGGGTTTGCGCGCCATTCTTGTGACTGATCCGCAAGGCCAATTGATCGTTGATTCCTACAACTATCCACCGGATGATCTGGATCTGTCGGACCGCGCCTATATTCGTGCGGCACAAATTTCCGAAACAGATGATATATACTTTGGAAAACCAGTTGTTGGACGATCATCCGGCGTCCCTTTTGTCCCGGTCTCGCGCCCCGTTCGAAGTTTCAGCGGAAAATTAATCGGTGTGGCGATTGGCATTATAACGCCGCGCGATTTAATTCCTCACGAAGTTAAATGTCGCTTTTGCGTCTATTCGATTATGAGTGAAAATAATGGGGTTATCGCGATTGAGCCCCCAGAAACGAAAATAAGTTCCTCGTTTTTTGGACAAGTCGATCTCATAAATCATGCGTCAGGTTTTTTTAGAAGTAAATTCAATCTGTTGGGGTCAACGACACATTGGCGAAAAATCGACCATTTTCCGGCCTATGTGGCCGTAACATTAGTCCATGCGAACCCGTAACTCCGGGTCTGATCCCTTAAAATTATCTAATAAAAACTGAATAGCTTTTTGCCTGTCAATTTCAGTAAAAGCCATACCTGGCTTTTGCAGGTGGCGCTCCATATCACGCCAAACGGAGACCGGGTCCAGATTTCGCGCATCTGCTGCCAAAAGTACCAGCTTTCCTAGATTTTCGTCTAGCATCATCATTTCCGGAACCGTGGTTTCCGAAGTTTCAGGCTGCCAATCACGAAAACCCAATCCAATTACAACCAAACTTAAAACGGCGATACCTATTGACGCGTAAATAACGCGAAACCGCCAACCCGACCTTGTCTGGTAGCAAACGGCTGTCAACTTGGCTTGCAGCCCAGGATTTAACATCTGGCACACAGTCCTGTACTATACCTATGAGGGTAGTTTTAAATGACTACACTTTTATATTGCAATTGCCATAGGTGTAAAATGTTTCATATTACTATTAGGGCTGGATCATTGACGGATGTAAAGAACATTTCCAGCATCCACGCGCTTTGTTGGCGTGAGGTTTATTCATTCATGCCGGACGCTGTCATTAGCGCGAGAAATACGGAATACCGGGCTAAACAATGGTGCGCGTATTTTGATCAGCAAAAACCCGGCAAGCTTTTTGTTGTGGAATGTAAAGGCGACGTCGTCGGTTTTTGTTTCTGCTGCCCCAACAACGATTCAGAAATTGATGCCAAAGGTGAGATGCACGCGGCATACGTGTTACCTGAGTACCGGGGCAAGCTTGTGGGGCCGCTCATGATGAGGGAGATGGCAAAAGCGCTAAAAAACGCTGCACAGTCGCCCATGTGTCTCTGGGCGTTCAAAGATAACCCGATTAGAATTTGGTATGCGCAAATGGGCTGGAAAAGGGCCGTGGAGCGCGATCGGCAGCTAGTCGGCCATGCAATACCCGAAGTTGGGTATGTCTGTCACGATACGCAAGCCTTGATCATTCGCCTTGAGCGGATCGTTGCAAGCGCCGCGCAGACAGGTTGATAACCGTGGCACGCTCGTCATCATCGATATTCGGGGCGCTAAGGAAGTCAACCGACTGGGTGAATGCGTCGGCAAAGTTATTGGGGTCGACATCAATCAAATGTGACTGTTTTGCAAGGAAATAAGCGACATTCCACACGATCTCCCGTGGTGCTGGCGTTAAATCTGCACTGCCTTGACCGAGCTGCATATCGCCATCTCCGGATACCAACCAATCAAGACTTATGTCGAGTTTTGAAATTCCTCTCAGAATTTTGAAGCCGGGTAAATTGCTGCCCTTTTCATAACCTTCCCAAGCCGTCGTTGAGCAGCCAATAGCCTCAGCAATTTCACGTTGGCTCATACCCAAATGTTTCCGGGCTTCTTTTAGGCGTTGGGGGACTTTCGGGTCATCCATTATCAGCAACAGATATCTTGGTTTTCTGTTGCTCGCGGGAGACAGAAAATATTTTGCGCAACAGAACACAAAAAACATATATATTTCAACATTTTACCAATTTTCCTAATTATATTTGGGTAATATTATTCTGTTACCCAAATTTATCTTGTTGACATACCAAATATATTTGGCAATGTTCATTACATACGTAATTTTAAACACCCTGAAAAACCGGCCACATACCGGTTTCACAAGGATACTAAATGAAACGCACGGCGCATACAGGTTGGCACCAGGAAGACATCAAGGCTGCAATCCGTAAGACCGGGATCACCCTAAAACAATTAGCTCTCTCTAACGATCTTTCCGAAAGCGCTTGCCGAATGGCAATCCTTTACAATTTCGTTCCCTCAGGTGAGGTCGCAATCGCCAAACACCTGAAGATAAGTCCTCACGAGCTTTGGCCCCAGAGATATCACCCGAACGGCACACGTTCCATTGGTCGTAACTCTACATCGACAAAAGCCCCTCGTCACCGTCAAAAAACAAAGGTTGCGTAAACATGAAATCCACAGGCAGCAAAATAATCGAAATCGGGCGGATCGATCCGGGTAAAAGACTTAGGGATGCTTCCCCGGAATATGTTGAGTTGTTTATTGAAACATTGAGGGGTGGCGGCTTCCTTCCAGCCATTCAGGTTGCAGAAACATCTAAGGGCAATTATCGGCTGATCGCGGGTTACCACCGATTGGTTGCACACAGTGGCGCCGGGATCAAAAAGATCGCAGCCAACGTATTCAAACCGGATGCAGAATTAGCCGAAGAACAAATTATCGAAATGCAGGCTGCGGAAAACCTGCATCGCAACGAGTTAACCATGCTCGACCGTGCGATATTTTTATCCAGCTGGAAACGTGTATACGAGAAAATGAACCCGGAAACCAAGGCGGGTGTTGCCGGTGCGAATGCCAAGAACGGCAATGCAAACGACAAGTTGTCGTTTGCAGAAGAGACCGAAAAGAAACTTGGGATAGATAAGCGCACCATACAACGCGCCATACATCTGGCCGATAACATCCCGGAAAGCCTACGCCCGCAAATTCGCAACACGCCGCTTGAAAATAATCAGGCCCACCTGGCGATACTGGCAGATCAGGAAATAGCTACTCAGGCTCAGTCCGTTGAATATTTGAACGAAGGCAAGGCCAAAAACATTAAAGACGCCATCGACCATGTAACTGGAAATGCCCAGCCTGAGAAAAGCCCATTAGAAAATCAAGTTTCCGGCCTTAAAGACAAATGGGCGTCAGCTGGAAATGAAGCCAGAAAACAATTCATTGCGCATCTCCAGGAAACCGGCGAATTGGAGGCGTTTAATGGCCGTTAAACGGGGCGATAAACTGACGTTGGATTTGCTTGAGGACTGGACACCTCCAGAGATCGTTCAGCGCTATGACGAAGAAAGGCTTCGTACAGCAACGCTGAGGGCCAAACTCGCACGCGCCGTATCAGAGACACTAAAGGAGAGCGACCTCAGTCGCGAAGAGATCGCCAGCAAAATGTCTGACTGGCTCGAAGAAGACGTGAGCAGAAACATGCTCGACGCATACGCATCAGAAGCCCGCGAAGAACATACGATTACTTATCTGCGAATTATTGCACTGATCCACGTCACGGGTGATTCACGGATAATGCAAATCGGTGCCGATAGATTCGGGCACATCGTCGTCGATAAAAAATATCAAAAATGGATCAATGTTGGCATGGCAAAGGCCCGACAGGTGGAGGTCGAACGTCTGAACAAAGATATAGATCGCCAACTTAACGATGCTCTGCGCGATGCAAAAACGGTGGGATCGTAACATGCAGGAATGGTATTCACCGGCGGAACTTGCCGAACTCGACCTCCCCGGCTTGCCGACAAGCCGGAGTTCCGTTGCCCGACACGCCACAAACAACCAATGGGGCCAATCGAAATATGCCCGCGCCCGAAAAGGCAAAGGGGGCGGTTATGAATATCATTACAAAATACTACCGCAATCAATCCAAAGCTTGCTCACAATTCGGTTTCTCAAATGCACTGCGGCCCCTGACGAAACTTCGCTGAACGACCTTTTCACGGGCGCACATACGATCCCTGAACCACCATCATCGCAAGCGGGCGAACTTCGGCGCGATGCCAAGTTACTGATTTTGAATTTTTGGGACATCTTCCGTTCGCGGCGCAACGAGCCGATTACAACCAGCCGTCATTTTTTTGTTGTTATGTATAAAAACGGCAAAATCGAAGGCATACCGGACTGGGTGCGTGGCGCGCTCAGAACCGCCAACGGCAAAGACCGTGGTCTTTGTGTGAACACGTTGATTGAGTGGGAGAAGCTTCGGGCAAACCACCAATTTACCGAACTGGCAGGTGGTTATGGCAACCGTAAAGGCAAAGGTGTTCTTGATCGGGCCGAGGGCGGCGACGTTGCAACGCTCATCGCATCCGTTTTGGTTGACCGACCCCATGCAACGGCGGACCACATAAAGGACAAAGTCACTGACCGCTTTGGCAATTTTCTCGACGTCGACGGGGTGCAAAAGCCAATACCCGATATCCGGTCTTTTCAACGTTGGATACGAACGTGGCTGGATACCCACAAGGAAGCGGTTCTCAAGATGACCGATCCGGACGCCTTCAAAAACAAAATGAAAATCACCGGTTCCAACATGAACCACTGGGTAAAGCGGCCCAATCAGTTGTGGGAAATTGACGCCAGTCCCGCCGATGTATTGCTGACGGATGGACGTTATTCAATTTACGCGGTTGTCGATATATACACACGTCGAATGCTTGTCAGTGTATCGAAGACGGCAACGACGGAGGCCGTCCTGAATTTGGTGCGCAAGGCAATTTTGCTATGGGGTGTGCCGGAAATTCTCAGGACCGACAACGGCTCGGATTTTATCAGCTATCGGTTCAAACAAGCTATGAGCGCGTTGGCGATCCACCAGGATATCACAGCCCCCTTCTCGCCCGAACAAAAAGGCACGGTTGAGCGCCACATCGGAACCCTGCAACGTGGGCTGATGCCCTTGTTGCCCGGTTTCATCGGCCACAACGTCGCAGATCGCAGCAAGATAGAGGCGCGAAAAAGCTTTGCCCAGCGCCTTGGCGAGACCGACAAAGACGCATTTTGCGTTGATCTTTCTCACGACGATTTAACGACAATCATTGATCAGTGGGTAGCCACAAAATACGAACACAAAATTCACGGCGGGCTTAACAAAAAAACACCTTTCCAGATGATCACGGAATGGACCGGGCCGATCCGCATGCTGGAGAATGAGCGCGCCCTTGATTTACTGTTATCGCCTCTCGCTGGAAAAGACGGCATGCGGGTTGTTACCAAGCACGGCATTCGCGTGGATAGGGCAGCTTTCATCGCACCCGAGCTGATCCCCGATACACGCGTTTTATGTCGCCATGATCCGGAAGATATGGGCCGTATCTACGTCTACTCTCATGATGGACGGGATTTTATTTGTGTCGCTGAATGCCCCGAAAGACTTGGAGTTAATCCGGGTGAGGCCGTCCGGGCCGCAAGAGCCGCCCAGGCCGACAGGATCAAAGATGAGCTTGAGCCGCTGAAGAAAGAGATCGCTAATACCAAACCGCGCGACATGATCGACGCGATCCTGCGGGTAGCGGATCAAAAATGCGCCAATGTTGCCGAGTTCCCCAACCCATCCGAAACCTACACCAGTGATGGCCTTGAGGCGGCTGCCGACGCCGCCGAACCCAAGGCCGGACCAGCACCGTTGACCGATGAAGAAATTATCGCGGCGGATCAGGCATGGACGGAAATGCACAAAACGAGTGAAAACGTTGTCGTGCTGCCCAATGCCCAGGAGAAGGGAACCACAATTCCTAATTTTGCCGATGATGCGGACTTTGTTCTTTGGGTTCGTGAAAACCCGGAGGTCGCCGGAACCGGTCGCGTCGCCTACGCAAACCAGCTGCTGGAAGAAAGCCCGACGCTCCGAATGCAGGTGCTGGGGAACAACGATCAAGTCGAAAGCAATCATATCGCCTAACCAACCCATAAGATGGAGCCCTTAAATGCATACCAAATTCGTCGAAACCTCAAATGTAAAACGGTTTATGGCCGCAACAGCCGCAATCGAACAAAGAGCGGCGAGAGAAGCCTGTATCGTATTGGGACAGGGCAATGCCGGATATGGCAAAAGCCAGACCGGGCAATATTGGGCCACTCAACAAGACGCGGTATTTATCCGCCTGAAAGCCAACTGTACGCCGAAATGGTTTCTTGATGACCTGGTCATCGAACTGGGCGAGCAAGCGCCGGAACGAAGCTGCGAAAAACTGTTTAACCAGGCGGTTGGTTTTTTGGTCAAAGACCCAAAACCGATTGTTGTAGACGAAGTGGAAAACGGCCTTTCTCAAATCAAGGTGCTGGAGACGATCCGCGACATCGGGGACCTCGTTGACGTGACAGTGATTTTCCTGGGCCGCGAGTATGTGTGGGGACGCCTTAAAAGATACCCGCAATTTGCGACGCGAGTCGGCGCACGCGCAGACTTTTCCGCCGAGACCCGGGAAGATGTCGCTAAATGTGTCGCCGAGCTCGCCGAGGTCGAAGTTGCTGAGGAAGTCGTTGAGAAGATTTACCTGCAGTCGGAAGGCCATATTCGCGAAGTCATCAAGGCCATAAAAAACGTCGAACGCATTGGAATGCGCGCCGACGGCAAAGTCACGGCAGAGATGACCAAGGGCCAACCCCTAACGCACGAGTGGCAACGGGCGGGGTCAACCAAGAGATGACTTCACCCATGCAACTCGTATTCGAACATTTGCCGCTCTATGGCGATTGTAAAACCGTCAAAACATTATCCAACGAAACAGGTCTGTGGCCAAAAAAAGTCTCTGATATCTGCTGCCGCCTCCAGACGCACGGGTTTGTGACCCGGCCAAGTTTGGGTTGCTACAAATTGACGAAAGCGGGTGTGGAGGCCAGAGACGCGGGCAAACAAATGACATCCGGGCCGAACAAGCCGTTAACCGGACAGCGTAAACCACCGAGAAATCGCCAAAAACTAAAAGTGTGGAAGGCCCTGCGCATGGTGCGACGCGCCACCGTTCAGGAATTGATGGCAACGACGGGCCTTTCCGGCGAAAAGGCCCACCACAACGTTCGCCAGTATCTGAACCACCTGTCGAAAGCCGGCTACGTGCAAAAGTTACCGCGTCGCTCTGCCGGATCACACCTGACCTCCAATGGGTTCAAGGTTTATTTTTTGCTGAATGATACCGGCCCCGATGCGCCAGTCTACAGCGTCAAATACAAGCGATTGTATGACCCCAATCTAAACACCCATATCGACCTAGGAGACGCAAATTGAGCGCCAGCAAGAAAACAGATGGCATGGCGATGGCACACGCGCGAAAGGCGTGGGGCGAAACTTTACCGGATTACATTTTTGCGTTGGCCCGTGTCGTTGATGTGACCAGCTACCAGAAATGCGCCAGGGCGGTGGGTTATTCCGGTGCAGCATTGAGCCTTGTCCTAAAGCGTAAATACACGGGTGACTATTCAGCAATCGAACAGGCTGTAACCGGTGCTTTGATGAAGCATGAGGTCACGTGTCCGGTTGACGGTGTTATTCGTGCTGATCGGTGTTCGGTTAACCAACGTTCAAAAATGAGTACGACAAACCCGCGCGCTATTCGGCTATGGCGGGCGTGCCGAAGTGGATGCCCTAACAGCCGGATTGGAGACAAGTAATGTTGAGCGCAAAGCTTCAAACCCTGCATGACGAACTCGGCAAATACAGTACGACGGGTGCTGAACTCCAGCCAGAGGCGATCCAGGCCATTTGCGAAGTTCTCGAAATCTGTAGAAACGACGCGCATGGTCTCGAGTCAAAATTGATGATTTTACAACACCCATTGAACCATTGGCCCGACAACGTTGTTCCAATGACTTCAAATAAGAGCCCCACACCGACCGGGGGCGACGCCGCATGACCTATCTGGATGATCGCGACGAGATTATGGACAGCTCATACGCGCGCACGGTCCAGCATTGCCTGATTGAGTCTGAGCGCGGTCATACACCCGCGCATGTAATTGAGTCGGTGGGATTGACCTTCAGAAAATCCAAACCCGTTTGGGAGGACGCATTGATGGCGGTGGCCCATAAAATCCGTCAAGCGTCGAACGACGCGCCAAAAATACCTCCCAGTTTTTCCGGCGTTTGTCTGCGTTGTCACAGCAAATATAAGGGCCCGTTTAAAGACGACAAAGTTTGTCTCAACTGCCAGGACGAAGCGTCTCGGGTTGTTGTGCAATTGGAGGCTTTGAGAAAATGAGAAAACGCAGAGCCGGACTAATCGGATTTTTGATCCAGCAATTTCGCTGGTGGATGACTTTAAGAGGATGGAATTGAAATGAATGAAGTAATCGAAAAGGGCGTGCCTGAAGGTTTCATGGTCGACAACAAGGGCCGTTATGTGCCTTTGAAATTGGTCAAAGACATCGACAAGCTTGAGGATCAATTGGTCGGGAAATGCATGGGTTATGCAGATGAACTTTCCAGCCAAATCGCCCGGTTCAAAGGCCATACCTTTGACGACGTCGGCGCGTTCATGGATTTGCTTGCTGAAAAGCATGGCGTAACCAAGGGCGGAACAAAAGGCAATGTCACATTTACTTCCTATGATGGCTGCCAAAAGGTGCAGGTGGCTGTCCAGGACCACCTGGAGTTTGGCCCGCAACTGCAAATCGCTAAAGACCTGATCGACGAATGTATTTGTGATTGGAGCGCAGGGGCGCACGATGCCATTCGTGGGCTGGTTAATCTTGCGTTCAATGTTGACAAGCCCGGTCAGGTTAATCGTGCCGCGCTGTTTCAGTTGCGCCGCTACGAAGTTGATGACGATCGGTGGCGCCGGGCCGTCCAGGCGATCAACGACAGTATTCGAACCATCGGCTCCAAAACCTACATCCGGTTTTACCGCCGCGAAAACCCGGAAGACAAATGGCAGGCCGTGACCATCGACCTGGCGTCAGCCAAATGAGCGAGATGGTAAAGGATCTGACCAGCTTATCGGATGCGGACCCGACGAAAGCGGCCAGTGACAAACTCGAAATCGGTCGCGATGAAGCCATCCTGACAATTATCGCCGGTAAAGACGGGGGCGCGCTGTTTCAAATTGGCAGCCCTGGTGAACATGGGTTCACCAAAATACCGATGCCGCCTGAAACAGCAGAGTGGGCCGCTAACCGGTTGTTGACGGTCATCAAAAAATAGGAGGCGCAGTTGCTTAACTCACGTCTAAACTCGGTTCTTCTGCTCGATATGCATGTCAATAAATGGGCTCTGCATCGGCCCTGCTCCGACAGCCACGTGGCCGAACTGAGAGGTGCTGTGATGGTGCTTCGCCGCCTTGTCCTTTGTGACGTCGCTCACAATACGGATGCCGAATCCATCGACGCCGATCTGCTGGTAGAGGCTTACGTGCAGTCCGGCGCTCCCTGGCAGGCTTTGACAAATGCGGTCAACAGTCGAGCCCTCACAGGCGCAACACGAAGGATCACAGAGTAATGACCTTTGATTTCAAACAAATCGAACACCAGTTTATGGCTCTTCGTCCTGCCGGTGGCTTTGACGTGATTATGGCAGACCCCAATTGGCTGTTTGAAGTCCGCTCTGCAAAGGGCGAAGAGAAAAGTCCGCAGGCTCACTACGATTGCGAACCGCCTGAAGAAATCGCCAAACTCCCGATCTCATTTTTGGCGGCGAAAGACTGTGCGTTGTTTATGTGGGTCACCTGGCCGTTGATGCCTTACTGGCAACTTGTCCTTGACGGGCTTGGTTTTAAGTTTGCGGGGTTAGCCTGGGAGTGGATCAAGTATAATTCGGCAACTGAAAAGTATGCCTTTGGCGGCGGCTATGGGACCCGCAAGAACTTAGAACCCTGTTTGCTGGCAACCCGTGGGAATCCAAAACTTCGGACCGATCTTGAATTCTTTGGCGATATCCAAATTCCCGAAGGCGTCCGTTCGGTACGCGATTTCATTCAGGCCATGCCACTAGACTGTATACGCGCGCCACGTCGCCATGAACACAGCCGCAAACCAGACGAGCAATACGAGCGCATTGATACCCTATTTGACGGCCGCAAGATCGAGCTGTTTGCGCGCCAGCGGATCCAACGCCCCGGCTGGCAAAGCTGGGGCGATGAAATAGACAAATTTGAGGTGGGAAAATGAGTGATCAACGGGCACTTGCAAAAATTCATATCGCAAAAAAAGAACTCGGCCTGGACGAAGACACCTACCGCGCCGTGTTGTTTCGGGTGACCGGCAAACGTTCTGCGGCCAAAATGTCAGAGAGCCAGATCGGCAGCGTGCTTGAAGAATTTAAACGGCTCGGCTGGAAACCAAAGTTCACGAAAAAATCACGGGCAAAACCAAATTCAAACATTGCCGCCTTGCACTACAAGATCGAGGCCCTGTGGGCGTCGCTGTGGCATCTCGGCCTATTGGAAGGCAACAGCGCCAGATCGGGCCTGGACGCCTATGTGCGCCGCATGATCCAGGTCGATGCGCTACGCTTCGTCACGAACCCGTTAGATGCGATCAAACTGATTGAAGGTCTGAAGGATTGGGCGACGCGTGACGGTGGCGTGATCTGGGCGGCAATCGCGGCCCCGAACGGCAAGCTGGTCGATAAACCGAAGCTGAAAGTTATCTTTGCCCAATGGCGCATGTTGCATGATCTGGGGTTAATCGAAAGCGCCGACGCCGCGCAATTGATCTTGTGGATCAACAACACGTTTACGCTTCCGACCAGCATTTCCCTGCTCGCCTTCGCTGAGCGAGATCTTGATCTGGTGATCGGCCAGCTGGGCGCGCGGATCCGCGCCGCCAAATTCGGGCGCGGCCAATGACCACAGGGTTGTTTCGAAATCGTATGGCCCGCGCGGTCGCGGAAAAGCGCCTTCAAAATACACTACTGCGCATAGGGCCCGCCTTCCTGAAGCCCGGCCAACGATTTTTTGATGTGCGGGTCAAGTGGTCAAACAGCAAAAAGGCAACCGCGACCTGGGACAGCCAAAAGCAATGCATCGCCTGGCTGCGCAAAGGGTCAGACCGAACCGATAGTTAAAATTATCAACCACCGCATAGGG
>JAJFII010000098.1 GCA_021775095.1 Rhodospirillales bacterium
GCCGAGCGACGACATCGCCTGCGACAGGTCGCGGATTTCCTCGTCGTCCATGCGCTCAAACATCTTGGCCGAATTATCCTGGCCAATGGCCAGCATAAAGATCGCCGCTTTTTGTACGCCGGATAAACTCCGGTAATCGTCCTTTACGCGTGCCATCGGTCTTCCCTAAACCATTCCGTTACGTCTCTTGATACATCCATGCACGGATAATCGAAAGGGCTTCGTCAGGATGTTTTTCAACAATTTCACCGACTTTCTTGACCGATGACGCTTTAACCCGGCCTTCAACACGGTCAATGTCGATCAGTTCCTCAAACTGCTCTTCTTCACCACCGGCATCCGAGGGGGCCGGAACACCGGATCCACCACCGGGACCGGCCAGGGCGGGTGCGCCACCGGCCTGATCGGCCAACAAACGCTCGCTTGCGGCCTGTGCCGCCGATGCAGCATTTGATGTCGCCTCGAAAGCCCTGGAGATGAGCGGGCGAACCACCAGCAGAATAACCAGCAGGGCAACAATTCCCAGGACCAGCATCTCGGCCACACGCAGCAAGTCATTTTTGCCCAACCCAAAGAACAAATTCAGAGGCTCATCTTCTTCGACAAAGTCTCTGAACTCCATATTTATCACCTCAATTTGATCACCTCGGTCGGCGTCATAACCGATCGCACCTTTAACCAGAGTGGCCAGTAACTCCATTTCAACTTCTGAACGTGCCGTTGGCGTGCGTGTGCCGTCGTCCGCAATGGCGCGGTCGTAATCAACCAAAACGGCGACGGATAACTTTTTTATGGTACCAGCCTCGCGAATATGATTGATAACCTTTTTGGAGATTTCGAAGTTAACTGTCTCTTCAGTGCGGTTTTCAGCCGACGTGCTCGATTGACTGTCGCCACCGTCGGTATTGGCGTCTGGCAGGTTGGTGCCGACACTGACCGGCGGCGTGCCTTCGGCGTCGCGCGCCGACGCCGTCTCTTCGATCGACTGGGTCGAGCGGACCACTTGCCCTTCCGGGTCATATTTTTCTTCGTTGGTACTGATCCGATCAAAATCCATTTCCGCGTGGACTTCTGCGCGAACCCGCCCAAAACCGACAGTCTTTTCGAGCAATTCTTCGATTGTCCGAGACAACCGGTTTTCCATGATCCGGTTTTTTTCTTCGATTTTTGAAGAAACTGCACCAACACTATCGCCGTCTTCAAATCCGGCGGCCAAAAGTTTACCCTTATTGTCAACCACGGAAATCCGTTCCGGTGTCAGGGAAGGAACCGCCGCCGCTACCAAATGCTGAATGGCAGAAACCTGTTCTCCGGTTAGTCGTGTTGAACCCCGCATCCGCAAAAAAACCGACGCACTTGGTTCCTGCTTTTGCCGGCTAAATAACTCCCGTTTCGGCATTACCAGGTGGATACGCGCGCCCTTAACAGAGTTCAGGGACTCAATCGTACGCCCCAGTTCACCTTCCAGGGCGCGGATATAATTGACGTTTTGCATGAAATTTGTTGTGCCAATGGATTCATTTTTATCAAAAAGCTCATACCCCAAGACACTGCCGCCAAGACCCTGCTCTGCCAGTTGCAGCCGAATACGAGTGACGTCACTGGACGATACGAGAATTTCTTTGCCTCCCTGTTTGAGTTCATATTTTACACCCATGGTTTGCAATTGCGACGTGATCCGCGTGGAATCACCGGTTTCCAGGCTGCTGTATAGGGGTTCCATGCTGGGCGACGTAAACCGGGTTACAAAAATGATAAAGAAGGCAATAAGGGCAAGAAATACACCGCCGACTACTGCAATACGTCCTGGTCCGATATTTTTGAGGGCTTGGCCTATGGTTTCCACGAATTATCCCCGTTCGTTGTTCTGAATTACAAAGACGAAGACCGCTGAACCTTATCAAGAAGTGCTCATTCCGCCCTGTCTATGGACGCATCCTAACGCCAGGACTCTGAATAAGAAGTTAACAGTAGGCAAATTTTGCCCATCGGAAATATTTTTTGCCAGTGGGTACTTGTGGCTTTTCGGGCTCACGGGGCGAACTCTGACCCTGACCCTTAATTTCGTGCCAAGGAAAGCAACACAATCGGCTGTATCGGGTAACAGGCGCGACATTGTTACGGAATCAGACAACAAGACCTTCGGTGGTGGATAAAAGGCGGCGTTGCATTCCTTGCCCGATGTCTGGCACCGCACCGACGCCCGCGCCTTATCGAACCAACCGTTCTGTCCCATCACAGGGCGTCCTATTGTCGCTGAAGTGAACTAGGATTTGCGTTTTATCTCGTCCGGGCGGGCGTTATTTTTGCGGTATTTCTTAATTTTTGTTGTCCGCAATCCCTTGACACCGTGGCTTTCCAGCAAACGCTGCCAGGACCTGAATTCATCGACCGTTAAATTGTATCTTTTGCAAGCTTCGTCGAGAGTTAACAAACCGCCTCTCACACCCGCCACGACCTCGGCTTTTCGCCGAATTACCCAGCGTTTGGTCGTTGGTTCCGGAAGATCTTCGAGGGACATTTGTTTGCCTAAGGGACCGATGACCGGCCCTTGGCGGAGAGTGGGTATCCGCTCCGCATCGCGGTTCGGTGTCTGATGTGAGGTCCTGTTTGTCACAGTGATGGGGTTTCCTGTTGTGGCGTTTGCAAACTTTAGACCGAGGCTCTTAAAGAAAGACTAAAAAATGTGGTTAACAGGATGTTGACGATAAAAAACACGCATTTGTTTGGTTTTACGTTGCAGGGATTGCTGATTAAAGTGGCGGCAACCACCAAGGGACGGGTATGGCATCAAACAAAAGAAAATCGGCTAAACGAAATTCCCGGACAGGCAGGAAGAAAGTCGACTTAGCGGTTGCAGGGGCCCTTGATCACGCCACCGAACTCCACCGAACCGGCGACCTGGAACGGGCGCAACAGGCCTATATGGCTCTCCTGCGCCGGGTACCGAACCATGGCCGTTGTCTGTATCTGTTAGGTCGCCTGTACAGTCAGCAGGGCGACCTCGAGCAGGCCGCATCACACATGGCCCGGGGACTTGCGTTGGATTCTTCTTCGGCGTCGGGATTTAACAATCTGGGTACCGTTTATCAGCGGCTGGACCAGCGTGACGAGGCGGAAAGCTGTTTTGTTGCGGCGCTGGAAAAAGACCCGGAGTTGATCGAAGCGCTGATAAACCTGGGCAGTTTACATCAGACAAACAACAGAACTTCCCAAGCGGAGAGCTGTTTTCGTGCGGCCCTGGCAAAGGATCCGGCGTCGGCCCAGGCTGCGGTAAATCTGGGAGCCATATTGCGCCTGAAGGGAGACCTCGACGCTGCCGAACGGGTCCTCAGAAAACCCATTGATCAAGGCACAGAACTGGCATCAGCCCACAACAATCTGGGGGTTGTTCTGCATGAACAGGGACGATTGATGGACGCCTTTTCGGCCTTCAAAAAAGCCCTCGAGTTAGCGCCCGATTATGTCGAAGCCTACACCAATCTGGGAACCGTATTTCGGGATCAGAACCAATGGGACGGAGCTCTCGCCTGTTATAACAAGGCATTGGCTCTGGATGAAACCTGGGTCGATGCCCATAACAACAAAGGGGCCGTTTTGCAAAGCCAGGGCAAGTGGCCGCAAGCAATAATTCATTTCAAGCGGGCCGACACCCTAAAACCGGACTATCCGCCGGCTTTGACCAATCTGGCCACCATTCTGCATAAATCCGGGCGACATGGCGAAGCCCAGGCACTGTACGAGCGCGCCATCGCAATCGACCCGGCTTACCCGCAGGCGCATTTTGGTTTGGCCGAGTTGTTATTATTCCTGGGTGATGATTTGCAACGGGGATGGCGTGAACACTTTTGGCGCTGGAAAAGGAAGGAACTGCAGGATCAATGGCGTCATTTTCCTTGCCCGCTTTGGCGCGGGCAACCGTTGCAAGACAAAAAGATTTTGGTTTGGGGCGAGCAGGGGATTGGTGAGGAAATCCTCTACGCAACCATGGTTCCGGAGTTGGCGGATCTGGCAGCGTCGGTATACCTGGAATGTGAGCCGCGGCTGCTTGGATTATTTGCGCCAGCTTTTCCCAATGTGTCCTGTTTTGCACGGGACGACACCCGAATAAAAGACCTGGATGTCGATTATCATTGTGCGGCGGCGGATCTTGGTGCCTGGCTGCGACCGAATTTGGATGGGTTTCCAAAAAGAAAGGCCCTCTTCGCCGCCGATCCAGGACAAACAGACGCCCTGCGTCGGTCCTACCGGGCAAATAACGGTGGCCCGCTAATCGGCATTTCCTGGCACAGTAAAAACCCGGATATGGGATGGGAAAAGTCCATCGATCTGGGGGCATGGGAGCGCCTGTTCCGCAGCGTCGGCCCTGCGACATTTGTTGACTTGCAATATGGCGATACGGAGAAACAGAGAAGCCAATTGGAGGTAACGACCGGGATCACCTTGTTGCATGACCCGAGCATTGATCAAATGCACGATCTAACGGCATTTGCCGCCCAGGTTGCGGCCATGGATCTGGTTGTTTCCATATCCAATAGCACGGTGCACATGGCCGGTGCCTTGGGTGTGCCGACATGGGCTTTGCTGTCGTCGGCACCCCTGTGGCGCTGGTTCAAAGACCGGCAGGATTGCCCGTGGTACCCATCGGTCCGGTTTTTTCGCCAGGCGCAGTTGGGAAACTGGGATCAGGTGATTGACCAGGTGACGGCGGAAATTGTCTCTCAATACAAATGAGCGCGGGATATTTTCGGGCTCGCCGAAATTATTTGCAAGCGCGGAGCTTGAAAATAAATGGCCCAAAGGGCCCGGCAATGATCCGAAGACCATCACCGGACCCCTTGGGTTGGGACGGTGGGTTGTGGAATAGCGGTTAACGTTTCACTCTCAACAGTTCTTCAAGCATCTCGTCGGCGGTGGAAATGATTTTAGCGGCTGCCGAGAAGGCCCGTTGAACGACAATCATCTTGGTAAATTCCGTACCAATATCGACGGTCGACTGCTCCAGCGATGCCTGTGTCATCTGTCCGGCGGGGCCATTGTCGGCGGTCCTGAGAGTTGGGTCGCCTGAAGCTTCCGTCGAATTCCAGACGTTACCCGTTCGGTTGCCAAGCGAGTTGACGTTAACGAATGTGGCGAGGGGGATCTGGAAAACCGGTCGGGTTTCACCGTTGTCGAACAGCGCCGTGACCAGGCCATTGGTGCCGATGGTAACCCCGGCGAAGGTCCCGAACTGGGAGCCGTTTTGGGTAATAAAGGCCGGCGTGAACTCGCCACCAAACTGGGTCATGCCGTTGGCTTCACCGACGTTGCCAAAGTCCAGGGTGATCTGCGGACTGTTGGAGGGATCATCGTCCATGTTGGCCGAGCCGTTCTCAAAGTTCAATATTTCGGCTTCAACAATATTGATAGCGGTCGGCAATCCGTTGGAGTCGAAAACAATGGCGTTGGATTTATCAATGGTGAAGGCGGTGCCACTGACATAAGGACTGGTTCCATCAGGATGGGTCGGAACATTGGCGGTGGTGGCAAACGTGAAGGTTGCCGTATAGGAGGTATTTAAAGTTGACAGCATCAGTGTATCGACGCCACCGGAGTTTGAGTCCTGGCGGGTTCTGACCGTATCAGAGCCGGCTGCAAATTGCGGATCGGCGGTTTCAATTGCCGTTTCCAGATTAGCAACAACGGTCGCGATGTCTGCGCCAATAACCACAGTTGTTCGACCCGCCGTAATGCCGCCACCTGACAGGTTGGTGGCACTGGCCGTTGTCGTAATGGCGGTACCTGCCGCCGTCGCCGTGACCGTAACAACGCCCAAGGCCGACGTCACAGGGTCCAACAAAGCCGCACTGAGACCCGTGTCGAGCAAGTTTGCGACCTTTGCTGCGATATTGGTCAGATATTGGGTTTGGGTCGCGGTACCACCACCGCCAATACCATCGGCCGTCAGGTCGTTGGCAATGACCGTATAGGTCTCCGAGCCGCCCCCGCCATTGACGGTAATAACGTCGCCAACTTCATAAACTCCGGTCAACGTTATGGTATCGATCTGGGCGACGTTACCAGAGTTTGTGGTGCTGGTGGTTGTTGAAAATGCCGTGTTTACCGCATCTGCGGTGATTGTAATCACTGCCCCTGACGCCGTTGCACTAATGACGGCTGCACCGGTACCCGCCGTGATGTCCGCCGCGACTTTGGTTGCTATATTTGCCAGTGCAGTGGTGGAGCTTCCGGCGACGATACCGCCGGTGCCATCGCCATTTGCGGTCAGATCATTCAAGACAACCGTGTAGAGTTCTGCCGCCAGGGCGTTGGTTACTATTGAAACGATATCTCCCACTTCGTAGGTACCGGACAGGGTTACGGTCTCAACTTCCGCAACAAGTGCAGCGGCTGTAACGGTCTCAACAGCGGCACCAATAACTTCGGTTGCGGCACCTGAGTTCGGAGTTGTCGTTGCCGCCGTGGCGGTTTGTGTGTCGTCGTTTCCGGACGCCTCAAACTCGTAGGTAATACCGTTAATAACAGCCGTGTCGCCGTCGGCGGGAACCGAACCAAATTTAAACTGTTCATAATCCCGGTAACCGGCCGAGGTTTGTCGGACGGTAAATAATACCTGCTGATTGGTCGCCGGTGCGCCCGTAGATGTCAAAAGGCCGGTTGGATTAATCGCAATGGCTTTGGTGCCGTCGTCTTCGATCAATACAGTTGTCGAATTGCCCGGATCGACCTTCAGGCGGGCATTTGTCGTATCGAAGTCACTGTCCGTTGCAATCACCATATCGATGAGAGCGGCCACATCCTGGGCCGTTGTCGAGGTCGAGGTTTGGGTAACCCGGGTATTGCCCGTTGTGATCGTCGCATCCGCTGAGAACTCGTAGGTTATTCCGTCAATGGCAACGGTGGCACCTTCGTTGGGTTTGGCAACAAACTCGAGCTGGCCAATGCTTTTGTAGGCGCCACCGCTGGAATCTTCCAGGGTCAGGACCGCGGCACCGGGGGGCGGCTGGGTGGTCGCATCCCATTGATTGTCGCGGGCCTGTTTGGTGTAAACCACACTCATGGTGTTGGCGTTACCCAGGGTATCGAAAAACTGAACGTCGGTTTTGTGGGTTTGGCCTGCGGTATCATTTGACGGCAGGTTGGCACCGATGCCGATGGTTGTTGTCGCAGCCGCTGTGCCGCCGACCCGGTTCAGATTGACGGTCGCCAGGTAATCCGTGGAAATGACGTTTTGGTTGGGAATGCTTAAGGATTCATTGTTCGGCGTGACGGTGCCATTAGCCGTTACCGGCCAGGCCTGCAGATAAAACCCGGACGTATTACGCAAAAATCCTTCATTGTCCTGGAAAAATGAGCCGGCCCGGGTAAACAGGAATTCGTTGTTGATGGTGGGTGTGGCGGATTCGTTGACAACAAAATATCCGGCACCGGAGATGGCGACATCGGTTTGTGAGGTTGATGAAGCCAACAACCCCTGAACGCCTGTATCCTGGCGCGGTCGTGACTGCACGCCACCGGCTGAATAGAAGGTCGATGAGGTTTGTGTGGTTACCAGAGTCTGGAAATCAACCTGGGTATTTTTATAGCCCACGGTTGAGACGTTGGTAATGTTGTCGGAAATCGCTCCCATGGCGCTGGATTGTGCCGTAAGGCCTGAAACGCCTGAGCTTAATGCACCGAACAAACTCATTTTAATTCTCCTTCCGTCCGCCGACCGTTTTGTCGGATCGAATGACTCATTAAATGTTGTGTCGTCCCAAAGGGGACCAAAACCTTATTCCGTTGTCGTCTCTGCGAGGCCTTTGCGTACCGACAGGATCTTGCTTTGTTCAACCGTTTGGTTGCCGTTGATAAACAGTTTGCCGATGCCGTCATCAACGCCCGCTCCGGTGACCGGGCCGACCACCAGATGTTCAATGCTGTCGATCAGGTTGCCCGAGGAGTCCTTGCCGCTGACCAAAAGGGTGTAGGTGCCGTCCGCCAACTGCCGACCGTTTTTGTCCGTGCCGTCCCATTTGATGGTATGTTTGCCGGCACTGGTATCGGCGTCGGCGTAAAATACATTGAGACCGCTGGAGTTGGCGATGTTAACGGTACCACTGGCGACGCCGGTTGGCATCACATAGGAAAATTCCGCGTAACCATCGGCCAAAGGCAATTCCTGGCTGAAGAACTCAACCTGGTTGCCGATGAAGTCGACCATTGAGGCGATCTGACTGGTCTCCTGCAGGTTCAACATTTTTTCCAGATTGGAGTTTTGGTAAATCTGCTGCTCGACACTGGCAAACTGAACCAGCTGGGAGGTGAATTCAGTCGCGTCCATGGGGTCGAGGGGATCCTGGTTCTGTAGCTGGGTGACCAGCAGCGTCAGAAAATGGTTAAGGTCCTCGTCTAACTTCGCCTTGGCGGCATCGGACTCGGTACCGCTGGTCGCGGTGTTCGCCGATGTGGTATCTGTGCTGCCGAGTATCATTGTGTCTGCTTCCTCTATTGAAAGACGTTGTTTAGGCTTTAACGTCGATGCGGGAGTCGCTGATGACGTCCGTATCCTGGGCAAGAATGAGATCATCAATACTTTCCATCAGGCCGTCGTCGGCACCGCCCGGGGTTCCGGTTCCGCTGCCGTCAGCCATCATCTCGCCTTCTTCGCCACGCATGTTGAAACTGAGGTCACCGGAGTCCAGTTTTAAACCGGCCTCTTCAAGCGAACGCTGCAGGTCGGCAGAATCCCGCCTTAACAGATCGAGTGTGTCCTTGTTATCAGCCGTGACAACGGCCATGACACGACCGTCGTGGGTCAGTTCCATCTTAACGTCGACACGGCCCAGTTCGGACGGTTTCAACTGAATGCTGATCCGATCATTGCCGGCCTGCAGGGCCTTTGAGATTTTAACGGAGACCTGATCGGTCACCGATTGACCCTTTGGCGCTTCTTTGTTCAAGGTTTCGGTTTGCGCCTGTTGGGCCTGCTGAGATTGCTGACTGAGAGGTGACGTTCCGCCCGCCGCAGCAGACCCGGTCACCCCGCCAGCGGCTTCACCGCCGCCGGCATGAGTTGCCGCTCCGCCCAGGGAAGCGGCACCCGACGCGGCCGCCTTGCCAGCGGAAGCGGATTGCAGTTGTGCCTGTGCCTGGTTGTTCTGGTTGGTGTTCTGCTGGTTCTGATTCTGGTTCTGTGCGGCTTGCGCCATTTGAACGTTGGCGGCAACGGATTGAGACTGGCCGCTGGCGGCCTGGCCATTGGCATTGTGTTGGGTCGATTGGCTGCTGCCTTTGCCGTCGCCTGCCGCAAGAACTGTTCCGCTCGTCAAAGCGGCGCTGGGTTTTGACGTCAAAGTCTCGGCATCGCTGCCGGCAGTGACATTAATCTGAACTTTGTCATTTGGGTTCAAAGATTTGGCAATCTGTTGCGCTTGCTGCTGAGCGGCGCTGCCAGAACGGCCATTGACTTCCGATTGGGCCTGGGCCTGGGCCTGATTGGCGCCGGCGGCAGCGGCGTTTTGTGGACCGTTATGGCTATGGGTACCGGCACTTTGGTTGGTCGCGGATTTTGCCGCGGCTTGAAGGCCAGAGCCGGTTTGTGCAGTATTTTGCTGGGCGGCCTCGGCGGTGCCTTTGTTCACCACGTCGGACTTGGTTGTGCCCGCCGCCAGGGAATTGCCGACATTAAGGCCGGCGGACGCGCCAGCGACAGCGGCCTGTTGGCTATGGGTATTGCTGGCAACGGAATCGGTTGCCTGTTGCGTGCCCGGTTGGTTGTCAGCGCCGCTCTGATCGGTTTTTTCGGCGCCGGTTCCATCTGAATTTGATGCCGAGTTGTCGGGTTTGGTTTGCGAATCGGAAGCGCTGTCGGCGCGGTCATTGTCGCCTGGCGCCGGTTCGTTTGAATTGTGATTGCCCGGATCATCGCCCCGGCGGTCGCTGGCGTTGGCATCGCGTGCTTCGGCGGGGTCGGCACTGTCCTGTCTTGGCGGCGCGTCATCGCGATGGTCACGACCGGAGACGTCATTGCGATTGCCATCACGGTGTTCACTCCGGCCGGTGCTGCTTCGGTCAACACTTTCGTTGGTCGACTGACGGTAATCGTCACCGGAGGGGAAAGTGTCGGTCTGTTTGGCAATGCCGCTAATGCCGGCTTGCTGCGAGATCGAATTTAAACCCGTATCAAACGTCGCACTTTGGGTGGTGACAAGCTGGCGAAAGGTGTTTGCCAGTTTCTCAAGGGAGGTGGTTTTGTCCCGCGTGGTCGCCGCGCCGGCCGCATTCTCTGATACATGTGAAGTTTTAATCGCCAGATTATCCATCGTGTAGGTCCTTGAATTGTGTCTATCCGGCCTACTTACAGCAATCCACATGCCAACTTTTTGAAATTCGTTAAGTCATTGATAATTAATATAAAAAAATATTAAAATCGGTTGTTTTCGCAGTTGGCAGCGAGGCCTGCGGCAACAATTGTCTAGGCAACAGGGCAGATATTGCTGGTTTTTGTCGGGCCCTATCGGTGACGAAAGAGAACGCAGGGTCAGCCGTCAATAAGCGACTGAAGGCGGTCACCGATGGCGTCGAAACTGGCTGTCCAGTCCTCGCCGGTGCTGCGTTCGAAGTGGCTGACATCAGGACCGCGCGACTTCATTAGAATGTTATTCCACGGGCTTTGTTTCCACGCCAGGATCCAGGTTTTGGTTCCGACCCCGGCGGTGATCGCAGAAACACAGGTCGATACACTGATGGCCGCGTCGAGGGCCGCTGCAAAGGCGGCGACCTCATCCAAACCGTCAAAGAGATCAAGATCGTCAAACCGGTGAACTGGCACACCGTGTTGAATTTCGAATTGCGTAATTTCGGTCGCCGACTCGCCGCATTGCAGATTTACGAAAGTTGCCGGTTTGTGGATCAATCCGGCCCAGTCTTCGACTTCCGTGTAGTTGGGCGATCTCAGGTCTGTTATGATCGCGCCTTTCCAACTGATGCCGACGTAGGGCCCGGGCCCGACATCGGACAATCGCTGTCGCCAGTAGGTGACGCGGTTGGGATCGGGGACCAGATAAGCGTCCTGATGCGGCGGCGCGATGTCCGGTCGGGTGTATTTAAACAGGCTACCCAGGGGAAGATGAAAATCGAAGTCGTTTTGGGATTTGTCGTAGTCGGTTGAGTCCGGGCGGATTTCTGCATCCGGAAAGGAACGTTTAAAGAGGGGAACAAGTTTTGGGTATATATTGACGATGCAGTGTTTTGAGCGGTCGATGATTTGCGGCAATCCGGTCGCCCAGATCATCACGTCCTGCGGGCCCTGTTCCGACCACAGCAGGATCGTTTTATCTGCTAACTCGGTCGTCCCGTCCCACTGCGGTTTTTCATAGGTGCGCATTTGCGTGGTCCGAAAAGGAACCCGCCAGCGCCACTCGGTTTCCTGCATGCCGTGTTCAAATTCGTTCATGCAAAGCAATAACAGCCCCAGGTTATGATGGGCGACCGCCGAATCCGGATCAATTTCGATGGCCCGATGCAGATGTTTTACAGCCCCCTCATAGTCGCCCAAATGGCGCAGCAAAACCGCCAGATTTGAATGGGTGAAACCATAATCCGGATCCAGTTGTAGGGCCCGGTTATAACTTTCCAGGGCCTCATCGTGATGCATAAGACGGGCCAGCGCGACGCCTTTTTCCGCATGTAATTGGGTGATGTTGTCGTCCAGAGACAATCCAAGATTGAACACAGCAAGGGCTTTTGAAACTTCATCCATGATCATTAAGAGAGTGCCTTTTTCAACCAGCGCTTCGACAAAATCGGGGTGATCCGTGAGGGTGACATCGAGTTGAAATAAGGCCTCTTTGGGTCGATTTAAATGGCGCAGAAGCACGGCAATTTGCAGGCGGTTTTTGGCTGAGCCGGGGGCCAGAGTAAGCGCGATTTTCGCACAGTCCAGGGCTTCGCCAAAACGTCCGGAATTTTGTAACAGGGCACTTTTGTGATTGTAGGCATCCAGATAATCGGGTTTCAGTTCAATGGCTGAAGTGTAACAGGCGAGGGCCTCTTGCGGGCGGTTGAGGTCACTGTAGATGTCGCCCAGGTGCAAATGAGTATTGGCATAGTCGGGGTTGGCGACGAGGGATCGGGATAAAAGTTTGAGCGCTTCATCCGGTTGTCCCTGGGAATGGGCAATGATCCCGAGCAGACAGAGCGCGGTGGCATTATCTGGATCCTTGGCCAATACCAGGCGGTAGGACAGGGCCGCCTCGTCGAGCCGCATTTCCTTGTGGTGCAACAGGCCTTCCCTGAAATTGGCGTCGTCGTTTGATAATTTCGACGGTACCGAAGGGGCAGGGGGGGTGACGGTGGGGACCATGAACTTGCCTTAAACTAAAAAATAACGTCTGACTTGACTGTAGGGCCATTTGGTTAATGATTTCATAAACCCTTTGTCCGCTCGAAGCGCGACGCCCTGATCAGACGTTCGGATCAGACGCCTGGATCACAAGGGACGCGGTCACCGCCCTCTGAATGTTAAAATAATATTAATTCCTTTGAATTGGAGTTGACTCAGCAGGTGCTCTTCGATATGGTGCGCTGGAATGGGATCGTGTATCTGGTCAAGAATTGGCTAAAGTACGGTTCCTTCCGGTCAAGAATGGCTGCGCCTAGAACGAAGGCGAGATGAAACTAGAAAATGGATTGGGAAGTATTCTCATGACGTTATTGATTAAAAACGGAAATTGCATTCCTGAGAAACCAAGTGCTTTTGTGCGCTATGGAGCTCGGGATTTTTTGCGTTTCACTTCTAAGTTTCTTCCCTCTGGGGTTTTTGGGTTTATGGTCTTTAACACCGGATATTATGAGATCGCTTATAAGTCGACGTGATTTTAAGCCGTTTCGCGGCGGGCAGAATAAACCCGCTTTAACCTTAGAAAAGGAAAACTCGCATGTCTGATATTACAATTACAGCCAGTATTCGCTCGAATCTACTTTCGTTGCAGAATACGACAAGGCTTTTGGACATTACGTCCGAACGGCTTTCAACGGGTAAACGCGTTAACAGCGCGCTTGATAACGCAAACTCTTTCTTTACGGCGCGTGGCCTTTCAAACCGCGCCAACGATCTGTCGGCCCGTAAGGACGCCATCGGTCAATCAATTTCGCTTTTGCAGGCGACAGATACATCGATTAATACCATTACCGCCCTGGTTGAGCAGGCAAAAGCGGTTGCCCAGCAGGCTGAAGAAGCATCAACCAGTGGTGTTGCGACGGTTTCAAGCCAGGCCGCCGTGCTTTCAGGCGTAACAACAATCTCGACGGAAGCCGCCGCTGCTGCTTCGACCACCTTCTCGACCATTTCCTCGGATGCGGCCAATGCGGCGACGGGCAGCACGTCAACCATTTCGTCAGCTGCAATTGCGGCTGCGGCAGGAACTGTTTCAGTTATCCATACGGAAACGGGCAATAACATTACCAACTCCGCAGCCGATACACTGGCAACTATTTTTGCCGCAACCACATCGGATCAATTTACCGTTCAAGTGGGCTCCACTGGCGATAAAGTTACCATTCGTGGTGATGACACCCTTGATTCCGTGAAAAGTCAAATTGAGGCGGCCCTGGATAATGTGACCGTGACCATCGATTTGACGACCGACAAACTCAACTTCGTCGTTGCCGGTGGTGGTACGCTGATTTTCACCGACACCATCACAGCCGATACCATCGTTGGCGATTTGGGTCTAGAGGACAGCAATTCGGTAGCCATTGCAACCGGCGCATCGACGACATTTGCCTCGACCCAGGCGGCCACGGATACGGTTGCCAAAGCCTTTGCCCTGACAGCCGATGATGTTTTGACAATTGATCTCGACGGTGGCTCCGGCACCAACGACGGCGTTATCTTTACAGTTGGCAGTAAAACCGTTGCCGAACTGGTAACTTTTATCAGTGCCGTCGATAGCGACATTACCGCGTCCTACAATGCGACCACTACAAAGATCGACATCACCTCGGCCAATGGTGGCGATAAGCTGACCTTTACGGGAGCAACGGCGCTGACAGCACTTGTTCTGGATGCCGGTGGCACGACCATTACAACCGGTGCCGTGGCGACCTTCACGACAACCGGCGCGGACAGCGATACGCTGATCTCGGCCTTTGATGCGACGGCGACGGATGTCCTGACCGTGGACTATAACGGCTCGAACATTCAGTTCACCGTTGGCAATTCGACGATTGCCGAGTTGGTAACGGCGATTAGTGGTATTGATGCTGATATAACCGCTTCTTACAATACCACATCTGACAAGATCGAAATCACCACGGCTGTCGGTGGAGCTGCGCTGACCTTTACGGAAACGGAAGGCACTCCCCTGACCGAGCTGATCTTCAGTAACGGCACCTCAAATGTCGCGTCGGGGACGGCTGAAACCTTCTCAACCACAGCCACGGCAACGGATCTGGCGTCGGTGGCCTTCGGCGTCGATGCATCCGACACCTTCACCGTCGCGTTGACCGGTGGGGGAACAGGATCGGTTGATATTGGCAGTAAAACCATAGCTGAATTGGTAACCGCCATTTCCGCCGTAGATTCCGCTATCACCGCGTCGTTTAATACGTCAACCAGCAAGATTGACGTGTCGTCGACAACCGGCCAGTCCGTGACCTTCACCAATGCAACGGCAGTTGCCCAGGTCGATACGGTAACCTTAACCGGTGACGTAGAGACAGGGGATATCCATTCCGTCACCATTAACGGAACGGAAGTCAGTTATACGGTTGTTGCCGCTGACTTGGCAGCAGACGGCGTCAGTGGTACCGTCGGAACCAATACGCAACAGTTGAATAACGTTCGTGCCAAGTTGTTTGCGGCGATTAATTCCAATACAACAACTGCGGCACTGGTTACCGCAGCGGCCGGTTCGGGAACAGGTGAACTTACACTCACTGCCGATACGATTGGGACGAAGATAAATACCTCAGCCCTAACGACAACAGATGTCGCCAATGAAACGACGGCCAGTTTGGCGTTCAGCACCGCCGCGGCCAACGGCGCCAAGCAGGTTGATACGTTGACCATTGCCGGTACAATCGACGCCGGTGACGTTCTGTCCTATACGCTGAATGAGACAACCTATTCTTATACCGTCTTGGACGGTGATACGGTGACGACGGCTGCGGATGCGTTAGCGACGTTGATTACCGCTAATGGTCTGGCTGCTGCAGATAATACCGCCGGCGTTATAACCATTACCGGCGCGACCAACGGAATTGGTTTTAATTCGTCGGCATCGGTTGCCCTTAACGATACCGTGGCGGCGGCTACTTTGGTAAGTACCACGGCAGCTGTTGGTGCGGATGCCATATCCGGCTTGGCCCTTGACGGAACCTTCAGTTCGGTGACGTCTGGGGTTGCAACCACCTTTACGGACACGACCGTTGCCGTGACGTCGGGTGATTTGTTGACATCGGCCTACTCGGGTATTGCCGTCGGCGACGCCTTTTCCATCGCCGTCGGTACGGGTGGAACCGCAACCTTTACGGTTGGCGTATCGACAACTATTGCCGATCTGGTAACGGCAATCGGGGCTTCTGACTCGGCCCTGACGGCGTCGTATGATACCACAAGTAAAGCCATCGAGGTTTCGGCGACAACCGGAGCTGAGGTTACCTTTACCAATACCTCCGGCACGGCCATCGCCAGCCTTGGTCTGACCAATGGCACCAGTACCCTGACAAGTGGGACGGCGGTGACCTACGGATCGTCTGGATCTGCCACGCAAGTCGCCAGTTTGAATACCGACTATGCGTCGATTCTTGGGCAGATTGATACCCTGCTTTCCGATGCTTCCTATAAGGGCACTAACCTGCTGTCCGGTAACAACGATTTTATTGTTAAGTTTAATGCCGACGGCAGTTCCAGTCTGACTCTGACCGGTCTGAACCTGGGCGTAACCAATAATACGGAGTTGAAATTTACGCTGGATGCAACGGGTTATGACTTTACCGGAACAGGTATCGGAACGGCGCTTGCCGATACGCAAAACGCCATTGATCACCTGCGCAGTGTTGCCTCGACCTTTGGAACGGGTCTCGGTATTGTTCAAACCCGCAAAGATTTTACCGATGAACTGGTGAGCGTGCTTCAAAAAGGTTCGGGGAAACTGATTAACGCGAACCTTGAGGAAGAATCAGCCAACTTGCTGGCGCTGCAAACACGTCAGGCGTTGGGTATTCAATCTTTGAGTATCGCTAACCAGTCGCAACAAAGCGTCTTGTCTTTGTTCCGATAAGAAGAAATTGAAAGGGCGCGGGCGGCCTGATCGCCGCCCGCACCTCATCTTGATCTTCGTAGTAACGGGAGGGTTGGTTAAATGCTCAAATTGAATTTAAAGCCTAACGAAAAATGTATTATCGGTGGTGCTGCCATTCAAAACGGCTCGAAACCAGCTTCCCTTATGATTGCCAACAAGACGACAATATTGCGTGAAAAACACATACTGACAGAAGAGACCGCTGATACCCTGGCCAAACAAATCTATTTTGTTGCCCAATTGATCTATTTTGATGGCGGTATTGATGGAAGTAAGCAAAACCACGAAATATTTTTCAAGCTTGTTAAGCAATTTGTTGAATTGTATCCGAGCACCAAGGTGTTGGAGCTGATTGCCGAGATCGGCAGTTATATCCTGGATGGTGAGGACTATCTCGCCCTAGCCAAGTGCCGAGAGTTGATAAAATTCGAGGAAGACCCCTTGAACTATCAGCTAAAAAAAGGAGCATAGAATCGTGGAAGAAGCCGTAACCGTAAACATGCCAGTTGCTAACGCCGGTGTTCGTTCGTCTGCCGTTAATGCCTATGGGCAAACGGCGCAACGTATTGAAACACCAAACGATATTGATGCCATGGTACTAAAAACAGCCGCCGATAAGCTGTTGAAAGTACAGGAAACACCTGACCAGGACGTGTTTGAGGAGGTGTTACTTTACAACCAATTGATCTGGACCGTAATTCAGTCGGAAATGACAGCCGACCATCCATTGCCGGTGGAAATCAAGGCCAATCTCATTAGCCTGAGCCTATTTATTGATAACCAAACGGATAAAGCCATTGGCGCTCGGGACGCAAAAATGCTCGATAGCCTGATTAATATAAACCGGAACATTGCGGCCGGTTTGATGCACCGGGGTTGACTGAGGCACTTCGGTGCCTCTTCCCACCCTTTTTATATTATCGAAATGAAAGGAGTATAAAAAATGGAACCGATTAACACTAACAGTAGCAGTCCTATCGCACGTTACAAATCACGTGATTCTGGTTCCGTAGCGCCAACGGAAACGGTGAGCAAGCCGAGCGAAAGCCCTAAGTTTGTTTCACCAAAGGGCAATATAGATCCGCAAAGTGGGGTTTATGTTGTGCAATTCCGAAATGCGTCGACCGGGAATGTTGATTTTCAATATCCCAATAAAAAAGTTGTCGCTGAATATACGCGGTCAGATCGGTTAACGCCGCCACCTTCGTCCGAAGGCCCGGCCCGGCCATCTGAACCTTCGACCGGCGGGTCACCGTCGACCGGCGGGTCATCGTCGGCTGGTAGCTCAGGATCAACGGAAGTTGCCTCGTCTGCTTCTGCAGGGACACCTGCCGCAGCGCCGGCACCAAGCCAGGGTTCGACAGCTACCGCTGCATTGGGGACGACAAACAACGATTGAACCAGCCAGGTGAACCGAGCTGGGACATTCGTTGACATACCCATTGGTTTAAACGCCAAGGCGGGTCGCACTAGAACGGTGTTTAGTCTTGCCAGGACATGAGAGCCTGATGCGAGCTATTGGTATACCTGAAATTTGCGCCATCAGGCGCATGAACGGAAATTTCGATTGAGCCTGTTATCCTTTAGTCGGTTCCTGTGGATTAATTGGAAAACTCGATACCCGCAGGTTCAATTGCGCTATTTATAATCTAAAACTCATTTATAAAAACTTTGTCAGGCTGAGCTGTGAGATGCGGGCATAGGCCTGGTAGGATGCTTCCAGGGCATTTTGATCATCGAGCAGGCGGGTAATCACTTCCTGAATATCAGCATTTTCGATATCGGCAGCGGTTTCGTCATAAAACGCCATCAAGTTACGGTTTATATCCGTTGTCGTCTGCATCAAAACCCGTTGGTAGCCGATGTCAATTTCCACCTGTTCGATGTTGCCGGTCAACTCGTCGCCGAACGGAGGTGTCCCGGTAACGGCGCGCTGGAGGGAACTATTGATCAGATATAAGGCTTCATTAATCCGGTTGTCGTTCTGGTCGAGCCCGCCGGCGGTTCCAAATACACCCTGGGCAATCAGCTGCAGGGCGCGAATGCCCTTCTCAAAGGCCGGGTCGATACCGTCGATATTCTGGGTTACCTTTTGGGAGGTGCTGACCCGATGGACGTTTGTACGATCGTCGCCGTTGTAATAGGACGTCGCCACAACTTTTCCGGACGCAGCAAACACCTGGAGGCGTGCACCATCCGTGTCCGTTTCGGATGCGGTTATGTCCTCTTCAACGGTGATCGTCGAGCCGTCGGTCGATATGGATGCGATGGTATAACTGCGGTTGTTGGCGGCGGTCGGCATATTGCTTGCCGTAATTTTCATGCCTGCGGTCAGGTTGCTAAAGGCATTGGGAATTGCCGCAGCGGCATTGTCCGTTAACTGAATGGTTTCATTCGTCGCGTTAAAAACGAGTTGGGTATCCGATGTGAACGAAAAATTGCTGTTGTCTGTTGTCGCCAGGGTAATTCCGTCCGTGTCGGTCTCATCAATCAGGGTTTCGGTGACGGTAATAGAGGATCCATCGGCGGCGATTGTCGCCACGGTGAAGGGGCCGGGGTTTGTTGCCGAATTGGTTACGGTGATCGATTGACCGATTTCCAGGCCATTAAAAGTATTGGGAATAGGCACGGTTGATCCGGGTTGACGGGCATCTATGGTTTTGGTCGCCGCGGCAAAGGTGACGTCGGCATTGCTGTAGTAATCCATGAACGTATTGCCGCTGTTCAGACCTTCGTCGGTTAATTTTAAGGCTTCGACAACCAGGGCAGAACCATCGTTTGAGACAACCGTGTAAGTGCCGTTATTATTGGCGGTGCCCGATACGGTAAAGGCGGCGCCAACCTGCAGGGCAGATATGCCGCCGGTGATGACAGAGTTTATGGTGTTGTTCGACCGGTGAAAATTCAGGTTGGAAAAATCTGCGGTTGTCAGACTGAGGGTTTGGTCGCGATTATCGGGGTCCGTATAGGTGATTGTCGCGGTCGTGCCATTTTCGTCTGTCAGCATTTTCGAGTTGATGGTCAGGGTTCTTTTATCGCTCGAAATTGCCGACACCGTATAGGTTCCATTGTTACTAGTGGTATCGGTGATTTCGATGGTGCTGCCAACGCTGGCATTTGCAAAAATTCCCGATGTGGCGGTAATGATGCTGGATTTTTGCAATCCATCGACTGTGAACGTCGCTTTTTCTCCTGACACCAAAAGACCGCCATCGTTAAAAGCCAACTTGTTAATTGCCGTGCCAACACTGTCCTTAAAAGTGATTTCCGTGCCAGCAGTGGTCGACGTAATATTAATTTTATCGGTCGCCGTGTTGTAGGTTGCGGTAATTGTCGAGTCCAATCCGGAGATCACCGTATTAAGATCGGCGATGGTCTGGTTGCCAACTGTAAATGTTGCGGTTGTTCCGGTTCCTAGGGTAATCGTAAATACATCTGTGGTTGCGGCACCATAGGCGGCAATCAGACTGTCGTTTTCTGTCTGTTCGGTCTTGTAAGTGAATGTGCTTGAAGCGCCATTGGATGTTGTGGTTAAGCCATCGGTGAAAGCCAGGTTGGTTAATCCGGTTCCACCATCGCTGAAAGTCAACTGGCTGCCGCCGGAAGTGGAGGTGATATCAATTTTTGTCGACGTGGTATTAAAAGATGCAGAAATGCTGCCGTCCAGGCTGTTGATCCAGGTAATCAGATCATTACTGGTTTTGTTGCCAACGGTGAAAGGCATGGCGTCATTTGTACCGTCACCGCCGACGGAATCAAAGGTCAGGATATCTGTCGCCGATACACCGAAGGCCTGAAGCAGGGTATCCGTATTGTTGCCCGATGCAGCAAATGTCTGGGTAATCGTCGATGCGACCGCAACCGCAGAACTGTCCTTTAACCCCATGTCAGCGATACCCGACGCCGATGTGCCGTTGGTAAAAACCATGTCGGTGCCGCCAGCGGCGGTAATTTGGATTTCGTCCAATGCCAGATCATAGGTGACCGTAACATTTCCCAAGGATTCCAAGGTTGTCTCCGCCGCAGCAAGTGTGTCGGTATCGGTCAATGTTACCGTTGTCCCGGCTACGGTGACGGTTATGTTGCCGGCACCCATGCCAAAAATGGTACCGAGGGTATCTGTGGCAGTATCCGTAATATTGTTGCCTGTGGAGGAATGGATCAGGGTTGTGCCGGCCGCGGCGCCACCGACAGCGGCCGATGACACGGTAGCAACCGTTCCCGCCGCCGCCGCAATGTTGGTAGATGTGATCAGGGTTGTCAGTTCGTCGGCACTGTCCTGTCTGAACTGAAGAAAGTTCGCCGAATTAATATGTATGGTATTTTTATTTAACGTGTCCTGACTGAAGGAAAAATTTTCGAGGGCACCGTCGCGGGTCGTTGGTGTCGCCACCGTGTCACCGTTATACTTCGCCTGATAGGCCTCCAGAGTTGTCAGGCCAAAGTCGAAAGGTTCCGTCAGAACCTTGCTTCCGGCAAACAAATATTGACCATCAATATCAATATTTAAATACCCTTCAATAGCTTTCAGGGCGCGAAAGGCGTGGTCTTGGATATCTTTAACATCAACGGCGCTGGATTTTGACGTTGTTTCATAGTTGCCCAGGCCCGTGCGAAATTCGTTAAAAGTATTGCGTATGGCTTCGGTCGTTGTATTCATAACCTCCAGTTTGACGTCCATTTGTTCGTTGTTGGCGTTGAACCGGCTGAGCAGGTCTCGCGAATTTTCAATATTTACAAGCCGCCGAGAATCAATCGATAGGCCCTGGTAAACCTGGGTTTTCTTTTCGCTGGCGACCGATACCTGGGCATCAAACAACCGTTGTTGTGTCCGGATGGATTGATTTAGTAATATGGTATTTGCGGCGCGGGTTGAAATACGTGACATGGTTTAATCCTTATGCAACGGCCCGTTCAAGGGTTTCCATCATGCTTTGGATAACGGAAATGACACGAGCTGCGGCGGCGAAGGCCTGTTCAAATACAATCAGGTCAGCCATTTCCTCATCGAGATTTACGCCGCGTATGGAATCCGATTTAAATTGTAGTGCCTCGGTCAGGGAACGCTGGGATTCTACTTCACGTTCATTGACGCCAGCCAAATTGGCGGCATCGGCAATGATGGCGGCGGCATATTCGGAGAAGGAGTTTTCGACGATTGGCAAACCACCGGATTTATCGAAGGTATTTTTGGCGGAAAAATCGGTCGCCAGTTTTTGCGCAATTGTATCGTCGCCTATGCTCATAAAATATTCGCCACTGGGCCCTTTTGTCGCATCAAATTTTGCTTGTCCGGTGGTAATCAATGCCGGGGTCGATACGATATCGGCGCGAACTGTCAGGTTCTGGGTGACTCCAACATCTGCCACATGCATGTCAATGGTCGTCAGGAAAGTATCGCCGCTGCTTTGGGTAACGGTCATACTCGAACCATCGTTGTGGGCAAACCGCAGACGAAATCCGGCACCGTCCGGGACCACAGATGCGGTCACATTGGTTACAGTTGTGGTGATATCTGCAGCCAGGTCCGTGAGTGATGACCCGGCTGTGACGCTGTAGGTCGCGCCGCCCAATAAACCGGTGCTGTCGCGGAAAGAAAGCGTCGCTGCGGTCGTTCGGAACGAAGATTCCAAAACATCGGATTCATATAGGTTTTCCACCATATTATCGACGAAAAAATCATTGAGGCCAAAAAAGTTTGAAAACCCGGTAGCCGTCTCGTCTGTGACCCCATCGCCGTTGGAATCGAAGGCAACGGATGCCGGTTCAATGGTGCTGCCGTTGGCCGTTGCGGATTCGTCGATGAATGCCAGATTGACGCTCGTTGTATTCAAATCGATTTGGAATTTACCAGAGGAATTTACCGTTGCCGTCGCACTGGTAGAGGCGTTTTCCTGTAACCAGTCCTGAATGGTAGCGGCCACTTCGGAAACGCTCGACGCGGTGTTGGCCGTTTGTGCACCCGAGCCATAGGCGGCGGATTGTAAGATGGTTTTTAAGGTGGTCGCTGCGGTTTGGTTGCCGCTTGAATCGAACAGGGCAATTTTTACGTCATCGGCGTTATTGGTATCGTCGAGTTTTATGGTTTGTGTCGCAGGATCAACAAATATCCGAGATCCTGTCATCGCCTGAGTGCCGGGAAAAGATACGCCCTGATTGTGAATCTCGTTAACGGAATCCCGTAATTCGACGGCCAGTTCATCAATTTGGCTTTGCAGGTTCGGCAGGATTTGATCCCGCATCTCAATCAGTGCTTTGAGGGTACCCTCCCGGATTTCGTCGGTCATGTCGTTGACTTGGATTGCCGTTCCGACATAAATGCCACCGATATTGCCTTCTGCATGGGTCGACGTCGGGGTCATGGAAGAAGCGGCGGTATGGGACAGGGGCGGCGGAACGGTATCGACAATGGTTCGTCCGCCGCTGGTAAAAACCACGGCATCTCCGTCATTGCGGAAAAAGTATCTGATGTCGACCAGTTCGGCCAACCGGTCAATTTGTGCGTCCCGTTGATCCCGCAAATCGGTGACGTCGCGACCGACGGTTCCATTGGAAATGATGTCGTCGTTCAGTTGATCGATGCGTGCTGTGATTTGATTTATTTCCGTGACAGCTAAGGCAATTTCACCATCGGCCTGCAGGCGCAGCTCTTGAATGGTTTCGCTCATTTGTGTTAATTCGACGGTGACGTCGACGGCCCGGCGGACAAATTCCGAAGCTTCAAGGCTCTTGTCCGGTGCCAGAGCAAGCAGTTCCGATGCTTCCGACAGTTTTTCCAGAAGATGAGCGACCGAAGTATTGTCAGCCGGTGAGCCGAACAGTTCCTGGAGGCGATTATAATAATCTTCTTTTCCGGCGATGGATTGTAATTCACTGCTCTCGAGGCGCAGGCTCTTTAACAGCCCTTCGTCGATTTGCCGGGTGACTTCAGATATTTTAACGCCGGCCGGTGTGCCTGCCACGGAGACATTTTCGAAGTTAATGACTTTCTTCGAATATCCGACCGTATTTACGTTTGAAATATTGTTGGCAACTGTATTGAGGGACTGCTGATTAACCAGCAATCCTGACTGAGCATTTCGCAGTGCTTGTGTAATACCACCCATCTGAGGTGTTCTCCTGGGGTTACCGCTTTGTTAGAGCGTTTGGTCTAAGGACAGGGCCAAACCCTGGGCTTCACTTTTGTGGTCAGACAGGCCCGTCATGCCGTTTGCACCGTAGGTGCCGGCTCCCGGGGTAACGCTTTTAACGGCCTCAGCGATCATGTCGACAACCCGGCGATTGGCCTTGATTGCAACGCGAAGCATATTGGCGTTTTCACTCAAAAGGCTGCTGATCTGTGTCGCCTTTTCCTGCAATTTGTCACGCAGGTCCGCTGGCGAATTGATTAAGGCATCCGGGTTCTCATTAAAGAACTGCATCCGTGTCTCGTAGACCCGACTCAGGGTCACCTTGTCATCCAGTAATTGATGAAGGTCCGAATTGCGGCGGTCTTTCAGAGCCGCGTTTTCACGTTCCAAAACGTCAATGAGGCGATCCGTAATTAATATGACATCGTTTATCCGGTGGTCTTTTCTCATGACTGAAGCTCCTGCAGTTTGATCATTTCTTTAAGAATAGCGTCGCTCAAACCAATACCGCCGGCTTTGGTAAAGGCCTTGCCATATTCGTCGACCTGCATGGTGCGCCACATTTTTTCTGACTCACTGCTGCCAAAGGGTTCTTCTGCCCCCAGGTTTTTGAACAGCGGCTGCAACATTTGACCGATGAAAACCGCTTCAAAATCTTCGGCGACTTTACGCAATTGTTCTTCTGTATGTCCCTTAGCCGGGGTCATATCGCGTTTGCCAGCAAGCATCGCGTTCTGCGCCTGCATGGAAAAACTGCTGTCAGAAATTCCAACCATCACATCACCTCGATTTCTGCTTGCAGGGCGCCGGCTGTTTTGACCGCCTGCAGAATGGTAATCATATCGCGGGGTCCTATACCGAGCGCATTTAACCCATTGACCAGCTCTTGCAGTGACACGCCGTCCTGCAAAACCGTCAGGCGCTGGTCGCTGCCATCGTCAATCTGGATGTCGGTTCGGTCGACCGTGGTCGTTGTCCCCACTTCAGCAAATGGCCCGGGCTGGGAAACCTGATCCGCTTCGGTGATGCGGATCGTCAATGACCCCTGGGCGATGGCGACGGTGCTGATACGGACGTTTTCGCCCATCACGATAACCCCCGATTGTTCGTCAATCACGACCCGGGCCAATTGATCTGGTTCAATTCTCAGTTGCTCGATATCGGTCAGCAAATTGACAACGTTACGTTGGTAACTCTCGGGCACTTGAACTTCGACGGTGGACGGGTCCAAAGTTGCCGCCGCCGACGTGCCTAAAAACGCGTTAACCGCCTGTGCGACCCGGCGAGCGGTTGTAAAATCCGGATTACGAAGTGTCATCTTTACGGACGTCAGACTGGCCAGATCAAAACCCAGCTCCCGTTCAACGATGGCACCGTTGGCAATGCGGCCACTTGTTGGCACACCTTTGACGACGGTTTCTGCATCGCCTGTTGCGGCAAATCCACCGACCGCCAACTGACCCTGCGATACCGCGTAAACTTCGCCGTCCGCACCAAGTAAAGGAGTGACGAGAAGGGTGCCGCCAAGCAGGCTTTTTGAATCACCAAGGGCGCTGACCGTAACGTCAATTCGACCGCCCTGGCGTGAAAAGGCCGGTAGCGAGGCGGTTACCATGACGGCGGCAACATTTTTGGAATCAAGGCCGGCGTCCGTTGGTTTTACACCCAAGCGGTTCAACATGGCCTGGAGACTTTGTTTGGTGAAATGTCCCGTTGCCAGTGTGTCGCCGGTGTTATTCAGACCAACGACCAGGCCGTAACCGACCAATAAGTTGTCGCGGACGCCCTGGAATTGGATGATATCTTTGATCCGCGAGGACGCGTCGACGGACGGTGACAGCACCAGGGAAAGACACACGGCGGCAAGAGCGATCATTGCATTTATCGGTTTGAGAGGGCCGGGGTTGGTTTTTTGGTTGATCATCTAAATACCTGCTCATGTAAACTTATTTATTATGTCGAGAAAGTACATGCGAATATCGTGCCAAGAATATTTCATTATAAGTCGTTGAAATTTAACAATTATCTAGTAAAGGAGGACGTAATTCGATGGTTTGAAAAAGGATGTTACCCAATGAGGCACTATTTGCCCGGTAATAAGTGCGCTCGGGTAAGGGCCCGAATCAGGCTTTCAGGTCGCGCGCGACGGAGACCATTTCATCAACCGTCTTAAACACCGTGGCATTCGAATTGTAGGCGTTCTGGACCATTATCATTTTTGCAAATTCTTCAGCGATATCGACGTTTGAAACTTCGAGAGAGTAAGGTGTGAACGACGCCAGACCGCTGGTGTCTGCGGCATAGGTGATGGCCGTTCCGGAGTCCGCCGATTCTTTAAAGACCATACCGTTCAAAACTTCCAAACCATTTGGGTTGGTGAAAGTCGTTAGCGGCAGTTTGTAGATGTTGCGCTGCGTGCCATCGTCAAAATCACCCAGAACATGGCCGACCTGGTCAAAGGTGATGCGGCCTAAATTGGCAACCGCCAGACCGTTGTGGCTGTAGTTGAAGGGCAGGAAGGAGTCGCCATATTGCGTGAAATCTGTAACGTCCAAAGCCACGGTTGCCGTCGCGGCATCGTCAAATGTGAATGAATAATCCAGCGTAATCGGCGCGACTCCGTTGATTTGTCCCAACTCCGTAAACGAAAGGCTCTGTATCGCTGAGGTTTGGTAGTTGGTATTTGTGCCAATGGCGATGCCACTGTCATCGGTAACCGCGACGGCCGCTGTCGTCGTAACCAGCGTTGCCGTATTGTCGAGAGTTCCGCCGCCGCCATCACTGGCCGTTGCGGAAGTCGTAAGCGTATTGCCTGCAGCAGAGGCCGTCAGGATAACTTCGCCGGTACCGCCAGCGGTCGCGACGACAATGGCATTGGCGGTTGCGTCGCCGTTAATGTTGACGACCAACCCGTTGCGAACGTCTGCAAGGGTGTCGCCGAGGAGTGCCGTATAGGAAACTGCGGTGCCGTTGATGGTTACTGAATAAATATCGCCGGTTTCAATTGTTCCGGCGAGGGTAATCGTATCGACCTGGGAAACGGCTCCGACATTGGTAGTTGCCACCGTTGTCGTCAGGGTCGTGCCGTCGTCGTTGGCCTGGGTGGTTGTCGTCGATGCCGTGTTGTCGGCCGTGCCCGACGTCACATTTGTCGCGTTGACGGTCGTCGTGAAGGCGGTGCCAGAGGTGACCGCCGTAAGAACGATTTCACCGGTGGCCGCCCCGGCAGATGCGGTTACAATGGCGCTGGCACTTGGATCGGTGGCGATTTTAGCAAGCAGGGCGTCGCGTACGTCGCTCAGTGTGGCATCGTCCATCGTCGTGGTATAGGTAACCAGGGCACCGCCAACATTGACTTCGTAAACGTCGCCAGTTTCGACAGTGCCGGCAATGGTGACGGTCTCAATCTGAGGCGTAGTCGTGCCGGCGTTTTCGGTAAGGGTAATTTCGCCAGGGGCAACGCCAGCCGTCGCGGTGACCCGGTTGCCGACAACCGTGTTGGCATTGATTGCCGCGACAACAGCCGTTCGAACCGCCGCCAGATCGGCTTCCGCGCCGGTTGTTGTATAACTGACCGTATTGTTGTTGATGGTAACCGAATAGGTGTCTCCCGCCTCTACCGTTCCCTGCAGGACAAGGGTATCCGTTTGTGGCGTATTGGCCCGCGACGTGGTGGCAGAAACCTCCCACTGGTTGTTGGCACTTTTTGTGAAATTTATGGTCGCGTCCCGTTTTGCGCCGTTCGAATCGACCACGCTGATGGTGTAGGTCTGCAGGTTTTCGTTGTTGGTGCCGGCATTGGCGGTAAGTACCGTCGCCGCATGATCAGAAATGATCTCCGCATTGGATGGCAAGTTCAGGCTTAGTTTGGCCGTGGTGGTAGTTTGAAAATCTGTGGCAAAGGCATAGGTGTCAATCCGCATCGGTCGCGGGGTCCCGGATTCCAGAAAAGAGCCGTCTGTTTCTGGTGACCATCCCAATAGATAATAGCCATTTTTGTCGACAAGATATCCTTCATTGGTCTGGATTGTATCGCCCCCTTCGCCGGTCGCGGTTACGACATTTTCAGATTTTTCAACGCGAAAGGCACCATCGCGGCTATAGAACAGGTTTTCGTCATCAAAGGACGTCAGGGAATTGCTAAGCTGGTAAAAACCGTTGCCGACAATGGCCAGGTCAAGATCCCGGCTCGAGCTTGTGATGATTCCCTGTTGGGTTATTGTCTGATAGTCTTTTGGTTTAACGCCGCCGACGTCTGAGTGGTTGCCGCCGATGGTTTGGCTGAGCACGGTCTCAAACCGGGTATCTGTTCGTTTATATCCACCGGTATTTACGTTAGCAATATTGGCACCGATGGTATTGAGCGCATGGGTATTACTTCGCATTCCAAGGGTACTGGTCTGAAATAAATTGTAACCAACCATGTGCTTGCTCCAAGAGTTTTGCGATCCCATAGACGGATCTGTGGCTATTGCCAGAACTTAAATGCAAAAATGATGCCAATTTCCAGACGGGGTAACCTGCTGAAATTATTAACAATTTATTTAAACGCTCGGCCTGTTGACCTATGAATGGTGGGAATTTTCTGAGAGGGAGAAAATTGTGCCGGGTCAATTCGTGCTCTTTCGGGATAAGGGTGCACGCGATACGGCCAGAAATTCACACGCTCGCGACGGCTCAATCGATCGCAAACACATGGGCTTCTCGGGCGTTGACCGTTGCCCAGACCAGGGAACCGGCTTGCGGTAAAAACCTGCCCGGGATGCGGGCCTCCATCACGGTGTCTTCCGCCGTTCCATTTGGCACCCGGAAGGCGACCTGACTTGCGCGCCCGAGGGAACGTGCACGGACGACAACAAACCCCGGTTGCCGTTGCGTTACGGGCGAGCCTGCAGGCACCGACGGTGGTGCCGGTCGGCATGGTGCGTCGCCGGCAATTTCCGCCGGCTGAGTGCCCGGTGCAGCCAGCCGTATTCCATCGGGTCGGATCAATACCTGAACCCGTTGCCCTTCGTTAAACGATGACGCCTCGATGATGCCAAGAGGCGAATTGATCTGGCCACCTGTGACGATGCCGGCCCATCGGTTAACGGCACCAAACAGGTCGGTGACAAAAGCGCTGTTGGGGCGGAAGTAAATATCGTCCGGGCTGCCGTCCTGGACCATGCGTCCATGGTTCATAACCAGAATTCTGTCGGCCATGAACATGGCTTCCTCCGGGTCATGGGTAACCATCAATGTGGCCACTCCGGTTTCCTTCAAAAGGTTCAGGGTCTGGGTTCTGATGTCCGCCCGGCGGGTCACGTCCAGCCCGGAAAACGGCTCGTCGAGGAACAATACACTCGGTTCCGGAGCAATGGCGCGAAGCAGCGCGACCCGTTGTTGTTGACCGCCTGACAAGGTATGGGGGTAGGTTTCCGCAAAGGCGGCTAAACCCATTTGTTCGAGGGCACCTTCCATCCAGGCCTGCCGTCGCGATTTTGGTTTAACACCAAATAGAATGTTTTCGGCAACCGTCAGATGCGGGAATAAGGCGTAGTCCTGAAACATCAAACCAATGCCCCGTTTTTCCGGCGGCAAGTTAAATCCCGTGGCACCGCTGGCGACCAGCCGTTCGCCCAAATGGACTTCTCCTTTCTGTAAATCTTCAAGCCCTGCGGCGACACGCAACAGAGTGGTTTTCCCGCAACCCGATGGCCCAAGCAAACAGACCAGTTCACCGGGTCTGACAAAAACCGAAACTCCCCTAACCACGTCGTCACCATGGAACGCATGTGACAGGTTGCTGACGTGCAGGCCACTCATCGGGTTACTTTCAAACGACTGTCCTGATTCTGCCCAGGTCGGGAATTGACAATATTCCAACTCAGCAGAATTACCGGAATAATGCCAGCCCCGACAATGGTCAGGGCACCAAGTGCGGCTTCCTCGATCAATTCGTCGGATGCATATTGGAAAACAAATGTCGCCAGCGTGTCGTAATTGAAGGGCCTGAGTATGAGGGTTAGGGGAAGTTCTTTCATGCAATCAACAAACACCAACAGTCCGGCTGTTAATAAACTGCCACGAACCAGGGGTAAATGGACCCGTCTAAGGGTGGCAGCGGGGCTATGGCCTAAGGTGCGCGCCGCGCCGTCCATATTTGGTGTGATTTTGCCGAGGCTTGCCTCCATCGTCCCATAGGACAGCGCGAGGAAACGGACCGTATACCCATAAATGACAGCAACAACCGTTCCACTGAGGAAAAGTCCACCGGAAATACCAAGTGTTGCCAACAGGAAACGGTCCAGAGCATTGTCAAAGATGCCAAGGGGAATGACCACACCAATTGCCAAAATGGCACCTGGAATGGCGTATCCAATGCTGGCAAATCGGGCGGCGGCGCGGACCGTCGGCGAGCCGTTCAAGCGCACTCCATAGGCCATGAATACCCCGATCAGCACGGAGCTGATGGCCGCGATAGAAGAAAGGGTGAGGCTGTTGAGCACATACTGAAAATAATTGGCGGCCAGTGTTTCCGCATAAAAATTCAGGGAATAGGAAAATAATACAGCTGCCGGCAGTAAAAATCCAAACGACAGGGGCAGTGCACAAACCAGAAATGCCAGGGCGGCCCTCGGCCCGCGCAAACGATAGCATGCCAAGGTGCTGTATTTACTGGACGTGTGGTGGAAACGTCGGCCGCTGCGTGCGGTGCGTTCCAAGGCGATCAGCGTCAGCACAAAAATTAATAAAACCGACGCCAATTGGGCGGCTCCGGACCGGCTGCTCATATTTAACCAGACATCATAGATGCCCGAGGTAAACGTGTTCACGGCAAAAAACTCGACCGTACCCAAGTCATTGAGGGCCTCCATCAGGGCCAGGGTCATGCCAATGACGATGGCCGGGCGAGCCAGCGGTAAGGCGACCTTAAAAAAAGACTGCCAGGGACCGTTACCCAAGGTTCGGCTGACGTCCAATACACATACGGATTGTTCAAGAAATGCCGCCCGGGCCAGCAGATATACATAGGGGTAAAGGACCAATGTCATCACCACAATTGCCCCAGGTAGCGAGCGAATTTCAGGAAACCAGTAGTCCTGCCGGCTGCTCCAGCCAAATATCTCGCGCAGAACTACCTGCAGGGTTCCGGCGTATTCCAGTTGGTCGGTTACGACAAAGGCCAGAACATAGGCGGGTACGGCAAGGGGTAACAGAAGCGCCCAATTAAACAGCTTACGGCCGGGGAATTTGCACATGGTAACCAGCCAGGCGGTGGCCGTGCCAATGACCATTGTCCCAAAACCGACGCCCATCATAAGCCCCAGGGTGGTCCATACGTATTTGCCGAGCACGGTCGCGATCAAGTGGTTCCAGATATCGTCACTGGGCGACAAGGCGAGAAAGAGGACGGCCAGAAGAGGTAAGGCGATGAGCAGGGCAATGGCCATTACACCCAGCGTCCAAAGGTTAATGGATCGATTTAAACCCTGTCCAAGTCGGGACCAGACCGGCGTGTTGCGGGGGGCTGAAGGTCTTGTGGTCGTCGTCACATTGTATTCCCTGGTATCCAGATATCCCCACTCCTACAGAAAAAAGCGGGCGGGAAAAAGCCCCGCCCGTTTTATTTTTAGAATCACTGCCCAAGGGCTTCAATATCTGGGTGTAAATGACCCTAGCTGCTGGGCCCGTCATTAAATCCGACTTTATCTACCAGTTTACTGGCCGCTTTGCGATATTTTGCAATTTCTTCGAGATTTATGCTGTCAACTTTAAAGGTGCCCCAGGACTTGACCATGTCGGACCACTCAACCCCTTTTTTAACCGGGTATTCATGGTTTTGCGCGGCGTACATACGCTGCGCATAATCGCCGCTCAAAAACTCCATGAGCTTGATCGCGTTGTCTTTGTTTTTGGCAGTGCTGGTGAGTGCGACACCTGAAATATTGACGTGCTGGCCACGGCCGTCCTGATCTAAAAACACAACCCTTACGGCGTTTGCCCAGTCTTTTTGTTCTGGTTTTTTGTCGTTTGTCGCCATATTCGCCATGTAGTAATTATTGGCCAGAGCGAGGTTACAGACACCTTCAAATATGGCCTTGGCCTGCGCTCTGTCATTACCTTGCGGTTTGCGGGCGAGGTTTGCCTTCAGGCCACGCAACCATTTTTCTGCCTTTGCTTCTCCATCGTGGGCGATGACCGAGGCAATGAGTGCGATGTTATAAACATGTTTGCCAGAGCGCATGCAGATGTTATGGCCGATTTTCGGGTCGGCGAGGTCCATTAAGGATCTAATCGTGCCTTCGGCAACCCGTTTTTTGCTGGCCAGAACCATTCGCGCGCGTAAGGTCAGGCCAAACCACAGGCCATCCGGGTGGCGAAGATGGGCCGGCACATTGGCCGTGAGTGTCGGCGAGACGACCGGCTGCAGGAGGCCCGCTTCCTTTAATTCATTTAACCGACCGATATCGACCGTTAAAACCGCATCAGCTGGGTTGTTGGTGCCGGCCGCACGGATCTTTTCCAACATGCCTTTTTGCGCGTAAACGGAGTTAACCTTGATCCCGGTGGTTTTTGTGAACTCGTCGAGCATGGGTTGAATGAGAAAGGGTTGGCGGTAGGAGTATAAATTTACCTCTTTTACACCATCGGCGTGCGCTGTGCTCGGGCCCGCAGCAAGCGCTGCAACGAGGGCAATTGCACCAAAAGCGATGCGGGAAGGGGTCAATTGATTGGATGTCATCTTTTCTGTTCCTGGTCTTATGATGTTATTGATAATTATTCGCAAACGCGGATGTTTATTCTATATAGGTAATTTTTTGGAAATGCAAATCATTCTCATAAGCGTCTGGTAAGTGCCATTATCTGTTGGCTGATCAAGTACGGATTGGCGCATTGGCCCGGCAGGCGTATAGTGGGGATGGATGGGGCGGAAGGATAATCCGCGCCGGCAATTGCGCATGTGTCAATGGACCGAAAGATCAAAGGCAGCTCCCATGAAAGTTACAAAACAAGGCTCCACAAATGAGGCAGGGGCGACACGCAAAAAAGGGCCAAAATCGAATACCGGCGAAGCCTTTGCGGATAGCCTGAAGGGGCTGCAGGAGAGCAGCGGTTCCGCACCCGCTGTTGAAAGCGGTCGGGTTGGAAACGTCGATTCTGTATTCGCTGTCCAGGAGGTTCCGGATGCATTGGATCAACGCACCCGTAAAATGGCCATGGACTATGGGGAAGATCTCTTAAGCCGCCTGGACGATTTGAAGGTAGGTGTCCTAAATGGTTGTTTTTCTAAGGATAAATTGACGGAACTGGCTCACAACCTACGGCAAAAACGCCAGTCAAGTGACGACGAAAAGTTAAATGATCTGATCGGTGAAATCGAATTGAGGGCCGAAGTGGAAATTGCGAAACTGTCCCGCCGCCGAAAAACGCTGCCGTAGTGTTCTACTGGGATAATTTCTAAATTTTGTCGAATCGAAAACTGTATTTGTAGGTCTTAAATGGGACTTGCGATGGCCGACGTCCGCCCCTATATTCCCGGCGCTAGAACACTACAGGAGGCCAATGTAGGGCATGACACTCACTTTATCACCCGACTATAAGCCAACCGCTAAAGAAGAATTCATGAACGAGCGGATGGCTGAGTATTTTCGCCAAAAACTTTTGAGCTGGAAAGCTGAATTGTTAACGGCCTCCAACGATACCCTAACCCAACTTCAGGAGGGTGGGGTCATTGAACCGGATATCGCTGACCGTGCATCGATCGAAACCGACCGGTCCTTAGAACTCAGAACGCGGGATCGTGCGCGCAAGTTAATTAATAAGATTGATGAAGCGCTAATGCGTATTGAAGACGGATCTTACGGATTTTGCGAGGAATCGGCGGAGCCAATCAGTGTATCGAGATTGGAAGCGCGGCCCATTGCAACCTTGAGCATAGAAGCGCAGGAACGTCACGAGCGCATGGAAAAAACCCATCGCGACGACTGACCAGTTTTGACAGTGAGCCCAAAAAAGAGGCCGACGCGAAAGCGTCGGCCTTTTAGTTTTGTCTAGGTAGGGCTTTCGCCGCCTAGAACGGGAACAGGATATCCCACATTTCCATACCCCAACGGGGTTTTTGAAGATTGCTGAGGGCGCCGCGTCCGCCATAGGCAACCCGCATTTCCGCAATGCTGTCGTCGGATATTGTATTGTCAGAATCGATATCACTGGGGCGAATCACCCCGGTAACCACCAGTTCGCGCAGTTCGGCATTCACACTGACTTCCTGGCTGCCCATAATCACCATGGAGCCGTTCGGCAAAATCTGTGTAACCACAGCCGCGAAGGTTAAACTTAAGGCCTCAGACCGGGTTATGGTCCCTTCGCCTTTTGTGTCATGGTCGGTGACAAAATCGACGATTTGACCACCTACACCGAGGGTGCCGACGGCCTGTGGTAAGACTTTATTGAGTTCCGCTTCGAAACCGAGCAAGTCGTTGGCGGTAAATGTTTCGTTGTCATCGCGTTTGCGATCCGTTGTATTGGCAAAAGTCGCGCTGTCACTCAGTGACATTTTCACCGTAACAATATCACCAATTTCCTTTGCCCTGTGGTCCTTAAAAAAGGCTCTGGCACCGGCGCGCCACAAGGAGTTTGGATTGTCCTCGGCGATTTGCGGGGCCGGCATCGGCAAACTGACAGGTTTGTAATCCTGTCGGGTGGTCGGGTTTTTAATATTGCTGAGGCTCGGCGGATCACCAATTTCGGAAACGCGGGTCAAAACATTACATCCACTCAGCAAAACCAGTGTCAGCGCCGCAAGCAGTGCCGTTTTTGATGCGTGGTTTGGAAACTGAATTTTCATGGGTATCTCCATTTGCCGGCGGCCCGGCGGATTAAAACGGTCAGTTAAGAGCAAGAAGCGACGATTGGCGAACGGCGACCTGACCGGATCCAATCACTTCGGCTTCGATGGTGTGGTTGCTTTGGGTGTTGGCAATTCGAATGACATCGCCATCGCTGCCCGACTGCATGGCTTTACCCTGGGCCGTTAGGTACATTTTGCGGGCCCGCAGTATGATGGTAACGAGGCTTCCCTTTTCTACCAGAATTGGGTCCTGAATTGCCGATGTTCGAATCGGCTGGCCCTCACGGATGCCGCGGCGCGGCGATTTACCGACCAGGTCTTCAAGATCGGAAACGGTATCGGTCTGCAGGCGACTGGTACGAACTCGGAGCCACCGTAAATCGGCTTTGTTGATAATATCACCTTTCAACAGGCGGCGGGCGGCGACGGGGACTTCCGTTGTTGCATAAAGGCGACCGGTAATTCGGGTTCGTGGCGCCGTCGCGTCATTGGCCGGCGCATGAATGATGGCTGAAAACCGATTATTGCGGCGGTCATAGGTGATATCCTCAAACCCGATTTCGCCATTTCCTTCACCGGCGATATGCAGGCGCAACTGCCGGTTGGAAAAATGGATTTCCATATCGGGATCGACGCCCCGGTCGGCTAATGCTTCGCGCAATTGTTCGGCAATTTCTTCCTGCGTGACGACACTGGATGTGCGCTGCACAACAACTTGATCCCGTCGGCCCAGTGGGCGCCAGTTTAATTGGTAGGCTTTGGCCACCCGGGATAACCAGCGGGCATCATAGACTGCCCGTTTGCCGGGTTTAGGCGCATAGGCCAGGGCAATATTTCCCTTGTCGCCGGCATTGCTGAAAATATCGCCGAGATAAATGACCTTGCCATCTACCCGTACCGATTCCTGAAGCATGATATTGCGAACCGGACTGGCGATTTCGATGACGGTGGCGTTTTGCGCCGCCAACGCTGGTGCCGCTAAAACGCTCAAGATCGCTAAGCCGACAAGGGATAGGAACGGATGTTTCATTGTTTTGCTCCTTATCTCAGTTGGGCCAGGGTTCCGAGCATTTCATCGGAGGTTTTGATCACCTTCGAATTCATTTCGTAGGCCCGTTGCGCCGATATCAGGTTTGAAATTTCCTCAACCGCGTTAACGTTCGACGTTTCCAAGAATCCCTGAAGCACCGAACCGAATCCCGTCGATCCCGGTGTACTCGATGTCGCCGCCCCCGATGCCGGCGTTTCCAGATACAGGTTGTCGCCAGTCGATTCCAAACCGGCTTCATTGGGAAATGTTGAAATGCTGAGTTGACCGACTGTTGACAGGGCGGTTTGTCCCTGGATTTTGGCTTGCACCTGGCCCGATGCATTGATTGTCACGTCGATCGCATTGGTTGGCACTGACAGTCCCGGTTGTACCGTATACCCGTCGTGGGTCACCAGTTGCCCCGTCGCATCGAGCTGAAAAGTCCCATCTCGGGTATAGGCGGTATCCCCGGTTGGCAGGGTAATCTGAAAATACCCTTTTCCCTGGATCGCCAGATCAAAGGAGTTGTCCGTTGCCGTCAGATTTCCCTGTTCGTGGATCCTGTAAACGGCGGCTAATTTTACGCCCAGGCCCAATTGCACACCCGTCGGAACGATCGTCCCGGCATCAGACGAGGTCGCCCCGACCCGGCGCAGATCCTGATAAATAAGATCGTGGAATTCCGTCCGCCTGCGCATAAATGATGTGGTGTTCATGTTTGCCAGGTTGTTGGAAACAACCTCGACATTTCGCTGTTGTGCCAACATGCCGGTGGCAGCAATATCAAGTGATCTCATTTTCCCGTCCTTTTCTAGGTATTGTTCTCATGCGTCCGGTGCCGTTAACCGACTTTTGCCAATTCCCGGATCATTTGTCGTTGTCTGTCGTCTTCACGTTCAATCAAGTTTTTTACGCTGTCGTAGGTCCTGTGTACGTCGATCATTTTTGTCATTTCGATGATCGGCAAAACATTGGAGCCCTCGAGCATACCCTGTTGGATATCGGGGTTTTCGACAGCTTGGGGTGTGGCTTCCGTAGCAAACAGGCCACCCGCCCCGGGACGTAGTTCCTGGGGGTTCTCAAAGGTTACCAGCGATAGTTTGCCAATATCGCCATTATCCGTAGCGACAGTTCCATCGCGAGACACGGTGACATTTTTGTCCCCCGGTGCGAAGAAAATGGGCTGTCCGCCATCGGCTAATACGGGATGGCCCTGTTGATTGACCAACTGTCCAGCCTGGTCAATTTGAAATCGACCGTTGCGGGTATAATTGTTTCCGAGATCGGTTTGTACAATGAAATATCCATCGCCGGAAATGGCCAGATCAAAGGGGTTGCCCGTGGATTCCAATGGCCCTTCACTGAAATCACGCAGTGTCGCAATATCTCTTACATAAGCGACCTTTTCTGCGATCGGCTGATGACCGCCCTTCGAGCGGGTTAAATGTTCAACGAACATGAGTTTTTCGCCTTTAAATCCAGACGTGCTCATATTTGCAAGATTGTTGGCGACAATGTCGAGTTGACGCCTTAATCCAGCCTGTCGTGATAAGGCGACGTAACTTGTTGCTTCCATGGTCCCTTGTCCTTCTCTCCACGCTTCCACACGTTCCACCGTTTCCTATGCAACAGGCATGCCAAGTATTTATTGCATTAATAACAAGGGCTTAAGTCTTAAAATCTTTTGAGTTATCCAGAGACATTCTGGAAGTTACCAAGTTGGCTCGGCAGCTTTTTCCGGGGCGGTTGACATCCATCCGCAGAATAAATTGACAGGGGAGTTGCTCTTGATTCCCTAGATTTGGTAATCTGTGATTCGTAAATACCCGCCGAGCCGATAAGCGGATCTCCAAGTCGGTACCGTGGTCAGATAGGAGGGCGTGATGGTTGCAATGACTTGTTAACCAAAATGGCTTATCCTAAGCGCTTGAGCTGAAGCGTTGTTGTAAAGGTTCACATATAACTTATGGCTGACGAAGATGATCTAGACGACGGTGAAGGCGGCGATTCCGACGAAGAATCCGGTGGTGGCAGTAAAAAGCTCTTCATCATTATCGCAATCATATTGTTGCTTGTTGTTGGTGGTTTGGCCGGCGCTTATTTTACCGGGTTGCTTGATCCGGTTATCAATATGATTGCCGGAGGTGAACCGTCGGACGACGGCGGCGACGGCTCCTCACAATCGGGAGAACAGGGTGGCCGTGCGATTTTTTATGATCTCGAAGAAATTTTGGTCAACTTAAATACCGGCGGTCGAAAATCCAGTTTTTTGAAGATCAGAATCAGTTTAGAACTCGAGAAAGCCACAGATGTGCCTATTATTGAAAGTGTAATGCCCCGGATTGTCGATAATTTTCAGGTTTATTTGCGGGAATTGCGGATAGACGACTTGAAGGGGTCGGCAGGGATGTATCGTCTGCGTGAGGAGCTGATGCGACGGGTCAGTGCGGCGTCGGCGCCAGCCCGAATAAAAGATGTATTATTTAAAGAGATGTTGGTCCAGTAATCTGCCAAGATGTTCAACGTTTGTTATAATGGAATTGTGGAACCATGACGACCCCAGGTGATGATCTCGATGATGATGCCTTAGCCGCCGAGTGGGAAGCGTCTCTGGGCGGAGATGGTGAAGGCGAAGACGGAGAAGACGGAGAAGACCAGGACGACTTGGCCGCCGAATGGGAAGCCATGATGGGCGACGACGGCGATGGGACCGGGACTGACGACCCGACGACCTCGCGGGAATCCACCCGGGTTCTAAACCAGGACGAAATTGACAGCCTCCTGGGGTTCGATGAAGAACATGACGATGACGCCCAAAAATCGGGCATTCAAGCTATTCTTTCCAGTGCTCTGGTCTCCTACGAACGGCTGCCGATGCTGGAAGTGGTCTTCGACCGACTTGTTCGATTGATGTCAACTTCGCTCCGTAATTTCACCTCCGACAACGTTGAAGTTTCGCTGGATAACATCGCTTCCATTCGTTTTGGTGATTATCTCAACTCGATTCCACTGCCGGCGATGCTGAGTGTATTCAAGGCAGAGGAGTGGGACAATTATGGTCTTATTACCGTCGATTCATCGCTCATTTATTCGATTGTTGATGTGTTGTTGGGAGGCCGTCGCGGGACCGCCGCCATGCGCATCGAGGGAAGACCCTATACGACGATTGAACGGTCCCTGGTGGAACGCATGGTCCATGTGATGTTGGCTGACCTTAGCGCCGCATTCGAGCCGCTAAGTCCCGTTACTTTCCGCTTTGATCGACTGGAAACCAACCCGCGGTTCGCGACAATTTCTAGACCATCCAATGCGGCTATCGTGACCCGTTTAAGGATCGATATGGAAGATCGCGGCGGGCGCCTGGAATTGCTGTTGCCCTATGCCACACTGGAGCCTGTACGGGAGCTTCTGTTACAGATGTTCATGGGTGAAAAGTTCGGCCGGGATTCAATTTGGGAAACCCACCTGGCGGAGGAACTTTGGTTGACGGAAGTCGACCTGGAAGCGGTTGTCGATACACAAATCATGCGGTTAAGTGATGTTTTTGATTTGAAAGTCGGCTCGCGAATTATGTTAAGTGCAACGCCGAATTCCGACATTCAATTGAATTGTGGTGACATCCCAATGTATACAGGACGCATGGGCCGCAGGGGCACGCAAATTGCCATTCAAATTGGCGATCGTGTTCCGAAACTTCCTAAAGGACAGATATAATGGCGACAACACCTCATCCCAGGTACCAAAAATGAATTTAGAGCTGATTATAGATATTGTCTTCGCGCTTTTGTTAATGGTGATGATTGGTTATGCGGTTGTTTTGAATAAACGCCTTGGTAATCTGCGGCGGGATCGCGGTGAGTTGGAAAAACTGGCCATTAATTTTCATTCCTCGACGGAACGGGCCGACGAAAGTATTCGACAGTTGCGTGCGAGTGTGGACGGATTGCAGGTGCAGATCGAAAAAGCAGAATCCATGCGGGATGATTTGATTTTTTTGACTGAACGCGGTGGTACTGCGGCCGACAGGCTGGAAGAAATGGTCCGCCAATCGAGAGGAGAAACGTTGGTGGCAACGCCTTCTGCCGCCAAAACAGCGACAAAACCGGATGCCAGTGACAGTAAAGAAAATGGTCCAATGAAAACCACCGGATTGACAGCGACAGCCAGTGATCGAATTGATTCCGAACCGGTTTCCGAAGCGGAAAAAGAATTATTGAAGGCGTTGCGCTCCGCAAGTTAACCTTTACTTAGGCCCTATGGTGTCAAATAGCCGGAAATTGAGGTTGTTATAAAATGAAATTCCTACCGAAGTTCCGTTTTTTACCAGTTACAATATTTTTTGCAGCGATGATGTTGACGGTTAAAGTCAATCATATCTGGCAGGGAATTGAGGAAATGGAAGCGCCGACCATTGAGGTCGCCGGTGCTGTTGCGCAAACCGATGCCGCAGCTCAAATTGACCCCAATACCGATGGCCCGCCGGATGATGAACCGGCTCTTGATGGGGACTCCGAGGAGGGCATTGAAGAATCCCGACTGATTACCGATGACCCGACACTTCTGACACTGGCGGAAATCGAATTGCTTCAGCATCTTTCCATTCGCCGGGAGGAAATTGATAAACGTGAGCGCGAATTGACCGTGAGAACGGGCCTGATGCAAGCCGCAGAATCGCGAATCGATAAAAAAGTCGTCGAATTGCAGAATTTGAGAGCGACAATCGAAGGTTTGATCAAAACATTTGACGAACAACAGGATGCCAAACTTATCAGTTTGGTTAAAATTTATGAGAACATGAAGCCGAAAGATGCGGCAAAGATTTTTGAAGACCTTGAACTGGCGACGCTGCTGGAAGTCGCAGAACGTATGAAAGAGCGTAAATTGGCGCCCGTAATGGCAAAAATGAACCCGGAAAAGGCGCGTGAAATGACCGTTGAGTTGCGTCAAATGCGAACACTTCCGCAGGTTGGCAGATAATTCATTTTGCTTTGGCAACGATTAGGCTTGTCGCCACGGGCCCCGCCGTTGTAAAAGATAAACGTCGAGGAAATTCAATCGCGTAATTGTTTAATTACGCGCCGGGTTTGTCGCCCGAACTTTGTAAAATGGAGCGTTACATGGCTGTCGATAAGAAGATGAACATCTTAATTGTGGATGATTACAAAACCATGCTCAGAATTCTTCGGAATTTGCTTCGACAATTGAATTTTGTAAATATTGAGGAAGCGACCGACGGGTCCATGGCCTTGCAAAAACTGCGGCAAGGCAACATCGATTTTGTCATTTCTGACTGGAATATGGAACCGATGACGGGGATTCAGTTGCTGCGTGAAGTCCGAGCAGATGACAAATTAAAACATCTGCCGTTCATTATGATTACGGCGGAAAGTAAATCTGAAAACGTCATTGCGGCAAAACAAGCAGGTGTTTCTAACTACATTGTAAAACCTTTCAACGCAGAGACTCTGAAAACCAAAATGGTTAGTGTTCTTGGCGATTTTTAAGGGGTAAATTGCCATATCCGGTCGTAATGCTGTGACCTGTCGAACGGAGTAGTCGGGTGCAAACAATCAATAATGTGGATCCAGATATAAAAAACGAACTTGCTGCCCTGCGTGAAACCCATGGCGATGTTGTCAAGGTTTCAGAAATTGCCAGCGTGGTCAAAAGCATTATGTCTTCAATGAAGGGAGATTTGACGGCTAACGACCTGGAGCTTTATCACGAGCTTGAAGCGTTAGCGAGTTATATTCACGATGCAAAATCGGACATTGCTGCATTGCGTCCCGATGAAGTGCGTGACGAGTACATACCGACGGCATCCGATGAACTCGACGCAATTGTTCAGGCAACGGAAGTCGCGACCAATACGATTATGGATTCGACCGAGGAAATCGAAGCGGTAATGGCGACGCTCGACGGCGAACAGGCCGATAAACTGATGAATGCGACAACGAACATTTATGAGGCGTGCGGGTTCCAGGATATAACTGGGCAACGTATAACCAAGGTCGTCAAGGCCCTGAAAGATATTGAAGTTAAAATTGATGCGCTGGTCACGGCCTTTGGCAGCGAGATCGAAAAAGTTAAGGCCGATGCCCCGGTCGAAGAGCCGGCTGCGAGCGAAATAACCGACGCAGATTTATTAGGTGGTCCGCAACAAGAAGGCGAAGCAGCAACTCAGGCAGAAATAGACGCATTGCTTGCCAGTTTCGATTAGGATCATGGACGATCCCGTTTTTACCTATCCCGAGACCTCGCGAAACAGCGGCAGTCGTGCCACCGTATCGCTGTTTTTATCCTTATTTCTCCTGATATTAGCTTTTTTTATCCTTTTGGTTTCGATTTCGACCTTCGAGGAAGTGAAATCCAACGCCGTTATGAATAGTTTATCGTCAACTTTTGCGACAATTTTGCCGCCCAGTGGGGATCCGACGGAGTTCACGGCGAAGGATGGCGATATTTTGGCGGCACAGCAATTTCAAGATCAAATAACTGAAATATTTGCTGCCGCCCTGCAAGTCGCGAAAATCGATGTGGTGCAGCCAGGACAACGGATGCGGGCGTCGTTCCCCATAGAATCCATGTTTGCCTCTGGGGCGTCGGATCTTCGCCCGGTTTCTATTCCCCTGTTGGATCGCATTGTCGCGGCGGTCAGTGGCAGTCCGGCAGGTGTGAAATTTGAAATGGAATTTGTCATTGCAGCCGAATATGGCGATGGAAATACACTGCCGGTAAACCAGACACTTGGATTGTTGCGGGCCGGAAACTTTGCCCGAGAAATGGCCGGACGTGGATTACCGCCCGGCAGCATTGCCGTCGGAATTGAGCCGGGGGATCCCAAACGTGTAAATATTTGGTTCTACACCCGCCAGGAAAAATCCTGACCTGCAGGCGTCGCCGGGCCCCGGCACCGGATTTTCCGTCGATCGGCGTCGTTGGTCGAGATGGCAACTGTTAGCGGGACCCGTGCCACCGGTTGGCCGCTCAGCCATTGAAGTGACGGGCGTGCCGGTATCCATATGGCAGGCCAATGGTGGAAGTCAGGTTGCATACCATCAGGTTGCCATCCATGGGAACGGACCATGGATTCCGCCGGTTGCTAATCAATCTTTAAAGAAATGGGCGTAAATCCAAGGATTAGGGTATAGTTGAATGAGAATGAACGAGAGATTATGTATTCTCTTCTTCACTCCTGCGGTGTGCAATTTAGGATCGTTTTAATGGTTGCTCGATCAGCCCAAAGTCGGACAAATGAAAATCCAGTGAGTGATTGGAAATCCGCAGAAAACAGTGGTGCAAGCCGCATGTGGCTGATCACTTTTACGGATCTCGTCTCCTTGATGCTGACGTTCTTTGTGATGTTGTTTGCCATGTCCAATGTGAAATTGGATGAGTGGCAAAACATATCCGATTCTCTCTCCCAGACGCTAAAACCGACCCCGGAACCACAGGTCAAAAAGGTCACCGCAACATTTAATATTGGGACTATTTTTAGAAAGCAGGCGACGGATATTGATTATCTGTCCTCCATCCTGAAAGAAAACGTCGCCAGCAGTGAAGGGTTGAGCGGTACCGAAATTCAATTATTCGAGGACCAACTGGTGGTTTCTCTGCCTGGAGATGTGTTGTTTGAGCCGGGACGCGCCGTAATGACCGAAAGCGCTGGCGCTGCCCTGTTCATCCTCGGCGGGGTCTTCCGCAATATTGGCAACCAGATCGGTGTCAACGGGCACACCGGCCCGACACCGCCCCTTGGCGACGCTTATGCGTCTAATTGGGAACTTTCAACGGCGCGCGCAGTGGCTGTTGCCAACGCATTGCGACGGGTTGGGTATCAGGACAAAATAATTGCGTTGGGTTTTTCCCATACCAAATATACCGCCTTGCCAGGAGCCTCCAATGCAGAAAACCAAACTCGCGGAGGACGTATCGAAATCGTCATTCTTCCAACGGTTCGGACAAATTGATGAAACGGTTATTGTTAATCTTTTTTTGTCTTATGACCGGCATGGTTTTTATACCGTCAAGCTGGGCTGACGCGGTAGCAGTACGCGCGTCTATACACGATGATTTTGGCCGCATCGTTTTTAATTGGCCGACACCTGTTGCCCATAAACTAAATAAAGATGGGAGCCAATTGCTGCTTCAATTCAGTCGTCCAATTGATGCTTCTTTTCAACGGGTTCGGGGTGCCCTTAAGTCCTATATTCGGGCCGTTTCCGCGGGGTCGGATGGTCGGGTTGTTCGTATTCAAATGACGGCGGATTTTGAAGCCTACAGTTATGACTCCGGTGCGGCGGTCATCCTGGAAATCGCCAAAGCTACAGAACCGACAGTAAACCCACCGGCTCAGGTTCCTGTGCAATCGGCGACAAAACAAATTGCCACGACGGTAACTAAAAGCTTCGCCCAGGCAGCAAATTTAAACGCGGAACGCGCCGACATTGGCGTTCGTTCGGGAGAGCATGAGGATTTTACACGGCTGGTTTTTGACTGGCCATCAACGGTTGAATATACCGTCAAACAGGCGGATGGTATGGTAACCGTGCATTTTAAAAATTCGGCGAATCTGCAATTAACGGCGCTTCAGAATTCGCCACCACGGTTTATCGGTGAAATCCGACCCGAGGTCGTCCCCGATGGTGTGCGGATCGCAATTGCCATTTCACGATCCTCAACGGCCAAGCATTTTTTATTGGGGCCTAAAATTGTGATTGATGTGGGCGCGCCGACGGGTGACGAGACCATCGCCCCGCTGCCAGCAAATGTTTTGACTGCCCCGGCATTGCCGTCAGATCCTGCGACGGTCGCCGTTGCGTCGGCTGTGAGGTTACAAACCGGTGTTTCTGCCGCCTCAGCGGTTCCCGCTGCGTCGGTTGCCCCCGCAGTTCCGGCGGCTGGTGTCGCCCCGGCACCGGAGGCTGCGCCACAAATTGCGGTAACCCGGGCACCTCAGGATGAACCACCGGTTGATGCGACTGAACCGGAACCGTCTGCATCACCGGCACCACCACTGACTGAACAATCGGTTAATAACCCGGCTGGCGGACCAATCCCACTGATTGCCGAAAACCGGGAGGCGTCGCGACAGGCTTCACAAAATGCTTCGGCCGAGGCGGTTGCCGCGAAAGTCAGTGGTCAAGTGGGTGCCGGGGGCCAAGGTTCAACCTTGCGGTTCGATTGGGAGGAACCGGTTGCCGCCGCCGTTTTTCGGCGGGTTGGGTTTTTGTGGGTTGCGTTCGATAAGGCAACGACCGTTGATGTTGTCGCTTTGCAGGAAGCCGGTTCAGGGATGGTCGGATCCGTTCAGCAAGTGCCGGCAACCAGCGGCACCGTGCTCCGGATGATTACGCCTCGGGATGTCCATCCCTCCCTGTCGAGGGACGGATTGAGTTGGTTACTGACTTTCAAACCACAGGAATTTCAAGCTAAAACGCCGTTAACTATTAATGCGCAACCGGACTCACCGGTTGGCGCGCGTGTGTTCGTGCCAGTTCCTGAACCCGGTTCTCCCATTGGCGTGACCGATCCGGATGTGGGAGACAATATTGTCATTGTCCCGATCATTCCGCTCAGCCACGGGGTTGTTGAACCGCACATATACCCTGAAATGCGGCTTTTAACGACCATGCAAGGACTCGTCGTCGTGCCGTCAACCGACAACCTTCGGGTACGCCCGCTTCGTCAGGGCGTTGAACTGGCAAGTTCGGTATCGCTGAGCCTGAGTTCGGTTTCACCGGAAGTCGCTGCAGGTGCCAAACCTGGAACCCTGGGACCGGTTTCCAGAATTCTTGACCTGGAAAAATGGGAGTTGGCCGAATCCTCCGGTTTTACGAAACGCAAACAAGAACTGCAGCTTGATATTGCCCGGGCTAAAAACAAAACCGACGAGCAGGAGTCACGACTTGAACTGGCGCGGTTTTATTTTGCCCACGCCTTCGCGGCTGAAGCCCTGGGGGTCCTGCGGACGGTTACCGACAGCAACCCGGAACTGGGAGACGACGCGGAATTACATTTGATCCGGGGCGGTGCCAATTTTCTCATGAACAGGTTGACGGATGCCGCCGAGGAATTTTCTCACCCCAGCCTCGATACTGTAGACGAAGGGTCCTTTTGGCGGGCTGCCGTTATCGCAAAATCCGGTGAAGTGATTGCTGCGGCCCACGAGCTGCGACGAACGGGTTCCATAACACAACCCTATCCAAAACCCCTGCGTATCGTCATGCAAACATTGATCGCAGATTCAATCGTTGCCATCGGTGATATTAAACAGGCGCAACAGTACATTGAGGCTTTACGGGCCTCAGGTGTTAATAAAAGTCAATTGGCGGAAGTTGATTATATCGAAGGCAAATTGTTTGAAGTGGGCGGTGATGACGACGGTGCCATATTGAAGTGGGAAGAAGTCCTGGAAGTTGATAATCGACCGACCCGATTTAAAGCGACCATTGCCCTTATGGACATGTTGATGAAAATGGACCGGATGGAGGTGAAAGAAGCCATTGAAGCCCTGGAGGGTCTTCGTTTTGTTTGGCGAGGAGGCCAGGAGGAGTTTGTTTTACTGCGCAAACTGGGTGGCCTCTATTTGGATCGAGGCGACTATCGAAATGGCCTGTTGGCGCTGCGTCAAGCGGCTACCTATTTCCGTGATAACGTAAGTGCCCCCGAAGTTACCCAACAAATGTCCGATACGTTTAACTTTTTATATATGGATAATGGGGCGGACAGCCTGGCACCGGTTACGGCGATTGCCCTCTACGACGAATTTAAGGAGTTAACGCCAGCCGGGCGCCAGGGTGACGAAATGATACGTAATCTGGCGGACCGGTTGGTTCAGGTTGATTTATTGGATAATGCTGCCGAATTGCTCCAGCAACAGATCGAATTCAGACTGCAGGGTGCGGAAAAGGCTGAAGTCGGCCTAAACCTGGCCGTCATCCATGCGCTGGCGACGGCACCGGAAAAGGTTATCGCAACATTGGACCAAACGGAAGTTGCCGATTTACCGGAAGACCTGGCAGCCCGCCGGCGGCACATGCGGGCGCAATCTTTGATGCGGTTAAATCGGATTGATGAAACGTTGCTTTTATTAAAAACAGATAAGTCCTTGAACGCCGATATGATCCGGTCCGAAATGTTTTGGGGACAGAGCGACTGGAAAAACGCCGCCCTGTCCCTGCACAAAGTTATCCGCCTTTCAAACATAAAACCAGGCCAGGCCCTCGACGAGGACGAAGCGGCGAAAATACTCAATCTGGCGACGGCCTATACCTTGAGTAACAATGAACGCGCCTTATCGAAGTTGCGGTCTGATTTTGGCGGTGCCATGGCGCAAACATCGGTGAAAGATGCTTTTCAACTGGTGGCGCAGCCCTTGTCACTGGGCATGATCGACCCGGAATCAATCAGTGATCGGGTGAAAACAGTGACAAATTTCAGGACGTTTCTGGACACTTATAAAGATCGACTTAAACAGGAGCGCCTGAGCAATCTGGCGCGAGACGGTGCGATCCCGAAATCAGAAGAGATGAATGCCGAAGCTAAAGGTTAGTGCATTTCCAGGGTCACAGGACGCACTCTGACCGGTTTCTTTTATTTTGTCACAAGCAGGGCATGGCGACGCGATGCGGTGTATCGGGTAAAGGGCACGACGCTGTCACGGAATTAAACAACAGGGCCTTCTGTGGGGTATAATGGCCCGTCGGTGGCGTTACATTCCTTGCCCGACGCTTGGCTTCGCGCTGCGCCGAACCGATCGAACCGTTCACCCCCATCAGAGTGCGCCCCATTTTCCCGGAAGCGCTCTAACCGCCAAAACTCCTGACCAAAGAGCCAACCACGAGAAACCAACCATCGACCAGAACAAAAAAGATGATCTTAAACGGCAGGGCGATAATTATCGGCGGCAACATCATCATCCCCATTGCCATTAAAACCGAAGCAACGACCATATCGATAATCAAAAAAGGGACAAATATAAGAAACCCAATTTCGAAGGCGCGCCGCAATTCGGAGATCATAAACGACGGAATGAGAATTCTGAAGGGCATATTTTCGGCTCGAATTTGGTCTTCAGGCAATCCCGACATACCAGCAAATAAATTTAGATCCTGCTCGCGTACATGTTTCATCATAAATCCATGAAAGGGTTTCATGGTTCGGTCAAAGGCCTGAAATTCGTCGATATCCTCTTCAATCAGAGGTTTGATACCGTCGTCATAGGCCTGCTGAAAAGTTGGCATCATGACAAACAGCGTCAGAAACAAAGCCAGACTCATCAAGACCTGGTTGGGGGGGGTTTGCTGGGTTCCCATTGCCGAACGTAAAAACGAGAAGACGACCATGAACCGAATGAAAGAGGTCATCATGATCAGGATCGAAGGTGCCAGACTTAAGACCGTCACCAGGGCAATGATTTGGATTATCCGCGCCGTCGATTCGCCGCCACCGCCACCTAAATCGAGGTTCAAGGATTGCGCCAGCGCGGGGTCGGTTGCCCAAATCAAGGCCATCAGGGCCGCAGCAGCAAAGGTCAGGCCGGTCCCGATTTTCAGCGCTTTCCCGCCTGTAGGCATGACTAGGACGGGTTTTTCAGGGGTTTCAGTCATTCAGTGCCGGTCAGTTTTTGAACAGCACCAGGGTGTGCACGATTATGTTTGGGGGTCAAAATCTTCCTATCCGTCGGTGGCGTGATGCCTGTTTCTATTACCGTTTCGGAATTTTGACCGAGAATGAGCAAATGCTCAACATCGTCTCGCTTGACTAACACCAGTCGGCGGCGGCCGTCAACCTGTGCGGTCTCGATGACTTGAATTCTTTGCTGGCCTGAACCGCGGGCTAACCCGGCAGCGTAGCCGAGTCCGGCGCGTCTTGCCAACAGGGCCAAAATGCCGATCATCGCCAGGACAAAAACCAGGGCCAGCAAAAAGCGAAAATAATCGCCGAAATCCATGGTTAATTGTCCTGTCGTTTTGTATAGTTTTTGCGTACGGCCCGGCGAATGACTTCAGAACCTGCGTGTTTTTTCTGGTCGGTCAGTTCATCCGCCAGCTGGTTCAAATTTTCAATCATCGCGACAATTTTCTCCTGGGCCAGGCCGCCGTCGTCTGGTGGTGTGTCCTGGATGGACGCACAAACCTCCTGTACCAATCCCTGAATTTCTGCGAGATCAACATATTGGCCCGTTTGCACGGCGTCGCGCGCTTCACCGATCATTTCCGTGATTAAATCCAATTGTTGAATCGGGTCACTCATTTTTATCTCTTTCGTCGCTGGACCACTTATTTACCATTTCGCCGGCGTTGGGTCGTCGGGGGGCATCGTAGGCATGAAGCGGGTCAGGTCCCCTGTCCGGTTTCATGGCATCATTTGCCTCGTATACATAGGTTAAAATTTCCGCCACCGTAGCAAAGGCTTCAAGCGGTATTTCAGAATCGACATCAACGGCTGATAACATTTGCGCCAAATCGGCATCTTCACGCACTTTAATGCCCTGGGCAAAGGCTATCTCCAGAATTTGTTCGGCAACGCGGCCCCGCCCGCCAGCAATGACCGTTGGCGTCTGTTCAGGTCTCTTATCCTGTTTAACGGCGACGGCGATGGCCTCTGATGTCGGCGGTGGGGCCGATATACTTGACGGTTTCGCGCTGTTGTCAGCCAATCCTTTTCCTTCCGGGCGATTCTTCACGAGCCGGCTGAGTGTAGGCCTTATAGCTTAACAAAAGTTCTACGAAACAGCAGCCCAATATCTCAAAAATAGTGGTCAACGACGAATCCCGAGGGTTTATCGCTTGTTCAGATTTGGTAACTGATTGTTAATCTTCCCGGCAGATAATGCCTAGTAGAAATCTGTCCGCATGCGTTATTTATTTGCAACTCCTGCGTCAGATACAGGCTCAGAAGAAAGTAACTCAAATGAGTTTCAGTGATATCACGCTTTTTGCATCGGTCCGCAAGCGTCTGGATTGGTTGACCCAGCGTCAGGAAGTTCTGGCGCAAAATATCGCCAATGCCGATACGCCAAAATATCGTGCGACCGATTTAAAGGCCTATAAATTCAAGGATATCCTGCGCCGGGAATCCATGCAATTGAACATGTCCGCCAGCGAAGTCAATCATCTGCCCGGTCAGAGAAAAAGGATCCGCGATTTTAGTGAGCAGAAAGTCCGCTCGCCCTACGAAACCACACCCAACGGCAACTCGGTTGTCCTCGAAGAACAAATGGCAAAAGTCAATGAATCGCAGCTCAACCACCAATTCACCACCAACATATACAAAAAACATATCCAGATGTTCATGATGGCACTGGGCCGATAACGCTGATTTAGGGACGATTGTTATGGACGACATTATTAAAACAATGCGCATTTCGTCGGCCGGTATGCAGGTTCAGGGGGCCCGGTTGCGGGTGATCTCCGAAAATATTGCAAACGCCGATTCGCTGCCACAGGACGCCAATGGTAAACCCTACCGGCGCAAGGTCATCACTTTTAAAAATGAGCTCAACCGCGCCATGGGCCTGGATATGGTCAGGGTTCGTGATATCAAGCCGGATCAGTCCGATTTTGGCAAAAAATTCGACCCCAATCATCCGGCTGCCGATGAAGATGGCTATGTGTTAACACCCAACGTTAACACCTTGGTAGAAATGTCAGACATGCGCGAAGCGCAACGGTCTTACGAAGCCAACCTGCAAATTATTAAAGCGTCCAAAGCCATGCTTAATGGTGCCATAGAAATACTTCGATAGCCTGATTAGGGTTTTCGCCAGACCATCCGTAAGCCAAAAAAACAAGGCTACGGTTAAAAGAACGGGAACAAAGGACTAAAAATGCCAACTCCAGCACAAAACTATATGAGTGCCATCAACGCATACAAAATGGCTTCACGCGGGCTCCCGGAAACGGAGACCTCAAGTGGCAATTCCCTGCAACAGGGGCAATTTGCGGATCTGGTTAAAAATGCGATCCAGGAAGCCGTGAAAATTGGTGAACGGGGCGAAAGCCTTTCCATCGCCGGAATCAATGACCGCGCCGACATCAACCAGGTGGTTACCGCTGTTGCCGAGGCGGAAGTGGCCCTGAAAACAGTTGTGACGGTACGCGACAAAGTTATCGACGCCTATAAAGAAATCATTCGCATGCCCATGTAGAGGGCTATACTCCCGCTTATCGATATGGCATGTATGGATAAGTTGTGAGGGAAGTTAATGAACGAAACTGCGGTCCTTGAAGTTGGTCGAGAGGCAATGTGGGTCATCTTGAAGATTTCGGCCCCGATCATGATGGCGGGATTGGTCATCGGCCTGATCATCGCCCTGTTTCAGGCATTGACGACCATCCAGGAAATGACCCTGACCTTTGTCCCGAAGATTATCGTGATTTTCGTAACGATAATCATCATGTTACCGTTTATGCTTTCGAGCCTGACGGAATTCACCCAATCTCTGTTTGATCGCATGATCAGCCTGAGTTGACCAGCAATGTTGTCGGAACTCCTTGAGCTTAATGTCTTTGGCTTTTTTTTGATTTTTGCCAGAGTGGGAGCAGCGCTGGCGACCATGCCGGGTTTTAGTTCCTCCTTTGTATCTCCCCGGTTCGCGCTGGCCATGGGTTTAGGTATTAGTTTGGTGGTGATGGCACCGCTCTTACGGGTGCTGCCGGTGATGCCGCCACATATTGCAGAACTGGTACTCCTGTTGACCGGCGAGATCCTGATCGGCGCATTTTTGGGGTCCATCGCCCGTATCCTGATCAGTTCCCTGCAAACGGCAGGAACCTTTATCGCCTATTCTGCATCTCTGGCAAATGCCATGATCAACGACGCAATTTCAGATCAACAGAGTTCAACGATCTCGTCGTTTTTGATGACATCCGGACTGGTGTTGGTGTTTGTCTCGGACCTCCACCATTTGATGATCATTGCGGTGATCGACAGTTATAGCCTTTTTGTGCCCGGCGAAGGTTTGATGATGGAAGATATGGCCCACTTTTTGACCCGTAAGGTTGCCGACAGTTTTGCCCTGGCTCTGCAAATGGCCGCACCGTTTATTATTGTCGCGCTAACCTACTACATCGGCCTTGGGTTACTTGGGCGATTGATGCCGCAATTGCAGGTTTTTTTCTTTGGCATGCCATTTCAACTGGCCGCACAATTATGGGTGCTCGTCATCACAACTTCGGGCATACTGATGGTGTTCCTGGAGTTTTTCAGGAACGAATTCACGTCCTTGGCCCTGTAGGAACAGATAAAAACGGATTGGCAGATCGACCATGGCAGACGAAGACGACGCTTCCAAAACAGAAGACCCGACTGAGAAAAAACTGCTGGATGCGCGCGGTAAAGGTCAGGTCGCGCAATCTCAGGAAATTAAAAGTTGGGCAATCCTCCTGGGGGGGACGGCGGGCCTGATTATTTTGGCTCCTTACATGGCCAACCAGGTTCGGATTTTGTCTCGTACCTTTATCGAAAGCCCGCATGCCATATCCTTCGATTTTTATCACTTGAGAGAAGTGTTCTCGGATATTGCCGTTGAGATTGGTTTGGTCGTCGCCCCGTTGTTTTTGATTTTAGTGGTCTTGGCCATTGCGGCAAATGTCGGTCAGTTTGGATTGATATGGAGTGCAGAAAAAATAAAACCCGACGCGAAAAAAATATCCGTGTTGAAGGGTGTCAAACGGATGTTTTCGTCGACCACGGTGGTCGAATTTTTAAAGGGAATTGCAAAACTTGTGATTGTTGGCGTGGTTGCTTTTGGTCTGGCCTTACCGCTGCTTAATGATCTCGAGCTGATTGCTCAGATGGATTTTATGTATTCTCTCGACCGTATCCATCTGATTGCCATTTATCTGGCAGCTGGCACGGTTGCCGTGATGACGGTGATCGCCGGTTTGGACCTGATTTATCAAAAGATGAAATTTGCTAAAGAAATGCGGATGTCCAAGCAGGAGGTTAAGGATGAACACAAACAGTCAGAAGGTGACCCCCAGATAAAAGCCCGCATTCGACAAATTCGCGCCGACCGTGCGCAAAATCGGATGATGGATGCGGTGCCGGATGCGGATGTTGTGATAACTAACCCGACCCATTATTCCATTGCATTACAATATAAAATGGAGGATATGGCGGCTCCAAAATTGGTTGCAAAAGGTGTCGATCATCTGGCTTTTCGCATCAGGGAAATGGCCGAAGATAACGAGATACCGATTGTCGAAAACCCGCCGTTAGCACGCGCCCTCTATGCATCGGTGGAAATCGACGAAGAAATTCCGGCGGAGCACTTTACGGCGGTTGCCGAAGTTATTGGATATGTGATGCGAATGCGTGGCGAGTTGAACTGATAACCAGGAACAGAGTTAATGAAATATAAAAACAGCGGGGATTGGTCTTTACCGGGCTTTGTGTGTCCGGTTACAACAGGCCCGGACCCAATGGCGGAAATTTGTGATGCCTACACGTCCTATGCGGCCCGCAGGACCCTTTAGAGTCTTATCAAAGATAATTATTACCTGGGAAAATTGTAAAGCTTCCATAAGGGGACCGAACCAAAACAATGAATAATAATAAAAATCCGTCGACCTCTTTTTTTGCCCGCCCAACACTTTGGCTGGTGCTGGGGGCAATCGCCGGGGGTATGGTTTCGACCGTGCAATGGCAGCATCCACAGGCCCTGGCCCTTGCTGGCGGCCTGGGCTCGGTTTGTATCGGCTTTTTGGTCCTGGCGGGATATTTGACAGGTCGAAAAGCCAACCGGGGAATGGATGGGTCCTTGACGAAAATGGCCCTGGACCATAGCACCGATGGGTTTCTGGTGACCGGCAAAGATGGTACTTTCGATTATTCGAATGCAGCATTTCATCGCCTGTTGTCCTTTGCCGCGACCAACGACGCGGTCCGAAAAGTTGCTTCCATTGATGCGGTGATTGAAGCCTTAAAGGATGGCGACGGTGAGCAGGTTTCGCGATTGCAATCGGGATTGATGGACGGTGCGTCCGGGCATGTGGAATTTGCCATTCACCGGCGCGATTTAAATGCCGAATGGCGTCGCATCAGCGTATCGCCGATCAAAGAAAAGGCGACACTAAAAGGTGCCATTTGGCGGGTCGAGGACGTAACGTCGACCCGGGAAGTCGATGCCATCCGGCGCATTGAAGAAAACAGGTTTACCGACATGCTCGATTTGTTGCCGGTCGGGTTTTTCTCGGCCGACCGCGACGGTACCCTGCAATATGTAAATCAAACCTTTGCCCGTTGGATTGGGTTGCCGCCGGAACGAATGCGCGGGATGGCTTTTGCCGACTTTATTGCCGACGTTGACGGCGAGGAAGAAATCATCCTCAAAGATGTCGATGGACGCACCTTTCCGATCGCCTTGGAACAATCGCAGAAGGACGATTCCCTAGGCGACGTCGCCTATACACGCTCGATTGTGCTGCGCGACCTGGTGTGGCTTGATCCGGCCCGCGACACCCAGGGCGATGAATTCACCGCAAAGCCTGAGGGTGCGGCTAAATCGGGTGGCAAACCCCTGGAGGCAGGGCAGGTCGAATGGTTGTTTGATGAAGCACCAGTTGCCATCATCAAACTGGATTTGAACGGGGTGATCAGTGATTGTAATCGGGCCTTTACAAAATTGATTGGTATTCACCGCGAAGCCTGTTTGGGGAAATCATTTTCCGAATGGATGGCAAAAGAAGATCGTGGCGACCTGACGGCCTGTATGTCAAAAATTGTCATGGGGATCTCGCGCGGCGCACAGCTCGAAATTCGATTGCCGGCGTCCGGCGAACGGGAGTTGGTGACCGATGCCTACGTGAGCCGTGTGGTTGACGAAGACAACGATGTTATCGGTTTGGCTCTGCATCTGATCAACATGACCGAACAAAAAAACCTGGAAGTTCAATTTACACAATCCCAGAAGATGCAGGCCGTTGGCCAACTGGCTGGCGGTGTCGCCCATGATTTTAACAATTTGCTCACCGCTATGATCGGTTTCTGTGATCTGTTGTTACAGCGCCATGGCCCGACGGACCCGTCCTTTGAAGACATTCAGCACATACGGCAAAATGCCAACCGAGCGACCAATTTGGTGCGCCAACTGTTGGCCTTCTCCAGGAAACAAACATTAGAGCCGGTACGGCTGGAAGTTCCCGATCTTTTAAGTGAACTCTCCAACCTGTTGCGTCGGCTCATTGGTGAGACCGTCGAACTGGTCATTGAACACGGCAAATCCCTGCCACCCATTAAGGCGGACCGCGGGCAGTTTGACCAGGTGATCATAAATCTGGCGGTCAACGCCCGTGACGCCATGCCCGGCGGCGGTTCGGTCACCATTCGTTCGTCGCAGGCCACGCTGGAAACGCCGGTCCAGCGCGGGCATGACCTGATGCCGACCGGGCGATATGCATTGATTGAAGTGAGCGATACGGGAGAAGGCATTTCGCGGGAAAATATGGATCGAATATTTGAACCGTTTTTCACGACAAAAAACGTCGGATCCGGGACTGGGCTCGGATTGTCAACGGTTTATGGCATCATCCATCAAACCGGTGGTTTCATCTTTGTTGATAGCGCGCCGGGTGAAGGTACGGTCTTTAGCATTTATTTGCCGGCCTTTGAAGACGAAACCCAGATGGCGGCTGCCGACGTTTTGGATCGGAGCGGGCCCGCCCCAGCAACGGACGCCGATCTGACCGGACAGGGAACCATTTTGCTGGTTGAGGACGAGGATGCCGTTCGCATGTTTGCCGCCCGCGCATTACGCAACAAAGGTTATTATGTGCTGGAGGCAGAGAACGGCGAAAGCGCCCTCGATACGATTAATGGTCAGGACAAATCCATTGATTTGATCGTCTCGGATGTGATTATGCCAGGGATGGATGGCCATACGTTTGTCAATTTGGTGCGCCAGGAGTTAAAGGACGTGAAGGTCATTTTGATGTCCGGGTATGCGGAGGAAACCTTCCGTGACGAAATTGGCCGCGATACGACGATTCATTTTCTCGGCAAACCGTTTACCCTGAAAGATCTGGCGACAAAAGTTAAAACAGTGCTTGGCACGTGATCGGATCGGATCGGGTCGATGACCGCCCATCGATTCCACAATCATAATCTTGATTAGGTCAGGACCCCTTAATTTCATGCAATTCTGTTTGTCCGTAAGCTTACGAATACGAGAAAACAAGCGCAAGGACATGCTGGGCCTATTCGAGCCTTGTTTTTGCACAAGGCGTGCGCTTACGGACAAACCCCCTGGGGCGGGGCGCTTTATCACTCTGGCTTCGTTGAAAAACTTGAAAACCGTGGGGTTTCCTGTGTCTTACCGCCTAACCGATAAGATAAATCACCTCCGCAGAAGGGATGAAATTAAGGGGTCCTGACCCTAAGTGTATCGAAATCGAAACGTAATTATCAGATTTTACTGAAACATAGAGAGAACATATATAAAAAAATGTAATAAAATCAGCTAGATAAAAAAAGATTTGCAAAATAGAACAAAATGAGTACTAATGCCTTCAATTGCATTGGATGTCGCCATATGGAATAAGAAGGATTAAATCATGACAAATACAGCATTACGCCTCGTAGAAGGGAAGACCGTGGACAAAACCAAAGCTTTAGATGCCGCTCTCAGTCAGATCGAAAGGGCCTTTGGCAAGGGCTCTATTATGAAGCTCGGCCAAAATGAAGTGGTTCAGGTGGAAGCGGTTTCAACGGGATCCATTGGTCTGGATATTGGCCTTGGGATCGGTGGATTGCCACGCGGGCGGATTGTTGAGGTCTATGGTCCAGAAAGTTCCGGGAAAACCACACTTGCCCTGCATACCGTTGCGGAAGCCCAAAAATTGGGCGGCACCTGTGCGTTTATTGATGCCGAACATGCCCTTGACCCTGTTTACGCCAGGAAACTCGGTGTCGATGTCGAAGAGTTGTTGATCTCACAACCCGATGCCGGCGAGCAGGCCCTGGAAATTGCTGATACTTTGGTGCGGTCCGGGGCAATTGATGTTCTGGTTGTAGATTCCGTTGCAGCCCTCGTGCCACGGGCCGAACTGGAAGGCGAAATGGGCGACACCCATGTGGGTCTGCAGGCCCGGTTAATGAGCCAGGCTTTACGAAAATTAACCGCCTCCGTGTCTAAATCCAACACCATGATCATTTTCATCAACCAAATTCGAATGAAGATTGGTGTAATGTTTGGTAGTCCAGAAACCACATCCGGTGGCAATGCCCTCAAATTCTATGCCTCTGTGCGACTTGATATCCGTCGAATTGGTGCCATTAAGGACCGTGATGAAGTGGTAGGTAACCAAACCCGGGTTAAAGTTGTCAAAAACAAAGTTGCGCCGCCCTTCAAGATTATTGAGTTTGATATCATGTATGGCGAAGGAATTTCCAAGATGGGGGAATTACTGGATTTGGGGATTAAGGCGGGTATCGTTGAAAAATCCGGCTCCTGGTTTTCCTGTGATTCAGAGCGTATCGGCCAGGGCCGCGAAAACGCCAAAAATTATTTACGCGAACATCCGGAAATGGCGGAAATGGTGGAACGTAAGATTCGTCAGAATGCCGGTTTAATTGCCGATGAGATGATGGCGGGTCCGAACGATGATGCCGATGATGGCGAGGTTGATGATGATGGTGTTGGAAGCGCCCCTCAATAACTCCTTTCGGAAAAGGGTTTTGAAAAACGTGACAGGGAGTCCCATGTCACGTTTTTTTATGTGCCGGGATCAGCTTGTTCACGAGCCTTCTGGACAGCAGCTGGTCAAGCGCGTAAAAATCAGCGATTAATAGGCGCGCCGACGCCTTCATATCTTTACCTCATGACGTTGAGAGCCGAACTAAAATGCAGACCGTGAACGACATAAGAAGCGCCTTTTTGGACTATTTCGCCGCCAACGGTCATGAAATTGTCAATTCGAGCTCGTTGGTACCCATAAATGATCCGACGCTGATGTTTACCAACGCGGGAATGGTCCAGTTCAAGAACGTATTTACCGGCCTCGAAACCCGTGCCTATAACCGCGCCGTAACGTCACAGAAGTGTGTACGTGCCGGTGGCAAACATAACGATCTTGAAAATGTCGGTTACACGGCGCGCCACCATACGTTTTTTGAAATGCTCGGAAATTTTTCCTTCGGCGACTATTTCAAAGAACTGGCCATTGAATTGGCCTGGAATTTGATCACCAAAGAATATGGCCTGCCGAAAGAAAAACTTTTGGTGACCGTCCATTCGTCCGATGAAGATGCGGCAGCCCTGTGGCGTAAGATCGCCGGAATTGCAGATTCAAAGATCATCCGCATTCCAACTTCTGATAATTTCTGGACCATGGGCGAAACGGGCCCCTGTGGCCCCTGTTCGGAAATTTTTTACGATCACGGCGATCATATTCCCGGTGGGCCTCCCGGGTCGCCGGATGAAGACGGCGATCGATTTATTGAAATTTGGAATCTGGTGTTCATGCAGTTTGAGCAGATGACGTCGGAGCAACGGGTGGAACTGCCCAAACCGTCCATTGATACGGGCATGGGTTTGGAGCGCATTGCTGCCGTTATGCAGGGAACACACGACAACTACGAAATAGATATGATGAAAAGCCTGATCCAGACATCGGCGGAGGCCTCTGGTGTGTCGGCGATGGGTGATAAAAATGTTTCCCATCGGGTCATTGCTGATCACCTGCGGGCGGCCAGTTTTTTGATTGCCGACGGGGTTTTGCCGTCCAATGAGGGCCGTGGATATGTTGTCCGCCGGATCATGCGTCGGGCCATGCGCCATGCCCACATGATGGGGTGTACGGAACCACTCATGTGGAAGTTGGTGCCGGCCCTCATCGGCCAGATGGGTGCCGCCTTTCCGGAACTGGTTCGCGGCGAATCGCTGATCAGTGAAACCCTGAAACTGGAAGAATCGCGGTTTAAGAAAACCCTGGAAAATGGCCTGCGGCTTTTGGACGAAGCCACCGCCGATATCCATGAGGCCGGTGAACTCAATGGTGAGACCGCTTTTAAGCTATATGATACCTATGGGTTTCCGCTGGATTTAACACAGGATGCCTTGCGGGGACGCGGCATGTCCGTTGATATTGATGGATTTAACGCCGCTATGGATCGCCAGCGGGCTGAAGCCCGTCGGGCCTGGGCCGGGTCTGGTGATGCCGCCGACGAAGCCATTTGGTTTGACCTTCGTGATGAGCTGGGCGGAACAGATTTTCTCGGTTATGAAACGGAATCGGCAGAAGGCCAGGTCACCGCATTGGTCGTCGGGGGCGAAAAAACCGAAACGGCAAAAGCCGGTGATCAAGTGGCCGTGGTTGTTAATCAGACACCGTTTTATGGAGAATCCGGCGGCCAGATTGGCGATCGGGGCGAATTGCTGTATGGCGACGGTGCCGTCCTGCGGATCACGGAAACCCGTAAATTAATAGGCGTTCTGCACGTCCATTATGGCGAGATTGTAGGCCGTAGTCTGAATGTCGGCGATGATGTTGTTCTGAATGTCGATCACGTGCGCCGTTCGCAATTGCGTGCCAACCATTCGGCGACCCATCTGCTGCACGAAGCCCTGCGCCGCAAACTCGGCGATCATGTCACACAGAAAGGATCTTTGGTTGCGCCGGATCGTTTGCGGTTCGATATATCTCATCCGAAAGCGGTTGAGGATGATGAGTTGGTGGATGTGGAGGTTCAGGTAAATGCGCAAATTACGGAAAATGCCCAGGTCATAACCCGTCTGATGGAGCCGGAAGCCGCCGTTGAAGCAGGGGCGATGGCGTTGTTTGGTGAAAAGTATGGCGATGAGGTGCGGGTCGTTAGCATGGGAACCGATGGTAACAGTTCCTTTTCGACGGAACTTTGTGGCGGTACCCACGTCAACCGGACGGGTGATATTGGGGTGTTTAAAATTGTCAGTGAAGGGGCGGTGGCTTCCGGTGTTCGCCGGATCGAAGCTCTGACTGGCGTTGGAGCGCGAGCCTATTTTGACGATATGGAACGGGCGCTTCTACAGACCGCGTCCCTGCTGAAAAGCAAACCCGATGACGTGCCCTCACGGGTCGAAGCGTTAATTGAGGACCGACGCAAACTGGAACGTGAACTTGCTGAAGTCCGCCGCCAACTGGCGACAGGCGGAGGCGGTGCGTCGTCCGAGACCAGAGACATTGCCGGCATTACCTATGCGCCAAAACTGCTGGACGGCGTCCCGGCTAAGGAACTCAAGGGATTTGTTGACGATTTCAAAAACCAATTGGGTTCCGGGGTTGTTGCGGTGGTCTCGAATACCGATGGGAAAGCCTCGCTGGTTGTTGGCGTTAGCGACGATCTCGTCGGCCGAATTAGTGCCGTTGATTTGGTTCGTGCCGGCTCACAGGCAGTTGGTGGCAAAGGCGGTGGCGGACGCCCGGATATGGCTCAGGCAGGGGGCCCGAATGGGACCGGAGGTCAGTTGGCCCTGGACGCCATCGAACACTTGCTTGGACAAAGTTAGGTCTGTCGCGTGGGTTTGTTAGCCGATCGGCTTCCTGGATTTTCGTCGGAACGGCTTATTTATCGGCCGTTGATGCCAGACCATGCAACGGCTCTCCAGCTCATCACCAACGACCCATCGATTACCAATGCGATTAGTTTCCTCGACTATCCCTTCAGTCTGGACGATTCCCAGGCTTTTATTAAACGGATGCAGTCCGACCACGACCGGGTTTTTGGCGGGTGGATGAAAACGGAAAACCAGCTGGTGTCGGTTATCGGGGCCCATTTACAAGGGCCGGGCCGGATCGAAATCGGTTACTGGATTGGATCGGCCCTTCAAGGCAAAGGGTATGGTTTTGAAGCGGCGCAGGCACTGCTTGGCATATTGAACACAGCCTGTCCGGATCACTCGGTATTTGCCGAATGTGCACCGGCCAACGGACGCTCGGTACAATTGCTCGAAAAATTGGGATTTGTCGCAACCGGCGCGGCCGGCGTACGGCCGGGACGCGGGGTATATACTTTCGCCAGACATGGTTAAGATTTTGGATTGAAATAGCAGGAGTAACCCTTTGGTTAGTTTTAATGGCACAGAAAACTATGTGGCGACCGACGATTTGACGGTCGCCGTTAATGCGGCGGTAGCCCTTGAACGGCCCTTACTGGTTAAGGGCGAGCCCGGTACGGGTAAAACCATGCTGGCCATTGAAATTGCCAAATCCCTCAACGCACCGTTATTGGAATGGCATGTAAAATCGACGACCAAAGCTCAGCAAGGACTCTATGAATATGATGCGGTTGCCCGGCTGCGTGATTCACAATTGGGTGACGCGCGGGTTCACAACATTGCCAACTACATCTTAAAAGGTAAATTGTGGGAAGCCTTCGAGATGGAAACACGCCCCGTCCTGTTGATCGACGAAATCGATAAAGCCGATATTGAATTTCCCAATGATTTGTTGCTGGAACTGGACCGGATGGCGTTCCACGTCTACGAAACACAGGAAACCATTACGGCGCGCATTCGCCCGGTAGTGATTATAACCTCCAACAACGAAAAAGAATTACCTGACGCTTTTTTACGCCGCTGTTTTTTCCATTATATTCAGTTTCCCGATGAGGCCGTCATGCGGCAAATAATCGATGTCCATCATCCGCAAATTCAAAAACGCCTGGTTAGCGAGGCGCTCAATGTCTTTTATGGTCTGCGCGAGGTGCCGGGTCTGAAGAAAAAACCGACGACGTCGGAACTCCTCGATTGGCTCAAGCTGCTTATGGTAGAGGATGTTCCGCCTGAAGCCTTGCGTGCCAATGATAGCAAAACTGTCGTTCCGCCCTTGTACGGGGCGTTACTGAAAAATGAACAGGACGTTCACCTGTTGGAACGTCTGGCTTTTTTAAACCGTCGTGAACAGGGTTGAACAGCCGTCGGACACGGGTCAAACAGAAGGAGATGGATCGGTGCTTATATTCGACGAATTAACCGACCCACAAAAAATCGAGACGTGGTTGCTGCAAATCGTCGACTGGCTGCATCTGAATGTGCTTGTGGTTACCACACTCATCCAGGCGGTTATCGTCGTTATCGCTTTTCTGGTCGCCTGGGCGGGGGCCTCTGGTCTTCATAATCTGCTGGAACGCGATTGGAGTTCCGCCTGGTACAATCGGTTTGGTGCCCCCGTCTCACGGGCGCTCGCACCCTTGAGCCTTCCGGTTATCTGGTTGGTGCTGCAATGGTTTTCAATCTTTATCGCGCGATATGCCAAATGGCCGCACCACCTGATCGAAATTGTTGGCAGCCTGTTGACCGCCTGGATCGTCATTCGCCTGGCAGCGACTCTAATCCGTAACAAGCAGTGGTCGCGGGCCATAACCGTCAGTGCCTGGTTGATTGCAGCCCTCAATATTACCAATTTGCTGGTGCCGACGAAGGCCCTTCTTAGCGATATGGGTGTTCAGGTGGGCGATGCCCATATTTCGGTTCTCAGCGTTCTCAAGGCGGGTATCGCCCTTGCCTTTTTGCTTTGGCTGGCGGGAATGCTGGCGGGATTGCTGGAGCGCCGGCTGGCAACAATGCCGTCAATCACGCCATCGGCGCAGGTCCTGTTTGCTAAATTGTTCCGGGTCGCGGTCTTTACCGTCGCGGTCGTGGTCGGGCTGGAATCCGTTGGCATTGATCTGACAGCCTTTGCTGTATTTTCCGGTGCGGTTGGTCTGGGTGTCGGGTTTGGATTGCAAAAGGTCATTGCCAATTTGATCAGTGGTATCATTTTGCTGATGGATAAGTCGGTAAAACCGGGCGATGTGATTTCCCTGGGGACAACCTATGGGGAAATCAAAACTCTGGGGGCCCGTTACGTTTCGGTTGTCACACGCGATGGTACGGAACACCTAATCCCCAATGAAGAATTAATTTCGCAACGGGTCGAAAACTGGTCGTTTTCTGACCGTAAATTGCGCATTCGAATGCCCATTGGGGTTTCCTATAATTCGGACATTCGCCTGGCGATCCAGTTGGCCTTGCAGGTTGCCGCGACAACGAAACGGGTATTGCCGGATCCTGCGCCGGTTTGTCAATTGATTACCTTCGCCGATAGTTCCGTCAACCTGGAATTGCGGGTCTGGGTTGATGACCCGCAAAATGGACTGGGGGGCGTTCGCTCCGACGTTCTGTTGGGGATCTGGGACATCTACCACGAGCAGGGGATCGAATTCCCCTATCCGCAACGGGACATTCATATTCGGTCCATGCCGGCAGTGGAACCGGGGTCATTGTTGGGTGCAACTGAGAATAAACAGGAAGACTGACGGGTTCGATGTTTATCGATTTTTTTTATAATCTGAGGAACGCCAATATTCCCGTCAGTTTACGGGAATATTTGACTTTGTTAGAGGCCATGGACCGCGGGTTGGCAACTTTTGATGTGGAGCAGTTCTATTATTTGAGCCGCTGCTGTCTGGTCAAGGATGAGACCAATCTGGATAAATTCGATCGGGTTTTTGGCACGGTTTTTAAGGGGCTGGAATCGACAATTGACGGGAAAACACAGGAAATTCCTGAGGACTGGCTGAGGAACCTGGCAGAAAAGCACCTGAGTGAGGAGGACAAGCGTCAAATTGAGGCCCTGGGTGGTTGGGAAAAGTTGATGGAGACTTTGAAAAAACGCCTGGAAGAGCAACAAAAACGCCATCAAGGAGGGTCCAAATGGATCGGTACGGCTGGTACTTCGCCGTTTGGTGCTTATGGCTATAATCCAGAAGGCGTACGTATGGGCCAGGCGGAAAGTCGGCACCTGAGAGCGGTCAAGGTATGGGATAAACGGGTCTTTAAAAACCTCGATGATCAAGTCGAACTCGGTACCCGCAATATCAAACTGGCGCTTCGGCGATTACGGAAATTTGCCCGACAAGGTGCGGCCACAGAACTTGATATGGATGATACCATTCGGGCAACGGCAAAACAGGGGTGGCTCGATGTCAGAATGGTCCCCGAACGCCATAATGCGGCGAAAGTCCTGTTGTTTTTAGATGTTGGCGGGTCCATGGACCCGCACGTCAAAGTCATGCAGGAACTGTTTTCAGCAGCCCATAGCGAGTTCAAACACCTTGAGTATTTTTACTTTCACAATTTTGTCTATGAGCGTGTCTGGAAAGATAACAGCCGCCGCCATAAGGATGTCGTTAACACCTGGGACATTCTTCACACGTACGGCAGTGACTATAAAGTCCTTTTTGTCGGTGATGCGTCCATGAGCCCCTATGAGGTGGTTTATCCAGGCGGTAGTGTTGAACACTGGAACGATGAAGCGGGGGCTGTTTGGCTGGAGCGCATTCTCAATATTTATGCCCGTTCCGTGTGGATCAATCCGGTTCCGCAAAAGTGGTGGGGAAATACCCAGTCAGTGCGGATGATCAGCCAGCTCATGGGAGATCGCATGTATCCCCTGAATTTGGAAGGATTGGATGGGGCGATCAAGGCGCTTAGTCGATAACAATCCGCATCCTCTTAATTATTTTACGTCAGCGGCAATCTGCATCTTTATGATTTCATCCGGATCACTGACGGAGCCGTTATTCGCCTCGTCGCCCCGTTTGATTTTCGATACAAATTTCATGCCGTTGGTAACTTTGCCCCAAACCGTATATTGGCCGTCGAGGTGAGGGGCCCTGGCAAAAACGATAAAAAACTGCGAATCGGCGCTATCGGGATGGCCGGATCTGGCCATGGACAAGGTGCCTCGGACATGCGGTTCATCGGAAAATTCTGCGTCAATATTTGTGCCGGACCCGCCGGTACCGTTGCCGTCAGGATCGCCACCCTGGGCCATGAAACCTGGTATAACGCGGTGGAAAGTCAATCCGTCGTAAAATCCTTCACGCACAAGCTGTTTGATCCGGGCCACATGTTTCGGTGCCAAATCGGGCCGTAATTCAATGGTAACCTGGCCATCTTTAAGGTCCAGCAGGAGGGTATTTTCCGGGTCAGCAGCTTGCGAATCAGTGGTCATTTGGGCGGTACCTGTAATCATTAAAGCGAACAATAAAAAGGAACGAATTACGAGAGTGCGCATAGGTGTCCTCGTGAAGTTAAAAAAAGGGAAGGCCGGGCAACATAGCCGACTTGATCGGCGTCAGACAATATCTCATATTAGAGATTACGGCAGATTCGCAGTTTTTTTCTAATCAAACAACGCGTCGATATCTTCCTGCGACAAACCCTGGCCATCCAATTGTGGTCCGTTAAGCAGGGCTTCGTCTTCGGTCTTTTCGGCGGCGGTAAGTTCAAGTGCCTCCATTTCTTCGCGGCCCCAGAAATCCATGAGGGAATCAACCCGTTCCTCCACATAGGTTATGGATTTGACAACCTTGCTTATCCGTTGGCCGGTAATATCCTGAAAGGAACAGGCTTCAAACACGTCACTGGAGGTTTTATTCATTTCGTCAAGCAGGGATAACAGGTCCGGATCGTCCACTTTTGCCCGCATTTTATCGGTTAAGGCATCGTTTTTTTCCATGGCGGCCATGATCGTGTTTGTTGCCTCGGCAGTCGCTCCGACAATGGCATCGAGCTGGTCGCCCATACTGTCAAACCCATGTTCTTCGTCCGCCGGTCGACCGATGGCGGCAATTTCAGAGCGAACCCGGTGGATATACCTGAGGAGGCCGTCGAGTTCTCGTTTAAGTACTAAACCGTCACTTTGTTTCACTGTTAACCCTTTCTGTATGCGTCCAAAACCAAAATATGTATACGATTGTAACCAATTCGACCAGTGAGGGGAACCGGGTCGCCAGTCAACTGCGGTTTTTAAAGGCAGTCAAAATCTTACGGGCCGCCTCCGATGGTGTCATTGTACCGTTTTGGGTGGCCGTTATCACCTTGGGAAGCAGTTGGGAAACTTCGGTGGCACCATGTAATTGCTCATATAACGTTTCATGGACCTCGTTCCACATCCAGGCTGTAGCTTGCGTAGTTCGTTTTTTATCAAATGCATTGTCCTGGCATTTGGCCCTTTTAAAGGCCTCAATACCAGCCCAAATCTCGTCGATTCCCGAGCCGGATAGGGATGAACACAAATGGATTGTGGGTTGCCAGGTCTCCGAAGTCGCACGCAGGAGGTGCAGGGCCGCGCCATAATCTCGCTGTGCCCGTTCTGCGGAAGCACGCAATTCACCATCGGCCTTATTGACAACAATCATATCCGCCAGTTCGACGATTCCCTTTTTGATGCCCTGCAGTTCGTCGCCGCCGCCGGGGACAATCAACAGCAGAAACAAATCAACCAGATCTGCAACGGCGATTTCCGACTGGCCAACCCCCACGGTTTCAACCAATACCACATCGAACCCGGCGGCCTCACAAACCAGGATGGTTTCGCGGGTTCGGCGAGCGACCCCGCCCAGAGTACCGCTTGACGGGGACGGACGGATGAACGCGTTGGGGTTTCGCGAAAGGTCTTCCATGCGCGTTTTATCGCCGAGGATTGATCCTCCCGTAAGCGGGCTGGACGGGTCGACGGCGAGGACACAGACCCGATGACCGCGTTTAATCAGGTGCAGGCCAAAAGCTTCGATGAAGGTTGATTTGCCGACCCCGGGAACGCCGGAAATTCCAATGCGGATGGAATTTCCACTAAAGGGCAGAAGCGCACTGATTAGGGATTCCGCCTGTTGGCGATGTTCGGGGCGGGTCGATTCAATCAGGGTTATGGCGCGGGCCAATTGTCGGCGGTCGCCGGCGCGGACGGCAGTTGCTTTGGCGTTTGTGGAATTCACAATGGTGCCTGTTCGGTCTACTTGTCGCCGTTTAGGCGGGCACCAAGCGCCTGTTTGGCCATGTAAAGCAGTTTTTGGCGCTGTTCTTCAGGCAACTCATCGACAATATGTTTTTTCGATTTATGGACCGCCAGGGCTTCATTAATCAGGGCCTGGCGTCCCGGATTTGCGGCATGTTTGTGTTTTTTTTCGGAAATTTCCTGTTCTGCGGCGTCGAGGGAGTCTCTGATAAGGGCCGTTATTTCGTCTTGGCCCATAACGCCCAGGGGGTCGGCGGCAATGTGTTCAGGGGCTGGAGAGTGCTTTGTTTGGGACACCGTGGGAACATCTGATTTGGTTTTTGTTTTGGATTTTGCAGCGCGCGAATCCTGTAGTTTTTGGCGGGCTTTTTTATCCATGAATACGGATAATAACGCATCTGAAACTAACTTTTTTATCATGCCGAATTCTCTACCCATTGATCAATTGGGGAACTGCACCATCATAAGCCTTATCTGCCTCGACGACACGGGAAATTTAACGGCTGCAGGATCTGGCTCTTCGCGCCCCAGGGCCGTTCAGGTGGGTGCCATAGGCCTGCCATAAAACCGTAACAATCCATCGGCACAAAAATACTGGAGATTTCAGGTGCATGTGGATATTGTCCGGCCATGAGAAGACATAGAAATGCAAAAATAATTGCAACGCTCGGCCCCGCTACCTCTTCACGCGCTGCCATTGAGGCACTGTTTGAAGCTGGCGCCGACGTATTCCGGTTGAATTTCAGCCATGGCGCCCACGAAGATCATCGTGAAAGATATGACGCGATTCGATCGTTAGAAAAAACCTACGGAAGGCCGGTCGGGATCCTGCTTGATTTGCAGGGGCCAAAATTGCGCGTCGGAACCTTTGAGGACGGCAAAATCAACTTGACGATCGGCCAGAAATTCCGATTGGATATGGACCCGACGCCCGGAAATGACAAACGGGCTCCGTTACTGCATCCCGAGGTTTTTGCAGCTTTGCGGCCGGATACAGATCTATTGATGGATGATGGAAAAATTCGCGTGCGGGTTCTCGATTGCGGCAAAGACTATGCCGAAACCGAAGTTGTCGCCGGCGGCCCCCTGTCCAACAACAAAGGCGTAAATGTGCCCGATGCGGCGCTGGATGTTTCGCCTTTGACGGAGAAGGATTTAACTGACCTGCGGTTTGGATTGCAACTGGGTGTCGACTGGGTCGCTTTGTCTTTTGTTCAGCGACCGTCAGATGTTGCTGAAGCGCGCAAATTGATTGCCGGTCGGGCATTTGTCATGTCCAAACTGGAAAAACCGCAGGCCATGGACCACCTGGAAGAAATTGTCGAACTGTCTGATTCCGTCATGGTCGCCCGCGGCGACTTGGGTGTCGAATGTCCGCCGGAAGAAGTGCCGAGCCACCAAAAACGCATCAGTCGGGTGTGCCGAGAAGCCGGAAAACCGGTGATTGTCGCCACTCAGATGCTTGAATCCATGGTTACGGCACCGACGCCAACCCGGGCGGAAGCGTCCGATGTGGCGACGGCAATTTATGACGGTGTCGATGCGGTTATGCTGTCGGCGGAAACGGCTGTTGGTGACTATGCCCCAGAGGCGGTTGCCATGATGGACCGGATTATTCGTCATGCAGAGCAGGACCCGCACTACGAACGCACGCGGATGAGTGAGCGGCGAATACCGGAAGCCACGGCGGCCGATGCCATTTCCGCCGCCGCACGGCAAGTTGCCCAGACAATTTCCGCCGCCAGTGTTGTGACTTTTTCCTCGACCGGTTCGACAACCTTACGGGCCGCCCGTGAACGTCCTACAGTTCCCATAATTGGTCTGACTCCACGGGTCGACACCGCGAGACGGCTGGCCTTGGTTTGGGGCGTGCATTCGGCGCAAACAGCGGACTGTCACAGTTTTAGGGAGATGGTAGATACGGCCCTGAGCGCCGCCTGCGAGGAAGGTTTTGCGGAAGCCGGTGATGCCCTGGTGATTACCGCAGGAGTTCCTTTCGGCACCCCGGGGGCGACAAATATCCTCCGCATTGCCTGGGTCGAATAAGTCCCTGCCAACCTTTTGAATTGAATTCGGGAAGACACGCTTTAAAACCCCCGGCAATGAAAATTGTCGGGGGTTTTTTGCCAATGTTCCTGCATCCGTCAATGGGCATGACGCAAAAGTCATCATTTCGAAATAATGTTGTTGTTGTTATTAATTTCGATAATAACTAACATAGCGAAAAATTTTGTAATTTTGCAGTGTCGTCGTTGGGCGGTAGAACTTTTGCAGTAAGGAGGAGAAAGACCATGGGAGCACGACTTACAACATTGGTATCCATATGGGTTCTTGGATTGATGGCATTTACCGCCATCCAAACAGATGTCAAAGCCCAGGATAAACCGGACTTTGAGGTGACCATGTTGGGTGTTGGATCGCCACCACCCTTTATGCATCGATTCGGCCCGGCAACGCTGGTCAGGGCGGGAAATAAGTACCTGCTTTTTGACGCCGGGCGGGGCGTTACCCAGCGTTTGTGGCAGGACAAAATATCCCTCGGCCGGATTGATATGCTTTTTTTAACTCACCTCCATTCCGATCATATTGTCGGTATCCCGGATTTACTTCTGACCGGTTGGTTAAAATCGCCTTTTGGCAACCGAAAAGGTAAATTTAATATCACCGGGCCAAAAGGGACCACCGCTATGATGGATCATATGGTCAAGGCCTTTGCTGCGGATATTAACATTCGGGTTGAAGATCAAAAGTTTGCCCGTGAAGGGGTTACACCTAACAGCAACGAAATTGTCCCGGGTGTTGTCTATGACGATGAAGGGGTCCGGGTGACGGCGATTGAAGTTAACCATGGGGAAAAAATCAAACCGACCTTCGGTTTCCGGATCGATTACAAAGGGCGGTCCGTGGTCATTTCCGGTGATACAAAATACCATCCGCCACTGGCCAAAGCCGGCGCTGGTGCCGATCTATTTATTCATGCCGTTGCTGGTGCCAAAAAGGAACTGATCGAATCTCACAAAATGTGGAAAGTCATCCTGGACCATCATACATCTCCCGAAGATGTGGGGCGTATTTTTGCTGAGGCCAAGCCCAAAATGGCGGCATTGCATCATTTTGTTACCTTGACCAATGGCAAAATTAAACCGCCCTCATTGGGTGATCTGTTAAGTCGCTTGAAGACCACCTATGACGGGCCCGTAACCGTTGGCGCCGACCGCATGCGGTTTATCATTGGAACCGATGGGGTGACGGTGGTGTCAGCAAAAAAATAAGGCGCAGGCATTACCCGGCAAAGGGCAAGAATCGGAATGCAAAGTCGCCGATGATCAGGCAATCTGTTCTCCCATTAAAAGGAGCACAAATTGCCCGATCGGAAACCCATAAATACCCAAATGACCGCCTTTGAATGGTTGATGATTTTGGCGCTGTCGATCATTTGGGGCGGGGCCTTCTTTTTTGTCGAAGTGGCGTTGGTCGAATTGCCGCCCTTGAGTATCGTTTTGGGCCGCGTCGGCCTGGCGGCACTGCTGTTGCATGGTCTTGTCCGCTTTATGGGTTACCGCATGCCATGGAACTGGCGATCATGGTCGGCTTTTCTGGTCATGGGAATCCTCAATAACTTTATCCCGTTTAGTCTGATCGTTTGGGGGCAGATCCATCTGGCCGGTGGCGTCGCATCCATTTTCAATGCAACCACGCCTTTTTTTGCCGTCTTCTTAGCCCATTTTTTAACCCGCGATGAAAAGATGTCTGTGAATCGGGTTGTCGGTATCATGTTTGGCCTTGGCGGTGTTTGCATCATTATTGGCCCCGGCATGATTTCAGGAATGAATTCTTATTTGTTGGCGCAATTTGCGATTATGGCGGCCGCTATCTCCTATTCCTTTGCCGGCATTTACGGTCGTCGATTTTCAGACTATCCGCCGGTAGTTACAGCGACCGGGCAGGTTACAACGTCGACGCTCCTGATGGCTCCCCTGGCATTTTATGTGGATCGCACCTGGACCTTATGGCCCCTGAGTTGGAGTACCTGGGGTGCGGTTTTCGGAATTGCCGTGGTTTGCACGGCCCTGGCTTATCTTATCTATTTTCGCATTTTAAGAACCGCAGGGGCGACAAATTTGATGATCGTCACCCTGCTTATTCCTCCCAGCGCTATTTTGCTGGGCGTTCTGTTTTTAGGTGAGGTATTAAAAATCCAGGAGATGGCGGGGATGGGTGTCATTGCATTGGGACTGCTGGTCCTGGATGGCCGTATGGTCACTTTTGTGCGCCGTTTAACAGCTCGTCACATCGGTTAGAGGCATGGCAAGAGAGGTCTATTGAACGATTTTTCTTTTTACTCTGCGATCTCTCCTGACAGGACACTGTCAGGAGGGATATGGTTAAGTATGGCCTTCGTTAACCTTATCACAAAGGCAAGATGTTATGACTTTTACTCCCGAGAATGCACTCGTGTGGTGCGAAATACCGGTTTTGGATATCGAAAAAGCGATGGCGTTTTATGATACCGTTTTCCAGTATGAAACCATATTGGATGAGAGCAGTCCCAATGCGGTAGCTTTTTTACCAATGACTCAACCGCCAGGTACAGCGGGCCATCTGTACGAAGGTAAACCGGCCAGTGATGGCAGGGGGCCGACGGTCCATCTGGCGGTACCGGGAACCGTTGAAGAAGCTGCAGGGCGCTGCCAGTCGGCAGGCGGGAAGGTGGCCGGACCGGTTATTGAGATTCCTGCCGGACGGTTCCAATATGCTGTCGATCCGGATGGAAATTCCCTCGGCTTGTTCGAAGGAAATAAATAAACATGCGCCGCGCCGACCGCCTGTTCCAGATTGTGCAATACCTGCGAGGTGGTCGGCTGCTGACGGCGGCACAATTGTCGGAACGCCTGGAAGTCTCGGAACGAACGATCTACCGTGATATTGCTGACCTGACCAGTACCGGTGTTCCCATCGATGGCGAAGCCGGAGTTGGTTATCTCATGCGATCGGGTTTTGATCTGCCACCGCTGATGTTTACCCGGGCCGAAATTGTCGCCCTGGTTGGCGGCGCTCGAATGATGCGCGAGTGGGGGGGCGCGGCCATGGCTTTGGCGGCGGAGGAGGCTTTAATCAAAATAAATGCCGTGCTTCCCGCAGACCTGCAAAATCAGCTGGATGGGGTAAATATCCACGCCATCAACGCCGGCACCATATCCCGCCCTGTAAAAGATTTGATCGACCGGCTTGATCAGGAGATTGATGACCGGCACCGCCTGATGATCGACTATGAAGACCTGCAGAATCAAAAAACCCGTCGCACCATCAAACCCCTCGGGTTGTGGTTTTGGGGACGTGTGTGGACCCTGGTGAGCTGGTGCGAATTACGGGATGATTTTCGTGTATTTCGTTTGGACCGCATTGAAAAAATCGAAACCCTCGATCAATTTCGCCCGCAACGTGAATGGAGTCTGGCAACTTTTTACGCACGGGAAGTGGCCAAGCACAAATCACATAAGGACCAACAATGACCTACGATGAATATAACGCTTATTGCGGTTCGTTGCCCCACACCACATATGTGGTTCAATGGCGCGGGGCACATGTGTGGAAAATTGGGGGAAAAGTTTTTGCCATCGGCGGTTGGAATGATACCGGCCTCACCGGCGTTACTTTTAAGGTTTCAGAAATTGCCTACGAGATTTTGAAGGATCAGGCGGGTTTGCGTCCGGCTCCCTATTTAGCGTCACGAGGAATGACGTGGATCCAGCACTATGGCAAACCTGGCTTGTCGGACAGTGATCTGGAAAGCTATCTGAAAACTTCCTATGAGATCGTTGGCCGCGGATTGACCAAAAAAAAGCAGCGCGAACTTGGTATCCTGGAACTCCATTGAGCGGCGATTACGCCGCATCCCTTGTCGCATTGGATTTTTCAAAAAGTGCCAGGTTCTTTTCCACGTCGTAAGGGTGTTCCGTCAAATGTTCGGCATCCCATTCACTGCGGTGGGCAGCGAAAAAATCACCACCATACACGTGTAGGGCACCGGTCAGCCGCGGGATCGGGTTGGTTACCGAATGGATGATGTCGTGCCCCAACGGAGTGGTTTCACCGACACTGAGAGCTTTTGCACCGGCGGCTTCGATGCGACCGTTCGCATCATCTTTGATTTTCCGCCAGAAAATATTGTCCTCCCGTCCGGTATAAATGCCGACGACTGTCCACATGGAATGATTATGCGGCATCAAGGTCATTTGCGGTCCCCACACCAGATTGAGTACCGTCAGTTCCGGCGAATGATAGAGTTTATTGACACCGGCACGGGTCGGGTCGCCAAGCTCCCTGAGAACCGAAGACGGATCGCTGACAGCTCTTTCAACCAGCCCGCGGACTGCCGTGTGATCATCTGTTTCTGTCAGTGCATTTTTACACTGCGAAACAAAACTGTCTTTATCAAACATAAATCATTTCCCATTTTGAGGTGGTTTATTCTGCTGCCGCCCGATTGACGGAGCTGTGAGATTTGAAGGTCTTCAGAAGCTCGGCTTGTTGGTGTTGGACGGTAGCCAGGTTTTTCATTTTGACGTGTCCGTAGCCACGAATTTGCATGGCGGAAAGGGCGATTTCGACAGCCGTCGTGTAATTTTTATCGTTCAGGTCTAAAAGCAGGCTGTCGATCAGTTTGCGGTAATGGGCCGGTAACTGGCGTTCAATCTTGCGTTCCTGCAAATAACCGAAGGGATCGAACTTTGTCCCGCGAAGTCCCTTAAAACGCGCCAGGTATTTCATGGCATATAAGATCCAGCCGCCGTACTCTTTTTTCACGGCGTGTCCGGTATCTGGGTCGCGCTGGGAAAACAGTGGCGGAGCTAAATGAAAGGTCAGTTTTCCGCCATCCTGAAATTGCTTTTCCAGGGCGGTTTGAAAATGACCATCCGTGTACAGACGGGCGACTTCATACTCATCTTTGTAGGCCATTAACTTGAACAGGCCTTTCGCGACCGCATCTGTCAATTCGCTGCAGCCGGGCTTTCGTTTATCCTCTACCTGTCGGACTTTGTCGATGAACAGACGGTAGTCGTCGGCATAGGCTTGGTTTTGGTAGTCAATCAGGTCGCGGGTTCGTTTTTCGACAAAGGAACGGGCGCTCGCGGCATCGCCTGGGGACGGAACGGGCGTAATTATGCGGTTGACGGCAACCATGTCATGGGCGGCGCGACGGCCCCACAGGAAGGCGCGTTTATTAAACTCAATTTCAACACCGTTCAACGCGATCGCCCGTTCAATGGCATCTGCGGACACGGGAAGGAGGCCCTTTTGGTAGGCAAAACCGACAAGGAACATATTGGTGGCAATGGCGTTACCGAGCAGGGCCGTTGCCAGGCCGGTGGCGTCGATCAGGTCCATATGTTCGGCCCCGGTGGCCCGTTCAATGGCATCGACCAAGGCATCTTCCGGAAATACCATATCCGGGTGGGTGGCGAAGTCCGTGGTCATGATTTCGTGGGAATTGACCACAACTTTGGTATCGTTCGGGCGTAATTTTCCGAGGGTTTCCAAACTTCCTGCAGTCACTAGATCACAGCCCAAAAGCAAATCCGCCCCACCTGCCGAGATGCGCACGGCATGGAGTTTGACCGGGTCGTTGGCAATCCGTAAATGGGAATATACGGCACCGTTCTTTTGAGCCAATCCGGCCATATCAAGAACTGTAATGCCTTTTTTTTCCATATGGGCGGCCATGGATAAAACCGCGCCGACGGTGATCACACCGGTTCCTCCAATGCCGGTTACAACAATGGAATAGGGGGTGTCACAGGGTTTTATGGCGGGCTCGGGCAGGGCCTCGAACAGCACGTCCTGCAGCGCTTTCTTCCGGCGGGGTTCGGCACCTGAAACGGTCACGAAGCTCGGGCAAAAACCATCCAGGCAACGAAAATCTTTGTTGCATGCCGATTGGTCAATGGCCCGTTTGCGCCCCAATTCAGTTTCCAGCGGAGTGATGGAGACACAGTTGGAGGCCATGCCACAATCGCCACATCCCTCGCAAACGCCCTCATTGATGAATACCCGTTTGGCCGGGTCCGGGTACTGGCCGCGCTTACGCCGGCGTCGTTTCTCGGCGGCGCATGTCTGGTCATAAATCAGCACACTGACACCCTTTGTTTGGCGCATTTCCTTTTGCACCCTGTCAAAGTCGTCGCGGTGGCGGATCGTCACGCCGGCCGCAAAGTTTGTACCAAGCGGGTATTTATCGGGCTCGTCGGTTACCACGACCACTCGTTTGGCGCCTTCGGCGCAAACCTGACGGCTGATGATCGCCGGATCCAGGGGGCCATCCATCGATTGTCCGCCGGTCATGGCGACGGCATCATTATAGAGAATTTTGTAAGTGATATTTACCCCGGCGGCGACACTGGCGCGGATCGCCATGATGCCGGAGTGATAATAGGTACCGTCTCCCAGATTGGTGAACACGTGTTCCGTATTGGTGAACGGTGCCTGCCCGATCCACGGAACTCCTTCGGCACCCATATGAGTAAAGGTCGAGGTATTTCGATCCTGCCAAATGACCATGTAATGGCAGCCAATCCCGGCCAGGGCCCGTGATCCCTCCGGTACTTTGGTTGATGTGTTGTGCGGGCAGCCCGAACAGAATGACGGCGTGCGTTGAATGGATGTATGGCGCTCCAGCAGGGCCCGTTCCTTGGTTTCGAGAAACTCCAGGCGTTGTCGAATGGACGGACTGTCGTAAAACTTGTGAATGCGATCCGCAATGACCCGGGCAATTCGGGCCGGGGTCAGCTCACCGGCCGACGGCAAGATCCAATCGCCGTTTTCATCGAACTTTCCAACCACCCGGGGTCTGACATCTGACCGCCAATTATAAAGTTGTTCCTTTAACTGATTTTCGATAACCGCGCGTTTTTCTTCGACGATGAGAATTTCATCCAGGCCTTCGGCAAACTCCCGAACGCCTTCTTTCTCAAGCGGCCAAGGCATGCCGACCTTAAAAAGACGAATGCCGATTTTATCAGCTTCTTCCTGACCGATGCCCAAATCATCGAAAGCCTGCAGGGTATCGAGATAACTTTTACCGGTGGAGACGATTCCAATCCTGGGCGTCGGGCTGTCCAAGGTGATGTGATTGAGATTGTTGGCTCGGGCAAAGGCCAATGCCGCATAAATTTTATGACGCTGCAGGCGGATTTCCTGATTGATCGGCGGGTCAGGCCAGCGGATATGCAGACCGCCATCCGGTATTTCAAAATCCTTTGGATATTTAATTTGGACACGGTTTGGATCAACCGACACCGATGCGGATGTGTCGATATTATCGGTGATACATTTCATGCCAACCCAGCACCCCGAATAGCGTGACATGGCCCAACCATAAAGACCAAAATCCAGGACTTCCTGAACGTCGATGGGGTTCAAAATGGGAATGTTGGCGTCAATCAATGCATGTTCGGACTGGCTTGGAACCGTCGATGATTTGCACGCCGGATCGTCGCCGGCAAGCAACAGGACACCACCGTTCGGTGCCGTACCGGCATAATTGGCGTGGCGCAGGGCATCGCCGGAACGGTCAACACCCGGACCTTTGCCATACCACATGCTGAAAACACCGTCATAATTTGCATCGGGAAATAAATTGATTTGCTGCGTACCCCAAATCGCTGCCGCCGCCAGATCTTCATTTACCGCCGGATGGAATTTAACGTGGTGGGCATCCAGATGGGGTTTGGCACGATGAAATTCCCTATCCATTCCGCCGAGCGGCGAACCGCGATATCCCGATACATAGCCCGCAGTATTCAAACCCAGGGTCTGATCGCGTTGGCGTTGCATGAGGGTCAGTCGGACAAGGGCCTGTGTGCCCGTCAGGAAAATGCGTCCCTGGCTCAGGGTGTATTTGTGGTCAAGTGAGACGTCCAGCAAACCCATCTTTAATTCTCGTCCTTTAATGGCATTAATGTCATTGCAAGCTCTTAATTAATGTAGTGTGTCGCCGTTAATCGTACAATCTCGGAGTTTTGAATTGTTGGTATTCGAAAGGAATAAGTCAGTTCCTCAGTGGGTGTGTATGATTGTTAGCTGAAAGTTGTCAAAGTTGTAATTTTATTTCGCAATTTTTACGAGGTTGCGCCCATCAAGATTGATCAGCTCCCGCCACGGCGGCGACGGTTCGGCAGGTCTCTAATTTCTCCGCCACGGCCTGATTTAGGGGGCTGAGGTCATAGGGCACTGGTCTTGCCCAATTTCCGTGGTGGGAAGGTCTGGCGATGGGGACAGGTGCAGGCAATTAATTTTCATGGGCGCGACATTCGTTGAGTGCATTTCCGCTCACCACGCGTTATACAAACGGCGACGTGAAAACGTCACCGCTGATGATTTTAATTTCACGAAGATGTTTTTCGAATGACCGTACTCGTTACCGGCGCAGCCGGTTTTATTGGCTTTCATACCATACAGACATTGCTGAAGCAGGGCCGGCGGGTCGTCGGTCTGGACAGCATCAGTGACTATTACGATGTCACCTTGAAGGAAGCGCGGCTGAGTCGGCTGCTGGCCCACGAAAATTTCAGTTTCGTGAAAATGGATATTGCCGATCGGGCCGAAATGGCCGAGATGGCGGCGCGCCATAACGACGTTACCCACATCATTCATTTGGCGGCACAGGCCGGTGTGCGCTATTCACTGATCAACCCTTACGCCTACACCCACGCCAACATCGAAGGGCAATTGGTCCTGCTGGAAACGGCCAGAAGCTTTAAAAAACTCAAGCATATGATGTATGCGTCTTCGTCCAGTGTGTATGGGACCAACAGTAAATTGCCGTTTTCGGTGGATGACAGAACGGATACCCCGGTATCGCTTTACGCCGCAACAAAAAAATCCGTTGAATTGATGTCCCATTCCTACGCCCACATGTTTGGCTTGCCACTCACCGGGTTGCGGTTTTTTACGGTTTATGGTCCTTGGGGACGGCCCGATATGTCGGCTTTTATTTTCACCCGAAAGATCCTGAACGGTGAAGCCATTCCGGTATTTAATAATGGTGAAATGCGTCGTGATTTTACCTATATTGATGATATCGTCGCTGGTATGCTCGGTGGATTGGAAAAGCCGCCCGGCGATTTAAACACCGCGCCACACCGGGTTTACAACATTGGAAATAACAAGTCTGAACCCCTGATGCGGTTTATTTCCTTAATCGAAGAGGTATTGGGACAAAAGGCGGAAATTGAGTTTTTGCCTATGCAGCCTGGAGACGTCAAAGAAACCTACGCGGATATCGATGCTACCAAACGAGATTTCGGATTTGTTCCTTCGACAACAATTGACCAGGGCATTCCGAAGTTCATCGAATGGTACAAAACCTATCACGCGAACTAAGGCCTGAACCGTGTCTTCCAATCCTCTGGATAGCCAAATTCCGGCCCGCCATTATGCAACTCTGTTGTTTTTAGCGGTTTTGTGGAGTTCGTCGTTTCTGGTGATAAAGATTGCGGTGGTAACCATTCCACCCCTCACCCTGACGGCCGCCCGGCTTTTTGTCGCCATGGCTTTTTTATGGGTCATATTGATTGTCAAAGGAGAAAAACTGCCGGTCTCTGGCAGGGCCTGGATGATGTGTGGATTGGTTGGCTTTTTTGGCAACGTGCTGCCGTTCTCCCTGATCAGTTGGGGAGAGGAGGTCGTTACAAGTGGATTGACGGCCGTGTTGATGGCGATGATGCCCCTGTCGACGGTAGTGCTGGCGCACTTTTTTACGGAGGGCGACCGATTGTCGCCGCAAAGACTATTTGGAATTGCCATCGGGTTTTTAGGTGTGGTGATTTTGGTCGGGCCCTCCGTATTGGCTGGCCTGGGTGATGATGCCGTGCGTCAAATTGCCATTGCTGCCGCCGGCGTGAGTTATGGGCTGACAACGGTCATCGCCCGCAATATGCCACCATCCAACGTTCTCGGGCGATCCGTTGTGATTATGTTGATTGGTTTCCTCCAACTGCTGCCCTTCGCGCTGTGGTTTGAGCGCCCGTGGACGTTGGAACCATCAGACCAAGCTTTGTTATTTGCCGTGCATCTGGGTATATTGCCGACGGCGGTGGCATCGCTTGTTTATCTGCGGCTCATCGCTCAGCGCGGTGCCGGATTTATGGCCTATATTAATTATTTGATTCCAATTATGGGCGTCGTTTGGGGGGCGGCAATTTTAGGGGAAGAAATTACCGCACAGGTGCTGGCTGCCCTGGCGGCGATCCTGATGGGTTTGTTTGTCGCCAATTACCGGAAACGAAAACCAACGGCAGATTAATGCTGTGGGCGGCAATCAAAGATCGATCTGTGCCCCGCCTGGAACATCGGGACCTGAGCGCACTCATGTACGAGACTATTTTCATCAAAAGGTTGCTTGAAATTCCATAACAAACCGCCATTTCGCCGTTGATTTTCGGTTGGACTTTCGAGGCGGCTATATCAACCAACATGCGAGAGTCAATGTCGGTCGATTTTGCACGCGCTGGACTGAAAGTATGGTTAATTAAGATGTATTTAAAATAGTTCTTTATTGTTGATTTTTAATATATATGCATTATACATTTTAGTTATCGATTTCTAAGGGTTCAAATAAAATGAAATATGCGGTGGTTGACAAACCGTCGATCGAGGATCTGGTTCATACCTTTTATGGTCATGTGCGCGCGGACCCTTATATTGGTCCAATCTTTGATCAGGTGATTGGCGATCGCTGGGATGGGCACCTGCAAACCATGGTTAATTTCTGGTCGTCGGTGATGTTGACCAGTGGACTTTACAAAGGCACACCGATGGCCAAACATCTCGCTCTCACCCAGGTTGAACCCGCCCATTTCGACCGGTGGCTGGATTTATTCCGGCAAACCACTTCGGAGCTTTTTGAGGCCGATATTGCCCATGAATTTATGGTAAGGGCCGAACGGATTGCAGAAAGTTTTAAATTGGGCATGTTTCATCATGCCGACCAATTTAAAATCGTTACGGCCACGCCTTAAGGCGTTGCCGCACGACCGGGATTAACGATAAAGGCCGTCAAGTTGTTGGCCATAAACGTCTTTGATTTTGTGTCGTCGTACTTTCATGGTCGGCGTCATTTGCCCGTTGTCGACGCTAAACCCTTCTTTGGCTATGACAAACCGCCGAACTTTTTCGATATTGGACAACTCGGTGTTTACCGCATCGACGATGGGTTTTAGGGCATCGCGGAAATCGTTATCCTCGGCCAGTTGATCTAGCGTGTTCGGTTTCCCCTTGGCATTTGCCCATTCACGCATCCAGCCCTCCTCAGGCACCAGCAACGCCACAAGATTAGGCCGTTTATCGCCGTACACCATGGCCTGAGCTATTTCCAGGGGCATTGTCAGCAGCCCTTCAATCCGTTGTGGCGCAATGTTGTCGCCGCCGGAATTGACAATGATATCTTTTTTACGGTCGGTGATAATCAGATATCCGTCCTCATCAAAATTGCCGATATCGCCAGTGTGCACCCAGCCGTCGCGAATGGTTTCCTGAGTGGTTTTTTCATCTTGCCAGTATCCCTGCATGGTTAAATCGCCACGCACCAATATTTCGCCATCATCGGCAATTTTAACTTCCGTGTTGAGCAGCGGTGGTCCGACGGTATGCATCTTAACCAGGGCCGGGCGGTTTACACTGATGACCGGCGCGGTTTCGGTTTGCCCATACCCCTGCAACAGGCGTAGCCCCAAGGCCGTAAAAAAGATCCCTATTTCCGGGTTTAAGGGGGCACCGCCGGAGACCAGAGCTTTTAGTCGGCCGCCAAACCGAGCCCGCACCTTATTGCGCACCAGCCTGTCGAGAACCCGGTCCTGCAGACTGTCGAGCAACCCCAAGGGTTGTCCCTGATACCGTTTGCGACCCAGCGCCAGTGTTTTCAGAAACATTTTTTCCTTAATACCACCGGCCTTTTTAACACCCGAGGTAATTCGCTGGTGCATGGTCTCATACAGCCGCGGCACAGCCGTCATGATCGTCGGGTTCGCCTCGGCCATATTTGTCGCTAGGGTTTCGATCCCTTCCGCATAATAAATTTGCGCACCGATGCAGACCGGAAAAAAATGTCCTGCCACATGCTCATAGGAATGGGACAGCGGAAGGAAGGACAAAAAGATGTCCTGGCCCAGGCCGATTTCTTCCAGCGCGTCCTTTGCACCCATGGCGTTATGAAATTGGCTGCGATGGTTGAGCATGACACCCTTTGGCGTGCCGCCCGTTCCAGAGGTATAAATCAGACAAGCCGTCGCATCGGCTGTCCATTCCAATGCCGCTGATTGGATTTCACTGAGGCTGTTGTTGTTTTCGGCAATCAGGGTTTGCCATTTTGCCAGGTTTGCGTGTTTTGGGACGGTTTCTGGTTGTTCCAGAGCGATTAAAAATTTTACATCCGGCGACTGGTCCAGGGCGGGAATGAGCTTGGCGGCCAGCCGGGCGGTCGAGACAATGGCACCCTTGGCACCACTGTTAGACAAAATATGGCGGTGGTCGTCAACGGTATTGGTTACGTAGGCGGGCACGGTAATTGCGCCAGCCGCCATGATGGCAAAATCACTGATCAACCACATCGATCTGTTTTCACAGACCAAAGCCACCCGATCCCCCGGTTCAATACCCAGGATTTTAAGGGCCTTGGCAACCGCTGCCACTTGCGCGGCGACTTCTGACCAACTGAGTGATTGATAGGCACCGTCCTGTTTTTCCCATAAAAACGGGGCATCCCCATGGACGTTGGCCTGGGCAAACAACATTGTGGCCAGGTTCGGCCACGGGTAATCGGTCATCGGGACCTCCCTGCATATTTTTGTATTTCTTATATAGGATCATTACCGTTGCCGGAACCCCTTTGCCAGCTTATATGCAGGTCAGCAGATAAAGGATAATGAGATCATGACCGACGCCGCCATGCCCGCGACCGAACAGCTCCCGACCTGGAATTTGAACGACCTTTATTCAGGTCCCGACGCTGTCGAGCTGGAAGCGGATCTGGTCGCTGCAAATGACGACAGCAAAACCTTTGAGCACCACTACGCGGGGACCCTTTCAGGGCTTTCCGGAAGCGACCTGGCCTTGGCCATCTCGCGATATGAACAGATACTGGATAAATTGTATCGGGTCATGAGTTATGGGCAACTTTTACAAGCGGGTGACATGGGCGACCCGGAAATCGGTCGGTTTTATCAAACCGTGCAGGAACGAGTCACCGATACCCTGTCGATTACTTTGTTTTTTACTTTGGAATTGAATCACATTGCCGATGCCAGGTTAGGGGAACAAATGACAGCGGTTGAATTGCAGGCTTTCGCCCCATGGGTCGCAGAAACCAGGGCCCTGAAACCGCACCAGTTGTCGGATGATCTGGAAAAACTGTTACACGAAAAATCAATTACCGGCCGGTCCGCCTGGTCACGCCTGTTCGATGAAACCATGGCCGATATGCGATTTGATTTGGATGGATCTCAACAGACCCTGTCTGAAACCCTCAATCGATTGTCAGATCCCGATGGTTCGACCCGCGAAATCGCAGCGCGGGCGTTGTCGACGAGCCTTAACAGCCATAGCCGGGTGCTGTCTCTGATCACCAACACCTTGGCAAAAGACAAAGAAATTGAAGACAGCTGGCGCAAATTCACCAGTCCCATGGCCGCACGAAATTTGGCCAATCAGGTTGAGGGTGAGGTCGTCGACGCTCTTGTCAGCGCGGTTCGTGATCAATATGGGGATTTGTCGCACCGATATTTTGCTCTCAAAGCCAAATGGTTTGGCCAGGAAAAACTCAACTGGTGGGATCGCAATGCGCCTTTGCCCGACGCCGACGGCTCGGTTTTTTCCTGGGACCAGGCGAAAACCAGTGTGCTTGCGGCCTACGGCGGTTTCGCGCCTGAAATGGCAACCATTGCGGAACGGTTTTTTGCGGAACGCTGGATCGATGCACCGCCACGGCCCGGCAAAAATTCCGGTGCTTTTTCTCATCCGACGGTGGCCTCGGCGCATCCCTATATCTTGTTAAACTTCCATGGCAAAACCCGTGACGTGATGACCCTGGCCCATGAATTGGGACACGGTGTGCACCAGGTGCTTGCCGCGCCTCGGGGAACCTTAATGGCCAACACCCCCTTAACCCTAGCCGAAACGGCGTCGGTATTTGGCGAAATGTTAACCTTTCAGGCATTGCTGGCCAATGAACAGGACGGCAAACGCAAACGGATCCTGTTGGCGGGTAAAGTCGAAGACATGATGAACACGGTGGTCCGTCAAATTGCCTTTCACGAATTTGAACGTCACGTCCATATGGAACGGCCCAACGGTGAGTTAAGCGGCGACCGTTTGGCGGAAATCTGGATAGATACACAGCGGGAAAGTCTTGGTCCTATATTCAATTTTGACGATGATTACAAACCGCTTTGGGGGTATATCCCCCATTTCATCCATTCGCCTTTTTATGTTTACGCCTATGCGTTTGGCGATTGCCTGGTCAATTCACTCTATAGCGTTTTTAAGGATGGTCATCCGGACTTTCAGAAAAAGTATTTTGATATGTTAAAGTCGGGTGGAACCAAAAGGCACAAGGAGCTGTTGGCACCGTTTGATCTCGACGCCACGGATCCGAATTTCTGGAAACGCGGGCTTGCCGTCATAACCGGTTTTATTGATGAGTTAGAATGCATGACGGACCCATAGAAAAGTACATACCCACCCATGGCAAATGATAAAAACACGCTAACCGGTCGGGTTAAACGGTATGCCCGGGTTGGCGCCGTCGCCGGTGGTTTTGCGGCCCGTGCCGCCGGTAATAAAATGTTAGGGACAACCGCCGACACCGCTAAAGACGCGGCGGCCCTGCAATCGGCTCTGGGCGGGTTAAAGGGCCCGTTGATGAAAGTTGCACAAATTCTGTCCACATTGCCGGATCTGTTGCCCGAAGACTACATGGTTGAACTGGGAAAATTGCAGGCCCAGGCGCCGGCCATGGGCTGGTCTTTTGTGAAAAGGCGGATGGTCGGCGAGTTGGGGCCGGATTGGCAATCGAAATTCCAGAGTTTTGAACGCCAGGCGGCAGCGGCGGCGTCTCTCGGGCAAGTGCATAAAGCCGTTGCATTGGACGGCCAGCCGTTGGCCTGTAAAATCCAATATCCCGACATGAGTTCAGCCGTTGAAGCCGATTTGAAGCAGTTGAAACTGGCTTTCTCCCTGTACAAAAGATACGACAATGCCATTGACCCGTCCAACATTCACACGGAACTCTCGGAGCGTTTGCGCGAAGAACTTGACTACAAACGTGAGGCCAGGAATCTCGGACTTTATGGGTTCATCCATAAAAAGGAACACCAGGTCCACGTGCCGGTGGAACGACCAGAGCTTTCGACCGAGCGCCTGCTGACGATGAATTGGTTAGACGGCACGCCACTGATGAATTGGTTGCAGGCAGACGTCGAGCAACGCAATGAAATCGCCGTAAATATGTTTCGCGCCTGGTACGTGCCCCTGTATTATTATGGTGTCCTGCATGGCGACCCGCACCTGGGCAACTATACCGTTCGGCAGGACAGGTCGCTAAATTTAATGGATTTTGGCTGCATCCGGGTTTTTCGGCCGGATTTTGTGCGTGCGGTCATCGATTTATACCATGCGATCCGTGAGGGCGATGAGGACCTGGCCGTCCATGCCTACGAGACCTGGGGGTTTGAGGGATTGCAAAAACCAGTGATCAAAATTCTCAACCAGTGGGCGGAATTTTTGTATGCACCGCTGTTGCAGGACCGGATCATGCCGATCCAGGAAACCGGCGGTGTTAACTATGGGGCGGGGGTGGCGTCAAAAATCCATCGGGAATTGCGTGAAATTGGCGGTGTCATGCCGCCACGGGAATTCGTTTTGATGGACCGTGCAGCCATTGGCCTGGGAAGTGTCTTCACCCACCTGCGGGCGGAGATCAATTGGCACCGCATGTTTCATTTAATGATTGACGACTTCGATGTGACCGTTCTGGCTGCGCGCCAGTGGGCGGCCTTAAAAAAGTTTGATATTCCGCCGGCTGGCTAAAGGCCCGAAAATACTGGCAAATCTTGTGTCAACCCGCTGTCGGGCGGTAGTATGAGCTGGGTCATAGGAAACGGGTCTAATTACAATGTTTGTGAGTTCGAGTGAAATCGAAAAAAAGTTTTACCAAAAAGACGAATTGGTTTTTGAAGAAGGCCAGACCGGCGACTGCGCGTTTATCGTCGAAATGGGAATGGTTGAGATCTTTAAAATTATTGAAGGTGAAACCGTACGCCTTGCGTCGATGGGTGAGGGTGAACTTTTCGGCGAGATGGCAGTGATTGACGGATCGCCACGAATGGCAAATGCACGGGCGGCGGTAGATAGTGTTATTGTTTATTTGCCGCGAAAATTCTTTGATTCAAAATTGCAGAAATACGACCCGGTGATGCGCTCCTTGATCCAGATGTTGCTCGATAATCTGCGCAATGTGCATAAAGTTTATATGCAAAGGCCGCGGACCATTGAAGATTATCTGAATGCCATGGCGTTTCACGCCGACGGGTTTGAAAAATATTTGAAAAAACTGCCTGACGAGCCGACAAAACGGGAAGGATTAACTGAATTGCAGGAAATTAGTGCGTCAATAGAGAACCTGCACAAAAAATTCGAAGATCATAACCGTAGATAAGAGGGCCCATGTCACCGCCCCGTTGATTAGGTGCCGGGGTTGGGTTGGGGAAGGGGATTAAACGTTGAGATTAGGCAACCGATCACGTGGTGATGGGGACAACTGGGATTTTAATAATCTTGATGACAGTCAACGTCCCTGGGTAGATGTTCTCGAGCGCGAACTCCATCCGTTGTGGGACCTGGGCCGAAACCTCCTGCTCGTCTGGACACCGGGCGAAATGTCCCTGGAGGTCTTGGTTATCCCCCATTATACCATTAGTGAACATGCGATTCGATCCGGTGAAGAGGCCAGCCGCATGGAAAAATCGGCCCTGGGTTTGCACCCCACAAGTTTTCTCGAAGACGTCATTGCCAACCCAAAACACGTGACCCCGGACGGCCTTAAATATCTGGCCAAACAGATGGAATGTGACATCACCAAAATCCAGCTGCCGTTTCAGCCGGGACGGGATTTGCCCTATTCGGCAATTGAAACGGTAATCAAACGATACAGCATCGCCTATATAGATGACCGTGCCGTTGCGCTTTTTGACATCGTCGGGTTTTCCCTTTTATCGCCGCTCGAGCAGGTCACCCAGCTAAACAGTTTGTCCTATTCGATCAATTCCGCCTATTCGAAAATGCTCGATAATAATATCGAAATCAATTTTGCCAGAACAACAACGGGCGATGGGTTTTATATTTGGAACCGGGATCGCAGTGGCCACGCCAACGTAAATTTATACCATTTCATGCACCTGGTTTTGGCCGATAATGCGATTGCCCGCAACAAGGCAAGTGGGCGGACCACACCGCTGTTGCGAACCTGTTTTCATATTGGCGGGCATTATGAGTTTTATCAGTCAGAAGGATTAAGCCCAACCGTCTTCAGTTTTATCGTCGGCGACGTCACCATTGAGTTGGCTCGGATGATCGACAGGGCCTTGCCTGGTCAGGTACTGGTCGGCAGTTTTCTGGCCCGAATGCCGGACCGGATGACCGGTACGATGACGCCGACAAATACCCTACAATTTATTGAGCGCACTCAGGATACACTTTCCAGTCTGAAGGGTTTGGTCCTGTCGGGTGATCATATTGATCAAATTCAATGTTATCTGACCGGTGCCAAACGAAACGGGGAGTTTGCCGTCCAGAATTTTTTGATTGCTGATAAACATGGGCGAACCCGCAATGTATATAACGCCAAAATTAATATTTATCGGTCCGGATCCGAACCGATCTTTCTTGGCCTGCAAGCCAGCGAGTTAAAGGACTTTAAAATCGAGTCAACGGATTTCGATTAATCAGAACTTGTTGCCCGGGTCGCCAGGATTACACTGCCGATAACCAGAGCACCGCCGCCGTATTGCCCCAGGGATAAAACATCACCCAATAACAGAGCCGACAGGGAAATGGTTATGACCGGTTCGACATTGAAGATCAGCGCAGCAAGGGACGGGCTGATCAGCCGAACGGCAAAAAACTGCATGGAAATGCCAGTGAGATATCCAAGGCAAATCCCCAGTAATGCAAAGCCGCCGGTTGTGCCGCTCGGCAGGTTCGGTCCGCCAAGCACTATCATAACCGGCAATCCGATCAGCAAGATAATCAACTGCGAATATAGGGTGAAAAGCGAAATGCTTGTGCGTTTTGCGGTGCGCGAACCAAAGAAAAACAACATAACGCCGCCGACGGTTGCCACCAGCGCAAGCATGAGGCCACGCCAATCCAAATCGCCAAGCGAATTGCCCAATGCCAATGCAAGTCCGGCAAAAGCCATTAAAAAGGCAGTACCTGACAGGGCAGATGGCAGTTTCCGCTCAACGATCGAGGAAACGCAGAGAACCAACATGGGAAACATATAAAATACCAAGGTCGCCAGGCTGATCGGAATATACCGAATGGCCCCCATATAACCGTAATTTATGAACATCATGCCGACCGTTGTCAGGACCAGCGGTACCAGGGCATCGGCGGATAATTTACAGGTAGTTGTTAAAAACCGAACCATGACAATGCCGATCACAAGCCCGACGACGCCGCGAAAGGCGACCAGGGTTGCCGGGTCTGCACCGACCTTGAAGGCAAAACCGGCTGAAATCAGGCTTAGGCTGAAACCACTTGCCGCCAGTCCTGCAGCCAAAACTCCTCTGAGATCGGATCTAGTGACAGTCACGGTCCGCGCCCCCACGCCAGAACTCTTTATTTAGGGTCAGGACCCTAATTATCATTATAATTTTACCAAGCAGTGTGTTTGGTCTGGTGCAAGGTGAATTGCAAGATATGATTTGCGGAAGGGTTGCACTTAATGTCAGGAGACCTCATGTCAGATCCGATTTATCATAATTTTTCAACCGCACCGACCCATGTGGCACCGTTCAGTCATGCCGTCGAAAGCGATGGCTGGATCAAACTGACCGGGCAAATGCCGACCGACCCGGATAACGACGCGGCACCTCTGCCCGTAGGCGTTGAAGCGCAGACCCGCCGGGTCATGGACAATCTGATTATTGTCCTCGATGGCCTGGGGTTGGGGCTCGAACACGTGTTGTCATGCCGGGTTTACATTACCGAATTTAAACGCGACTACGATGCCATGAATACTACCTACAAATCCTATTTTCCAGCGCACCGGTTGCCAGCCAGAACCTGCATCGGGGTCACCGGGCTGGCTCGCGATGCCCTGGTTGAGATTGATATGGTGGCAAGAAGACCCGATCCATAACAAAAAACGCAGTGGCGTCAGAGCGGCGACCTCGTCCGTAACACGATCAGCAACAACATATATCCGCGACCACAAAAGAGAGAATCAAAAATGGCGACAATTAGTTACCCCAATCTCATGGAAATCGATTTTGGTGCGATCAAGGTGCTGGGCGATGCCCTGGCGCGCAATGGCATAAAACGCCCGCTGATTTGTACGGATAAAGGCGTTATCGCCTGTGGTGTCTTCGACCTGGTGCGCGCTGTATTGCCAAATGAAGTCGCGCCGACGGTCTTTGACGGGACACCGGGAAACCCGACGGAAGCCGCGGTGCGTGAAGCCTTGGCCCTTTACCGGCAAAACGACTGCGATGGGATCATCGCGGTCGGCGGCGGGTCATCCATCGATCTCGGAAAAGGGGTCGCCCTGACCGCCAGTCATGAGGGCCCGATCAACGATTGGTCGGCGGTCAATAAAGGACGCGACAGAATAGGCAAAGCGCCGCCAATTATTGCCATTCCGACCACGGCGGGAACCGGTAGCGAAGTGGGCGGCGGTTCGGTCATTATCACCGATGAGGGTAATAAAGTGGTCATTGTCAGCCCTCATCTGATGCCAAAAATGGCAATTTGTGACCCCGAACTGACCCTGAGTTTACCAAAATATCTGACAGCGGCAACGGGTATGGATGCCATGGCCCATTGCATTGAAGCTTATTTGACGCCGGTTATAAATCCGCCTTGCGCGGCTATTGGCCTGGACGGTCTGGAGCGGGTTGTTACCTATCTCAAGCGGGCCGTTGATGACGGCAATGACCGCGATGCCCGTTGGCATATGATGATGGCGGCCAGTGAGGGTGCCATGGCTTTTGCCAAAGGATTAGGCGCAGTTCATTCCATGAGCCATGCGCTCGGTGCCAATGAAGATCTTCGTTTGCACCATGGCACCTTAAATGCTGTTGTCCTGCCGACGGTTTTGCGCTTTAACGCCGACCACGTCGGCGATAAATACAGCCAATTGAGACGTGCCATGGGATTAACGGAAAATGCTGATATATCGGAATGGATTGCCGTCTATAACAGTTCACTTGGTTTGCCGGAAAATCTCGGTGTCATGGGGGTATCGGCAGATATGATTCCTGAGCTTGCCCGCCACTGTATGACCGACGCCTGCCATTATTCCAACCCCAAACGGCCAACCGTCGAGGAATATGAAGTTATGTTCGAGCAGGCGATTGGTTAATTTAAAACCAATAATTCCGGCCTCATTTGGGGCCAACGACTGGGCGCGTTGCCGGCGCGCGAAACGTAAATGAAAAGTAACGCCGCGAGCCCTGCGGTTAACAGACAAAACAAACCAAATTGTTCCCTGGTTCAGAAAGCCGCTGGTTTTTTGAGGCAGGTCAAAAGGCGGAGTCGCTGATCGTGAAATTCGAAAAACTGGAAGACTTTTACCAGGTCTATAACCTTCACAGGACCTATGTTGAGGCAACGGTCAGAAAAAAACATATTCGTAACTTCGATGAACAATTTTGGCGGCCCGCTCAGGTCTCGGTTGATCATTCCGTTTTGGAAATAGGGACGGGGACAGGGTTGTTTCTCGCCTACCTGGAAGCCAAAGGTGTGAGCGCCTTTCGAGGAATAGACGCCGATAAAAAAGTTTTGGAATTCATGCCTCCGTCGATCTCGTCGAAAGTTGAGATCTGTGATGTTTGGGCATTTTTGGATCAACAGACGGAAAACTATGATCGGATCGTGATGCTTGATGTGTTCGAGCATTTTTCGTTTTTTGAAGGCCATAAACTTCTTTTGAAATTGCGGGAGTTGTTGTCGGATCAAGGCAAAATCGTAATGCGATTGCCCAATGCGGCGTCACCGTTTGGATTGCAATATCAATATAACGACCTCACGCACAAAGCGGTTTACGGGCCCGGCAGTATTGAACATTTGGCGTTGGCGGCGGGGTTTTTGACTGAGAAAAAATTGTCGGCACGGCGTGGAAATGCCTTTAAAAGAGCATTGGAAGATCTGCTGCTGGGATCCCTTAACCGGGTCCTGACGGAACCTCCGCCGATCTGGGGTGCCAATATGATTGTTGTGATTTCGCCAATTGACTGATGGCGTCAAATGTCCCGGCCGGATCGCGATGGCACGAGCCGTCGGGCGTTGTTAGGGCGCTGTTGCAAACCGTTTTTGTGATCTTTCCCGGGCAATGGCCGCAACCTGTTCACGGTTTTTGGGTGGGCTGTGGGTCTCGAGCGAGGCAAGCAACGTTTGGGCAATCGCCGCGACTTCGTCAACGGCCGTATCAAAGGCCGCTTCATTGGTTTGCGACGGTTTGGTGAAGCCGCTTATTTTGCGTATGAACTGGATCGCTGATGCGCGGATTTCCTGTTCCGTCGCCGGAGGCTCGAAATTGAATAAGGTTTTGATGTTGCGACACATTCAGCATCTCCCTTGGTGTTATAAACGGGCGACCAGATTAGGACACTTCAGGAATTTAAGGAAGTGCACCAGTCATCCTGATTTGATCCAGTCGATCGACGCGGCGGATACTTGGAAACAGCTTTACCCAGAGAACCGTGACGGCAACGGTTGTGATGCCACCGAGCAGGACGGCAGGCACGGTGCCAATGCCACCGGCCATCACACCGGCGCGAAAATCGCCCAGTTCGTTGGACGCATTTATGGAAATGCCATTTACCGCACTGACCCGGCCGCGCATGGCATCTGGAGTGGCGATTTGTACCAGGGTTTGGCGGACATAAACACTGACCATATCGGCGGCACCATAAATCGCCAACGCGACCAAAGAGATCCAGAAGGTTTCTGAAAGGCTAAAGACAGATATGGAAAGGCCAAAAACCGCCAGTGAAAAGAACAGGGTCGGCCCCATGTATCGAGGCGCGCTGATTTGTGTCAGTAGGAGACCGATAACCAGGGATCCCATCCCCGGCATGGCACGCATCACGCCAAGACCCCCCGGTCCCACGTGCAAAATATCACTGGCGAATACTGGCAGTAATCCCATAACCCCGCCAAAAAGTACTGCCAGCAAATCGATGGAAACAGCACCAAGGACAATTCTATTGTTCCAGATGTAGGAGAAACCGCTAAATACTGTATGTAAATTCACCGGTTCGCGGACCGGTACTTTTAGATTGCCCGAAATCATGGCGGCTGCGACGCCTGCAATGAAAAACATGGCGAGGGCAAACAGATAGACGCCGTCGCCAATGCCGGCGATCAAAAATCCACCCAGGGCAGGCCCGACCAACTGCGCCGCCTTATTGGCCGATGACGAATAGGCAACCGCCTTGGGGAACTGATCCATTGGCATCAGGTTGGGCAGAACCGCCTGGCTCGCCGTATGGTAAAAGGACCGGGCCGCGCCATGCAGGGTTAGCACCATCAGAACCGGCCAAACCGTGCCCAACCCTTGCCAGAACAGGAAAATTAACAAACCGGCAGCGATCATATGTAGGCTGTTGCAAACGACCATAATGCGCCGGCGATCAAATCGATCGGCCGCCATACCAGCGAATAAAAACAAAACCAAAGCGGGGGCAAATTGGGCCAAACCGATTAAACCGAGATCAAGCGGGTTGCCGGTGAGTTGATAGACATGCCAACCGACGGCAACTGTCAGGGAATGAATGCCGACCCCATTGCCGGTTCGATTGACAACAAACAGCCAGAAATTGCGATTGCGTAAAAGCGGCGTTACGGACGCGTGGTCTTCGGTCATTTGCGGGACGTCTGCCAGGGATCAGGTTGCAATGATATTATGGTCCGGGCCGAAGGGAAAACCGGTGATATTTTCAGCGTTGTCATCACCGATCACCAGAATATCATGCTCTCGGTAACCGCCGGCACCTGGATGGCCTTGCGGCAACATAATCATTGGTTCCATGGAAACCACCATGCCCGGTGCCAACACGGTATGAATGTCTTCGCGCAATTCCAGCCCGGCTTCACGCCCATAATAATGGCTAAGAACGCCAAAGGAATGACCATAACCAAAGGTCCTGAATTGCAGAAGATCGTGGGATTTATAAATCTCGTTCAATTCCAGCGCAATGTCGCAGCAGCGTTTCCCGGGGCGAATTAATTCGAGACCACGACGATGGACTTCAACATTAATGTTCCACAATTTCAGATGGGTATCGGCGCAATGTTCGGAAAACAGGGTGCGTTCAAGGGCCGTGTAATAACCGGCAATCATGGGAAAACAATTAAGGCTGAGAATATCACCAGCTTCGATTTTCCGGCTGGTTACCGGATTATGGGCACCATCCGTGTTGATTCCCGATTGGAACCAGGTCCAGGTATCCATGAGTTCCCCATCGGGGAACCGGTTGGCGATTTCTCGGACCATGGTCTGGGTGGCAAACAGCGCCACTTCGTGTTCCGAAGCACCAACCGAGATGGCTTCGCGACAGGCATATCCGCCGACATCAGCAATTTCTGCGCCCTGTTTGATATGGGCGATTTCTTCGTCGGATTTGATCATCCGCATCTGCATTGCCGCAACGGCAATATCGACAAATTCCGTTGCCGGCAAAGCGGCGCGTAATTTTTCCATGTTTTGCAAACTGACATGATCGAATTCAATACCAACGCGACCGCCTGGCGTGATCAGTTGCTGGATGGCCTTAAAGTAGTTGTCCCGTTGCCAGTCCGTATAGGTCAGGCTTTCACCAACGGCGCGTCGCCCGGGTTGGCCGCCATCTATGTTGGCGGCCACGGTTGTGGCCGCGTCCTGGCCGAGAACATGGGCATAAAACCGACCGAAATGACAATACAGGAAGTCCGCGTAATAGTTAATATTGTGGTAGGAAGTAAACAGAACATGGTCGATATCCTGGGCCCCCATATGATCCCGCATGGCTTTTTCACGGCGTTGATATTCGGCCTTTGAAAAGGTGTTTTTTACCGCCTCTCCGTTTTCGATCTGAATCAGGTTATCCATGAACTCCCCCCTAAATGGGCGCATCCGTAGCACTTGTATTGGATTTATTAAAATCCTTATTTTCGGGAAATGAAACAAATCTTACGCAAACCGCCAACAGAAAATATATTCGATCTGGCCGATTGACGAAATATTGAGCAGATGCAGCATAGAACCTTGAATAAAAGCCACGATTGGGCAATATTCGGGCTACTGCTAAAACCGTTACAATTAACGGGATTGGCGTTCGCATAAATTTGGCATCGACCTGTGGTATCTTGCCACTGTCAATCGTTCAATGTGTCGTAAGGGTTTCCAAAATGAAGATTGCAGTTCTTAAAGAACGTCACCCGGGCGAGGCGCGTGTCGCGGTCTCACCTGAAGTCGCGGGCAAATTAAGTGCCCTGGGTTTTAAGGTAAATGTTGAAAAAGGGGCTGGTAGCGGGGCTTCATTTTCTGATGATGCTTATAAAACAGCAGGTGCCGATATTGCGGCGACCGCCGCTGCCGCCCTTAAAGGCGCGGACCTGGTTCTAAAAATACAGGGCCCAAGTGCTGCAGAAATCCCTAACATTTCCAAGGGCACCATCGTCATGGCCCATCTGAACGCCCTGTCCGACGGAGACACGCTCCGCGCCATGGCAAAAGCTGGCATTACCGGGATCGCCATGGAACTGATGCCGCGGATCACCCGGGCCCAGAGTATGGATATTCTTTCCAGTCAGTCCAATTTGGCCGGTTACAAATCCGTGCTGGATGCGGCGGCTGAGTTCGGTCGCGCCTTCCCCATGATGATGACGGCAGCCGGTACTATTGCGCCAGCGAAAGTATTTATCATGGGTGTTGGCGTCGCCGGCCTGCAGGCCATTGCAACGGCCAAACGGTTAGGTGCTGTGGTCACCGCGACAGACGTGCGACCGGCAACCAAAGAACAGGTCGAAAGTTTGGGCGGTAAGTTTTTGGTAGTTGATCCGGAAATGGAAAAGGACGCACAGACGGCAGGGGGGTATGCCAAACAGATGCCGCCGGAATATTTTGAAAAACAAAAACAGGTAGTCGCTGAGCATATCAAGAAACAGGACATTGTCATTACCACGGCACTCATTCCCGGCCGCGCCGCACCCATACTGGTAACCAAAGAAATGGTTATGAGTATGCAGTCGGGTTCGGTGATTGTTGACCTCGCTGTTGAAGCCGGCGGCAATTGTCAGTTGGCCAGGTTAGGAGAAACGGTCATATCCCCTAATGGTGTGAAAATTGTTGGCCATGCCAATGTTCCAGCGCGTCTGGCCGTCGATGCCAGTGCCCTGTTTGCCCGCAACCTGTTCAATTTCATCAAACCATTTGTAAATGCCGAGACCGGTGATTTTGCATTGGACTGGGAAGACGATGTGGTCGTCGGCACCTTGGTCACAAAGGATGGCAAAATCGTCAACGATCGGGCTGCGGGTGCGGGGGCTGTGAAAACCAAGGCGAAACCGGTCGCCAAAAAAGCTCCCGGCAAAAAATCGGCGGCGAAAAAATCCACGGCCAAAAAACCGGCCGCAAAAACGGCTGCGCCCAGTGCGGCACCGGCCGAAAAGAAGGGGAACTAGTCATGGATGCAGCAACTCTTGCGGATCAGGCGTCTCAATTAGCCACAGGCGCCGCCCAGCTCTCTGAAGCCGCAGAGAAACTGGCTCAACAGTCGACGGAATTGATCGTTGCCCAGGCACCGGCCCTGACCGGAACGGGCAGTTCCTTTATATCCCTGTTCATAATATTTGTGATGGCCTGTTTTGTCGGTTACTACGTGGTCTGGAGTGTGACGCCGGCCCTGCATTCGCCTTTAATGGGGGTTACCAACGCCATTTCGTCGGTCATTATTGTTGGTGGATTGTTGGCAGCCGGTCCGGTGGCTATGGATTTTTCGAAAGTTATGGGCTTTTTGGCGGTGACGTTGGCGTCGGTGAATATCTTCGGCGGATTTATCGTTACCCAGCGCATGCTGGCAATGTTTAAGAAAAAGAAGAAGTAGGGGACGAGACATGGAATCAGGAATTACAGGATACGCATATCTCGTCTCGGCCGTATTTTTTATTATGGCACTGCGAGGGCTTAGTTCACCGGAATCTGCCCGCACGGGCAATTGGTTCGGTATTATCGGAATGGTCATTGCCATTGGGACAACCTTGAACGCACCGGGCGTCCTCAGCTTTGAATTGATCGTTGTCGGCATATTGATTGGCGGCAGTATAGGTACGTTTCTTGCCCTCAAAATCGAAATGACGGCGCTGCCGCAATTGGTGGCGGCGTTCCATAGTCTGGTTGGTTTGGCGGCGGTTTTTGTGGCGACGGCGGCCCTCTACCACCCGGAAGCCTTTGGCCTAGGGAAAACCGGCGGGATTGCCGGAGCGAGCCTGCTCGAAATGGGCCTGGGAACCGTCGTTGGCGCCATAACCTTCTCAGGGTCAGTTATTGCATTTGCTAAATTACAGGGTTTGATGTCGGGCGCACCGATCACCTTTAAATTCCAGCACCCGTTAAATGCACTGGTTGCCTTGGTGATTGTTTACGCCTTGGTCAGCTTTGTCGACACGGAAGCTTATTCCATGTTCTGGCTGATGGTTGGTTTGGCCTTTTTGATCGGATTTTTGATCATCATTCCGATCGGTGGCGCCGATATGCCGGTCGTTGTCTCAATGTTGAATTCCTACTCGGGTTGGGCCGCCTGCGGGATCGGTTTTACCCTTTCCAATCCGGCCTTGATCATCACCGGGGCCCTGGTGGGTTCCTCCGGTGCCATCCTCAGTTATATCATGTGCAAGGGCATGAACCGGTCGATCTTTAATGTATTGCTGGGCGGGTTTGGCAGCGAAGGCGGCGCAGCTGTGTCGGGTGGTGGCGGTGGCGACGACCGACCGGTTAAATCCGGTGCGGCGGACGACGCCGCATTTTTAATGAAAAATGCGTCCAAGGTGATCATCGTTCCCGGTTATGGTATGGCCGTTGCCCAGGCCCAACACGCCTTGCGTGAAATGGCCGATGTCCTGAAGGCAGAAGGGGTCGATGTGGCCTACGCCATTCACCCGGTCGCAGGACGGATGCCGGGTCACATGAACGTGTTGCTGGCCGAAGCCAACGTGCCTTATGACGAAGTGTTTGAGCTCGAAGAAATTAACAATCAGTTTTCCACGGCCGATGTGGCATTTGTTATTGGTGCCAATGATGTGACCAATCCAGCAGCCAAAACCGACCCGACCAGTGCCATTTACGGCATGCCGATCCTCGATGTCGATAAGGCAGGTTCGGTGCTGTTTATCAAACGTTCCATGGCGTCCGGTTACGCCGGCGTGCAGAATGAGCTGTTCTATGCAGATAACACGATGATGTTATTTGGCGATGCCAAAAAGATGACTGAGGAAATCGTTCAGGCGCTGGGTTAGGTAACTTAGCGTATCGACCCTGAAGGTTAAAAAAGAGGGAGGCTGGTTCAGCCTCCTTTTTTTTGCCAGCCCTATGCGCTCAGCAGGGTATAGATTCCAGGCACAACAGAACCGCGCTGATTATCATCATACGCGGTCGATGTGCTGATATTAAATGTGAACGGGGTTCACCTTAATATGAAGCGGTCTAGAAACCTTCGCGTTCGATCCGCTTGCGCTCCAACTTACGGGCGCGACGAACGGCTTCAGCCTTTTCGCGGGCTTTACGCTCTGACGGCTTTTCATAGGCGCGCCGTAGTTTCATTTCACGGAAAATACCTTCGCGTTGCATTTTCTTCTTTAAAGCCTTGAGGGCTTGATCGACATTGTTATCACGGACACTGACTTGCACGTTTGCTAATCTCTCTACATGTTAGATGTCGAGGAAGGAAATACTTCCCCACTGAGGAGCGCGTTCTAACACATCATATCGGGGTTGTGAAGGGCGAATTCCAGTTTATTTTATAATGTGAAAGCCTTGCAATCCTTGAGTTTGAAACGAGTTAATACGAATGGCTATCTTAAAAATCGCCCGCATGGGCCATCCGGTGCTCGCCCGCCGTGCCGATTCTGTTGAGGATCCGACGGACCCGGAAATTCATTTTCTCATTAACGATATGATTGAAACAATGCGAGATGCGCCGGGAATCGGGTTAGCGGCACCCCAGGTCCATGTGGCCAAACGGGTTGTTGTATTTTATGTGCCCGGAGACAGATCCGGAGACGGCGATCCTGGCGTTGGATTAACGGCACTGATTAACCCGGTTGTTGAACCCCTGACCGATCACAGGGAGGTCGGAATTGAGGGCTGCTTGTCCTTGCCGAATATGGCTGGACAGGTGCCGAGATTTACGAAAATTCGGTATACGGCCCAATTGCCCAATGGCGACAGTTTCTCGCGGGAAGCGGAAGGTTATCATGCCCGGGTCGTGCAACATGAATGCGACCATCTGGATGGCATTCTTTACCCAATGCGCATGGAAAACCTGAGCACATTCGGTTACAGTGAAGAACTTCAAAAAGTACCGGACGAAGTCAAGGAGGGTGACCATGACGGATGATCTGTTAACCCGGCGAGACAGAATTATCGCCCATACCTTACCTCATGCGGCCTTCGATGGTTGGACGATGACCGCCGTTGCACAGGGAGCGGAGGATGCCGGGTACCCACGCGATATGGCCTTGCGGGCCTTTACCGACGGAATCCCACAAGTGGTTGATCATTTCGCCGACTGGTCAGACAGACGTATGCTGGCAAAGCTCGAAACCCAAAATCTGGACGCCATGAAAGTCCGCGAACGCATTCATGCGTGCGTGAAAACCCGTATTCTACTAAACGCCTCCCATAAAGAAGCGGTTCGCCGGCTGCTGTCTTATTTGGCCTTACCGGCAAACGCCCCCCTCGCCGTTCGACTTGCATGGCGCAGCAGTTCGGTTATGTGGTATGCTGCGGGGGATCGATCGGCCGACTGGAACCACTATACAAAAAGGGGTTTGTTGGTGAGCGTTTACAGCACGACAATACTCTACTGGTTGGCCGATGATGGTGATGAAAAAGGCGACTACCCCGCCACCTGGGGCTTTTTGGAGCGGCGCATATCAGATGTTCTGAAAACCTTCAGCCTGCCCGGAAAATTAAAATCGGCTTTTTTACCCCTGCCTAATCCGTTTAGTTGGATATGCACAACCAGAAACTCAAGGCCTTAACCTTAATAAATTCTTGGTGGGTGTGTTCCCGCCCGGTTATGTAAAATATGTCTCAGTATCATTTGTCAGGTTAAAACAACAAATATGAGCCAATGCATTTTAATCGTTGAAGACGATGCAATGATTCAGGGGTTTTTACGTCTGACATTGGAAAACGACGGTTATGTGGTCAATGCGGCGGCATCTGCTGCTGAAATGCGGGTTAATCTGCAAAAGGGCGGAATCGATCTGATCATCCTGGATTTGGGCTTGCCCGATGCGGACGGTCTCGATTTGGTAACCGAAATACGTGCCGTCAGTCCGGTTCCAATTATTGTTGCAAGTGCGCGCCAGGAAGCCAGTGACCGGGTTGCCGCTCTGGAACGCGGTGCCGACGATTATTTGACCAAACCCTTCGACCCGACGGAAATGTTGTTACGCGTGAAAAATCTGTTGTCACGCTGCGCCGCGAGCCCGGTCCCGTCGCCGACATTACCGCAGGAAACGGCGCAATCGGGACCCATACCACCGAAGATGAAAACAGCGCCGGTCCGTCCGGTGCCGCAAATCGCCCCTGCGGCTGCGGCGACCCCTCCTGTCGCCCCAGGATCCGCCCCGGTGGCTGCGGCGGCCCCTCCTGTGACCCCGGCAACCGCCGAATCGAGTCTACAGGCAGCGGCAAAAAAGTCCGCTCCGCAACCGATATCGCAGGCACCAGCCCGGGGAAATGTTGATAAATCCGTAATTCTGGCCGGAATTGTTGCCGTTTTGGCGTTTGGCGGCGGCGGGTTTTATTGGTTTACAAATTCCATGAGCATAACCATTACGGATAGATCCGCCGCGCCGAACCAACAGCTTGACAACCGTGATGCGAATGCAACCGGACGTTCGCAGGACGCGCCGCGCCGTGGGGCTCTGCAGCCGCCGGCGGAACTGGATGTGAAAATTGCTCAATCACCGGGAGACCGGACCCCAGCGGGTCGGGATGCCTTTACCCGCTCGGTGACCGCGTCCCCACAACCGGCGCAGGGGCAGCGCCCGATCAGCCCGTTCACAACCCCTGTTCCGCAGACCCAGCAAGCCGAACCTGCGCCGTTACCGGCCGATTCCACGGCCTGGGTTAAAGACAGTAATTGCGCGCCACTGCCCGACGTCAAATGGTGGCGGGTAAAATCCCATCAGCAAATAGTTCGTTACGTCAACCGGGAACACGATGGGGATTGGCAGCCTTATCTGAATAACTGGCGGGCCCGCGTTGAAAAACTTCAGGATATTTCAGACCGGGGCTCCGGTATTAAAACCAGTTCAGGTGAAATTCTACAGGGCGAATCGCTGGCCGATTATATTCGCGATACGGCCGAACGGATCTCGGTTATTCAATGTTTGGCCCGCGATGCCCGTATTGCCACGGGTGGTTGAACCCGAAGTTACGCACGGCCAAGGGCCGAGCCCACAAATAAGGGACAGGGCGCGACCCCAAAGGATCGCGCATTAAGGAATTTAACAGGGGACAGGGCGCGACCCCAAAGGATCGCGCCCTGTGTCATCAGGGATGTTAAATTCCGCCTGCTGGCGGCGATTAACGGCTCTGGAGGGGCCAGAGCCAGGCAGCAGGGGAACTGCCGTACTGACAATATGCAACACTCACCCAGCGAACGCGAATCACGTCCTAACACAGTTTTGTGACAGCTCGGATCATCCGATGATTATTGAAAAACGGGATTTGCACATCAATGATGGTCTGGCGTAAGATACCCGGGAATGATCATTGGAAAACCTGAAACCCCATATGTTTAGACAACAGCCTCCGCCCCTGGACCGACCGCCGTCGCCGATCAATGGCCGACAGGCTTCGGCGTCGAATGCGGTGCCGCCAACAGACAGGCCTGCGGCCCCACCGATGGAGCAAAAAAAGCTCTACCCGGGACCGGACCTGGCAGATCATTTTTTGCAATGTTCAAAATTGGGACGCTATTTAACCGTTGCGGACGGAAGCCGGTTTGTAATCACTGACGACTTTCGTACGGCGCCAGTTATTTCTTCGGCATCGGCGATCGCCGCGATTTATTCTAAAGATTTTCTGGTGGCGCAGGCGGCATTATTACCGCTGAGTGAGCAGGCACAGAAGATGTCCGTGCGCGACCGGGATAAATTTGAGCGGCTTTTTGCATTGATTGAAGAAGAGGCCCTGGCTGAACCGGTAAAAGACTCGGCAAAAGCCATTCGCCAAGCGCATTTCCGTGGTGCTGAAATCCGGGCCTTGGAAGCCGAATTGGGAGATAAGCTGAGTCCCGCCCGAACCCGCTATCGTGAATTTTTGGAAGTCGTAAAAAAACTGATGGACCGGAAGGTTACGGCGGGCCCGTTTCTTGATGAATTTCGCGCGTTTACTCAGGATGTTGCCGGGCGTCTTGATTTTGGTATCTACAGCTTTTGCCTGGACCGACTGATGGGGAGTGTGCGGGTCGTGACGAAAGTCAAAAAATTATTAGTTCTCGAAATCTTGAAGTATCCGCCGGTCATCCGACGCGAACTGTTGACCAACATCTTAGCCTTTCCGGGTCAGGAACAGGAATTAATCGATTTCGTTAAATACATGATCCAAAATGAATTGGGAAAAACAGCGGCGATCGAAATTGAACTTTTGGAAGCCTTTAAGCTGGATCGATTGACCGTTCGCGACATCGAAGGCAGTTTGGCCGCCGCTGCATCCACTTAATACGCGTGAATATTTATAGGGGTAATTGGGCTTCCGTCTGATTTTGTTGCGACCGAAAGGCATCAAGACGGCTGGCAATGGAATTGTCGTTCAAGGCGAGGATAGCCGCCGACATTAAAGCGGCGTTTTTCGCCCCGGCCTTGCCAATGGCCAAAGTTGCCACCGGGATGCCGCCAGGCATTTGAACCATACTCAACAGGCTGTCTATGCCGCCCATGACCCGGGTTTCGATAGGCACGCCGAGGACCGGCAAAGGGGTTACGGCGGCGACCACGCCCGGCAGGGCGGCAGCCATACCGGCAGCCGCAATAATGACCTGTATGCCGCGATCTTTGGCTGTGGTTGCAAATTCATGGACCTGGACCGGGTTGCGATGGGCGGAAAGCGCTTTAGCCTCGAAGGGTATTTTTAACTCCGTCAGCATATTAGCCGCATGCTGCATGGTTTCCCAATCGGATTTGCTGCCCATAATTATTCCGACAACAGGTGTTTCACTGCTCATTATTGGTATACTCCTTCAGGGTGGGTCATTGACTTCGGGTTTCGCCAGAACCAAGTATATAAGTTGCTCCAGCGGTGAAACAAGCCAAGCAAGTATTTATTAACAATTCTGGCCTATTGTTCTACGGAACGAGCAGTCCTATCGATTTCAAACGGTGTGGAGTGGCGTGATGGATGTAAATCAAACGAACACAATAGCCCAGACCCACCCGGATGGTCATCAGCAAAACAGGGCCCGGCACCGCGATGCGGGCGGCCAAATAAAGGATGGCGATAAGGACCCCCCTTCGGGTTCCTGGAGAGAGCAGGAGGCCGTTGAATTCGATCACCATCTGATCGACGCCCTGACACCGGAAGTGCAGGGACTGATTGATAGTCTTAGGCGCGAAATCGAACCCATGCGGGCGCAGTTGGCGAGTGCCGAAAAGCGTATCGATGATCTCAATGCGGTGATCAGCCAACATGTATTTTTGAAGATTCCGAACCGTCACGAAATTGTTCGCGAATTGGAACACATCCTTAACCCCAAAACCGGACTTACTCTGGCACCAATTCTCGCGTTATTGCACGTTGCCAACGCAGACCAAACGCGTCGCCAGTTCGGACGAAAGGCGCTTGATTGTTATTTGCAAATAATCTGCGAACGTATTTCACAGGGAATTCGGCAAACCGATTCTTTTGGGAATATAGGAGGCAACGATTTTGCGCTTATTCTCTTTGGTCTGGAAGAACCACAGGCCAGGGTTCAACTTCATGCCCTGATTGCCGATATTACCCAAACCCCGGTCATCGTCGCTGGACAATCTCTGCAGGTTCAACTCACGGTCGGCGCAGTGAATTTGGGCGATGTATCGTCGGTCGAGATGGCCATACGATTGGCCGACCAAAATATGGACGGAAAGTCGATTTCCTGATCAGGCAATAATGTCGGGCAGGAGTTGGTTCTCAAAATAATTAATTTGGTCTTTCAGGCCCAGTTTGCGTTTTTTTAGCCGCTGCATTTGTAATTGTTCGGTTGGGCCCGAAATCGCGAGGCGCGCGATAATATCGTCCAGATCCCGGTGCTCGGTCCGCAAATCTTCCAGTTTCTGCTCTAACGCTTTATGCTCGTCCATACTGATCTAATGTCTCCTATGTGAGCCTTATTTTATCAGAAAATGAAGCCGTTGGGTAGGCTGCGGCGGCGATAAATCGCGTTAATACCTATAGCTTTGCGATTAAAATTGCAGTAACATAAGGGTCATATCCCATAGGCTTAGAACAAGGAGGATCGCCCCTATGAGTTTGCAGGATAGAATTGAGTCACTAAAAATGAAACACGCATTAATTGAAGATGCTCTTGAAACCAAAAATAACCTTCCCAATCCAGATGATGTAGAACTGGCAGAACTCAAAAAACAAAAACTCGCCATAAAAGACGAACTCGCGTCGATGAAGACCCATTAGCCCTTCGGGCTGATACCTGCCAGCCGAAGAGATATCGGCTGCCTGTCCCTGTTAAAACAGATATTCTCGGCCTGTGATCGGGTTCCGGGCAAGCATGTTTTTATTTTTATTTCCGAAAACCCTATGATGACTTTTGGCGAGGTTCTGATGGTGCTTCCTATAGACCCAATCGAAGTGATCCCAGCGACCCCCCACATTGGTGCGGAAATCCGAAATTACAAAATGTCCGCGCCAATGACGCAAACCCAGTTTGCTCTCATTCATGAGGCCCTGATGAACCATCAGGTGTTATTTTTTCACGATCAGCAAATGTCCCTGACGCAGCATAAGGAATTTGCCCGACGCTTCGGGGCGCTGCACATTCATCCCGGCATTCCCGGTCCTGAGGGCCATCCTGAAGTCATTGCGATACATACCGATGAAAATTCCACACGCATCGCTGGTGAGGACTGGCATTCCGACGTCACGTGCGATGGCGAACCGCCCATGGGCAGCCTGCTGCATATGCATGAAGTTCCCAAATCCGGTGGTGATACTCTGTTTGCCAGCATGTACGCGGCCTATGACGCGCTTTCCAAACCTCTGCAGACACTGCTCGGCGGTCTAACCGCTTTACATAGTGGCGAAATGGCCTATCGCGGGCGTTACCAACATCGGGGCGTTGATGACAGGGAAATGACCTATCCAGATAACGACCATCCGGTTATCAGAACCCATCCGGTCACGCAACGCAAAGCCCTGTTTGTCAATCGGATTTTCACCGCCCGTATCAATGGCGTGACCGAAGCGGAGAGTGCGGCCCTGCTGCAGTTTTTATTTGCGCACATCGAAAAACCAGAATTCCAGGTGCGGTTTCGGTGGTATCCTGGCAGCGTCGCGTTCTGGGACAATCGCGCTGTTCAGCATTATGCGATCTGGGATTATTTTCCGCAACGGCGGTCGGGGTTTCGTGTTACGGTGGCCGGTGACAGGCCTTATTGACAAGACAGCATTAACGAAACGCCGGCTCATCAAAACTTCTGAGTTTACGCGAATGCAGGGATTGATGGGCAACACCTTCTCGCATTTTCTCTACCGCATCGAGGCAAATTTTCAGATGCTGGCTAATTCGTTCCTCATAAAACGCATTGGCCATGCCCGGCAATTTAATTTCACCATGCAGCGGTTTGTCAGAAACGCAGAGCAGGGTTCCGTAGGGGACGCGCAAACGAAATCCGTTGGCGGCAATAGTCGCTGATTCCATATCAACGGCAATTGCCCGAGACTGATTAAAAAATATGGAAAGTTCGTCGTAGCGAAGTTCCCAGTCACGGTCGTCGGTGGAAACAACCGTCCCGGTACGAATCCGTTGTTTCATTTCCCTGCCACTCAATCCCGTTGCCGCGCCAACTGCATTGGTCAGAGCGACCTGGACTTCGGCTATGGCAGGAATGGGAATTTCCAGGGGCAGATCATTGTCCAATACGTGGTCGAGACGTGCGTAGGCATGGGCCAGAACATAGTCGCCAAGGCGTTGGGTGTGCCTTAATCCACCGCAATGACCTACCATCACCCAACAATGGGGGCGCAATACGGCGATGTGATCGGTGATGGTTTTGGCGTTTGACGGGCCAACGCCAATGTTGACCAAAGTGACCCCCATGTGACCATCACGGGTCAAATGGTAAGCGGGCATTTGCGGTAATTTGACCGCCGGTTGGCCGGATGACGGTGTATCTGTGAGTTTGGCGTTGTGGTGGATTTCATCGCCAGGGCCGATAAATGCCCGATAGGATGCCCCCTGGTTTATTTCGGACAGACCGTATTGAATGAATTCGTCGACATAACGCTGATAGTTGGTAAAGAGAACAAATTGTTGAAAATGGTCGGGCGCAGTGCCCGTATAGTGACGCAATCTGGAAAGCGAATAGTCAACCCGCTCGGCGCTAAAAAGCGAAAGAGGTTTGGGGTCACCCGGTTTGGTTTGGTGCAGTCCGTTGGCGATGTCGTCGTCAATATCGGATAAATTTGGCAAATGAAAATTTACCCCCAAATCACGGACCTGATCCTGTTGAAGGTCAACGGTCAAGGATTCGAGGGCAAAAGTCAGCGGAATCTGTCGATTGGATATGCCGACCCAAACCGGTACATTATGGTTGTTTATCAGTAACTTGAGTTGTTCGAGCAGATAACTGCGGAACATTTCCGGGCGGGTTATTGTTGTTCCATAGGAGCCAATTTCTGCGGCCGTTCCGTAGGACAGACTGCGTCCATCCTTTTGGCCGGCCCCTGTTACATCCATAAAAATATAGGGATAGCGGGCATCGGGTTTTTGGATGTTCTGTTGACCAACAGCAAATTTTGCGAAGTGGTCGGCTAATAAGGTTTTGCCGTCATTATAAATTTTGCATAGATATTCCACTGCCATTTCCGGGTCATCGAAGGACCGGGCGTCGGAAATGACGTGTTCTGGTAAATTTGTCATTGGTGAGCCCGTCCAATAATCTGTTCGCGGAGTTTGAATTTTTGAATTTTCCCGGTCGACGTTTTAGGCAGGGTGCCAAAAATGACCTGACGGGGACACTTGAAATGGGCCAGGTTGTCGCGGCAGAAGGCAATGATTTCCGGTTCGGTTACGGCGCCCGCATCGGCCATAAGTTCGACAAATGCACAGGGCGTTTCACCCCATTTGTCATCGGGTTTGGCGACCACCGCCGCGAACATAATTGCCGGATGTTTGTGCAGGGTATCTTCTACTTCAATAGAGGAAATATTTTCGCCGCCGGAAATGATGACGTCTTTTGATCTGTCTTTGAGTTTAATATAACCGTCCGGTTCGATAACACCCAGATCACCGGAATGGAACCACCCGCCTGCCAACGCGGCTTCCGTGGTGTCGCGGTTTTTCAGATACCCTTTCATGACGACGTTCCCCTTAAACATCACTTCGCCCATGGTTTCGCCATCGGCCGGAACCGGTTTCATGGTCTCGGGGTCCCTAACGCTTAGGCCTTCCAGGGCGTGATAACGGACCCCCTGGCGGCTTTTTTTTGCGGTTTGCTGCTCAATGGTAAGGTCGTTCCACTCTGGGTGCCATGCGCAGATAACGGCCGGGCCATAGGTCTCTGTTAAACCGTAAACATGGGTCACATTGAACCCTTGCTCCTGCATCCGCTGGAGTGTCTGCGCTGGTGGCGGCGCGGCGGCGGTCATGACATTGACCTGATGGCTAAAATCTCGCCGTTCTTCCGGCGACGCGTTGATGACAAAATTCAGGACAATTGGCGCGCCACAAAAATGGGTGACACCATGATCGCCAATGGCGGCGTATATATGGGCCGCGTTCACCTGGCGTAAACAAACATTGGTTCCGCCAACCGCCGCAATAGACCAGGGGAAACACCAGCCATTGCAATGGAACATGGGAAGCGTCCATAGATAGATCGGATGGTGGGCCATGTTCCAGCCGACGATATTCGACATGGCATTTAAATAGGCGCCCCGGTGATGGTAGACGACACCCTTTGGGTCGCCTGTGGTGCCTGACGTGTAGTTCAGGGAAATCGCCTGCCATTCGTCTTCCGGCAGTGTCCACGCATAGTCCGGGTTACCTTCCAACAAAAAACTTTCATAATCGGTGGTACCGACGACCTCGCCAGAGCCCGAATATTCTGAATCCATAATATCAATAACCACAATTGGATGGTCGAGAAGAGCCAATGCGTCTTTTACCGTTGACGAAAACTCCCGGTCGGTCAGCAAGATCTTGGCTTCGCCATGGTTGAGGCAGAAAGCAATGTTTGCCGCGTCCAATCGAACGTTTAGGGTGTTCAGAACCAAACCGGCCATCGGCACGCCGAAGGCCGCTTCGTACATTTCCGGTGTGTTCGCGCCCATGATGGCAACGGTTTCACCGGGGGTGATCCCGCGATTTCGCAAGGCACTGGCCAGGCGACGGCACCGTTGGTAGGTTTCTCGCCAGCTATAGCGTTTTGTGCCGTGGATGATCGAACAGCGGTCGGGATAGGTATGGGCGCTCCTGGCAATGAAGGAGATCGGTGAAAGTTGGGTAAAATTGGCCTCGGATTGATGTAGGTCAGTTTCAAAAATACGGTTTGCGCTCATTTTCCAACCCTGTGATTTGATATGATGTATCTGTCGGGCCTAGAGTAAATGCAGGTAAAGGACGGTTCAAACCGTACTTTCAAATATCTCATTAATGTCACACACTGGATTAATCGCTGTCGGGAAAACCGACGTTTCAGGCAGGTAGGTACCTATGGGCAACGCATACGATCAGGCATACGCACATTCACTGGAGACACCGGAAACCTTTTGGGCTGACGCGGCCCGGGAAATCGACTGGATAAAACCCTGGGACCGGGTCCTCGATGAAAGCAATAAACCCTTTTATCGGTGGTTTGCCGGAGCCCAGTGCAACACCTGTTACAATGCCCTGGACCGTCATGTGGAACGGGGACGCGGCGACCAGGCCGCCCTCATATATGACAGTCCGGTCACCGGTTCGTCCAGAACCTACAGTTACAAAGAATTGTTGCATACGGTTTCCCTGTTTGCCGGCGTTTTGGCGGAACAAGGCGTCGTTAAAGGTGACCGGGTTATTATTTATATGCCGATGGTCCCAGAAGCCGCCATCGCCATGTTAGCCTGTGCACGTATCGGGGCTATTCATTCGGTGGTTTTTGGCGGATTTGCTGCCAATGAACTGGCCGTGCGGATTGACGATGCCAAACCAAAGACCATTGTCAGCGCAACCTGCGGGATCGAAGTTAATCGGGTTATTCCCTATATGCCGCTGCTCAATGGGGCCATAGATCTAGCCGATCACAAACCTGCTAGTTGTGTTATCCTGCGACGCCCGGAACTTGATGCGCCCTTACAGACTGGCAGGGACGTCGACTGGGCCGAAGCCATGGCGTCGGCGACGCCCGTCGATTGTGTGCCCGTGGCGGCAACAGATCCGCTCTATATTCTTTATACGTCGGGCACAACGGGCGAGCCAAAGGGAGTTGTCCGCGACAATGGTGGACATATGGTTGCCCTCAAGTGGTCCATGAAAAACATCTACGATGCCGATCCTGGTGACGTCTATTGGGCTGCTTCAGATGTTGGTTGGGTGGTCGGCCATAGTTATATTGTATATGCCCCTTTGTTGCACGGATGCACGACGGTGTTGTACGAGGGAAAACCCGTTGGAACGCCGGATGCCGGTGCGTTTTGGCGAGTCATTTCGGAGCATAAGGTCAAAATACTGTTTACCGCGCCGACGGCCTTTCGCGCCATAAAACGCGAAGACCCGACCGGTGCGTTGTTGAAGGATTACGATTTAAGCAGCTTTAAGGCACTGTTTCTGGCCGGCGAACGTACCGACCCGGATACCCTGCACTGGGCCGAAGATAAACTTGGGGTTCCGGTTATTGATCACTGGTGGCAGACGGAAACCGGTTGGCCGATCGCATCCAATTGTATGGGCCTGCACGTATTTGAGGTGCGTGCCGGTTCACCGACCAAAGCCGTGCCGGGATGGGATGTTCGTATTCTGGATGACGGTTGCCATGAAATTCCAAGAGGTGAAATTGGCGCTATTAGTGTCAAGTTACCCATGCCACCGTCCTCGCTGCTTACCCTGTGGAATGCCGATCAACGGTATCTGGATGCCTATCTCGAAGAATATCCCGGTTATTATAAAACCGCAGACGCCGGATATATGGATGAACAGGGATATCTTTATATCATGGCGCGAACCGATGATATCATTAACGTTGCCGGTCATCGCCTGTCAACGGGCGGTATGGAAGAAGTTCTGGCGGGTCATCCAGACGTCGCCGAATGCGCGGTTATCGGCGTCGAAGATCAGCTTAAGGGCCAACTTCCCGTCGGGTTTTTGATTTTGAATGCCGGTGTTGGCAAGGATCCGGAGGTGATTGTTTCGGAGGTTGTCCAGCGGGTGCGCGAACAAATCGGCCCGGTCGCTGCCTTTAAACGGGCCGTTGTCGTCGACCGCTTGCCGAAGACACGCTCCGGAAAAATCCTGCGCGGAACCATGCAGAAGATCGCCGATAATCAGCCCTATAAAATGCCGGCAACGATTGATGATCCTGCCATATTGGACGAAATCAATGCAGCGTTGCAGACCATTGGCTATAGCGATGCGCGGAATAAATCTGAATAAACGAAAAGAGATCTTATGAATTTGCAGGATAAAGTTACGATTATTACGGGTGCTGCGCAGGGCATTGGTTTTGCCTGCGCTGAACGATTCGCCAGAGACGGGGCCAAAGTGTTGCTTTCCGATGTGCAGGCCGAAAAAGGCGAAGCGGCGGCGCAGGCCTTGTGCGACGCCGGTTATGAGGCGTCTTTTTTGACCTGTGATGTCGGTGACAAATCCCAGGTCGACCGGTTGGTGGGCGCGGCCGTGGCACGCCATGGCCGGCTGGATGTGATGATATCCAACGCGGCAATCCTTCATGTGGCGGATATTCTGGAAATCGAAGAAGACGATTTTGATCGGGTGTTACGAATTAATCTCAAGGGGTTTTTCCTGACCGGCCAGGCGGCAGCCAGACAAATGGCGGCTCAGGGCAGCGGCACGATCATCAATATGTCTTCCATACAGGCGGTGATTACCAATCCAAATTTGTTGTCCTATGCGGTTTGTAAAGGCGGCATCAAACAGTTGACGGTTTCGATGGCCCTGGCCCTGGCAGACAAGGGCGTTCGGGTAAACGCCATCGGACCCGGGAGTATTGGCACGGATATGGTGAAAACCCTGCTGGTCGATGATGCGGCGCGCCGAACCGTTATGTCGCGGACGCCCATGGCCCGGCTTGGTAAACCGGAAGAAATTGCATCTGTGGCGGCGTTTTTGGCGAGCGATGAAGCCAGTTATATCACCGGTGAAACCATTCATGTTGATGGCGGCCGATTGGGCCTCAATTATACCGTTCCGGTCACGGATGCGTAATTCCCGGCGTTGGTTTTACGCCAATCGATAGGCCCGAATGGCCGTATTGCGATAAAAATCACGCTGTTCACTGTCGCTTGATCCGGCAATGACGCCATCAAGGAGTTGTACCCAGTCGGGGTATGCGTGGGTCAGGGTTGAGACCGGCCAGTCACTGCCGTACATCGTTCGATCGAAGCCAAAACACTCGAAGGTATGGGCGACATAGGGTTTGATTTGTTCCGTGTTCCAGGACTGATGATCGGCTTCCGTAATGGTGCCGGAGACTTTGCAGGTGACATTGGGATAACCCGCCAGTTGCCGCATTTGGTCGCGCCAGGGGTCTAACAGCCCATGTTTGATACCCGGTTTACCAATATGGTCGAGGATAAAGGAGACGTTGGGACAGCGTTTTGCCAATTCAATAGCAAAGGTCATGCCCCAATGTTTTACACATAAATCGAAGCTCAGGTCGAATTTGGGCAGCAGATTCAAGGCGGCAATGTAATCGGGTTCGAGACAAAACCCCTGATCCATCTGATTTTGCATGAGATCACGAACACCTTTAACGGTCTTGATTTCCGCCAGCTGTTCAAGATCTGCTTCGACTTCCGTGCCCTTTCTTAAAGGTGCGTGGGCAACCGAACCGCACAGGCGCTTGTCGGTTTCGGCTAACGATTGAACCCATCGTGCCTCGTCCAGATGTTGGCCTTTGGCAACATCGACCTCGGCAAATATGATCTTATCGACCTCAATAGTGCCGCAAGCGGCGTCATAGGTTTGAAGGTCATGGGTTTTATTAATTTTTGGCGCGGCATTTAACCAATCGTACTGCAGGTGGGTGATGTCGAACAAATGAACGTGGCTATCGACAATTGGAAAATTCGGCATTACGAGACCTCCGGCTAAAGGGGCAGAAAAAGATCCTGCGCGTGTTAATTACTGTACGCAAAACCTAATGGCAACCTGACTGCGGATCAATCAGCAAAAGCCGGAGATATTTTAATACATGTGTTTTGCCGGGGTTACATATTTATCGAGCCGCATCAATCTCACATTGCCGGCCAATTGCACACCCGTTGCAGTAGCGGTGGGCAACTAATTGGGATGCGGAGGGAGGCCCAATGGTTTCAACACTCCCCCCGAACGGGGACGATGGCAGGAGTAGTCCGACACGGCCCTGGATGGTATTTAACGCCCCCCTGGCACAGAGCTTCCCGGGCGCGCGACGTTGCCCCGTCATATCCCATTGGGCACGGGCAACCGGCGGTAATTAACCGCAACCGCTGGCGGATTTGGGTTTCCGATTGGGTCTTAAGTGTGCCATATACATTCAATTCATAAAAACCGAGCGAAGGTAGATCGCGTGTCAGCCTCCCCATTATCACAACTGGAAATTAGAGGGTTCAGTCCCTTGGTGCGTTTACGGGCGCATATTGTCGAACGCATGGTGCAGGCCAATAACAAACAGGCGGAAACCACGTTGCGGGCTATTCCTGCCCTGTGGGAGGCGCTCGAGGAATATGCCAAAGGCTCGTCGGTAACGGGCGCTTCCATGTCCGATTATTTGACTTTGTACGAGCAAGTTCGCCAGCGTAAACCGCGCGAGGTTGTCGAGTTTGGAACCGGATTTTCCACCGTCGTATTGGCCCATGCCCTGTTGGCCAATGAAAAAGACGGCGCACCGCTGGGCCGGATCACTTCGATGGAGGAGGACGCGGGATGGACAGCGACGGCAGAACAAAATTTACCAGCGGATGTAAAACATCTGGTCGAAATAATTCACAGTCCAAAAATTGACGGCTACTACAAGATGTTCCGTGGTGTGCAATATGCGGAGATCCCTGATCGGAAATACGATTTTGTTTTTTCCGACGGCCCGGAACGCCATTCCCTTGTAAATGGCGACAAACTCTTTGACCTTGATCTGATTAACATCGTTCGCAATTCGCAGACTCCGATATTTGCATTGGTCGACAACCACTATTTAACTTTTTATGTCCTGCAAAAGGTGTTTGGAACCAAACTTGCCCGCTATAGCGTGCGTCACCGCCTGATGTTTGTCGGTCCGGTCAGCAGCCGGGATGTGCGTCATCTTCGCAAGGAAATCTTTCTTCCGGATTTAAGGATCGCCGGCAAAGTTGAGTTTAAATTGCGCATGGCACTTGATGAAGAATATCAGTTTGATTGATCTGGCAGTTCAGCGGCTCCTAAAAACCCTTTAAAACGCCTGGCGACGTCGGCTGGTTTTATCGTTGGCCGCCCCAGATTCTTTGCCGAACCCGGGGCAATTTTCATGTGGATGAAATGCGGTCCAGAGGTCTGTATCGCCAGGGAGACGGCATTTTCGAAGCCGGAAAGGGAGGTGCATTTGTAGGCCTGCGGATAGCCGCTCGAAGCGGCAATCTGTGCAAAATCAATACCCGATGATACGGTCGCCTGTCCGCCGGTAGAATCGTAGGCCCCATTGTCCAGGACCACATGAACGAGGTTTTCCGGACCATAGGAACCGATCGTTGCCAAAGTCCCCATTTTCATCAACAGCGCACCGTCTCCATCAATGATCACGGTCTTTTTGCGGGTATTCAGGGCGACACCCAATCCCATCGCCGCCGCACATCCCATGGATCCCACTTGGTAGAAATGTTGTTGCCTGTCCGCCAGGGTGAACAATTCCCGGCCACACTTTCCGGTCGTGGCAATGAGGGCCGCGGTTTCAGGGACAACGGTTAACAAGCAGGCCAGGGCGTCGATCCGAGATGCCGGCGACGTCAGGTCACTGAGGTCCTGGACCCGTCCCGAGATTGTTGGCGAGGGTCCACCGGGCCCCGGCGGACTGTCTGCAACACTGTCTTTTTGCATGGTAAAGGCGTAGGGCAGGTTTCGTTTGTCCATATCCTGTGTGGCCAGTTCCAGCGCACCCTCGACGGTTTGTTGGTCGGTCGGGAAAGGGGCGTGACGGATATCAAGCAGATCCAGTAACGGGTGGGTAATCGTTCCCATGAGTTCGTGTTGGGGTTCATCAGCCAAACCCGGCGCGCCGCGCAGTGTGGTTATGATAAGTGTCGGGATACGGAACGGAAAATTCAACGACGTCAGAGGATTGACCGCATTTCCCAAACCGGAATTTTGGCACATGACGACGGTTTTTCGGCCCGCCAACCAGGCCCCGGCGGCAATGGCTACTGCTTCTCCTTCGCTGGTTGCGGCGACATAATCCAAGGTGGCGTCCGAAAGGGCCCGATTGATAAAAGGTGTCAGGAAAGAGCAAGGGACACCACAATAAAAGTCGTATCCGCGATTCCGTGCGGGTTTGATAAAATCAGTGGCCTCAATCAAAGAAAACGCCCCGCCGCACTAAGGTCAGATGCGTCATCCACGTCCAACCATTGACCCGGAACATATACGATACCGATTTTATGTCCCTTGTTGGCGATCCGGTGAAACAGATCGACCAGTCCAGCTGTATTGAGTTTACCTTCCTTTTGCAGGGCATCCATTTCGTCGCGTATAATTTCACTTCCCCGTTCGGTCATTCGGGCCAACCCTATCCATTCCCCATGGATGTCCGTGGTCGCCAGGTCCGCACCCATGGCCGTCAGATAAACCGGTTTATCGTCAATAAAGTCCTGCGACGACTTGACCGTTGCAGAAATAAAGTCGCGGACCCACTTCGGGTCAGAGGATGTGCGTTCCTTCCACAGGGCGTCGGCAGCAATGACAATATCGGCATTGTGTTCAAACAGTTGATCCAGATAATATTGCCGGAATAACACATCTCCATAGGCAATGATGCAAGAACCCGTGATGGCGGCCCGGGCACAGGCCAGACTGGCCAGTTCGCCGGTGTTTTCGTACAGGTCATTATCGACATAGGATAGCGACGGTAGATTAATTTGATCTTTTTTATAACCGCGGACAACGGTCACATCGTTTACCCGGGCGTTTTTAAGGGCTGAAACCAGACGGCCCAACAGCGGTTCACCGCGCACGTCGATCATGCATTTGGGTTTGTCTTCCGTAAGTTTCCCGAGCTCGGCACCCCGCGACGCAGCCAGAACAATCCCCCGGTGTCCTTCTCCGTCTGACGGCAGGTAACGTTTTTCCGCTTCAGACAATTCGTCGTTGCCGGTCAATTCGAACACGTCCCTTACTTTGACGATCTCTTTGTCGACGCCTTCAATAGATTCCTCCCGGTAAATGCGGCGCGACGTCTCCCGCATGGCGGTGATTGACGCGCGCATATTGTGGTTGGCCCAGATTGCAATTGAGATGCCAGCCTCGCGGAACCTGTCGGTCGGGGTCCACGGGTATTTTGTTGGTACAATGACAACCGGACACCGGTTGGCCCATTCCCTGGTAAATGCCAGGACTTCCTCGGCATCTGATTTTTTTGAATGAATCAAAACCGCATCGGCGCCGGCCGCGTGATAAGCTTCGGCCCGTCGCAGGGCTTCAGCCATACCGAGGCCGGAAATCAAGGCTTCAAGACGGGCAATGATCGAAAAATCAGGATGGGTCTGGCTGTCTTTACCGGCTTTGATTTTGCCGCAAAACTCATCAATATCAGCCAGCGGCTGACCATCGCCCAGGAAAGAGTTTGTTTTTGGGAAAAGTTTGTCTTCGATGCAGATGGCGGCAATGTCACGTTGACACAATTTAACCACCGCACGTCGCATGTTGTTAAAATTGCCCCAGCCCGTGTCACCATCCACCAGGATTGGGATCGATGTGCAATCGGACATAAACTCGAGCACTTCGAGAATTTGTGTCCACGACGCTTCATTATTATCCCTAACGCCTAAGGCCGCCGACATGGAAAGCCCGGATGCCCAGATCCCAGAAAACCCGGTTTCTTCGACAATTTTGGCGGACAACCCATTATGGGCTTCCATCAGAAATTCTAGGTTTTTTGAGTTAAGCATGGCTCGAAAACGGCTGGCTTTGGATGGCGGAGAATCAGCCGAAACCTGAAGGGCGGACTGAGCAGTCATAAAACATTCCTTTGCGTTTGGTTAGTGGGGGATGGCGTTTTAAGGGGATAGGCCACACCGAGGCGTTGCAGGGCAACCTCAACGGCGCTCAACGCGCCTGACATCTGAGATTCGGTCAGGTGACCTATACAACCCATACGAAAACTATCGATGATGGTTAATTTACCGGGATAAATGACGTATCCCTGGTCTTTCAGATGATCATAGAAGTTTGAGAAGATAAAATTTTTGGCCGTCGGCATTTTAAAAGTAATAATAATCGGTGCTTGCAGGGTGTCGGGCAATAAGGTCGCAAAACCCAAGGCGCGCATGCCATTCACCAACCTGCGGCAATTGTTTTTATATCGATCCAGGCGCCCGGCAGGCCCACCTTCAGCAATCAACTGGCTGAGTGCAGAATCGAGGGCAGCGATAACGTGTGTTGGTGGTGTAAAGCGCCATTGGGCATTGGATTCCATAGTTTGCCATTGGTCAAAAAGGTCGAGGCACAGGGACCGCGACGTACCTTTGGCGTTCGCCAATGCGGTTTTTTCAATGAGCGCAAACCCCAGTCCGGGAATACCTTCCAGGCATTTGTTGCTGGAAGCGATCAGGGCTTCGAATTGAGTATCCCGGGCATCAATTGGCAATGCACCGAAGGCGCTCATGCCATCGATAATTAATTTACGTCCAGCCTTTGCCACGGCATCGGCAATTTCTGCAATGGGATTTAATAGGCCGGATGTTGTCTCACAATGGACCGCCACCACATGGCTGATTGCCGGGTCACTGTGCAATTGACCGGCCAGGGCGTCGACGTCGTTGGGCTGGTTTTCCGGCGTTTCCTGCACGGTAAAATTTAAACCCAATATTTCCAGTATTCGGGCGATGCGTTTGCCATAGGCACCGTTTACCAGGACCAGGGTTTTGTCCGTATTTTTAATCAAAGTACCGAGGGCCGCCTCGACGGCGAAGGTTCCGCTGCCCTGGACCGGTACACATTCGTGGCTGTCCGCCGCGTTAACCAAATCAAGAAGAATTGACCGGATCCGTCGATTGGTATTTAAGAAGGCCATATCCCGTGACCCCCAATCCCGTAACATGGCGTCTTTGGTGGTTTTTGATGTTGTCAGTGGGCCTGGTGTAAGCAACCAGGGTTCGTTCGTTGGCCGGGTCATGTGACATTCCTTGTGTGTAAGCTGGCGGATAGGAACAATTGCCGCAGATAAATGCAAGTACGGGTCAGGGTATTTTCTGTAAAACTTTCGAAACCAATAATATCGGTCAAATCTGGTCAACTATTCGAATAGAACCTTTTTAGTATTGACCGAATTGTTGGAGTATTTTGAGTTAATTCCAAACATCTTCCAGTGATCAGTGGTAAAGCCGTGTCAAAAATATTCTGCGTGTCTTCAAATGGGTCCTGACTCTGGGCGGTCGGGATTTTTGGGAACTATCCGGTTGGCGTACCAAATAACAGGATGTAGTAATTATGGCTGACAGTCCGGTGCTAACAGAGATGGAAATTAACTGCCCTTCTTGCGGGGCTGTCCGGGTTCTGGATCAAGAAGACCTTGAATCGTTGATTGTAGAATTGGAGAGTTGGGATCGTCGCTATGACTCCCCCAAGACCGCGATAGAAGGCCTGATCGCTGTTCTTGAGATGCGCCCGGGGGTATCCCCATAAGTGCATCCACCATTTCTCGACGATAAGATTTGCTTTTTGTCATTCTTCTTGTTTTGGCCTTTTGTCGGGTCAGTTGCCTCTTACTAAGTTCGCCGTTCAGCGTAAGACACAATAATATAAAGGCTAGTTTCGCGCCCTATTCACCCGTCTCAGAAGTTTCCTGTACGACGCTTAGGGATTTACATAGACTTGATCTCTTCACTTTTGGGAGTGTGATATTTTTTAATTCCTTGACCACTAATTCGTGGGAGAACTTTAGGGGTCGGTTGCTATGTGCAAAGGCATTGCGGATATTGCGAACGGTGTTCAATCCATCCCTAACAACATCGTTACAGATTCCAAACGCTCGCGCTGATATTATTTTCGAATTAAAGTTAGAAAATGGGCCGTGATCGTCAGTTAGTTTCGCCCAAGTCGCATCATCGTGGTGTTTAAAATGAGGCCGCAAAAGTTGGTCTAGCTCAATTTCTAATAACGACTGCCCCAAAACTGCGGTAACGATAGGCGGCTGGTTTTTGTTAAAATCACCCCGTAACGCGGCCTGCTCTTGGGCAGTGGGTGGCGTTCTGCTAAGATCACGTAGTTTAGGTCTTCCACGATTGCGAGATGCCATGACTAACTCCAGCGATCAAGTAGCTCAGCAACGTGACAAGATGTTGCTGAAACTCTTAAAAACACCCCCGCAACCTCGCCCCAAGCGAGAACGGGAGGAAAAGCCTACTGCAAAATCGAAATCAAAGAAACCCGCCCCGGCCAAGTAGCCGGGGCTTTTTGTTGGAGAATCAAATGCTGCCATTTACTAAAGAATACATCAAAATGGGATTGCCAAACTATCAAGGATACGACGGTGGCCATGGTTACTGACTCTCTGCAACATCAGCAGCTTTCAGAAGCGCCGCTGCCAGCTCACGCGCTGTCGTGCTCAACATCTGGACCGATACCGATTCAAGCCCAAGCTCGCGCTCGGGGAGAATTGCGGACAGCGCGATGGTCACCCCGTTATCGGTGTTGCCGTGCGCTGTGGCGCGTTGCGCGATGGGCAAGTGAAATGGCCCTGGCCCTTGAAAGGTGATGGTGCTTTCGTCAATCATTGTTGCCCCCATTGTTTTTGCGCCAGCGCAGAAAGGCGCTCGCCTTCTGTTTAAGCGTTCGCGGTTTGACTAGGTTGATGATACATCAGGCGCTTGCCCTTTGCTCCAGCCAGCAATTCGTTGGCTCGTTCGCCGTCTGTCAGATCTCGGGTGTTGTGGCGAAAATCGAATTCGGCGAGATATCGGTACAGGTGGGCTTCGCTAACATTATGGAACGATCCCATGATGCCGCGTTTGAGAAGAGCAAAATAGCTTTCGACGGTATTTGTGTACCAGAAATTGCCGCGTACATATTCGCGGGCACTGTGGTTCACTGTGCCGTGTCCTGAGAACTCTTCGCCCACTTTTGGGTAAACAACACTCTCGTCGGTCATAAGGTATGACTTGCGATCCGCGTTCTTAACGATGATCGGGCGCAGGGTTTTCGAATTAACATTGGTGACGTGAAAAGAGCGCACTTCGCCTTCTCTCTCAACGAGGGAGACAACGGCGTGTTTCTTGGGAATTGGTTTCCCGTTGTGAGCGTTTTTGGCTTTGCCACCAACATAGGTTTCGTCAACCTCAACAACCTTGTTCCCGCCACCTACCGGGCCGCGCTCCGGATCTATAGCGCACTCCCGCAGACGGTGGAACAAAAACCAAGCGGTTTCGTAGTTGGTCCCGAGCATGCGTTCTAATTGTTTTGCGCTCATGCCCTTTTTGCTTGAGGCCATTAGTTGAGCCGCCAGTACCCACTTGCACAGCGGCACTTTGGATCGTTCCATAACGGTGCCGATAGTGACGGTGAAGGGCTTACGGCAGTCCTTGCACTTGTGGACACCGGGGCGGGTGCTTTTGCCGTTGAGTTTGGTAGTGCGAGCGCCTGAGACGCCACAACGGGGACAGACTGGACCCAGAGGCCACAACAGGGACTCAAGGTGTTCACGAGCTGCATCGTTGTCGTGGTAGATCGGGTTTGTTAGGTCAACTTTGGTCATAGCTTCATTCCTTTATTTGAAGCCTAATCTACATTATGTGACGTGGTACGTCAACCGGATAGTTCCCGGATTTTTTTATCGGTGCAAAGCAGTCAATCCGCCACGGCGCTCTGGCGGGCGGGGTTTTGCGCCTGAGCAAACATTTATTAAATAACCTGGATTTTACCAATATTGATACATATCAAGGTTGGCTGAGCCTGCATCCTCTATGTTGCAGGCATCTGTTAACTGCGGTCTCGGATTTGGAGCTGGCCCATGCACTTGAAAAAGAACACCGATTTTTATTCAATCATACCTGCAACGGTTAAATGGGCAGTCAAACCCCTGGTGTCATCGACCCTCATAGGGCTAATCGCATTTTCATCGGCCGGAATCGCACTTGCGGATTTGGTGGGCGATCAACGGGGCGACGGACACCACATGAGTTGGGGGGATGGTAGTGGAATAATGATTTTTGGGCCGCTAATGATGATCGGCCTCGTTGCTGTCATCGTTCTCGTCGTGATGTTGTTAATGAGCCGTGGAAAATCTGTATCGGAAATGGGTGGCACTGCCCAGGGCCAATATCCACTAGCCGTTGCCATTTTGGATGAAAGATATGCAAAGGGTGAAATTGACGGCGATGAGTATGCAGAGCGCAAACGGGTTCTGTTAGCCAAACCCTAGGATCACCGCGATTGATTGTCGTTGGAAAACCTGCATCATCGCCAGTCTGTTAATAAGGATGACGGGGCCAGGGCAACCGGCTTGTGGCAGGGGAGACGATGTGGCGGCCTGTCACGACCCTAACAGAGTCTGTTCAATTGCCGCTTATTTGATAAGTGATGATCAAATGGGCACCATCACATCGCTTTATGCGTTCCTGATACCAATAAAAACGCCCGGCGGGCATTGGTCCGCCGAGCGCATTAACTGTCGGTCCGGCAATCTTATTGCTTAGGGGACTGCGGTGCCGGGGTACCAAAGACATCTTCAACCGTATGTTCCTTGGGAGCCGGTGGTGCCGCCTGGATATCGGGTTGGGCAACAATACCATCCGGTGCGGTTGCCGCGCCGGGGGTATGTACCGTACCGGCCCGGGCGCGGGCAATTGCCACCAACCGCTCCAGTTCGTTACCCTTGCACAATCCTAAACCTACGGGGTTTTGCGGCGTAATGTTTGTCGTATTCCAATGGGTCCGGTCACGGATCGAATTGATGGTCGGTTTGGTGGTGCCGACCAGTTTGGAAATTTGGGCATCACTCAGTTCCGGGTAATTTTTGATCAGCCAGGCAATGGCATTGGGGCGGTCCTGACGTTTGGAGACGGGCGTATAACGCGCGCCCTTTCTTTTTGCACGGGCTTCAGGGACATCGCTTTTCGAAATTTTTAAAGTTGCAACGGGGTCTGCCTCACAGCGTTTGATTTCTTCGTGTGTCAGTTCTCCAGCCGCCAGAGGATCTAAACCCTGCATGCCGGTTGCAACTTCGTCATCGGCAATGGCCTGAACCTCAAGCTCATGCAATCCACAGAACGTCGCTACCTGTTCGAAGGAGAGTGTCGTATTATCAACAAGCCAAACGGCCTTCGCCTTTGGCATCAGCGGATGCGCCATAATCTTTTTCCCATTCCAGATGTTTTTGCGCTGATCACCGACCCGCAGTGATCATTTGTCGCCTTTATAAACCGCACAGGGCCATGGGGTCAAACAACGAAACTCCCTGGATCAGATCTTCAGCATGATTTTCCCTATATGCTGGCTGGATTCCATTAACGCGTGCGCCTGTGCAACTTCACTCAGGGCAAAGGTTTTGAAGATGACTGGTTTTACCGAACCGGCAGATAGGAGCGGCCATACATTATTGAGCAGGGCGGCAGCGATTTCGCCTTTCCGTTCGATGCTTTGCGGGCGAAGGGTCGAGCCGGTAATGGTTAAACGTTTCAGCATTACCGGCATAAAATTGACTTCGGATTTTGATCCCTGCAGAAAGGCAATTTGAACCAGTCGCCCGTCAACGGCAAGAGATTGAATGTTCCGAGGTATATAGTCGCCGCCGACCATATCGAGAATAACATTTACGCCGCGCGGGCCAAATTCCCTGGCCACTTCGACAAAATCTTCTTCCCGGTAGTTGACGGTCCGTTCGGCACCGAGGTCAAGGCAAGCCTGGCATTTTTCTGCGTTTCCAGCCGTCGCCAGTACCCGTGCCCCCCGTTGGCTGGCAATTTGTATGGCTGTCGTCCCAATGCCACTGGATCCACCGTGGATCATCAGTGTTTCCCCGGCTTTTAGGGCACCGCGTTCAAAGACGTTGGTCCAGACCGTAAAACACGTTTCAGGCAGTGCTGCGGCTTCGACCATCGACAAACCATCAGGTACGGGCAGACATTGCTGAAAGGGTGCCGTCACATATTCGGCGTAACCGCCGCCGGCGACCAATGCACATACCCTGTCGCCCACCGACCAAGTTGCCACCTGATCACCGACCGCGACGATCTCGCCCGATACTTCCAAACCAGGAATATCGGTTGTTCCCGGCGGTGGTGCATAGTTGCCCATCCGCTGGATGCAGTCAGGCCGATTGATACCAGCGGCTTCAATACGGATGAGAACCTCCCCAGGTGAAGGGTGGGGGAGGGTGCGGGTTGTCAGTTTTAGCGCATCGGGCCCGCCAGGTTGCGGGATTTCGATGCAATTCATTTGTGTTGGCAAAACCATGGTTGGGTCCTCGTACGTCGAAATTTGATTTATCTCGACCGTATCTAGTAGGTTGTTTATCTGCAAACAAGAACCAGCCGTCATCAAAGCGAGGGGCCATGGATATAGAAGAACTGGAACCAACAAAAAAGAAGAAACAACTCAAGGATCTCGACATTCTGTCGATAGAGGCACTTGGCGACTACATTGTCGAACTGGAAACGGAAATTGCCCGCGCGCGTGACAAGATTGAATATAAAAAACAGGCAAGAAAAGGCGCGGAGAGTTTTTTTAAGTCGTAATTCAACGGTTTTACGGGTTTGCCTTGAGCCGGCGTGACCTAACAAACAGAAACCAGCCGATTGCGCCAAACAGCAATACGATGACCAGCCATCCGGCGCGCGGGCCGAACGGGCATTTTGAGCCGGTTGGCGGGCGCCAGGATCCGCCATTTTTTGAGGTGATCACATGCAGGGTCGGTAACACAACCCACAGGGCAAGAACAATCCAGGCCAAAGTGGATTCCATTAGGCAAACCTCGCCAGGTCAAAACAAAAAGACGGTCCCCGCATGGGGTATTTTGGATTTCCAAGCCAACAATGTCCATAGGCGCTTGATAGGGAACGTTTTAACGATGTGGGGTTGGGGCGTGCCGATTATCGGTTTGATTTTAAGAATTTTAAAATAACCCGCTGTGCCGGAAAAACTGGGGCGGGTTTTTTTGATATTAGAATACTATAGTAGGCAATTTTTACGAAAAACATGATTCAACTATTGACCCGGATAGACATGTCTTAGTATGGTCGCCGGGCTTAACTGATGAATAATATGTTGGCGAGTTTAACAGGGAAATATTCTAATAAAATACAGGGGCTGTCGGTAACGGCAGCCCCTAAATAATATATGATATGTCGTTCTGAAATTTTATAACCGATTGATTTTTTTAAGTTTTATCGGCTTTAATTCCATTATCCCCGATTGGTAAATGACGTGACGTCCTTAGCGATGCAATCACACCGCCGCAGTTATCCCTATCATTTGAATATTCCCACCCGTTGGGGCGATAACGACATGTTGGGACACTTGAATAATGTCGTATATTACCGGTTTTTTGAGGCGATTGTTGTCAAGTTTATGACCGAAGAATTTAACTTGGACTGGACCGGGCACCACGAGAATGCACAGGCGGTTGAAAGTCTCTGCCGTTTTCACCGCCCCCTCAGTTTCCCCGACATCATTACGGCCGGATTGCGTGTCGGTAAAATTGGCAGCTCCAGCATAACTTTTGAGTTGGCTTTATTTGCACCGGGCGTCGACACGCCGTCGGCGACGGGCCATGTGATTGAGGTTTTGGTGGATGTTGCATCGGGTAAATCAACGCCCATAGACAAGGAGCGTCGCGCAGTTCTTGAGCAGTATAGGGATGTCACGTTCTCGGGCGGCATACCGCAATAAAAAAAGCGCGCCTCCGGGGGGAGAGACGCGCTTTTCGCTTCACTGACTAACGGATTGCAGGCGTTAGGCAGCTTTATTATGCTCGAGAGCCTTCGTCGAAATGGAAATTTTGCGCGGTTTCATTTCCTCTGGGACTTCGCGAACCAGTTCAACGGACAACAATCCATTTTTGAGATCCGCGCCGGCTACCCGAATATGGTCGGCAATTTCAAATCGGCGTTCAAAGGCACGTCCAGCGATACCGCGGTGCAGAAACGTTACACCTTCACTGTCGTCCGTTGATAATTTGCCTGTGATGGTCAGGGTATTTTCCTTGGCTGTAATATCCAGCTCGTTCTCGTTAAAGCCGGCGACAGCAATGGTCACACGGTAGGTGTCGTCTTCCACCTGTTCAATGTTATAGGGCGGATAAGCCTGGGCGTTGGAATCCCATTCCGAGGCCGAGTTCATGAGCCGCTGCATGCGATCAAAACCGACCGAGTGGCGAAAAAGTGGTGATAAATCGAGTGTACGCATAGCCATATTCTCCTTTAATGAGCTACATGGTGTTGGTGAGGCCGCACCATTGCCAGCCTCAGAATAACCCGCTTAAGGGCTGTTTTGTCCTTGGACCCTCAATAGGCATCCATCGACAAAACAGACATAGGCAGGCGTTTTTCGTCCCGCAAGTGTTTTAGGTAAAAAGAAGTTATTCGGCTGCGGCAGCTTCTTCGCGCCACACCACTTCGTACAAAGTCGGATCCTCTTCGAACCCTTTCATGGCGTAACCGCCGCGATTGATAAACTTGAAGGACTTGCCAACACAAATGCCGCGAACAATATCGGAAACAAAAATTTCGTCCGCTTGGGCTTTATCAACAATCCGCGCCGACATTTGGACAACCGTTCCGAACAAATCATTGTCTTCAGCGATTGGTTCACCTGCATTCAGTCCAATTTTCAGGTGCAAGGGGAGATCGGGATTTTGTTGGTTATGAACCATCGTATGACGCTGCATTTGAATGGATGCGTCAACGCTGTCCGTTACCCGGGAAAAGGAAGCCATTATGCCGTCACCGGTATGTTTGATCTCCTTGCCGTTCCAGTCGGTCAGAGCGTCGCGGACCACTCGGTTATGGGCACGAACAACTTTTTGAGCGCCGGCATCTCCCAAAGCCTGGGTCATAGCGGTTGAGCCTGCAATATCCGTAAACAGAACCGTAACCGGCCCCGCCTGCTCCGCCTTTTGTTTCGGTTTGTTCCACTCACCGAGGGCGCTTTCCATGTGCCGACCGGCGGCATCTTCGTCCTGATAGTAGGTGTTCATGGCATTGCGTCCCGCCTGGAACATTTGCATGTAACGGGGGTCCTGCATTAAGTAGTCTTGATATTTGTCGGCAAAAGTAGCTGCGTGGGATTTTTTGAAACCCATGACGCGGACGCTGTCTGCCAACACCTTGGACCGCGACTTTTCGTCCAGTTCCCGTGACTGCGAAAGGGTTTCGCAGGCACCTGCGAGAAACAGGTTGACGCCAAACTTGTTAAAGTTATCGAGTTTTTTGTGGTCGGTCTTCGCACCATCTAGGGTGCTGGTCAAAAACTCCATCATATATTTCTTTTGTTTTTCGGCGTGCGGAGACAACGTTTCGACGGCTTCTCTGCCGTCTGTCTCGAGGGCCGGCGCGGTGCCGTTCGGGGCGTCTTTATCGCCCTTTATTGCCGTCTTTAAACGTTCGTCCGTTTCGTTTTCATTTGCCGACACTTGTGCGTCATCGAGATGAAATTCGTCAATGCCTTCCATCGCTTTATCCAGGGCGTTTTGGTTCGCTTTTGCTTCGTCGGCGGCCCGGCGCTTGGTTTCCTTGGCAACCGCTTTAACCTGAGCGATCTCGCCCTTGGCCTGCTTGGCCTTGGTTTTTGCTCGGGACTTGGCTTCGCGTTCAGCCAGGGTTGTTCCTTTTAACATGGTTAACGCCAGGCATGCGGCACTCAGCAGGAAGGTAAGTACAAAAACCACAAACAGCACATTGGATTCGAAGTTGCCTTCCATCCGATTGCCGAACAATACGGTACCGCTCAATACGTAAGACGTCATAACCGTAAAGATCAGAGCAAGGCTTATGCTTATCAGCGAAACCGTCAGAAGTTTGACGATTAAACCGGATAAGGTTGTGCTTTTGTCCTTTTTCTTTGATTTGCCGGAATTGTCAGAAAACTGGTCGCCGCCGAAGGAGCCGCCATAGTCGTCTCCACCGCCATCATCATCCTCATCGTACCAATCGTCGTCGGATTTCTGGGATCCACCGCCTGAAACACTCCCATTACTGTCGTCCGGGTCATTTCCCGCTGCCGGCATGTTCGCACTTTTATAAATGACAAAATCCCGGTGGGTACTTTGTGTGGGGTCATAAACCTCCCGAATGACCTTTACGGCGTCAATTCCAGGCTGGCGATCAAGCATCTTTCCTTCGTCGACGGCCATTTCCTTCTGGCCGCCTTCGAATTGTGCGTGAATGCTCCATCTGCTACCCTGTAGGACGTGCACTTCGTAATGGGTCTGGACTGGCATGTGCCCCTCGCCAAATTGCAATCTACAAATTATTCCAAGGGTTTTTCATCCCCATGGGAACAAAACGCTTCGTTAATTCACTAACTACAAAAGTTCAAAAAATAGTTAATTATTGAGAGGAGTCCGTCGCCCCACCTGTTTGATACTATCAAACCTTGCGATGGTCCACAATTGCCATAATTGCCTGCGCCGGTGATTATCTAAGGTGCTGATATGTATGGGAATTATCAAAAAACAAAGAAAAACGCCCCTAATGGGACGTTATTCTTAACTGCTTACCAACGGCACCGAAACATCGGTTTGCCTAGTTTTTAAGGCCGATTCCAGCGAAACGTTTGTTGAACTTAGCCAATTGCCCGCCACTATCTAACAACCGGTGTACACCCGTCCATGCGGGATGGGTTTTCGGGTCGACATCTAACTTAAGTACATCGCCTTCATTGCCCCATGTGGATCGCGTCTCATAGGTCGAACCATCGGTCATTTGTACTGTGATGGTGTGGTAATCTGGGTGGATATCTTTTTTCATAATTTTGCTCCGGAAATCAAGGCGCTCTGTATAGGCGACACTGGCGCATTGATCAAGCGGGCATTTCAGGATTTTTCCCGTCATGGGATTTAAGCGTTGCAAAAGCCCGCACAACCAGGACGACAACAACGGCCATAACACAGGCACCGCCGTAGTAGGGCCAATCCATCCCAAAAACCGTGAACAGCAGTCCCGCCCAGGCCGGGCCGCCGACGCGGGCAAGAGTGGTCGCCGAGCGGGTGACGCCCATAATACCGCCTTGGTCTTCGTCGCTGGTTTGTAAGGAAATGAGGCTGTTCAGGGCGGGGGATATGAGGGAAAAACCGTATGTCGCAACCATCATGGTCGCAATCAGCAACCACAGGTTCGATGCAAACGGAATACCGGCGATACCGATTGTAAGGGCCACAGCACCCTGCAGGAGCAGTTGTGCTTCGCCAAACCGTTTTGCCATGCGTCCGATCAATCCACCTTGCAGGACCGCATTTAGGAGGCCTATGAGGGCAAATATGTAACCATTTTGTTCAGGGCCCCAGCCAAATTGCTGCGTTGACCAGAGCGCAAACGTTGCTTCAATACCGGAAAACGCAAATATTGCCAAAAAGGACAGGAAAAGCAGCAGCCGAATATTGGGTTTTTTAATGGTCCTGCGAAACGCCTGCAGGCGGGATGATCTGGCCTGGGATTTGATCCGGGCCCGAATTTCCGGTGCAAGCGATTCTTTCAACAAAAAGAAACCGAGCACCAGCGCGAATGTCGATAGCCCTGCCGCCGCCAGGGCTGGACTTTGATAGTCTGCGTTGGCGGGGTCACTACCCGCCATAAGGCCGCCGATTGCCGGACCAATTATGAACCCAAGGCCAAATGCGGCACCGACAATCCCCATTCCCTTGGCTCGATTTTCCCGCGTGGTTACATCAGCGACATAGGCAAATGCCGCGGATATATTTCCCGCCATGAACCCGCTGGCGGCGCGGGCGGTGAAAAGCACCCAAAGTTCATCGGCCAGACCCAGCCACAGATAGGTTATAATGGCGCCGAACAGGCTGACCAGAAGGACCGGCCTGCGGCCAATTCGATCACTCATCCGGCCCCAAAGGGGGGCGGCGATAAATTGCGCCATGGAGTAAACGGCCATCAACAAACCAACCTCGAAGGGACTGGCCTGAAAATGAATGGCAAAAAACGGCAACAATGGAATGATGATTCCAAAGCCAATCAAGTCGATAACAACAACCAGGAAGAGAACGGGCATGGATAAACTAAGGCCTAATTATATGCGGTCATCGCTGTGTGAGTTTTAATTCAATGCGGCGATTTTGCCGTTTGGAATTTTCGTCGTGACGTTTATCAATCGGGTGGAACTCGCCGAAACCCGCCGCCACTAACCGATTGGCTGGTAATCCGGCATTTACCAGATGTTTTACCACGGAAATGGCGCGTGCCGTCGACAGTTCCCAATTCGACGGATATCGCGCCGTGTTGATGGGATCATTATCGGTATGCCCATCGACCCGCAAGACCCAGTCGATTTCGCCTGGAATCTCGATCGCTATTTCCAAAAGGGTTGTCGCCAATTGGTCCAACTGATCCTGCCCGGCCAGGCCAATTTCCGCTTCGCCTTTGGCAAATAAAACTTCCGACTGAAAGACAAACCGGTCGCCGACAATGTGGACTTCCTGGCGGTTCCCGAGCAGTCTTCGAAGGCGGCCAAAAAACTCTGAGCGATATCGTGATAATTCCTGGACCTTACTGGCAAGTGCCGCGTTCAGGCGTTTGCCCAGGTTTGCAATTTGGACATTTTTCTCTTCTGCTTCTTCCTCAGATATTTCCAGTGCCAGACGAATTTGCGCCAATTGGGCGCGCAACGCTGACATTTGTTGATTGAGCAGAGCAACCTCGGCCCGTGCACTTTCTGAAAATTCTTTTTCACTCAACAGGGATTTGCCGCTTTCGGACAATTTTCCCGCCATTTCAGAAATTTTTGACTGCATTTCTTGTTTAAGGGCTTCCAGCAACTGGATTTGACGAGTCAGGGCGGCTATTTTTTGCAGTTGTTCCTGTGAAGCCATACGGGCTTCCGCCGAATTTATTTTATTTGCGGCAACTTCTGAATCCAATTTGCTGATGGTTTGTTCGGCGTCTGCCGAACGTTTTTGCAAAATGGAAATACGTGTCTCAGCTTCGCTCAGGCGCTGCTGCAATAGGGAAATCACTCGTTTATCCCGTTTTAACTGATCGTTTAAGGCGGTGATCAACGCCGCATCACTGGTCGATTTTTCCCGGACGGTTGAGAGGTTGTCTTCTGCGGTTCCCAGGTTTAGGCGTAATTTTGAGATTTCCTGTTGGGAGGCGTCCAGGGATTCACTCAACTCTGAATTTTTTTGTTGGGACGTATCCAGATTTTCGCTCAACTGTGAATTTTCCTGCAAGAATACGTCCAGGTTTTCGCTCAACTCCGCATTTTTCTTTTTGGAGGTTTCCAGGTCTTTATCGAGCTCAGAAATTTGCTGTTGGGAGGTGTTCAGATTTTTGCGTATATCCGAAACGGCCAATTCCGAGGCGCTTAGGTTTTTACGCAACAGGGAAACTTGCAGCTCCGAAGCCGTCAGATTTTCCCGTAAGGATAACATTTCGGCAAAGGCCGCAGTCGATTCAGATTTTAGTTTTCGAATGGTTTCGCCGTCATCGATGGCGTTTTTCTGCAGCAACGAAACGGATGTCCTCAGTTCATCGCGCAACGCTACCGACGTTTGCAATTCGGCAGATAACTGGGACAGGTTTGCCCGCATATCTGAATTGGTCTTTTCCTCCAGAGATAGCAGTTCGGCCAGTTCGCTGACTTGCACTTTTAATTTATCAAGCGCCTGTTCGCGGCCCGATAGGGCCTCGCTCAGGAAAAACTGAGCCAGAACAAAAATCAACAGCAAAAACATGATGACCATGAGCAACGTTGCCAGGGCGTCGACAAAGCCGGGCCAAATGTTGCTGCTGCGGTCTGCGCGTCGTGTCAGGCCTGCCATAAGATCGTTCGCCTCTTATGGAGTTCGGTCGTCGCTGGTCGCCGCGGCGATCAGTCGGGCGACCAGCTTAATTTCGCTGCGAATTTGTTGGGTCGAGTCCTCCCGGCCGGCTTTTAAATCATCGGCCAGGCGCGTAACATAGACATCAAGATTGCGAAGATGCATTCGGCTGGCATCATCGATCCCAGATGCTGCTCCGCCCCCCGCCGCAGCAAGCTGTGCTAGAATTGGTTTTAATTCAACCTGAGTTTCCGCAAGGCTTCGCATCAGTGCCTGTTGGGTCCGCATATGGTCGGTTAATGTTTCCAGTTTGTCGCCAACCTGCAACAAATGCCCGTCAACGGTAATTCGGCTTTCTTCGCCACGGGCCAGGGTTCTTTGTAAATTCTCCAAACTTTCTGCTGTTTGTTCAAGCAGGGCCTGCACATAGGCCGGAACCGATTGCTCGCCGTCGCTACCAATGGCCCCGGAAGACAACCGGGTTACCGTTGAAAGCCATTCCTCAAGGTCATTGAAAAATCGGTTTTGCGCCTGGTTTGCCTGGAGATCCAAAAATCCGAGGATTAACGATCCCGCCAGTCCAAAAAGCGAAGACGAAAAAGCCGTCCCCATTCCTTCCATGGGTGCCTGCAGGCCACGCTTCAGATCACTGAAAATAGCCCCCGAATCGCCACCGTTGACGCTCAGGGTACCAATCACGTCACTGATCGAACTGACGGTTCCCAAAAGCCCCCAAAAGGTCCCCAGCAACCCAAGGAAGATCAGCAGCCCGATGGTATATCGCGACGTGTCGCGGCTTTCGTCCAACCGGGACGCGATGCCATCGAGCAGGGTGCGCATGGCAACCGTCGATAGGGTAAAACGATCCCGATCACCGACCATTGTTGACATGGGAGCCAATAATTTTGGTCGGGCCGATTGGGCGTGACGCGCCCTGGCACCAGAATCTGAGATGCTGTCGCGGAAATTTTCGATCCAGGTTACTTCCGGATACAATCGCCCGACCTGCATGAAGTTGTATAAGATACCGATCAACAGCACGCCGACAATGAGGCCGTTAAGCGCCGGGTTGGCCATAAAGGCATCTCGAAAGGATAAATACAACATGAACCCCGCGACCGCCACGGCACTAAGGAACAGGATCATCCGAACAAGGTAAAGATGTGGGCGAGTCATTTTTGGACTAGGTCCGATGCGCTAGTTTTGGTTGATATATGGACTTAATGTGAACGACATATTTAACGTTTTGCAATGTTGACGTCGACCCGATTGGCAGGCTCATCAGAGGTTTTATTCCCCAATGCACGAACGTCTATCCGCGTGCTCCGAACGCCGCTTTCAATTAAGAAGGACCGGACGGAGAGGGCACGGGATAGCGACAGGCGTCTTGCTTTACTGGCCGATAACCCTTCCGCTCCCGCATAGGCCATCAATTGAAGGCGTAAGTCCTGCTTATCGTGGACGCCATCAGCGACTTTGCGGAGTGCCTCCTTTAAGGAATCGGGAAGTTTTGTTTCTGTTTCTGAAAATTCGATCCTGAGGGCCTGGCCCGGGGTAACGTCGATGGCCTGGGTAGCTGTACTCGCCTGCTCGTCGGACACTTTTGGTTCTGCCGCAACTGCGACTTGTGGGGGGGGTGGCGGCGCATTGGAAACCGCTGGCGCTGCCGCCATTGGGGCCGGCGCAGGATCATCCTTTTTAACTGCAACTTGAGCTGGTACTGGTGGTTTTACAACTTTTTCTACTTTCGTCACGGGCACGGGTTTGGGGGTCGGCGCTAAGGCGACGGCAGTTTGCGCTGACTTGGCTTTGGCTTTTTTTGCCGCAGCGGGTTTTTTTGCCATGGCGACGGATTTTGCTTTTGGATCGGTAGACGGACGTTTTACCGATGCCATTGGCCTGGCTATTGGTGCTTTAAGTGCTGGTGGGTTCTGCGGCGCAATATGCAATTCGGATACGGGATTGGTTGGTGGTGGCACAAGCAATCCAGCCGGCGATTGCCCGCCAAAGCCGGAAACGCCACCGTCACCAATGACACTCAAATCAACAGTGATCGGCCCTGATTGGGCCTTGGCATTAACAGGGACCAGGATAAGTCCGCCAGAAACCACTAACAACGCAGCAAATGAACAAACGCTAAATTTGGTGAATTTGCTGTTTGGGCAATAAAATCGCCGGTGTTCAGTCATTGCATCAACAATCCCTTAGCATGGTAATTAATTGGAATGTCGCCCATGCGAGAAGGCGCACCCCTTGTGCTCGATCAACATACTCAACAGACCGCCACCATACAACAGGTTTACTCGATAAGTTGAGCCCGTGTCTTGCGATTTGGTAGTGGCACTGTCCGGGTTTCAAACGGCAGCATCTAAAAATTTCTTTAGTGGCCTGTGGACGTCGACATTGGCGGCAATGACTTCACATTTGTTCATCATGTCTTTGCCACCGGCGAAGTCGGTTATCACACCGCCTGCTTCGCGAACCAGCACAATCCCGGCGGCAATATCCCACGGTTTAATGCCTTTTTCCCACCAGCCGTCGTAGCGGCCTGCCGCAACGTACGCGAGATCCAGTGCCGCAGAACCGGAGCGGCGGACGCCGGCCGATCCGGCCATGACATTTTCGAGTTGGGCAAGATAGGGTTTATGGCCGTCGCGCCCGGCAAAGGGGATCCCCGTCGCAAATAACGATTCTTTGACGTCCCTGCGGGTCGATACACGTATCCGACGGTCGTTGAGAAAGGCCCCTTTACCTTGTTCCGCCCAAAACATCTGGTCGGTAATCGGTTCATATACAACACCCGCAAACAGCTCGCGGTCCCGTTCCAAGCCAATGGAGATTGAGAAATGTGGAATGCCATGAAGGAAATTCATGGTGCCATCCAACGGGTCTATAATCCATTTGTTCGAATTGTCTTTGCCTTCAACAACTCCGCCTTCCTCCATTAAAAAAGCGTACTGGGGACGCGCCTTCTTCAGGTCCTCGAACAGGATTTTTTCGGATCGATGGTCTGCTTCGGAGACATAATCTGCCGGCCCCTTCATAGAGACTTGAAGTTTTTCAATGTCCCCAAAGGAACGCGTAAGGCTTCGACCCGCACGAGTTGCGGCGTTTGCCATGACGTTTATTAAAGCACTGCGGCCTTGAGCCATTTCAAAAAATGTCCTTGTGGTTAGTCTTTTGCACGCTCGACATAAACACCTTCTTCGGTATTTACGACAATTCGCGTTCCGGTTTCGATATGTGGTGGCACCATGATCCGGACGCCATTTTCGAGAACTGCTGGTTTGTAGGACGACGACGCGGTCTGGCCTTTGACGACCGCGTCGGCTTCAATGATCTCAAGCACAACAGAGTCCGGCAGTTTAATACCGATCGGATCGTCTTCGTAACTTTCGATCTGGACCATCATGCCATCTTGCAAATAGGGAACCTGATCGTCATTTATGATATTTGAGCCCAACGAAATCTGCTCATAGGTTTCGTTTTGCATGAATGTGTACAAACCGCCATCTTCGAACAGGTACTGATACTCGTTTTGATCGAGCCGGACTTTTTCGACCTTTTCGGAGGAGCGAAACCGTTCATTGAGTTTCGTCCCATCCCGAATATCTTTCATTTCGACCTGCAGATAGGCGCCGCCTTTTCCAGGTTGGGTGTGTTGAATTTTCACAGCGCGCCAAAGGCGACCCTGGTGTTCAACAACATTGCCGGGTCGAATTGCGTTTCCATCTATTTTCATTGGTTTACCCTAGCTTCAATAAAGGGGATCGGTAAAAGGCGGCGGAACCTAACAGCTTGGTTCCTAACTATCAACGTATGAACCACCTGCTTCTGCAATTTCGTCAAAGATTGTGTTGAACTGCTCGACCGCCGCTTTGGGTCCCAATGGATGGTTCCAGACACCAGAAACAACTGCCAGCATATCAGCCCCTGCCGCAGCCAGTGGCCGGCAATTTTCAACGGTAATCCCGCCGATTGCGACGCATGGCGGCAACATAATGTCGTGCCACCATTCCAGGATCTCCGGCCCAGCTTTGAATTGGGCGTCTTTCGTTGTTGTCGGATAAAACGCACCGAAGGCGACGTAGTCTGCACCTCGTTCACCGGCCTCCATGCCCAAGTGGCGTGAATTGTGGCAGGTGACGCCGACAATACAATTGGGGCCGACGATTTCCCGGGCTTGTTTATAGGTGCCGTCTTGCTGGCCAATATGAACACCGTCGCAAACCATCTCAAGGGCCAGGTCGGGCCGATCATTCATTAAAAACGTCACATCGTAGGCAGAGGCAATCGGTAATAGCAGTTCGCAGGCACGACGGATTTCATCATCGTCAACTTCTTTAAGGCGCAATTGAATGGCACCGATATCACCTCCATCCAATGCCGCTTTGAAGGCGTCGCGGAAGGATTGCGGATTAAACTTAGGCGGCGTAACCAGATAAAGTCGGCACCGATCATCATTCATTTTTGCACGTGTTCCGTCATCAGGCCTAAAACATCTCGATCCGGTCGCTTCAGATGCGCCAGGTCGACGATGGGGTCGGGGTATGTTCTGACGCTGCCATTTAACTGGTTCGCCATATCAATGATCTTGTCGCGCGTTGAGACGGGCAAATCAACTGATATATCGACAGCACCTCGACGTAATGCCGTGAGGGCGGTGCCGGCGTCTTTGCCGCAATCCAGAATTCCGGTCAGCGGCACGCCCGGATACTGGTTTTTTACGGTTTGTATAATCGACAGAAAAATTTCAGGACCCAGACTTCGCGCGCCATCTCGTGGGCTCAGAAGTAGTACGGATACACCCGCCAAATCTGCGGCCTGTGCGACCCACTGCGCTTGCTGCAAATTGTGAATGATAAAACCCAGGGGCTGTGTCACGTGATCTCCGATCAGCGAACCGCCTGTCCGAAAGGACAAACGGTTCGGTAAAATCAGATACTGCAGGATCGTAGAAGTTAACCGGCGTTGGCCATCGCCAACGCCGTATCTGGCATACGACTGGAGAATCCCCATTCGTTGTCATACCAGCTCAAAACACGGACAAAGTTGCCACCGACAACCTGGGTTTGTGTTGAATCAAATGTTGAGCTTGCCGGATTATGATTAAAATCTGACGAGACCAAGGGCAGGGTATTATAGGCCAATACGCCGTTCAGTCGACCGTCGGACGCTTCCTTTATGGCGGCATTAATTTCTTCAACGGTTGTGTCACGTCCCGAAGTAAATGTCAGATCGATCAATGACACATTGGGCGTCGGCACACGAACCGATGTCCCATCCAGCTTGCCGAGCAATTCCGGCAATACCAATCCAACGGCGGCGGCGGCACCCGTCGATGTGGGTATCATGTTTAAAGCCGCAGCACGGGCCCGTCTTGGGTCGGAATGCAGAGCGTCAAGGGGGCGCTGATCGCCGGTGTAGGAATGAATGGTCGTCATAAAACCCTTTTCGATACCAACTGCCTTATTTAAAACATCGGCAACGGGGGCCAGGCAATTGGTCGTGCAGGAGGCATTGGAAACAACCGTATCCGCCGCCGTTAATTGGTCGGAATTGACACCAAAGACGATGGTTTTATCAACGCCCTTGCCCGGGGCGGAAATCAGGACTTTTTTGGCACCGGCATCAATGTGTTTGGAGGCGGCCTCTTTTGTCGTGAAAAAGCCCGTGCATTCCAGCGCAATGTCGACGCCCAATTCGCCCCAGGGAAGATCGCCTGGGTCACGCTCCGCAGTTACTTTGATCGGGCCATTCCCAACATCAATGGTATCACCAGCGACATTCACATTGTTATTCAGGACGCCGTGAACTGTATCAAACTTAAGCAGGTGACCGTTCATCTCGGCTGAACCCAGATCATTAATACCGACAATCTCTATATCAGTGCGACCGGTCTCAATGATGCTTCTCATAACCAGGCGACCAATGCGACCAAATCCGTTGATAGCGACGCGTACAGTCATATTTTTTCTCCTTCGATGGCTCTTCTGCACAGCCCCACATGACCAATTATCGGGTCAACGGAGCGGGATCTCTGCGTAATAAAACATACCCGTCTGGTATGCCGCGGCAAACATCTTAGGATTACTCCTCTACGTCAATGACAATGTTACACACAAAGTAGTGTAATTTATTAAATATTATACAATATAATATTGTTATATACCCTGTGTCGCTGAACCTATGGGCGATCGGCAAGCCAACGGTCCCTATTCACGGGACAAATACAGAAGGAACCGCCAAGGACCGCAGCCACCCTCACGGCGAAGTAGAGGATTCGAGTTTCAAAAGCAGCGCCTTCGCCGGCAAACCCCCGCCAAATCCAGTCAACGATCCATCGGACCCCAGAACCCGGTGGCAGGGGACAACGATGGCGAGAGGATTTGCACCGTTTGCCGCACCAACGGCTCGGACGGCCTTGGGACGGCCTATACCTAAGGCAAGATCGCGGTAATTTGTTGTTTCGCCATAGGGAATTTCAAGAAGTGCATGCCACACGGTTTTTTGGAAAGCCGTTCCTGACAACCGCAGGGGCAGATCAAATTGTTTAAGTTCGCCAGCAAAATAGGCAGCGAGTTGTTTATGTGCCGCTTCAAAGCATTGGTCGTCGCGGCGCCAGTGTTGTTCGGGCGCAACAGCTCTGCGTCCCTCGGTAAACCCAATACCCAATAGGTGCTCACCATCGCCCATAAGGATCAACTTGCCGACCGGGGTTGCATCCGACCGATAAAAAAGCGATTGCGGTAAATTTGATCGGTGGTTGTTCACGACCGCTTTCACCAGCCGACAACTCCTTCTTAAGAGGTCTCGTTACCAAGTCTCGGAAATAATGCCATTTCGGAAAGTTCCCCTGTTTGTCATTCCCGCAGTTACCCGTCGATATTGGGGCTATTGAAAAATCGCCACCCTGCCATTTATGCAGTCGCCAGCAGTTTACCACAACGGCATTAAAAAGCCATCATCGGAACATCCCACTTTCCCCGGTTGGTCATTTGTGCCAGCCCAACTCCCCTTTTTATTGAAGTCGATTTTATCCTTTTTATTAAGTATCTTATATCAATTTATTATTAGATTAGTTGACCTTTTGCCAGGACAATGGGTATAAGTTTCAAGGGAATGATTTAACCATATGAACTGAGGCAGACATTTGTCGAATCAAGGATCAATTCAAAAACCGTCGAAGGTTTCACGGGCGTATGACCGGTTACAGGAGGCCATTGATCGCCTGGAAAAGGCGGTTGCTGAGCGGCCGGCGGGAACAGGTGCAAGCCCCGCGGTCGATGACAGAACCCAATTGGTCAGCTTAAGAGAAGAAGTGAACCAGTTAAGACAAGAAAATGCCTCATTGAAGCGCGTCAACAACCAGGTATCGGGACGCTTGGATTCGGCAATTGCGCGTTTACAGTCAGCGATTGGAAATTGATCAAATGGCCCAGGTAAATGTCGAGATCAATGGTCGTAAATACCAAATCGCCTGTGACGACGGTCAGGAAGCTCACCTGTCTCGGTTAGGGACTTATATAGATAACCGGGTTGATGAACTGGTCGCTGCCGTCGGGCAAATCGGCGATGCAAGATTACTTGTTATGGTGTCCTTATTGGTGGCCGATGAGTTGTCTGACGCCTACGCCGAGTTGGATGTCGCACGCAGCGCCGATGACGGGGCTTCCGCCCTGTTAATTGCCGAGGAAAAACTGAGCGCAAAAATGGAGGGGTTGGCCGATCAAATCGAAAGCATTGCCGAAACCTTCGAACAGGCTTAAGTATGGGGCCGAGCGGATACTGCGGAATGCGTCAGGGCAACTTATCCTGGGGCCAATAAAAAACATCCGGGAACTGTCCCTGCTGGACTCCTGGGTTCAGCACATGGTGCCCACCTGCATCTGCAGGCCACGGAGATACTTTATCCCAACGGTTTCTTGGGTCCGCTCACTTTCTTTTCCTTTCCGACCGGTTTTATTGAGATATCCCCATGTCGTTGATTGATGATAAACAATCTGCTCGGCGGGCAGCGCAGAATAATCGCCGCAAAATCTGCGCGCTCGCTCCACCTGACGCGGCTACGACCCTCGCCACGAACGTCCTTCATCTGATATCGAGATGGGGTGGCGGGTTAACGGTTTCCGGGTTTTTGTCGATTAGTAATGAAATTGATATGCAACCGAGTCTAGAGGCATTAACCGACGCGGGGCAGGTTACCTGCCTACCGGTCGTCATCGAAAGGGCAAAACCGCTGTCGTTTCGTTTGTGGAAAAAAGGCGATCCCTTGGAGTCCGGTCCTTTGCAAACCCGTCATCCTCTGGGCAATGCTGAAACAGTGGAACCTGTTGTGCTTCTTGTGCCCTTGCTGGCCTTTGACCGCCGTGGCAATCGTGTGGGATGGGGCGGCGGTTTTTATGACCGCACTCTGGCCGACCTGAAAAGCCGAAACGGCGATGTAATTGCCGTGGGAATTGGTTTCGATGGTCAATCCATCGAACGGGTTCCGGTCGGCGACCACGATGTCGCCATGGACTGGATCGTCACTGAAAAGCAGATCATAGAAATTACCAAGGCCGAACCCTAATGCGTGTATTGATGATTGGCGATGTTGTTGGAAAGTCGGGCCGCGACGCCGTGTCGACCTATTTGCCGCAATTGCGGCAAAACCTGGATTTGGATTTTGTTGTTGTTAACGGAGAAAATGCGGCGCATGGGTTTGGCATTACCGACAAAATCTGTGCATCCCTCTATCAGCAAGGTGCTGATGTTATCACGACAGGTAATCATATCTGGGATCAACGGCCAATTATGAATTACATTGACGGGGACCCTAAACTTTTGCGACCGATCAATTTTCCAGAGGGTACACCGGGCGCCGGATTTGGAATTTTTGAGGCGCGTCACGGTGAAAAAGTATTAGTGATAAATGCCATGGGGCGCCTTTATATGGATCCGCTGGATGATCCGTTCGCGGCTATCGAAAAAGTTCTGTCACGGGTTCAGTTGCGCATCGATGTCACCGCGATTTTGGTGGACTTTCACGCCGAAGCGAGCAGTGAAAAACAATCCGTTGGTCATGTTCTCGACGGTCGGGCCAGCGTGGTTATTGGCACCCATACCCATGTCCCCACTGCGGACTACAGAATACTGCCGGGTGGGACGGCATATCAAACCGATGTCGGAATGACCGGCGACTACGATTCTGTCATCGGAATGCAAAAAAACAATGCCAGCGATCGATTTACAACAAAATTACCGCAGGCACGTTTGGAACCGGCCGATGGCGAGGGTACGTTATGTGGCTTGTTGGTCGAGATTGACGGACAGTCCGGACTGGCAAAAAAAACCTCGCCAGTCCGTATCGGTGGTTGCCTGACGTCAAATTGCCCGCAGTTTTGATCCCAAAAGTTTTTCTTAGTTTTGTCGGATTCGTTCAACAAACTGATCCACTTCGGTGCGCATCTTATCGGCTTGGCGGGCCAGTTCACTTGCCGCGTCCAGTACCTGTGCCGCCGTTTCCCCGGTTTCTCCGGCTGCGGATGTTACCAGGTTAATGTTCTGCGTAACCAATAGGGTTCCCTGTGCGGCAGCTTCCGTATTGCGTGCAATTTCCTGCGTCGCGCTCCCCTGCTCCTTGACCGAAGTTGCAATGGCTGAGGCGATTTCATTGATTTGCGTAACGATTGTGCCGATACCATCAATGGCGCCAACCGATTCCCGGGTTGCCGACTGTATCGTGTCGATTTGTTGACTGATTTGGTCCGTTGCCCGGGCCGTTTGGTTGGCAAGGTTTTTGACTTCCGAAGCGACCACGGCAAACCCTTTTCCCGCATCGCCAGCCCTTGCCGCTTCAATTGTAGCGTTTAATGCCAACAAATTGGTTTGCTCCGCAACATCCGTGATCAATTGTACAACTTCCCCTATCTTTTCGGCTGCCGCCGCTAACCCTCTTACTTTTTCGTTCGTGTCGTCGACGGCGACAGAAGCCTCCTTGGCGATGGCCGATGACTGGCTGACCTGACGTTCAATTTCGTTGATCGAGGTTGTTAAATTCGCGGCAGCCGAAGAAACGAAATCAACATTAGCCGAGGCGTCTTTTGCCGCACTTGCGCCTTTCGTCGACTGTTCGGAGGCATTCATCGCCGTTGTCGTCATACTTTGCGCCGACGATTGTAGTTTGGTTGAGGCCGACGAAACCGCTTCAACAACCGAACCGACCGATGCCTGGAAGGATTCCGCCGTTTGGTTCATCATTTCGTTTTTTTCCTTAGCCGCGCGGTTTTGCGATTCGGCCTGTTCGGTCTCCAATCTCTCCTTGTCCAAAATATCCTGGCGGAATATTTCAACGGCTTTGGCCATGGCACCAATTTCGTTTTTCCGCGCTAAGCCGGGAATTGCAATGTCGGTGTTCCCACCGGCAATTTCGGTCATGGCATTGGTCATACGCTTGACGGGTCCGGTGATCTGCTTGGCCGTCATAAATGTTATCAGGGTGAGAACTATGCCGACAACAGTTGCACTGAGGATAACATTACGGCTGATCGCCTCCCCCCGTGCCAATTGAATATCGATCGCCGTAGCGACTTCCAGAACTCCCCTTAATTGGCCTAATTTCCAATCGTTTTTTGGCGTGTCGGGGCGCGAATTATGACAATTCACACAACCCTGGGCGACCATGGTGTCGCTAATACCGACACGAACAAATTCGCGGCCGTCGCGCATTTCCGAGCGCACATAAAGGTCTTGCGGGTTTTTTTGTAAATGGTCCCACGCCGCTTGCTGGAAAGCATCCAGTTTGCGATCTGCCCGGTTGGCAAACGGGTAGGGGCTGTATAACTTTATCTGCGTATCGGATTTGGCCAGCAGATCACTCATGTCATGGATCAAGGTTGCCGGAAGAGGCACTCCATCGGGCATGGTCTTGTGATTAAAGCTGGGTTTTAGGCTTTTGTTCTGAACCACCTTCCTGATGACGTTTTCCGTATAATATTTGCGAACCAACTTAAATTGCTGGGCGGTCTGTTGGGCCGATTGACGCGCGTCTTGACGGGAATTGTCGGCAAGATAATTGGGCAGCAATAAGAACGATGCAATCACCACCACAAGGATTGTAAGGGGTACGGGAACGATTAACTGCCAGGCGATACTGCGTTTTAAAATGGGCATGTTCACTCCATCTGAAAAATTGAGTGCAATCCAATTCGCATAACCGAATATTTCATGCCCATGTATTCTTTGAATGTATGGTTTGTGTCGATTTGTCTCCGATTGTTTTCGAATTGGCGGCGTGAGTAAGGTTGAACCTCCCGGTCGCCACATGGAAGGCACCAGGGACCGGTCAACGGTGTCTTTACCTTGTCGCCAAATTGTTGCCATATTGGGGTGACATTAAAACAAATGGTTGCCGTGCGTGATTTCGGGATTAAACCGCTTGGGCTGGTGATTTTATTCAGTTTTATACTTTATTTTTAGGAGCGTTTGAGGAATGGCAGGCCATTCAAAATTTAAAAACATTATGCATCGTAAGGGCGCGCAAGATAAAAAGCGGGCTAAAATATTTGCAAAACTGGCGAGAGAAATTGTCGTGGCGGCAAAAATCGGCCCGGATCCTGAAATGAATCCGCGGTTGCGTGCGGCAATTTCCGCAGGTAAAGCGCAAAATATGCCCAATGACAATATCCAGCGGGCTATCGCTAAAGCCACCGGAGCCGGCGACGACGCCAACTATGAGGAAATTCGCTACGAGGGGTATGGTCCAGGTGGTGTTGCGTTAATTGTTGAGACCCTGACCGACAATCGCAATCGAACCGCGTCGGAGGTCCGTTCAGCCTTTACCAAACACGGCGGTAATCTTGGCGAGACGGGATCTGTGGGATTTATGTTCGACCGTGTCGGTACCGTTGTCATGGAGCGGGCCGCCGGATCTGCCGATGACGTTTTTGAAGTTGCCTTGGAAGCGGGGGCGTCAGATGTCGAGAGCGGCGATGAATCGCACGATATTTATTGTGATCCCGATGACTTTTCAACGGTTCGTGACGCCATGGAGGAAAAGTTCGGCGCGCCGCAGTCTGCCGGCCTTGATTGGAAACCGCAGAATACCATCGCTGTTGACGAACAAGCCGCGCAAACTCTCCTGAAACTTATCGATACTCTGGAAGACAGTGATGATGTCCAGACAGTGGCATCCAATTTTGAAATTGATGATGATATATTGGAACGCTTGAGCGCTTAAGCAGCCGGGGAAGGCTAAAGGTCATGCGTCTGATTGGTTTGGATCCGGGATTACGAAATACAGGTTGGGGGGTTATCGGCGTGCAGGATAATCGTTTGGCTTATATTGCGGACGGAGTGATTCAAACGGATTCCAAATTGTTCCTGGCGGAACGTCTGGTACAGATCCAAGACGGGTTAAAACTTGTCATTGACCAATATCGGCCCGATGAAGCGGCCGTCGAAGAAACATTTGTTAATAAAAATGCCGTATCTACACTAAAGCTCGGGCAGGCACGGGGCATTGCCTTGGTGGTGCCGGCTTCCAGACAAATACCGGTAAGCGAATATTTGCCAAATTTAGTTAAAAAGACGGTGGTTGGCAGCGGTCATGCGGCAAAGGAACAGGTGCAAATGATGGTTCGAACTCTATTGCCGGGATGTGTTATCGCGACGGCCGACGCTGCCGACGCGCTTGCTGTTGCCATTTGCCATGCCCATCACCGGCGCGCCTATTCTTATCAAAATCGGCTGGATGTCAGGCAATGATTGCGCGCTTAAAAGGCGATGTCGATACGATTGGTGACGGTTGGGTCATCCTGGACGTGAACGGCGTTGGTTATCTGGCCTTCTGTTCCGGCAAAACATTGGCGCGAATGGCCATAGGTGACGCCATAAAACTGGAAATCGAGACCCATGTTCGAGAGGATCATATTCATTTGTATGGGTTCGCAGATGAAACCGAGCGCGACTGGTTTCGTCTTTTGACCAGTGTGCAGGGGGTCGGCGCAAAAGTCGGTTTGGCGATTCTTGGTGTTTTAAGCGGTGACGAACTGTTACACACAATAGCCGCATCAGATAAAGCTGGGATAACGCGAACGCCGGGTGTTGGACCGAAATTGGCAACTCGAATTCTCAGCGAACTTAAGGACAAAGTTGGCAATCTGGCATTAGGAAGTGGCCGGGCACCCCATGCCAAGTCGGCAGCCGGTCCGGTCGATACCACAGGCACGGGATCAAACGTCAGGGATGCGGCGTCGGCTCTGGTTAATTTGGGTTATAGTCCCGGCGACGCCTTAGGGGCCGTGTCCCGGATTGCCGCTGCCATGGATGGCGAAGCGGATGTGCAGGACCTCATTCGGGCCGGGTTGCGCGACCTCGCTCCGGTCGAGCTCTGATCCATAGAAATGAATTGAACGAATGAACGATCAGGATCGAATTATAGCGCCGCAGGAGGCGGCGGCGGATCAGGAAGGAGACTTCATTGAGGTTGGCACCCGACCGCGCAGCCTGGATGATTTTATTGGGCAGCGACAGATTCGTGAGAATCTGAAAGTTTTTATCGGTGCCGCCCGCAAACGCAGTGAGGCCATGGATCACGTGCTATTTCACGGACCCCCGGGGCTTGGTAAAACAACACTTGCGCAAATTGTTGCTAACGAGTTGGGCGTCGGGTTTCGAGCAACGTCCGGTCCGGTTATCGTGAAAGCCGGAGATTTGGCCGCGATTTTGACGAACCTTCAACCCCGTGATGTTCTGTTTATTGACGAGATTCATCGGCTTAATCCAATTGTCGAGGAAATTTTATATCCGGCGATGGAAGACCGCCAACTGGACCTGATTATCGGAGAGGGGCCCGCCGCTCGGTCCGTGCGCATTGATCTGCCCGCCTTTACACTGGTCGGTGCGACAACACGGGCGGGATTGTTAACGACCCCCCTGCGAGACCGGTTCGGCATACCCCTGAGGCTAATTTTTTATGAACCTGAAGAACTCATTGAAATTGTCAAGCGCGGTGCCAGACTGTTGCAGTTCGATTTGACCGATGACGGTGCCCTGGAAATTGCCAGTCGGGCCCGAGGGACACCACGGGTTGCCGGACGTTTGCTGCGCCGGGTCCGGGATTTTTCAGATTTGGACGGTGACAAAGCTGTAGATGCGAAAGCCGCCGATGCCGCTTTGACCCGGCTGGAAGTCGACCGGATGGGGCTGGACGCCATGGACAGAAGGTATCTGGGGTTCATCATAAAAAATTATGGGGGCGGTCCGGTCGGGATAAATACATTGGCGGCGGCGTTATCGGAACAACGCGATACCTTGGAAGATGTGATCGAACCGTTTTTGATCCAGCAAGGCCTTTTAATGCGCACGCCCCGTGGTCGGGTCCTGGCATCGGAGGCCTATCGTCATCTCGGGATAACCCCGCCGAAAGTTCTTCCGCAAATGGATCTGTTGGCTGGCGAAATGGCTGAAGATGGATAATATGCACCAGTTGCCTGTTCGAATCTATTACGAAGATACCGATAGTGGCGGCATCGTCTATTACGCCAATTATTTAAAATATGCCGAGCGGGGACGTACGGAATTGCTCCGAGACCTGGGAATCGAGAGCCAGCAGATGATGGCGACCCTGGGAATAGGCCTCACCGTACGTCGGTGTAATATCGAATATTTTCGGTCGGCGAAACTCGATGACGAGGTGGTTGTTGAGACGGACCTCTTGAAGGTCGGTGGCGCTTCATTGGATTTGCGCCAGGCCATTCGCCGCGGCACAGACAGGCTTGTTGAAATGGAAATTAAGCTGGCCTGCGTGAATTTTGCTGACGGTCGGCCCACGGCTTTGACGAAACAATTGAGAACTTCCTTACAGCAACGTATGAACGCAATTCAAAATTCAAATGAATAAGGTATAGGGACCCCGAGAAGATGGAGAATCAAGCAGTTGACGCAATGGCCCTCGCAGGATCGGTTGGCGCGTTGGATTTTGGTATGTTGTCTTTGTTTCAACGTGCAGATTTAATTGTCAAATGCGTTATCCTATTGTTATTGCTGGCATCTTTTTGGTGTTGGGCAATAATTTTTGAAAAATGGATTGGCCTGCGACGCCTGAATAAACGTTCCACCATTTTCGAAACGTCCTTTTGGTCCGGCCAATCGCTGGACGATTTATATGACCGGATTTCAGCGCAGCCGCGTGATCCCATGTCTGCGGTCTTTGTTGCCGCCATGCGCGAGTGGCGGCGGTCACCGTCAAAATCGGGGATAGGAGGTGCGACCGTAAGCCTAGCCGAACGGATTGACCGGGTGATGCAAATTACCGTTCAGCGGGAAATGGATCGGGTTGAACGGTATATGACATTCCTTGCAACAACCGGGTCGACGGCACCGTTTATTGGTTTGTTTGGCACTGTCTGGGGAATTATGAACAGTTTTCAGTCGATTGCGATATCCAAAAATACCAGCCTGGCCGTGGTCGCCCCGGGAATTGCCGAGGCTTTATTTGCCACCGCGTTGGGACTATTGGCAGCCATCCCGGCGGTCGTCGCCTATAACAAATTGTCACGCGATCTCGACCGATATGCTGGGCGGCTCGATAATTTTGCGGGAGAATTTGCGGCAATTCTGAGCCGCGAAATGGAAGGCGAAACCTAAGGTGGCAAGTTATACAAGTTATATCAGACCCCGCAATGGCACGGCGCGCCGTCAGCATACCCGTCCCATGAGCGAAATAAATGTCACACCCTTTGTTGATGTGATGCTTGTTCTGTTGGTTATTTTTATGGTTACCGCACCGTTGTTGACAGTCGGTGTGCAAATTGACTTACCAAAAACCAAAGCCGCCGTCATCAGCGGACAGGACGAACCGCTTTCCGTTAGCGTCGATGCGGGAGGCAATATATTTATTCAGGACACCGAAGTGAAAATGGAGACATTGGTGCCGCGTCTGACAGCGATAACCGGCAAAAACCCCGATGTTCGGATCTTTGTGCGCGGTGACCGGGCGGTCAATTATGGCCGTGTGATGACGGTGATGGGGCGGATAAACGCCGCAGGGTATCGTAAGGTGGCACTGATCACATCTCAGGGTGATGGTGATAATCGGGCGAAGACAAAGCAGGACGAAAAATAAACGCCATGCGCTGGGGTTTTATGACGTCGATGGTATTGCATGTGGGACTGATCGCGATCAGTTATTTCGGGTTGCCTTTTTTGCGAAAAACGCCGGTTCTGCTTGAAACGCCGGTATGGGTCGAAGTTGTTACCATCGCTGAAGTGACCAATACATCGCCGCCAGAACCGCAACCAAAACCGGAGCCAGAACCGGAGCCAGAACCGGAGCCAGAACCGGAACCCGAGCCAGAACCGGAACCGGAGCCGGAACCCGAGCCAGAACCGGAGCCAGAACCCGAGCCAGAACCCGAGCCCGAACCGGAACCAGAGCCCGAACCGGAGCCCGAGCCCGAGCCGGAACCAGAACCCGAGCCGGAACCAGAGCCCGAGCCCGAGCCCGAACCGGAACCAGAGCCCGAGCCGCAACCAGAGCCCGAGCCCGAGCCCGAACCGAAACCCAAACCGAAAGTTGAAGAAAAGCCGAAGTTGAAGATGGCTGGAATTCAGCCCACAAAGAAACCCAAACCACCGAAACCACCTGACCCATTTGCCAAGGTGCTGAAGACTCTGGAAGCTCTGAAAAAGCAACCGCCGCCGCGGCCGCCGGCTGACCCTGAAAAGAAAAAATCGTCCTTTGAGGAACAAATGGCCAAAGCCCTGAAAACGCCTTCAAAAAACCATATTCCCGATCAACCTTTGTCGATGAGCGAGAAGGATGTGGTTCGCCAGCAAATTCGACGCTGCTGGAGCCTTCCGGCAGGGGCTAAGGACGCCAGAGATTTGGTTATCGAGGTGACCCTTGTTATGAATCCCGACGGGACGGTTCGCCGCGCCGATGTGGTCGATGATGCGCGCATGCGTACGGACCCGTTTTTCAGGGCGGCAGCAGAGTCGGCGCGAAGAGCGGTCTTGAATCCTAAGTGCAGTCCGCTCAAACTGCCGCCGGAGAAATACAGCCAGTGGCAACGGATGACTTTGAATTTTAATCCTAAGGATATGTTTTAATGGTGTTGGGAATTATAAAAACGACGAAAAATTGGTTTTTTTGCGCCTTGTTCCTGCTGACAGCAGTAAGCCCCAGCCATGCGGAATTGCGAATTGACATTACCCAGGGTTCCGTCAAACCCATGCCCATTGCGGTGGCGGACCTGGGCGGGCAGTCCGGAGACGAACAAAAATTCGGACGCGACATTGCCCGTGTTATTGCCACCGACCTTGAACGGTCCGGTTTATTCAAAGCCGTTGATCGAGACGCCTTCATTCAGTCTGCCGATGCCTTGGAAACTTTACCTCGATTTGGGGATTGGCGGATTATCAATGCCCAAGCCCTGGTCCAGGGGCGCGCAAAACTGGTTCCAGACGGCCGCCTGCGGGTTGAATTTCGTTTGTGGGATGTGGTTGCCGAAACGCAAATGGTTGGATTGGCGTATTTTACAATACCTGACAATTGGCGGCGGGTGGCCCACATCATTTCCGATGCCATTTATAAACGGATTACCGGAGAATCAGGCTATTTTGATACGCGGATTGTTTATATCGCTGAATCGGGCCCAGCCGATCGCCGCAAAAAACGCCTGGCGATTATGGACCAGGACGGGGCCAATCACCGGTTTTTAACGGACGGCTCTTCGCTCGTTTTAACACCTCGGTTTTCGCCTGAACTCCAAGAGATCACCTATCTTTCTTATTTTGGCAACCTGCCCCGTGTTTATATTTTCAACATCGATACCGGACGACAGGAAGTTCTTGGCGATTTTCCGGGAATGACCTTTGCACCGCGATTTTCGCCCGGCGGGAAAGAGGTCATCATCAGCATGGCGAAGGGTGGCAATTCCGATATCTACACCATGGATTTACGGACCAGAAAGGTCACTCAACTGACTTTTCATTCGGCCATCGACACCTCTGCCAGCTTTTCACCTGACGCGGCAAAAATCGTCTTTAACTCGGACCGCGGCGGCACCCAACAGCTTTATGTGATGACCGCTGCCGGTAAATCCGTGCGTCGGATCAGTTATGGCAAGGGGCGATACGCGACACCGGTATGGTCGCCACGGGGCGATTTGATCGCTTTTACTAAAATTCATCGAGGTCGGTTTTTTATTGGCGTTATGCGCCCCGATGGGTCCGGAGAACGTCTGTTGGCCGAAGATTTTTTGGTCGAATCTCCGACCTGGGCACCGAACGGTCGAGTGTTGATGTTTTTTCGCCAAAGTAAATCGACCGCCGATGGAAAGGGCGGACGGTCGCGTCTGTTTAGTGTTGATTTAACCGGCCAGAATCTAAGGGAAATAATCACTCCAATCGACGCATCCGACCCCGCGTGGTCGCCCTTAATCCCCTAATTGGGGGGTAATATCTTTGTGATTCGTTAGTCTCAACAAAGAAAACACTTGAAATAAGTCTATGATTCTTTAATTAATCGGATCTAGAGGCACGTTTTCCTGCCCAATATGTTATATACGGCTCATTTTGAGCGGTGTTAGTAAATACCTATCCCGGTGAAGGGGGAATTAAATGCGGTTAAAGATTTATGGCATTCTCGCGGCAGTAGCTCTATTGAGCGCATGCGCTTCAGGGCCCGAAGCAACAGATACCACCGCTGGCGGTGGATCTGTAGCCGACGCGAAACCTGTTGAGACCTATACAGCTCCTTTAGGTACAACTGCAACTGTAGCTCCAGGTTCCCAAGAAGACCTGGTTGCCAACGTTGGTGATCGTGTGTTCTTTGGATTTGATCAATTTACATTGGACGGCAAAAGCCGCTCGGTACTGGATAAACAAGCGGCGTGGTTGAGTGCAAATCCTTCGGTCATAGTCACGATTCAAGGCCATTGTGATGAGCGTGGAACCCGCGAATACAACTTGGCTTTGGGTGAGCGCCGGGCCAATGCCGCCAAGGACTATCTGGTACAGTTGGGTGTAAATCCCAATCGTATCAAGACCATTTCTTATGGCAAAGAACGTCCGGTAGCGCTTGGCTCTTCGGATAGTGCGTGGGCTCAAAACCGTCGTTCCGTAACCGTTGTTGGGAACGTTGGAAGTTAATTAACTTTCGCCCGCTGACAAAATTTTAAGACGCCTGTTCTCCGGTCAATCCGATGGGGCAGGCGTCTTATTTTTGCCCATTTGTCTTGGCATTATGACCCCATTTTTAAGGCTCTGGAGATCATTCATGTCACGTTTGTCACAGTTTTTAAGGTTTTGCCCCTCGTTGGCGGTGATATCGTTGGTTTTGGTTGTCGCGCCGACTGTCGCTTTTGCGCAGCAACAAAACAATCAGTCCCTGATTGATCGCCTTGAACGGCTTGAGCGCGACATTCGGACCCTGAACGTACAGATCGCCCGTGGCGGGACGCCCACACAGCTGGCGTCTGGTGCCGGTGCGTCTTCCTCACCTGCAATCGACGGTCCAGCCATCGCCCGATTGGGCGCACGAATGGACAGTTTGGAATCCGATTTGCGTGTGGTTACCGGATCTATCGAGAGTGTTAATCATCAGGTTTTTCAGATTACCGATCGCCTGGAGAAACTCGTCAGTGATATTGATTTCAGGCTTTCCGCCCTGGAAGGTCAGGGTCAACCGCGAGCGACCTCGGAGCCGGCCGCCAATCGATTGCCGGTGATTGGTTCGGCTCCCTCGCCTGCTGCGGTGCAATCGGTTGCGCCAGCTCCTGGCGCCCAGACATTGGGAACCGTCGCCCTGTCCGAGGTTGCAAAAGTTGAACGGGCAAAGGTCGAGGGGTTGCCGACCGCAGTGACAGCACCCAAAGCAAATACGGCGGAACCCGCCGGTTCCCTGCCGGCAGGGACCGTCAAAGAACAATATACCTATGCTTTCAATTTGCTGCGGCAAACCAACTATGATCAGGCGGAAGTTGCCCTGAAAGCCTTTATCGCGACCAATGGCGACGAACCTCTGGCCAGCAACGCCCGCTATTGGCTGGGCGAAACCTATTATGTACGCCGTTCGTTTAATGATGCCGCGCAAATTTTTTACCAGGGGTTCAGCAAAGACCCAACGGGGCCAAAGGCTGCCGATTCGCTGTTGAAACTCGGCATGTCCCTGGGTGAACTCGGACAGGCCGATGACGCCTGCGCGGCGTTCAGCAAAGTCTTGAGCGATTTCCCCAAGGCCACGTCGAGCGTGAAAAATGCCGTTGCCAGAGAGCGTAAACGCAGCTCCTGCCCGTAACCCGATGGCCGACCCTTCCACAGGTGACAACCTGTTAGCGCACTTCGCGCAGGTCATGGGCACATTTACGCCGTTTGAAAAAAACCCACAAATAGCGATCGCCCTGTCGGGAGGCGGCGATAGTATGGCTTTGCTGCACCTGGCTTGCCAGTGGGCCGCCAGTTGTGGTGCGCAAATTTCCGCCCTGACCGTTGACCATGGGTTGCGAAAAGACTCCCGGGTCGAGGCAAAACGGGTCGGTCGGTGGGCGGCTCGATTGGGTGTCCCTCACCATGTTCTTGAGTGGCACGGGGAAAAACCTGCGACCGCTGTTCAGTCAACTGCGAGGGATGCCCGCTACCGCCTCATGAGCCGGTGGTGCGCGCAGCAAAATATCTTACATCTGTTAACCGCCCATACGCGCGATGACCAGATCGAAACCCATTTAATGCGCAAAGACCATGGGAGCGGGCCAGTCGGCCTGGCGGCGATGAGTCAAGTGCATGAACTCGCCGATTGTCGTTTATTGCGCCCTCTGCTCGGCACCAGGAGGCAGGATTTGAGATCCTATCTGAACCGCTTTTCGATAAGCTGGGCGGAAGATCCTTCAAATCGGGATGAAAAGTTTGAACGGGTGCGCTGGCGCAACTACATCGCTGCGCACAAATTGCCCGTCGACGATCTGGCGACGACCATTTCTCATTACGGACGGCTCCGCAGAGATGAGTCCCTAATCCTTGCAAAGTTGGCGGCAGCGACCGTCACGTTGCACCCACTGGGTTGGGCGATCATTAATCTAGAAGCGCTTGATCGTGCGGCGGACGTCCATCAGAGGAGGCTGCTGGCCCGCATTGCAATGGTCATCGGTGGCAGGTCCTATGAACCCCATGGCGGGCAAATCCTGGCTTTGCTAAAAGATCTTAAGGGCGATCAGGCAAGCGGACCGGCAGCGTCTACCCTCGGTGGCTGTCGTTTTATCGGCCAAAATCGTCAATTACGGGTTTTACGGGAATACCGAAATTTGCCATTTCCCCGCCCTATCGTTGCCGGTGACACCGTCCATTGGGATCGCCGGTTCAAGATAACCTTCGGAACAGGCCTCGATCTGGCGACAGGAGCGGCAACTCTGCGTGCCTTTCAAAAGGCCGATTGGCTGATCATTAAATCCCAATTGGACCTGTCGTGGGTCGGCGGCCGGGCCTTTGACGTTTGCCAGACGGTGCCGGTTATTGTTGATGAGGAGGGGGTGTTTGCGGTCCCGCACTTGAACTATCGCCGCACCGAAAATACCGGCGAACAAAAAAATGCGAGCGAAATTGTATCCTATCTGTCATTTTGTCCTCCGAATTCCTTGTCTGGGAACGGGTTTTCGGTTGCTTAATCTGGGAAACTGACTATCTCAGTATCAGAATGCGGTAAGGCCGCAATCAATAGATTTTTTTGTTTGAAAGGGCGTTATTTTGAATTTCGGTAGGAATCTGGCACTTTGGGTAATCATCGCTCTTCTTGTCTTCGCCCTGTTCAATTTGTTCCAAGGCGCATCACAGCGTAACACACAGTCATCGTTGGCATTTTCCGACTTCATGACGTCTGTGCAATCCGGTGATGTTCGTGATGTGACGATCCAGGGACAATCCATAAATGGCCATTACCGCAATGGTCAGACATTCCAGACCTACGCGCCCGATGACCCGACACTGGTCAGCAATTTGATCAAACAGGGTGTACGGATAAGTGCGGTCCCCTCCGACGAAGGATCGCCGACCCTGTTCAGTATCTTGTTGTCCTGGTTCCCCATGTTGCTTTTGATTGGGGTATGGATATTTTTCATGCGCCAAATGCAGGGCGGCGGTGGTAAGGCCATGGGTTTTGGAAAGTCCAAAGCTAGACTGCTCACGGAAAAAACCGGACGGGTGACCTTCGATGATGTCGCCGGCATTGACGAGGCCAAACAGGAACTCGAAGAAATTGTTGATTTCCTGAAAGACCCGCAAAAGTTTCAGCGTTTGGGCGGCAAGATTCCAAAAGGCTGTCTACTGGTCGGTCCTCCGGGAACGGGTAAGACGCTGCTGGCACGCGCCATTGCCGGCGAAGCAAATGTCCCGTTTTTCACAATTTCGGGGTCTGATTTTGTCGAAATGTTCGTCGGCGTCGGTGCCAGCCGGGTCCGCGATATGTTCGAGCAGGGCAAGAAAAACGCACCCTGTATTATTTTCATTGACGAAATCGACGCCGTTGGACGTCACCGGGGCGCTGGCCTGGGCGGTGGTAACGACGAACGTGAGCAAACTCTTAATCAGTTGCTCGTGGAAATGGATGGTTTCGAATCCAATGAGGGCGTCATTCTGATTGCCGCAACCAACCGTCCTGACGTTCTCGACCCGGCCCTGCTGCGACCCGGCCGTTTTGACCGTCAAATAACCGTTCCCAATCCGGATATTATTGGCCGCGAAAAAATTCTCAAAGTGCATATGGTTAAGGTCCCCCTGGCTCCTGATGTTGAGCCGCGGACCATCGCCCGTGGGACGCCGGGTTTCTCGGGCGCTGATTTGGCCAATTTGGTAAACGAAGCGGCGCTGCTCGCGGCCCGCACCGGAAAACGTGTTGTCACAATGGCAGACTTTGAGATGGCTAAGGACAAGGTCATGATGGGCACTGAACGCCGGTCCATGGTCATGACCGAGGACGAGAAAGCCCTGACCGCCTATCACGAAGCCGGACATGCGCTGGTTGGCATTCACATGCCAAAAACGGACCCCTTGCATAAAGTTACAATCATTCCCCGGGGACGTGCACTTGGTGTGACAATGAATTTGCCGGAGCGCGATCAACTGAGTTATTCGGAAGTTATGCTAAAATCCAGGCTGGCAATGATGTACGGCGGGCGGATTGCGGAAGAACTGATTTTTGGTAAGGAGAACATCACTACGGGTGCCGGGAATGACATTCAGCAGGCAACCAATATGGCACGCCGAATGGTCACCGAATACGGGTTCTCCGATAAATTGGGTCGGCTTCGTTATTCGGACAATGAAGAAGAGGTGTTCCTCGGCCACTCTGTTGCCCGCACGAAGAACATTTCCGATGCCACAGCGGCATTGATCGACGACGAAGTTCGACGGTTGATCGAAGAAGCAGAATCCCAAGCCAGAGACATTCTCACCAAACACAGTGACGAACTGGAAACCGTTGCCCAGGCTTTGCTGGAATTTGAAACTCTTTCCGGTGCCGACGTAACGGCATTGTTAAAGGGCGAAGATATTTTACGTGGAGATGGCGACGATACAAAACCCGAAGGCGGACGCCGGGCTTCCGTTCCTTCAAGTGGCACCGCTAAGAAAAAAGGCGACGGATCCTCTGGTATTGGTGGCGCTGAGCCTCAACACGAGTCCTAATGCCGATGGCCGAGGGTCCGGCCCCGTTGTCAATTTCCTACGCGGGGCTGACGCTTGATCGGCCTCGGGTGATGGGGATCATCAACGTAACACCTGACAGTTTTTCCGATGGTGGTGACGCCTTTGCCTGTAGCGATGCCATTGCCCGGGGCCGGGAAATGGTTGCGGCCGGTGCGGATATTCTCGATATTGGCGGCGAGTCAACCCGACCCGGTTCGAAGGGGATTTCCACTGAGGAGGAAATTCGCCGCGTTGTTCCGGTTATCGAAGGGCTGGTGAGCGCAGGAGTTGTCATATCCATTGACACGCGCCATGCCGTTGTCATGACAGCAGCCGTCGTCGCGGGGGCCCACATTGTCAACGATGTAACGGCGCTAACGGCCGATCCAATGTCACTGGAAACCGTCGCTCGGTTAGGGTGTCCGGTGGTCCTCATGCATATGCAGGGTGAACCCGGCAACATGCAAAATAACCCGCAATATGACGACCCTGTGAAAGATGTCTCCCGATATTTGGGAGAGCGGATCAAGGCCTGTGAAACGGCAGGAATTGGTCGCTCGCAAATCGCCATTGATCCGGGAATTGGATTTGGCAAAACCGTTGAACATAATCTGCAGATCCTTCATCATATCGGCGATTTACATGATCACGGATGTCCCCTTGTCCTGGGCATATCTCGGAAAAGTTTTATTGGTGCCTTGGCGGACGTGAAGCAACCAAAGGACCGGCTCCCGGGCTCCTTGGCTGGGGCCCTCTATGGCTGTATGAAAAAGGTACAGATTTTTCGAGTGCATGATGTGGCCGAGACCAGGCAGGCATTGATTATTTACGATCACATTCAATCGGTAACAACAGGTAAGGAGAGTAAACTGTGACAGGTGAGGAATTTAAGAATACATTGTCCGACGCCACCCCGCCGGCCGATTTATCGCCTCTATTACAGGCCCTGTGGCACCAGGCAAAGGGCAACTGGGAGATGGCCCATCAAATCGCCCAAAACCAAAAAAGTCCCGATGGCGACTGGACCCATGCCTTTTTACACCGTGATGAGGGCGACCTTGGAAACGCCGCCTATTGGTATCGGCGCGCCGACAAACCCGTGCCGTCTGGCCCGATTAAGGACGAATGGGAGCAACTGCTTGTGGCATTCCTTTAACGCCAAATGATTTTCGGCTAATCGAAAATTAACCCTGAGCGCCTAACATTATGAAATAAAATGTGACCTGATATTGGTAAGATTTCGGGTTAATCTCATTTATCTGAAACAATCGGCATTTGATATGACAAGACAGCTATTCGGCACCGATGGAATTCGCGGCACCGCCAATCGCGGAAATATGACGGCTGAAGTCGCCCTGAAAGTCGGGATGGCGACGGCCCTGCAATTTCGAACCGGCGACCATCGCCACCGTGTTGTCATCGGTAAGGACACCCGGTTGTCGGGATATATGCTGGAACCGGCTTTAACGTCCGGATTCATTTCCATGGGCATGGATGTGATCTTAGTGGGTCCCATGCCAACCCCGGCCATTGCCATGCTGACACGGTCCTTGAGAGCCGATTTAGGGGTTATGATCTCTGCTTCCCATAATCCGTTCGAGGACAATGGGATAAAATTGTTTGGTCCAGACGGATATAAATTGTCCGATACTGTCGAAGCGGAAATCGAGGCGAATGTCGCCGGTGGACTCACCGAAAAATTAATTGACCCCTCTAAACTGGGACGGGCGAAACGGTTGGATGATGCGGTGGGCCGTTATACGGAATTTGTAAAGCGGACATTTCCTCGCGGGCAGGGGCTGGATGGTTTAAAGGTTGTCATCGATTGTGCAAACGGAGCTGCTTACAAAGTCGCGCCGGAAGTTCTCTGGGAACTGGGAGCGGAAGTTATCCCGGTGGGTACGGATCCGGACGGCTACAATATCAACAAGGGGTGTGGTTCCACGGACACCGATTACATGCGGGGACAGGTGGTTTCACACGGTGCCCATATCGGTATCGCCCTGGACGGTGACGCCGACCGATTGATGGTTTGTGATGAGCGCGGTGATATGGTTGATGGCGATCAAATTATGGCTTTGATTGCGAAATACTGGCTGGATCGAGGTCTTTTAAAGGGCGGCGGAGTGGTTGCCACTGTGATGTCAAATCTCGGCCTTGAAAAATATCTGACGGACGCCGGATTACATCTGGCGAGGACGCAAGTCGGTGACCGTTATGTGGTTGAACATATGCGTGCCCATGGGTTTAACATCGGCGGTGAACAATCGGGCCATATTGTTATGGGTGATCATTCAACAACGGGTGACGGATTAATGGCGGCGTTACAGGTGTTGGCTGTCGTTGCCGCGTCCGGTCGCCCGGCCAGCGACAGTACACGGCTTTTTAATCCGTTACCGCAGTTGTTAAAGAATGTCCGCTTCAGTGGCGGTCAGCCGCTCGAAAGTCGACAGGTTCAGGAAGCAATCAAAGAAGGCGAATCGCGATTGTCGAGTTCGGGCCGTATACTGATCCGTAAATCTGGTACGGAACCGTTGATTCGCGTCATGGCGGAAGGCGATGATGAAACGTTGATCGCTTCTGTTGTTCAAGACATTGCCGCAGCCGTAGAATTGGCGGCGGAGTAATCCTTTAAACCAAGAATTATTGCGTCGGCATTGGCTCTTTATGGGGGCCGGGCTGGGTCGTCGTTTTGCCCCCTTGGCTACCGCCAATTAAACCAGGGCAAATCCCGTGTCGGGACGGGAATTAAGAATATCGACGATGATTTCCAGCCCCCGTTTGACATCGGTTACGGATTTATTGCCACCCAGGCAGATCCGAAGAGCATGGGGGGCGACATCGCGGCCCACCACAAAAGCTTCCCCCGACGCCAAATAAACGCCTTTTTGTTCCGCTTCCGCACGAAAGGCGTTTCCGCGCCAGGGCGATGGCAATTCAAGCCAGACGTGAAACGCCGCCGGATCTGAATGCATGGTAAAAGCGGCTAGGGCGTCATTTGCCAGTTGTGTCCGCAGTCGGGCCTGTTGTCGCTGCCAGTGAATGATTGCGCGCCCGGTTCCGTCGTCGATCCAGCGGCGGGCGATTTCCGCCATTAACGGCGCGGTCATCCAGTTGTTCAAACGAACCATGCCACGCAAACTCAGGGCTCTGGATTCTGGTGCCAACACATATCCCACCCGCAAACCACCAGCCATTCCTTTGGATAACCCTGAAACGTAAAAACTCAATTCCGGTGCAAAGTGGGTAATCGGCGGCGGTGGCGCTTCGGGCAAAGCACCCCAAATATCGTCTTCAATAATATAAAGGCCATAGGTCCGGGCAATGGCCGCAATGTCACGGCGGCGTACAACCGGCATGGTTATTGTTGTCGGGTTATGGAGTGTTGGCATGGTATACAGGGCTTTCGGCGATTGCCGTCGACATACCTCTTCCAGGGCATCGGGGCGGATGCCAAACTCATCCATGGCAACGCCCTGTAATTGATAACCCATTTGATTGGCCAGATGGATGATGCCTGGATAGGTCAGGGCTTCCGTCAGGATCAACTCGCCTGGGCGGGCGACCGTCATGAAACTCAAAAATACCCCCTGCTGAGCGCCATTGGTAATCGCAATCCGGTCAACGGGGGCCGCCAAACCAAAGGACGAAACCCATTTTGCCCCGGCCGCCAGATGATCGGGGTGGCCGGTATTCCTTTGATAGTCCGTTAATTCGTCGAGATTTCCTGCCTCCGACACGTCGCGCAACGTTTGCGCAAGGCGATCGCCAGCCTGGCCAATGACTGGTGTTGCAAGGGAAAAATCCAATCCCCTATCAGACAAAACCGGCTTGGTCATGAAACTTCCGGCTGGGCTGGTTGCATGCAGGGGATCCAGCACATAGGTGCCCCGCCCGACTTCGCCATCGACGTAACCCCGTCGGGTTGCTTCCTGGTAGGCCCGGGTGATTGTGCCGAGCGTAACGCCCAGGTCATAAGCCAAATTGCGTTGCGGCGGTAACTTTTCACCGGGCAACAGTTGACCCTTTGAAATGGCCCTGGCAATGGCATTGGCAATGGCCAGGTATTTGGGCCCGGTCGTTTGAGAAATATCAGGTGTCCATATTGTCATAGTACAATATTTACATTGCATCGATTTATATGTCAATTATATAGGTACAATGTGATGACAAAAAGGGGTACAATATGCTGGAAACGTACAAAATAAATTATGCAATTGTCGTCGATAAAGCCATAAAATTCCCTGTAGACTTCATAAGCAGGAGGGGCGAGGCCATGTGGAATTTCCCCTTTCGAATGGGTGCAAAAGTCGGGCGTCAATTGTATCAATGGCGGGAGCGCGCGGGTCAACGCCGACAATTGAAACAATTGGATTCAGGCCGCCTAAATGATATTGGGTTGTCACGCAGCCAGGTGGTTGACGAAGTGTCTAAACCGTTCTGGGCGGAATAATGGAAACCAGCGAGTCTGAAGCCGATCCCATCAAGGCACCTATTAAACCAACAGGGAATTGGCGTCAAATTTCCGGTGAAAGGTAATCATGTCATTCGTTTCTAAGCACGACCTCCAGGCCAGCGCCGAAATTGTCTATGGCCATATGACACCAACAGCGCAAATCTGCTGGCCATTGCTGTGCCAACGGATCGGTGCGGAAGTTTGGGTTAAACATGAAAATCAAGCACCGACGGGTGCCTTTAAAGTCCGTGGCGGGTTAACCTACATGGCTCGTCTCAAGGTTGATCAGCCGCAATGTCGGGGTGTCATGGCGGCGACCCGGGGAAATCACGGGCAAAGTATTGCCCTGGCGGCAGCAAAATCGGGGTTGTCGGCGACCATATTGGTGCCGCACGGCAATAACCCGGAAAAAAATGCGGCCATGCGTGCTTATGGCGCTGAACTGATTGAGCACGGAAGCGATTTTGAGGAAGCCAGAGTCTATGCCATCGACCTGGCTCAGGACCGTAACCTACATATGGTGCCGTCCTTTTCGCCGTGGTTGGTCCAGGGGGTCGCTACCTATGGCATGGAATTGTTTAAAGCCGTTCCCGATCTCCATACGGTTTACGTGCCGATTGGTTTGGGGTCGGGTATCTGCAGTGTTATCGCGGCGCGCGATGCCGTTCGTTCAACAGCCAAAGTGGTTGGCGTCGTCGCTGCCAACGCCGCAAGTTACGCCTTGTCCTTTGAAGCAAAAAAAGCCATTTCGACGAATTCCGCCGACACCCTGGCTGACGGTATGGCCTGTCGGGTGCCAGACCCGGCGGCGCTGGAAATTATTTTCGCCGGTGCGGACCGAATCGTCAGTCTTTCGGAAGACGAAATTCTGGATGCCATGGGGATCTATTTCACGGATACCCACAATACCAGTGAAGGGGCAGGGGCGGCACCATTGGCAGGGTTGATAAAGGAAAAATCCCGCATGCAAAATAAAAAAGTGGCTCTGATTTTATCCGGTGGCAATGCGGACCGCGGGTTGTTTACTCAAGCATTGGCGCGCCAGCATTGAGGCGTTAGATTATCTGAAAGTTGATCCCAGGAGTGAGGTATCCATGACTGAAGAATTATTCCGCGACGATTCCTATCTAAAAAGCTGCGAGGCCCTCGTGGTTTCGGTGGACGACGGGGGCATTGAATTGGATAGAACCGTATTTTATGCCATGGGCGGCGGGCAACTGGGGGATAGCGGTCGACTGCGCCGGACGGACGGAAGTGAGATCGAGATAACCGATACTCGAAAAGATCGCGATACCGGTCGATATTGCCATATAACCGGCGATGCCCGAGACCTGCGCGCCGGTGACCGGGTGACGGCGCAAATCGACTGGGACCGCCGACATAAATTAATGCGCATGCATACCGCCTGCCATCTGCTGTGTGCGGCCATTGACGGTGGCGTAACCGGTGGATCGGTTGGCCCCGATAAGAGTCGGCTGGATTTTGATTTGCAGGACACGGCCCTTGATAAGGACGCCATAACCGTCAAACTCAATCAATGGGTCGACGAAGACCACGAATTGGAAATTTTATGGATAACCGACGCCGAAATGGCCGCTAACGAAGATCTGGTACGCACCATGTCGGTTAAACCGCCGACGGGATCCGGACGGGTGCGGTTAATGAAAATTGGCAACCAGGTCGATCTGCAACCCTGTGGTGGCACCCACGTCAGGCGGACCAGCGAAATCGGGCGGCTTGAAGTCGGTAAAATTGAAAATAAAGGCAAACACAACCGCCGGGTTAACATCCGACTGGCCACGGGCTGACGGCCCCCGAACAGGAGACCCCTGATAAATGAGTACAAACAGTTATAAAATAGCGGTAATTCCAGGTGATGGCATCGGTAACGAAGTGATGCCTGAAGCGTTGCGGGTTCTTGACGTGATCGCCACCCGCCATGATCTTTCCTTTCAGTATGATGAAAAGGATTGGAGTTGCGAGCGATACCACAACGAAGGCGCAATGATGCCGGAAGATGGTCTTGCGCAGATCAAGGATCACAACGCCATTTTGTTGGGTGCGGTTGGGTTTCCGGGTGTCCCCGATCATATTTCCCTATGGGGACTGCTGATTCCAATCCGCCGTGAGTTTCAACAATATGCCAATATACGCCCGGTGCGATTGTTCGAGGGTATGGCCTGCCCGCTGGCCGGTCGGGGGCCGGGTGATATCGATTTTTGGATCGTGCGGGAAAACAATGAAGGCGAATATTCGGAAATCGGTGGTCGTATGTACCGCGGGACGGACGACGAATTTGCCGTTCAACAAAGTATTTTTTCAAGGCGCGGCGTTGACCGCATTATGCGGTTTGCCTTTGAACTTGCCAAAACCCGCGAGCGCAAACATGTGACGTCGGCAACCAAATCCAATGGCATTATTCATTCCATGCCGTTCTGGGACGAGCGCTTTGAAATCATTTCGAAAGACTATCCGGAATGTTCAACCGACAAATTTCACATCGATATTCTGACCGCGCATTTTGTCCGCAATCCCGATTGGTTTGACGTTGTTGTCGGATCCAACCTGTTCGGCGACATTCTGTCGGATCTGGGGCCTGCCATTGCCGGAACCATCGGTATTGCACCGAGCGCCAATATCAATCCAGAGCGCGATTACCCGTCCTGCTTCGAGCCTGTACATGGCTCAGCCCCGGACATTGCCGGGCAGGGCATCGCCAATCCGATCGGCCAGATCTGGTCCGCAGCGATGATGCTCGAGCATCTGGGTCACCAGGCGGCGGCGGATAATATTGTCAGGGCAATTGAAACCGTTATCCTGGAAGGTGCCCACCTGACACCGGATATGGGGGGGACGGCCAATACCCGCGCCCTCGGTCAAGCCGTTGTCGAGGCCTTATGACGGGACTTCCCATCTACCAGATCGACGCTTTTTCCGAACGGGTGTTTGCCGGAAACCCGGCTGCAATTTGTCCTCTCGACGATTGGCTGGCGGACCAACTCATGCAGCAGATTGCGGCTGAAAACAATCTGTCGGAAACCGCGTTTTTTGTGCAAACGGGGCCCGCAACCTATGACCTTCGATGGTTTACACCGGCGGCTGAGGTCGATCTGTGCGGTCATGCAACCCTGGCTGCGTCCCATTTAATCTTCGAAAAACTAAAGCCCGGCTCTGATTGCCTATCCTTCAAGACAAAAAGCGGAATTTTACAGGTCGAGCGCAGGGGCGATATGATTGAAATGGATTTTCCGGCGCTGCCGGCTACTCCCTGTCCCGTGCCCGACGGTTACCGGGCGGCGCACGGGATCCTGCCACAGGTTTATCTCCGGGCGGTAAAAAACCTGGCCGTGTACGAGGATGCCACGCAGGTGACGTCTTTTGTCCCGGATATTGGCTATATCAAAGCGCTCGGTGGCGATGGTCTGATTATCACCGCGCCTGGCGATAATTGCGATTTTGTATCACGCTATTTTGCTCCGCATCAAGGTATTGACGAAGACCCGGTAACCGGGTCTGCCCATTGCACGTCGGTCCCCTATTGGGCTGATCGCCTGGGCAAAAGCAAACTCCACGCGCGTCAGGTTTCGCAGCGGAGCGGGGATCTTTACTGTCAGCTTGTCGGTGACCGGGTGAAAATGGCCGGGCGGGCCAAACTTTACCTGGAAGGCCAAATCTTTTTGCCATGAATGACCGGTTCCATATTTTTCAGGCCTCGAGCGCTGTCCCTATGAACCACATCCGCGACCTTTTTCGCGAATACCAGGACGGGTTAAATGTGGAACTGTGTTTTCAGGACTTTGAAGGCGAATTGCAGGCCCTGCCGGGAGGCTACGGGCCGCCCAGGGGGCACTTTTATTTGGTTATGGAAAAAAAACTGAAACCGTGGTTGGTTGTGTGGCGCTTCGCCGCCGGGACGACGAACGGTGTGAAATGAAACGGCTTTATGTGCGCAAAGCCTGGCGCCATTGTGGGTTTGGCCGTCATTTGGTGGCCCTTTGCCTGCGCGACGCGGCCGAAATGGGCTACCAAAAAATGTCCCTTGAAACCATCGGCTTCCTGAAACAAGCCATTGGGTTATACAAGTCAATGGGCTTTCAGGAAACTCCCGGCCCTGACGTGTCGCCGCCCGATACGATTATTTACATGGAAATTCCACTGAAATCACCTAGCAACTGTATCTACACACAGTCTTCCACATTTGATTTTTAGCGATCATTGCATTTGCGATAATGAGTAGTTTTCTGGCGACGGCGATGAGAACGAGTTTATGGGGTTTGCCTTTCTGTTTCAATCTTTTGGCGAA
>JAJFII010000099.1 GCA_021775095.1 Rhodospirillales bacterium
AACGGGTCATCCAGGTTTCGATCGACCGGCAGATCCGTGTGAACCCGTCGGAAATCGGCTTCAACCTGGGCTTTTGAAACATGTATCGCTGGCGCAATGATGTGACTGGGGGGTTCCTTTCTCAGTTGTATGATATATTCACCCAGGTCGGTTTCAATGGGCGTTATGCCGTTGGCTTCAAGAAAGCCGTTAATGGCTATTTCTTCGCCAATCATAGATTTCGATTTGGTAACGGTTTTGGCATTCGTCGCTTTACAGATCCTTAGAATCTGAGCCCGGGCTTCTTCGGCATTTCGGGCCCAGTGAACCTGGCCCCCCAGTGCCTGTACCTGGGTTTCATAGGTTTGTAGATAGTGATCCAAATTGGCCAGAACATGGTTTTTAATGTCTCGCGACTGATCGCGCAACTGCTCAAACTCTGGCATCCTGTCGGCGGCCTGTTGGCGTCGAATGGGAAATCCAAGACTCAAACGGGCAAGCTCCACTTGCAGGGTCTCATTAGCAATGGCCTGTTTTGCGTTTTCCTTAAAAGTAGCGGGATTTGTTTCCATGGTTAATTTCCTGCCGTCTCAGGCGCGGCGATCGCAGGCACCTGGGTTATCCCCGCCAGGACTTCGGCAATATGTCGAACCTGAATTTCCGAACCGCGTCTGGTGAGGCGCCCGGCAATGTTCATTAAACAACCCAGGTCGCCGCCGAGGACCAAATCGGCATTGGTTTTTAGCAGATCGTCAATTTTTTGATCTAGCATACTTTCCGAAATGTCTGGATATTTGACACAAAACAATCCGCCAAATCCGCAGCAGACTTCCGCTTGATCGCCTTCAACCAAATCGAGGCCCTGGACATTTGCAAGAAGATCACGCGGTTGCTCTTTAATTCCAAGCTCCCGCAATCCTGAGCAGGAGTCATGATAGGTCATTTTGGCGGAACATTTTGCCGTAATTTCCGGCGTCTTAATGATATCTTTTAAAAATAGGATCAACTCAAAGGTTTTATTTGATAGATCTTCTGCCCGTTGCCGCCAGGAATCGGTTTTATCAAACAAGGATGGATAATGGTGACTGATCATTCCACCACAGGAGCCCGACGGAACAACCACGTAATCATATTCTTCAAAGGCAGCAATTGTTTGTTTGGCTATTTTCCGCGTGTTGGATTTGTCACCGGAATTGTACGCAGGTTGGCCGCAACAAGTCTGGTGCTCTGGTACGGACACCCGGCAACCTGCCAATTGAAGCAGCTTGAGTGCGGCAAAACCCACGGACGGGCGGGTTAAATCAACCAAACACGTTACGAACAGGCCAACATGGGGGGTGTCGGGGGCCGCAGATTTAGGAACGGGCATGAGTGAAACTTCCTTGTGTGGAGTTGGGCGAACGCATCAATTGATCACCACAGGTCGCGCAGCAGTACGCGGGAGTAACATATAAAATTCGCCTGGGTCCTTCATAAGTCCGGCTTTTCTTGCCGCTTCGCGGCCGTGGCCCCAAAAAAAGTCTCCCCGTACAGGACCTTTTATGGCTGATCCCGTATCCTGGGCAATAACCAATCGTCGAAGTAAACCGGCACCAAATGTTCCCGGTTCCGTTATATCCAACCAAAAGGGTATTCCCATGGGGAAAAATGCCCGATCAACCGCAAGGCTGCGGCCTGGGGTCAAGGGCACACCCTGTGCTCCAATTGGCCCTGCACCATCTACGATCTGGAAAAAAATAAAGGATTTATTTTTACGCATCAAGGCGACCGCAGCAATCGGATTTCGGTCGATCCATTCAAGAATGGCGGGCATGGTCACATCTTCAAGGCGTAATTCTCCGGCAGCAACAAGTTCCCGACCAATGGCAGTGTAACGGTGACCGTTGCGACCAGCATAGCCAACCCGCACATGCGACCCATCGGGCAGGATAATGCGACCCGATCCCTGGATATGCAGGACAAAGGCATCGGTTGCACTATCCACCCAGACGGTTTCCAGTTGACGGCCAGATAAGGCGCCATCTTCGATTTCTGCCCGGGTAAAGTAGGGAATGTATTTTCCGTCGACAATGCGCCCACCCACCGTTCGGCCCTTAAACCGGTGATCAAACTGCCCGAGGTCCGAACCTATCAAATCATTAGGTTTTGCATAAATTGGAAACCGGTATCGGTTATCGGGGCCAAAGGCGCCGCGCAGGTCCGGCTCATAATATCCGGTAAACAAACCTTTTGCCACCTCGCGGTTCCTGACCAGATAGGGGGTAAATTTTGTTTCATAAAAATATTGGGCTTCAACTTTATTTCCGGGGCGGATAATACGCGCCGCTTGACACAGCGGCAACCAGTCCGAAACGGCTCCCATTTCCCGCAGGTTACCCATCTTTTGGTCCTTCGGCAGCTGTTCTATTTTGTCGCAGGAGCGGACAAAGGCAGGTAGGGATTCCGCATGGTTGTCAGCAACCCAGCCGGGCAAATCTGCGAAGGTTTTAACGAAATATTCCATGGTCGGCGTGCGGGGTTTTGGATCCACCACTTGGGCGGCGGGCAGGGAGGGTAAAAATCTTGAACAGGCCGCAAGCCCCAGGGTCGCCACCAGCAAAAAAACAGACGGACCGGCACGCCAGGGCATGGTCGATTTAGTCGAGGCTGCGCGTGGCAACCAGTGTCCAGTTGGGGTCTGATGTTTTGGTTTCATGGGCAAATGTCCAAAAATCTGTGACCGTCAGAACCGTATTCGGATTGCCTTCAACAACGTCGCCATTTTCGTCCCGTACGGCGTTAACCTGTTCAGAGACAAATTTAACCGTGACGTGGGCGACAGTGCCCTCCATATAAATTTCAACCAGATCCGATTTCATGATACCGACCAGTGTATCTTCCATCTTATGGCCCGCTTGTTCCCGGTCCTGGATGGCCTTGGCAAAGTTTCCATAGACGTCATTACTTAATAAAGCTCGCAATGTGCCGGTGTCGCCGGACGCATATCCGTTTAAAATCATCTCAAAGGCGACGCGGGCACCAACCATAAAATCCTCTTCATTAAAGTTCGGATCATAACGGCGGATTTGCGCATAACCGACAGCCAAGGGGTCGTCGTCGGCCACCGTTTCCGATGCGTCAATATCATTTGCCGGTTCCAGGTCCTGATCAAGGGCCGGGACATCTACCGGTTTCGCCGACGGTTTTCTCTCTTTTAAATTGACCACGTTATTTTCCTGGGCGGATTCACCTTCCGGAGGTTCCTGATTAAACAGGTCGCGCATATTGGATCCGTCGTGACCATCGCGTCGCCCCAGCGCGCCACGCAAGCGCAGAACAAGAAAAATCGCGATCATTGCGAATAAAATGATATCAATAAACTGGAAACCGTTGCCCATAGCTTTTTTTGGCTTATTTTTAGAGAGTTTGATGGGTACAAGACCACCAAGCTTCACAGGTTAAACATGACCGTCAGGCCGACAATTCAAACCTAACGGCAATCATCGCTCAGGTCTACTATGCAATTGCATTTCGATCTGATCGTCTAAACAAAAGCGCCTATGACGCCCTCATGTCAGCTACATAGGCCCACAATGGCGAAAGGGCAAGTATGGGGCTGTTTATTCTTTTTTTCCTGATTGGAATGCCAATCCTGGAAATCGCGGTTTTTATCCACGTCGGAGAGCGTATTGGGCTGTTTAATACCATTGCTGTGGTTTTCATCACCGCTATTGCCGGTACCGCGTTGTTGCGCTGGCAGGGTTTGTCCGTTCTGGGTCGGGCACAGGAAAGCCTGCGGGAAAACCGGTTTCCCATGGAAGAAGTGTTTGACGGGTTATGTCTGGTCTTCGCAGGAGCCCTATTGCTGACCCCGGGGTTCGTTACGGATACCATGGGGTTTTTAATGTTTTTACCGCCGGTCCGGGTGTTTTTGCGCGGCCTGGGTGGACGTTTTATTGGCAACAGGGCGCGCCGCCACGGGGCCGGTACCGGTTATCCGGGCCGAACAGCGAACGATGGCATCATTGATGGCGATTTTGTCGATATAACGGAACCGAAAGAGACCGGTGATAAAAAACCACAGACAATTGAACATACGGATAAAACGGAAACCTGAAATCGGCAGGTAAAATAGCGCAGGTGCATACAATCTGTCTGTTGAATTTTTTAAAAATACTCTCTTTAATAGAAGCGTCATAACAATATTAGAGTTGTATCATGGGACCTTCAGAGAACCCCGGTTCAGATGACAAGCGAAACACGCCACGGCGCGGCGAAGGCGAGCGCCGAGGCGCACAGATCAAGGTATTTACGGATAATCAGTATATCTTCCGTGAACATGAATCTGGGCAGGAAGCATTTATTGTTAAGAGTGGGAACGTTGAAATATTTAAAACCTCATCGGATTCCGGGTCCGTTCTGGAAACCAGCCTGGGTATTTTACCGCCCGGTACAATGTTTGGTGAAATGGCCTTAATTGATAACAAACCTCGGATGGCCTCGGCTCGGGCCTATAAGGGGGAAGTTAGCCTTATGGTGGTTACCCAGCAGCAATTTAATACAATGCTGCAGCCGGTAAATCCCTTTGTCAAAAAACTCCTGGAAATTTTAGCCAATCACGTCCGCTCAGCACCAACATCCGGAGATTAGAGGTTAAATCGTTCCTTGTCTCTGTCGCTGTCATCACTCTATGCTTAAACGACGCTGAGGCGGATGGGGGTTTTATACAAATGGCACAAAAAAAAAGAAAAGCCAGCCTGGCCGACGACACGAAGGGTCGGGTTGGAATTTTGGCATTGGTTGTATCGACTGTGTGTTTAATTTTTTCCGTAGCCTTTTTTCTGTCCAAAAACGGCACTGCAATGGGTATCGATGTTGGTCAGAACATCGATATTTGGGGTTGGATGTTGATGCTGTTTTCCATGTTTTTGGCGGTCACCGGTCTGTCCTTAGCAGTGACCATGTCAAACCGATAGGGTCTTCGTTATCATCGAAGGCTAATGTTGTGCCATGGACGAGTGTTCGTAATCAATGGGTTAGGGCATATGCGGCGATTTAAATATCGCCAAAACACGGTAACGACGCACCTATTTTTTATTGCCGCCGGCTTTCAAACCCCGGACGATGTATTTGACGACAACGCCCAACAGGATTCCAATACCACCGGCTATAATTAGATTCTCATTGAGCCATTCAGCGAAATTCATCGGTTTTACCTCGCGCGAGCGCTTGCCACAGGCTCCGGCTGGCCTCAGGTATTCATGGAGTCAAAGAAATCCGAATTGTTTTTCGAATGTTTAATCTTGTCCAACAGGAAGTCCATACCGTCGGAGACGCCCATTGGCATGAGGATTCGCCGTAAAACCCACATCTTTGACAAGGTCGCTTTGTCGACCAGTAATTCTTCCTTGCGTGTTCCTGATTTGGTTATATCGATGGTCGGCCAGGTCCGTTTATCGGACAGTTTGCGGTCGAGGATGATCTCAGAATTGCCGGTTCCCTTAAACTCTTCAAAAATGACTTCGTCCATGCGCGAACCCGTATCAATCAAAGCCGTTGAAATGATCGTCAGGGAGCCGCCTTCTTCGATATTACGGGCCGCACCGAAAAACCGTTTCGGACGCTGCAGGGCGTTTGCATCAACCCCACCGGTCAAAACCTTGCCAGACGAGGGAACGACCGTATTATAGGCGCGCGCCAATCGGGTTATGGAATCCAACAAAATAACCACATCGCGTTTGTGTTCGACAAGTCGTTTGGCTTTTTCAAGGACCATATCGGTCACCTGAACATGTCGGGTTGCCGGTTCGTCAAAGGTTGAACTGATAACTTCGCCTTTCACCGAGCGCGACATATCGGTAACTTCCTCCGGTCGTTCGTCAATCAGAAGCACAATCAAATAACATTCTGGATGATTGGCGGCGATCGATTTTGCGACGTTTTGCAGCATCACTGTTTTTCCCGTCCGCGGCGGCGCGACAATCAATGCCCGTTGGCCTTTGCCAATTGGCGTGATCAGGTCCATGACTCGCGAAGTCGGATCCTTGATCTCGGGACTGTCAATTTCCATATTCAGGCGTTCTTCTGGATAAAGCGGCGTCAGGTTGTCGAAATTGATGCGATGTCGGACATCACCCGGGTCGGCAAAATTAACCAGATTTACCTTTAGCAGAGCAAAATATCGCTCGCCTTCTTTTGGTGCTCGAATTTGCCCCTCAACCGTATCGCCGGTTCGTAAACTAAATCGACGAATTTGGCTGGGAGATACATAAATATCATCCGGTCCAGGCAGATAATTGGATTCAGGACTGCGCAGGAAACCAAAACCGTCCTGTAAAACTTCCAGTACACCTTCACCAAAAATTGCGACTTCGTCATCGGCCAGGTGTTTCAATATGGCAAACATCATATCTTGTTTGCGTAAAGTACTGGCGTTTTCGACTTCCAGTTCTTCCGCGAATGCCAACAGATCAGGAGGGGTCTTGGATTTTAAATCCTTAAGATTCATTGCCGTAGTTCCGGTTCAATTTTGATTTTAGTGAAAGGTTTCATACCGTATTGCTTAACAATATTAGGTGATGGGTGGGGAAGTAGAGGCTGCGTACTTTTAAATATACGGAAAGGCAAAGCCCTGAATTTCAAATACTCTATTTTTCTTTTGAAAATAAGTGCGTGAATACGCGTGCGATTTTTTAATTGCCGGAGTTTCTTAACGTAAGCGCGTAAACAAGTCAAATATTGATTTAACAAACGGCAGCAAGGATCTCCGCTCAAACCGCATGCCCGAGCTAACCAATTCCGGCAAAAGGTTTAATAACGACCATCAGGACAATGATGATCATCAGAACTGTCGGGACTTCGTTCATATAACGAAAAAATCGCGGAGATTTTGTGTTTATATCTAACTCAAAATCCTTACGCCATTTGGCCATCAACAGATGCATGAATAACAATCCCACCAGACAGATGAGTTTTATGACAAACCATATTTCCATCCAGACAGCCGATCCCAGCGTATACGCCATGAGCAGGCCTAAGGCCAAGGATACCAGCATAGCCGGGTTCATAATTGCCCGCAGCAACCGGCGCTCCATCAGCTTAAAGGTTTCAGACTGCTGTGACCCTGGTTTTGTGTCACAATGGTAAACAAACAGCCGTGGCAGGTAGAGCAAGCCGGCCATCCAGGAAATAACCGCTATTATATGAAAAGCTTTAAGCCAAAGATATATGTCAATTGTAATTTCCATGTTGATTTAACCAACTATTTTTTTAAGGGGCAGTCTGTGTGGTCCGATGGGCACAGGCGTTGTCCCCTGTCACCTTGACTGCCCAAGCGCTTTTTACGGTCCCGGGTATTGCGGACCAAATTGGCCAAACCGTCAATAAAAGCTGTTTGCGTCGCAACTGCACGAACCCGATGAAACTCGGGAATTTTCAACTGTTTGGCCAATGCGCGATATTCGATATCCAGTTCCACGAGGGTTTCTGAATGCTCCGAAACAAAAGCAATCGGGATTATCATAACACCGACACCGTCATTGGCTGCACGGTGAATTTCCCCGTCTAACGACGGCCCGATCCATTCCAAACGACCCACTTTACTCTGATAACAAATGGACCAGTCACTTACCGGGAAATCGAGTTTTTTGACAACGGCATTAGCCGTTTGTTCAACCTGATATTGATATGGATCGCCAGCATCAACAATTTTTTTCGGCAAGCCATGGGCCGAAAATAACAATCGAATCTGACCCGGATTTTTAACCTCTGTCATTTTTTCAGATATCAACTGGGCCTGGGCAGTGACCCATCCGGGTTCCGTCGGGTAACAACAAACCCCATAGGTATCGGATTTTAATCCGACAAAGGCCGCGGCCCGTTTCCATTCGGTTATCGAAGAACCGGATGTTGTTGTTGAAAATTGTGGGTACAAGGGCAACAAAATGATTTCATCGGGAGCAAACTTTTTTACACGCTCCGCCGCTTGCAGACTCATGGGATGCCAGTAACGCATGGCAATAAAACACTTCACCTCCCCCATTTCTGAAAGGCTTTGTTGCAAAACTTTCGCCTGATCTTCCGTTAAACCAAGAATCGGCGACTTGCCACCAAGGTGATGATAAATTTCTTGTGCGACTGGAGCCCGTCGTTTCGAAATAAATCGGGCTAATAACCATCTCAAAGGCAGTGGCAATCGAATGATTGCGGGATCAAAAAACAGATTAAACAAAAAAGGTTGTACGGCTTCCGGACTATCTGGCCCTCCGAGGTTAAAGAGCACAACGGCTATGCGTTTATCCATATCCTCAGGATCCGGTCCAGTTGTTGATCAATTCAGCCACCCGTTCGACATTTTCCGGAGGCGTCGGCGGCAAAATACCATGACCTAAATTAAATATGAAGGGGCCATTACTCAGACATGTTAAAATATCAATTACCGCTGAATCCAAAGCATCGCCTCCGGCCATAAGAACATGGTTATCCAAATTGCCCTGTACACAAGCGTGAGGCTGCAGATAATCACGTGCCCATTTTAGTCCGACGGAATGATCAATACTGATCCCGTTCATGGCCGTTTCAGTTATAAAGTCCAGGTATTTACTTCCCGCATTTCTTGGAAATCCGATAATCGGAATTTTTGGGTAAACGGACCGCACCCGCTCAACAATTCGGCGGTTTGGTTCGATGACCAATCGACGAAACTGATTTTCTGACAACACACCGGACCAACTATCAAACAATTGCAGGACCTCGGCGCCTGCTGCCACCTGTTGGATTAAATACATGCTGACAGCCTCTTCCAATAGATCCATCAGTTTTTTAAATCCCTCAGGGTCTTGATAATCCCATAGCCGGGCAGTTCCACATTCCGTGCCACCGCGTCCTTCAACCATATATATGGCCAGCGTCCACGGCGCGCCGGCAAACCCAATTAACGCTGTTGTGGCGGGGATCTCCAGGGACAGGCGAGATAGAATTTCATAAACGGGCCGCAAATGGTCATGCAGTCCATCGGTACTTAATGCCGCCAATTGTCCGACATTGCGAATGGGTTCGAGAACGGGCCCTTCCCCTTCCTTAAAAGCAACCTTTTGCCCGAGGGCATCGGGGATTACCAGAATATCGGAAAACATAATCGCTGCGTCCGTATGTAACCGGCGCAGGGGTTGCAAAGTTACTTCTATCGCCAGGTCCGGCGTGTAACAAAAATTCAGAAAGTTTTTTGCTGTCGCCCGAATTTTACGATATTCAGGCAGGTATCTTCCCGCTTGACGCATGAACCAAAATGGCGGGCGTGTAAGAACTTCTCCATTTAAGGCACGGATCAGTTTTTTTTGTTCGGTTTTTGTCATCTAATTTTGCACCATTTTTTCTAGGGCCAGGACCCATTAATTTCATCCATTCTGCGGAGGTGATTTTTCTTGTCGGTTAGGCGGAAAGACGCAGGAAACCTCACGGTTTTCAAGTTTTTTCAACGAAGCCAGAGAGATAAAGCACCCCGCCCCAAGGGGTTTGCCAGGAAGCTCACGCCTTCTGCGAAAACAAGGCTCGAATAGGTCCGGCATGTCCT
>JAJFII010000100.1 GCA_021775095.1 Rhodospirillales bacterium
TTCGAAACATATGCCAAAGGCAAAAATCAAACGCATAACCAGCGACAGGTATTCGTTGACTTTTGCTTCCAGCTGAATGGGCATGCTGCCGGCACCGCCGACCGATTCAAAACTCAGGAAAAATTTCCAGGCAACGGGCAAAATGTAATAATAAACCAGGGACCCGCCCATGAAAAATAAAATGGGTGTGGCGATCAGAAAAGGCAGAAAAGCAGATTTTTCGTGTTTATAAAGGCCGGGCGCAATGAACATCCAGAGCTGCATGGCAATGAACGGGAACGAGACAAAAATGGCAGCAAAAAAGGCGACTTTAATATAGGTGAAAAAAGCCTCGTGCAGGGCGGTAAAAATCAAACGGCGGTCCCTGCCCGATTGCTCCATGATATCGGCCAGCGGCTGGACCAGGAACCCATAGAGATTTTCGGCGAAATAATAGAAAACAAAAAACAGCAAAATAACGCTGAGGGCAGACCATAGCAATCGTTGGCGCAATTCGATCAAATGATCGAGCAGCGGCATTTTTGCTTCTTCAACGGTATCGGATTCTGCCAATTTGCTTACCCGCTTGTTTTTTGTGTGGGCTCTGCAAGAGCGGTGTCAGGCACCTCGGACGGAGCCGGTTCGGCGGCGGCTGTCGCACCGTCTCGGGCGGTAACCTCGTCTTTGTTCATGGCGTCTGCCGATTCCTGAATGGCACTCTGGACATCACTCATATCCATACTGGCGTTCAGTGAGCCCGTCGGGTCCAGGGTCTCCTGCACTTCTTTTTCCAGGTCCATATTGGCAATACTATTGGCTTCTTTGCGAATGTCATCGAGTTCAACTTCACGGGCGACTTCGTCGATGCCGTTCTGAAACTCCCGGGCCATGCCTTTCGCCTTGCGGATATAGGACATGACCGTCCGCAAGGTACGCGGCAGATCGCGTGGGCCGACAACCAGAATGGCCAGCACAGCGACGATAAATAATTCCTGCCATCCAATATCGAACATGGCGGATATAAACTCCAGATATTAGGCGCGAAGAAAGGGTTAAAGCTCTGAAACGGTCATCATGCGGAACCAGGGGTCCGCACATCCATCGTTAACTGGCAGCTTTGTCTTTATCCGATGCCTGATCACCGGCGTTGGACGCCTCAGAATTCAGGGTTTTTGGTTCTTCCGCAGTGCCGGCTTCGCCTTCGTCTTCCTTCATGCCCTTTTTGAACGATTTCAATCCCTTGCCGAAATCGCCCATGAGCCGCGAGATTTTCCCGCCGCCACCAAAAAGCACAAGAACGACGACCAGAACGATCAACCAGTGCCAAATACTAAATGCACCCATACGCTTTATCCGTTTTCATCATAATTTAAAGTTGCCGGATCATGGCAGATTGCTCCGGGTGGAGCAATGCATGGTATGGGCTGTATTTGGATTTTCTGGACACCGTCACCGTGGTGTTAAAAGGCCAGGATAATAACTGGAGGTCGGCGCTTTGAACGCCCGTTAAGCGGTGGCATTTCAGGCCGGTTGGTTTTCCGGGATAACGGCGCACAGCCAGTTGGCAGTACCCGACGGATATGGAAGGATATTGCCGTTGGGCGTAGGATCTATCAGCAATCTATAAGGCCTGGTTGAGCTGTTTGATATTTTAATTCCGACCGCAGTGACGTTTACAGGACTCTTTTCGCCATAAAGGACTTCAAGTAACAAAGGGCCTGTTGGAAAAAATCGTATTGGACATTAAATCGGATCGTCATCGGGCTGCTGGGTCCTGCCTGAAACGTCATAGATCCGTCGTTAGGTCATGGCGCGCGCGATATCAATCTTCTTCGAGACGCAGGGGTTCAGGTTGTTCCTGCGGTTCGTCCATCAGGGTCTCGGGTGGTAATTCGGCGCTGTCTTCGTCGGCCAAAATCATTTGCATTTCCGCGTCAGGGGCCTGCTCACCGTTGGTCCCATTGGTTTTTTCACCAACTGTGCCACGCGATGTATAGGCGTTAATGGCGGGGCCGGAATTCAGTAGCCCTGCCGCTTTTAAATCCTCCATTCCCGGCAAGTCGCGGATATCGTTGAGGCCAAAATGGTCGAGAAATTCGTCCGTTGTGCCCCAGGTGACGGGTCTTCCCGGTGTCTGCCGACGGCCGCGCGGTTTGATCCATCCAGCTTCAAACAACACATCCAAGGTTCCCTTGGACAGGCTGACTCCCCTGATTTCTTCGATTTCGGCGCGGGTAACCGGCTGGTGATAGGCACAAATCGCCAGGGTCTCAATCGCGGCTCGGGAGGGTGCCCGGCCGATATCAACTTGTTTATTGAGGAGCGAAGATACATCGTCGGCTGTACGAAAGGCCCAGGACTTCCCTGCCCTGACCAAATTTATACCGCGGTTTTCATATTGGGTCTGCAACTCCGTCATCAATGGCGAAATTGTCGTGCCTTCCGGCAATCGGCTCTGCAGGGCCCGTTCGGAAACCGGCTCAGGCGACGCAAATATATAAGCCTCGAGGATACGCAGGTGTTGCAGGTCAATGTCACTCATCTGTCTTGGTCTTTGTGGTTTGGGTGGGGTTGTTCCACATCATTGGTGTCATCGTTCGCCGGGTCGGACTCGCGCGTACCCGGTTTGATCTGAATTGGGCCATAGGTTTCAGACTGCCGAACCGTCAAACGCCCTTCTTTTGCCAGTTCCAGACTGGCGGCAAAGGTCGAGGCGATGGCGGAACGAAAAATCAGGCCGTCTTTAAGGCCTTCGGGCAGAAAACTCCATAAATTTTGCCACGCGGGTATGGGTCCTAGGAGTTTACGCAGTCGAACCAGGGCATCTTCGACGGTGTAAATTTCGAAGGGCTCAATGTGCATGGGCCCGGCACCCTCCTTACGGCGTTTTTGTTCACCGTAAGCTTTCAGGAGTTCAAACAGCGACAACTCATAAATTGTATTGATACTGGTTCTGAATTTTTCCGGCTCACCTCTTTTGAAAAAGTCCTTGCCCAGGCGCGGTCGGCTCACCAGATTATCGCCCGCGTCCCGCATGGCCTGTAAGCGAAGCAGTTGATACTGGAGGGCGGCGGCCATTTCATCACCGGTTGGTTCTTCGCCATCATTGGTATCTGGCAATAGCATTTTTGACTTTAAATAGGCCAGCCAAGCGGCCATCACCAAATAATCAGCCGCCAGTTCCAGATTGTGTTTGCGGGCCTGCTCGACAAACGCCAGATATTGGTTGGCCAAGGCCAGAATTGATATTTGGGCAAGATCGACTTTTTGATTTCTTGCCATGCCCAGGAGCACGTCAATGGGGCCTTCGTAACCCTCCAGATCAACAACAAATGCGTTATCACCCGACGGCGTTTCGAATACCTGACCGTCTTCAAAGTCTTCCGTGATGTCCATTAGGAGGCCTTTGCCGCACGGTTTGTCATCCCAGCAATCCGAATATAGTAAGAAACACGGTCATAAGATACTCCGTTGGTGCAGCGACAAGCCAGTGGAAGATGTTCAGATCAAAACCTATTTTTTCACCTAAATAGGGCAGCAAAAACAGTGCCACCAATAAAATAATAAATCCGACGCGTTCCAATCGGGCAAATGGCACGGCCAAAGACGTCGGCAAAAGACCGACGGCAACCCGACCGCCATCAAGCGGTGGCAGAGGTATCATATTAAACACACAAAGCAATAGATTGATTCGCAGGGCATTTACCAAATTAAGGGTCACCCATTGACGTAAATCGCCCTCGAGGTAAACCGTCGCATGAAGAAGCGCTGTTGCGGCAGCGGCAATCAATAAATTACTTGCCGGACCCGCCAGGGCGACAAGGACCATATCGCGCCTGGGGTTATTCAGTCGTGCAAAATTGACGGGAACAGGTTTCGCAAAACCGAGCATCATGCGCCCCCCTGACCCCAGTAAAAGCAGGGCAGGCAGCAGGATGGTGCCAAAAAGATCAATATGTTTAAGCGGATTAAACGTCACGCGCCCCTGCTGGAAGGCCGTATCATCGCCCAGCCGCCAGGCGACCCAGCCATGGGCGGCTTCGTGCAGGGTGACGGCGATGACCACCGGAAGGACCCAGATTGACGTCGTATAGGCGATTGCGGTTACATCCATATCCATCGTTTCGTTAGATCCGTCCGCCCGTCAGGTCGTCTAACCGGCCGAGCGCCTCGTCTCTATGAAAAGTCGAATCCGACTTGGCGTTGCGACGTAGGATTTCGCTTTTAATGACGCGGGCCGTTGCGGCTTCGGTCATGGGGTCGGTATTTTTGGCAACTTCGCGCATTTCTTCGATCCTGCCATTGCAATGGAGTGCAATATCGCAACCGGCAGCGATGGCCCGTGCTGTCCGTTCGCCAATGGTACCGGATAGGGCATTCATACTGAGGTCGTCCGATAACAGGACCCCTCGATAACCGAAGTCTTTGCGAACCAGGCCACGTAATATGGTCGATGAATGTGTCGCCGGATGGTCGCGGTCAAGTACATTGTAAATCAAATGGGCGGTCATTGCCCAAGGTGTATCGATAAGGGCACGAAACGGCGCAAAATCATCTTTTTCCAGATCATCCCGTGACGCCGTCACCACGTCCACAGCCCTATGGCTGTCCTGCATGCTTCTGCCATGGCCGGGAATGTGTTTCATCACCGGTAAAATACCGCCGTCCAGTAGACCTTCACAGACGGCGGCGCCAAGTCGGGCTGTCTGAGCGGCGTCACCGCCAAACGCCCGGTCGCCGATTACGTCATGCGCGCCCGGATGGGGGATATCAAGGACCGGTAAACAGTTAACGGTGATACCCATTTGGTTTAAGTCATGGGCAAGAATGCGGGCATTCAGTCGTATGGCCTCGGCCAGTCGTCCCGGGTCAGTGGCTTCGACAGCCTGGACCAGGGACCGGGCCGATGGAATGTTTCGCCAAAGGGGTGGTCCCATGCGCTGAACGCGACCGCCCTCCTGGTCGACCAGAACCGGCACGATGGGTCGATCAACGGCGTGACGCAACGCCGCAACCAGCGCCGTGACCTGGGCGGGCGACTGGCAATTGCGACGAAACAAAATAAACCCGAGGGGGTCGGTTTCTTTGAAAAACGCCGTTTCCGAAGCAGAGAGTTCTGTGCCTTCGCATCCAAAAATGGCGGCCCTTGGCCGCTTTGGCAGTTCCTGTGTCACTGGAGATGAGTTCCCAAATTCAATTTGGTTTTATTTGCCAGGCCGTACAACCAAGCAACCTATTTTACGTTGTGCCAGGGCTTTGCACAGGGCGCGTGCCTGTTTGTCGCCGCTAAGCGGACCGGCGCGAAGCCGATAAAAAATACCTTTTGATCCACCCAAATCAATTTTGGTTACGCTTAATCCCAAATCGCCGAGGACATCCAGGTTGCTCTTGCGCAGGCGGTCCCATTCCTTGCGTGCCGCTTCCGGCGTACGCGCAGCCGCCAATTGGACCCGGTAAACTTTGTCCGAGGGTGCGGCGGGTTTAGCGACAATCGGTTTGCCTGCAACGGTCGTTTCTTGTCGCGGTTTTTGGCTAACCGGTGTGGCCGGTTGTGGGCGTGGCGCGGATGTTTCGGTTGTCGCCTTCGACAGCCGTGTTGGCCCCGAATTGGGTTGCACTGGCAGCGTCGACGACTGCTTTTTTAAACTATTGAGTGACGTCGGAACCGGTGGCGCCGCAGGTGCTGGATCCGGTTTTTTAGCTGCTGTGACGTCGGCGACTTTTGGCGTTTGCGCAATAGTTGGTGAGGCAACCTGCGGTGCCGGTTGTGACGGCAGGACATTTTCCGACATCGGCATTGGTAAGGGCGACTCCGGCGGCGGCAACAGGCGTTCAACCGCTGAATTAGCGGTATGTGTACTGCCGCCATTTTGAATGCGATTGTAAACCAGTTTATCGCGATCAGGCACCTGCAGCCCACCGGGGTTCTCTGGACGAACCTTTATGGGAGTTATATCGGCACGAAGGGTCGGTACTTCATCTTCGACGCCGCCGAACATTGACAGGACACGCTCGCCGTAAAACGCCCAGCCGCCCGCGCCGACAAAAACCGCGACCACCACAAATAAAAGTGTTTTGATCGTGCCGCCGCCTCTGCGCGCCTTAGGTGCAACGGATTCAAATTCCAGTGCATCTGACGCTGTGACTTTAATTCCAGACCTATCGGCCATATGTCGCATGCCTTTCCGTAATCCGCTGGTGCTCTGCGAATCATCGTATTATACCACTTTTTCCGGCTCGCAAGAGTTATGAGATTCGAGACTGCAAATCGAAAAGTCGGCGGTGTTCATCCAGGGCAAATCGGTCGGTCATACCGCCAACAAAATCTGCAATAATTTGCGCCGTTGTGGCCTTGTCTGCTCCGATCACTTTACCTTGCCATTCCCCTGGTAAACACCCCGGTTCGTCTAACAAAAGAGAGAATAAGTCTTTCACGACGCGACGCCCCTTTGACGTCATTCTATTTAATTTGTAGTGCCGGTACATGTTGTCGAACAGGAATTTTTTAATTGCCGCGTCATTGGAGACCATATCATGGGAAAATCCGGCGATGGGGCGGTTGTGGTGACGAATGTCCTCTGTCATACGCGGATTTAATTCGGTGATTCGGCGGCTTGTTTCCTCGATCAGGTCATTCACCATGGCACCAATTAATCGGCGGATGGCTTCATGAATTTTACGGGAATCGTCAACCTCCGGAAAATCCCGCTCCACATCAGCGAATATGGGTCCGACCAGGGGAACATCGCGAATATCAGAAATTTTGAACAGGCCGGCGCGCAGGCCATCGTCGATGTCGTGGTTGTTATAGGCGATATCGTCGGAAATGGCTGCAATCTGAGCTTCCGGCCCGGCAAAACTGTCTAATTCAAGATCATGGATATTCGCATATTCGGCAATTGCCCTTGGCAGCGGCTGTGGATTGTCAGAAGAAATCAACGGGCCATTGTGTTTAACGACCCCTTCCAGGGTTTCCCATGTCAAGTTGAGGCCGTCAAAATCCGCGTATCGGGCTTCCAGTCGGGTGATGACCCGAAGCGATTGTGCATTGTGATCAAACCCACCGAACGGTTCCATCAACTCCTGCAAAGCGTCTTCTCCTGCATGGCCAAAGGGCGGATGGCCCAAATCGTGGGCCAGCGCCAAGGCTTCGCCCAAGTCTTCATTGAATTGTAAATACCGGCAGACCGATCGGGCGATCTGGGCAACTTCCAGACTGTGGGTCAGTCTGGTCCTGAAAAAGTCACCTTCATGATTAACAAAAACCTGAGTTTTGTAGGCCAGCCGTCGAAACGCATCGGCGTGAATAATACGATCCCTGTCGCGCTGGAAGCACCCGCGTGTCTCGCTTTCCGAACCGCCGTACAATCGCCCCCTGCTGGCTTCTTCATGGCTGGCAAAGGGTGCTAACTGGCGCGTTGGAATCCAAATATTTTTCATCATCCGAACCTACCTCTCTACCCTAGGACAGGCAATGCAGGTTTTTCATCGGGTCGAAAATATTGACGCGGAATTTCGAAGAATTGGCGACGTATTGACAAGCCCATTGCCGAGCTTACATATGGCCTGTAAAATAGTATCATCGTAAATGTATTGGAGTTGGGTTATGCCGGAAGCTGGCGGAGCAGAAATTGTCGATAGCCTGTCGTTGACTGATAATTGCGCAAAACGCATTACCAAACTAATGGAAATTGAAGAAAATCCAAAGCTGATGCTTCGTTTGACGGTGTTGGGCGGCGGTTGTTCGGGGTTCCAGTATAAGTTTGGCCTGGATGACAAAATCAACGACGATGATAAAACTTTTACGCATAACGGGACACTGGTTGTAACGGATGATGTTTCCCTGGAATTGCTCAGTGGGTCCGTTGTCGATTATAAGGAGGATCTTGGTGGCTCCTATTTTTCCATCGATAATCCCAATGCCACGGCGAATTGCGGCTGTGGAGTGTCATTTAGCGTCTGACAAGGACCTGAAATAGGTTATGTAAAAGGCCCGTTTTTGACGGGCTTTTTTTTGCCAAGGAATAACAATGAAAATCGCCACGTGGAATGTTAATTCAATTAAAGCGCGTTTGCCCCGGGTCGTCGAATGGCTCGGAGAATTCAGTCCCGATGTGGCCCTTCTTCAGGAAGTGAAATCTGTTGAGGACACTTTTCCCCATATGGAAATTGAAGATCTCGGTTACAATGTCGCTGTTTCTGGGCAAAAAAGTTATAACGGTGTCGCCGTATTGTCCAAATTCCCCATGGAAATTGACCATACCCGACTGCCCGGCGAAGAAGAGGACGAACAGGCCCGATACCTTGAAGCCTTTACCGGAGGGGTGCGCGTCGGCTCTATTTATCTGCCCAATGGCAATCCAACGCGTAACGACGACGGTTCAGACAGCGATAAATATCTCTATAAACTCCGATGGATGGATCGGCTGCGCAGGCATGCCGAAAACCTGTTGACGCAGGGCGAAGTATTTGTCCTCGGCGGCGACTATAATATCTGCCCAAAGGATACGGATGCCTATGATGCCAAAGCACTGGCTGACGATGCCCTGTGCCGACCGGAAAGTCGCAGTCGATTTCGTTCAATTGTCAATTTGGGGCTGACCAACGCTTTTCGGGTCTTTGATCGGGCACCCCACGTCTATAGTTACTGGGATTACCAGCGGGGTGCCTGGCAGAAAGACAATGGTCTGCTGATCGACCATCTTTTGTTATCTCCGCAGGCCGCTGACAAACTGATCGCTGCGGGTATAGACAAAACGCCCCGAGGCAAGGAAAAAGCCTCCGACCATACCCCCGTTTGGTGTGAACTGGACCTGTAATCGACGGCCATTTACCTCCGTTAACGTCTTTGACCAAGCAATTTGTTGTCGGCTTTGTTCCGATTGATTACACTGCTCCCGGTCTGATCGACGGTATGACAGAAGTTGTTTTTTAATTGATGGTTATTGCTGAGGAAATTAAGTGTCTTTGAGTAAAAAACTCCTGCGAATTCATAAAGCCGTTACTCTGATGGGCTTTTTAATCTTCGCCAGCGTCATATATCACGGACCGTCCGAGGCGGCCGGCCACAAAAAACCAGTAAAGGATGACCCGCTTTCCTGGGTTCCGCCGACCCACGTCCAGATGATTCCAATGATGGTGCCTGCGGGACGAACAACGGTCGCCGTTACCTTTGTTCTCGAAGCGACAAAACGCAAACGAACGGAAGGGATTTGCAAACGGATGCCGCGGATTCGCGATGCCATATTGCGGGTCCTGTCGCGCGAACCCATTCCGGTCAAATCCCGACGATTGGTCACTAAGGGCGTTAACGCGCGTATTCTGTTGCCGATCAATAAGGCCGTCGGACGTACTTATATTAAAAAGATCTATGTGACGCCGGGCGTAGTGAAAATGGGAAAAGCGACGGTTAAAAGAAAACCCTACGCGGTGATCGATGGGTGTGAAAATATCCTAAGATCGGAAAAGGCACGGGACCAGGCCATAAAAGCCGCGCAGGAAAAATAATATCAACTCCCGTTGCGACCGGGGGGTGCCCGTGAGCAACAATCCGATTTGAGATGGCCTTAGCTCGCAGACAGCCTGGATCGTTGGTTAACCCGCACAATTTGTGGGTACCACCAGAACCATAAATAACGGTAATTCATCGGCACCGGATAAACGAGAATAGGGTAACCGGTGTGGCGCGTCCCTTCCCTTCCGTAGGGATTGCTGTAACCGTCAGCTGATAGAAAATTTGGCGTCAGATCACTCGGTTCGTTTTTAATTTTCAAAATACAATGCGCGCCGCAAAACGAAGTCTCATGGTCTTTTTTTAGATAAATATTGTCGAAAGACAGATGGTTTGTATGGCACTTGGTCTTGCGAATAGGTATAGCTAAGCAAAGAGAACCTTATGGTTCTCCTGCAATCAAGCGATATATTGATATAAATCAAATCTGGTGGAGAGACCGTCGTGCGTAATTCTAAAACTGTTCTTTTTGACAACAACCCGGGCCGAAACGCGCAAACGATTGGCATTGCCAGAGAACTCGGCACGGACATTGACTTAATCCATGAACCGTCCGTCGGTGTGGTTGGCAACAAAGGGGATTCCCAGTGTTATATGGGCGTCCAGCGCAAGGTAGAGGCGATCCATGATTGCCTGCTGCAAAAGATAGGCGGTGCAAAAGGCCAGATGAACCTGCGGCTGGTGCAACCGGAATATACGGTCGCGACCTCGGACGGCATGCGCAACGGCACCAAAGAAATGCGTTATTCGTTAATCGGCCGCGAAGTCACCAATGACACGCTCTGCGAGCACCTGAGTGCCAGCGGGCTGGAGGGGACGATCGCCGTCGTCGCCTGTGACAAACCACCGGTCGGGACGCTTGCCGCCCTTCTGGAGCACGACCGGCCCGCCCTTATCATGTCCGACGGCCCGATCCGGCCCGGTTTGGATTCCGTGACCCGGGAACCCCTGGATATCGTTTCGGGTTTCCAGGTCGCCGGCAGCCACGATGAAGAAATGAAAAAACGGATTGCCTGTGAAGCCTGCCCCGGATATGGCAGTTGTGGCGGTATGTTCACCTACAATACCATGCAGACCTTTATCGGTGTGGTTGGCATGCAGCCGCTGCATATGGTGGCACCTCCGTCAGACGATCGGCGTCGGCTGGAGCAGTTTCCAGACGAACTTGTGGCTCATCTGAATGCCATGATCGAGGCGGATTTGACGCCACGGAAAATCGTCAATCGCGATTCGATCCGCAATGCCATGATCGTCGCCATGTCGGTCGGCGGTTCGACAAATGTTCTGCTGCATGGTCCGGAGATTGCCCGTGCCGCTGGTTTTGGCAATTTTGCCAGGGATATCATGTCGCCGGAAGAATTTAATCACTTGTCCCAGCATGTTGTGCCCGTCCTCGTCGACGCCCGACCGTTCGGCAATTATTCGATGGTTGATATCGACGAAAAAGGCGGCGTTCAGGTCATCGTCAAAGAACTGCTGAGCGCCGGCCTATTGAACGGCGAGACAATGACCTGTACGGGTGAAACTCTGGCCCAGCAAGTGGCAAGGCTTAACCCGCCTGCGCCCGATGGTGAGGTCATTTATTCCGTCGAAAAACCGTATAAATCGACCGGTGGACTGCGGTTGTTGGGCGGCAATCTGTCACCGGAATTCAGCGCTGTCCTGAAACTCGCTGGTGTTGAAGGCGGGCTGGAAGATAATATTTTTGTTGGCAAAGCGCGGGTTTTTAACAGCGAAGCGAATTTGCTGGATGCCCTGGAAAACACACCCGAGATCTTCGAGCACCACGACATGATTATCACCCGCTATGAAGGACCGAGCGGCGCGCCCGGTATGCCGGAAATGCTCGATTCCACGTCGCGGATTACGACGCTGTGTCGGGAAAAGGGTATTACTGTCGGTCTGATGACGGATTCGCGTTTCTCCGGTGGATCGGTTGGCCTTGTTATCGGCCATGTGGGACCGGAAGCCGCCCTCGGGGGACCCATTGCCTTTGTCGAAGACGGAGACGAGATTGTCGCCGACCTGAATATCAACGAGCTAAACTGTACCGCTCTTTCCGACCCGGCGACACTGACGGCCCGAAAAGCCGCGTGGGATAAGGTCGTCGCCGACAATGGCGGTACCCATCCGGCGATCGGCAACGCCGATACGCGGTTGCTGAACCGCATGCGCCGTTCTGCCGTCTCGGCGGTTTTTGGTGCCGGCATGCATCCGGACCGGATACTGTTTGTCAACGACCCCAGGGAGCCAGAACGCACGTCTTTTGTGCCGGCAAACAAATATCGCGCCGGTTCCGGAAAGGCCTTTTAAAAACCCCGCCGTTGTCGTCCTAAGTGTGCGGATCGTGTTGCAACCAACGGCAGTTTGGGTTTTACCGCTTTAGTTTGGCCTGTCGCGAATATTGTCGCGGATTTGGTTCTGCACAGGACGGCATGGGGGGGCGTCCGAAAAACCCGTTGCGAGCCGCTTGTACGGGTGCGATGATTTCTTGCCTGAGAATGTAATCACCCTTAGGTTATTTATTCATTCGCCCGATCAGGAAATTTATGGTTTATCATTTTGACAATCTTCGTGAGCACCAACGCAAAGGTGTCCTGGTTTCGACAAACATCGAATTCGGCGGGCGTTCCATCGTCTGCGATATCACCGACGTTTCCAATGGCGGCGTCCGTGCCCATATTGCCCGGGCCCTGCCCCGGGGCGAAGCGGTTGTCGTGAAATTTGATAAAATGGGCGACTTTTCCATGAAGGTGGTATGGGTCCGAGATGGGGAAATCGGTCTTAAGTTCACGGACGATCCGGAACGTGTGGCAAATATGATGATGACTATCGCCACCTATGGCGGCACCTAATCAGGACTTTTTAATAAGGATTACAGAATGGCCGATCAAATCAAACTGGACGTTGATTTCGTTCGCGCGCAATTCCCGACTGCATGCTGGGACTGGGCGTTTTTTGAAAATGCCGGTGGTGCTTTTGTCCCCAACAGTGTCATAAAACGCATGACCAGTTATATGAGTGAAAATCAGGTTCAGCCGGGCGCACCGTTCCCGATATCCGAGAAAGCGCAGGAACGCATGGATCTGGGCCACCATCTCATGGCGCAAATGATTGGTGCCGAGGCCGATGAAGTGGTGGTAACCGCGTCGACGTCGATTAATGTCTACGTCCTGGCCCAGGCGTTACGCCCCTTGTGGCAAGCCGGCGACGAGATCATCGTCACCAATCTTAATCACGAAGCCAATTCAGGGGCCTGGCGGCGGCTGGCGGAATTTGGCATTAAAATTATCGAATGGCCGGTTCATCCCGATACGGGGCAATTGGATATTGACCTGTTAGACCGCCTGTTGAGTGATAAAACCCGATTGGTCGCTTTCCCCCATGTTTCCAATATCACCGGTGATATTAACGATGTGGCGCAGATCACGGAAAAGGTCCACCAGGCTGGAGCCCTGGTTTGCGTCGACGGGGTCGCCTATGCCCCGCACCGGCTGGTTGACGTTAAATCCTGGGATGTGGATTTTTATTTGTTTAGTTTTTACAAGGTCTTTGGCCCCCATATGGGCTGTTTATATGGCAAACGTGAGCGCATGCTGGAAACCACCAACCAAAGTCACTATTTTATTAAAAACGACGATAGTGGCCATAAATTAAATCCAGCCGGCCCCAACCATGAATCCATTGCCGCGTTAGCTGGCATTGCCGACTATTTTGACGGGCTCGCCCTGCACCACAACCCGTCGGTCGCCAACTCCCTGTTTGATCGGGCGAAATTTGTATATGAACTCGCCGCCCGGCACGAAGCCCTGCTGGCACAAAAGTTTGTCGACTTTATTACCAGCAAACCGGGCGTTCGCCTCATGGGCCGTCAATCGGCGGACCTGGCAGCGCGTTGTGCCACATTCTCCTTCACTTCGGAAAACCAGACATCGGCCGAAATTGCACGGGCAGTTGCCGCCCATAAGGTGGCCATCGCCAATGGCAATTTTTATGCCAACCGACTGGTTGAAGCCTTAGGCGTTGCCGATATTGACGATGGTGTCGTGCGCTGTTCCATGGCCCACTACAACACCTCACAAGAGGTCGATCAGTTGATTGTCGGGTTGGACCAAATTCTGTAATCTTTATTCCTATTCACTCATTAAAAGGACTTGGAGCCATTATGGTGACGCCGTATAAATCAGTAATTGTTGGCCTTGGAGCCATGGGTATGGGGGCGGCTCTGTCCGCTTTTCGTGCCGGTCATGAGACCGTCGGGTGTGACATTCGCGATGAGGCGCTGGCCGCCTTGCGCTCGACCGGGGCGCAAGCGATGAATAATATTTCTGAAGCCGGGCAAAATGCCGACGCGGCGGCTATCGTTGTGGTCAATGCGGAGCAAATGGAAGCGGTGCTGTTTGGCGACAATGGGTTAGCCAACGCCATGCCGCAAGGCAGTGTTATTCTTGGTTGTGCGACAGTTGCCGCAGAATATGCCCGTTCCACCGGCCAACGCCTGGCAGACAAAGGCCTTTTGTACCTGGATGCACCGATTAGTGGCGGTTCCGTGAAATCGGCCCGGGGTGAACTATCAGTAATGGCATCGGGATCGGCGGATGCCTTTGCTAGGGCGAAGCCCCTGCTCGATGCGATCGCTGAAAAAGTCTTTGAGCTGGGCGACCAGCCTGGCCTCGGATCGACCATGAAAATGGTTAATCAGTTACTGGCTGGCGTGCATATCGCTACGGCCATGGAAGCTCTGGCGCTGGGGGTCCGTTGCGGATTGGGTGCCGAAAAAATCTTCGAAGTGATCACCGCCTGTGCCGGAAATTCCTGGATGTTTGAAAACCGCGTACCGCATGTTCTCGACGCCGACTATTCGCCGCGCAGTGCGATAAATATTTTTGTCAAAGACCTAGGCATTGTGCTCGAACAGGGAAAAAAAAGTCAGTTCCCCTTGCCCCTGTCGGCCGCCGCTCATCAACAGTATTTGAGCGCCGCAGGTCTGGGGCTTGGCGGTGAAGATGATGCGGCGGTTATTAAAGTTTATCAGAAATTGACGGGAATTGCCCTGCCTGGCGATGAACCGAATTAAATTCACAAATTAAGGATCAGCCCATGCCCCGTTTTGCCGCCAACCTGACCATGATGTACAACGAAGTGGAATTTCTCGATCGTTTCGAAGCGGCAAAAAGCAGCGGATTTAACGCCGTGGAATTCCTGTTTCCCTATGCCTTTCCGGCCGAGCAGATCGCCGCAAAACTGGCTAAATATGGTCAGGAACTGGCGTTGTTTAATTTGCCGCCGGGAGATTGGGACGCCGGTGACAAAGGCATGGCGGCAATTCCCGGCCGGCAACAGGAATTTCAGGATAGCGTTGGCCTTGGCCTTGAATACGCAAAGGTTTTTGGTAATAAAACCGTCCATATGATGGCCGGTATTGTACCTGCTGCAGTAACCATGGAACAAGCGTTTGAAACCTATGTGAACAATTATCAGTACTGTGCCGATGCGTTCGCCGATAGCGGTGTTACGGTCATTATCGAACCCCTGAACAGCCGTGATGTCCCGGGGTATATGATTTCCCAAAACGCCGGGGCCCGTTCGGTTATCGCTGCGACCGACCGCGGTAATGTCGGGTTACAGTTTGATTTTTATCATGTGCAGATCATGACCGGCGACCTGGCGACGCAGTTTGAAACCCATCTGGACATCACCAAACATGTGCAAATTGCCGGGGTTCCTGAACGGTTTGAGCCTAATGTGGGGGAAATCAATTATCCCTATCTGTTCGATCTGATGGATCGGTTGGGTTATGAGGGATATGTAGGATGCGAATACCGGCCGCAAAACGGTACCCAGGCTGGTTTGCGGTGGATGCCTGAATAAGCCCTAACTTGGCGCCGCGGCTTAACCGGTCATAAACCGCTCGTAGAGCGAGGTTCCGTGCGGTTTTTTTAACTTATCTATTTGTTTTCCAAGTTTTTTTTCTTCTTCCTCAAGTTCGCGTTCAAGTTTTTTAATGCGTTTGTTGAGGCTCTCAATATGGATGAGACGGGTCGCCCGCTTCACTCCGTCCTTGCGGTTTTTGTAACGCCGGTAGCGGCCACCTCCGGCAACAAACAACATAAGGAAACCGGCCAGCAGACAGACAATTCCGCCGGCCAGATAACTGACTTTTTCGAGACTGATGGCGGTTCCCCAAAAGCCGATGGTGATCATTGCCGCAGCCGACACAAACAACACACGTCGGGAATTGATCTCATCGTATTTTTGGGCATTTTGAGTTTCCGCGATGGCCAGGGCAATTTCAGTTTTTGCCATGATCTGCCATTTTTTAAAGGACATTCCCTCGGCCAAGGTGCGACCGTCCCGGATGAACTTTTCCAGCCGGCGGATCACATATTCCGCATGTTCCTCCGGCGTCGGATGTTCGCTTAATCTGGGAACCTTAAAATCACCACTGCTCATGGGGCCGGTCCTTACCCGTTGTACAATCAAGCCCTATTATAACGGAAAACTCCTTAAGGAATAGTGAGCACTTTTTTAGCGGCGTCGCACAGGTCGAAAATTAACGGATCGGCAGCGCAGAAGTCGCCGGTCAGGGCATTTTTTCGCCGCGCGACGCCTCCAGGACCGCGTACCAGTCGCGCCGCGTCATTTTGACGCCGTATGCGGCGCCGGCACTGCGGATCCGTTGCGGGTTTTGAGAGCCGATAATCGGCACGATGCCTGCGGGATGGGCCATTAACCAAGCCAGGATAACCGCGTCGCGGCCACAGCCATTGGCCGTTGCAATCCGTTCGATTTCGGCCCGCACGCGACGGGTTTTCGGGTCCGTAACTGCGGTCATTTCCTGCACCAGCTGACCACCGGCCAGGGGCGACCAGGCGAGCGGGGTTAAGGCCAATTCCTGGGCCTGATCGAGGGTCCCGTCCAGGAGCGGACCAATCGCCAGCGGGGATATTTCCGGTTGCGTCGCGACCAGAGGGAAATCCAGCTGCGATTGCAGGGCGCGGGTTTGTGAAACCGAATAATTGGACACTCCAGCCGCGCCTATTTTGCCCGACTGACGCAGTTCAGAAAGAGCATCGGCCACTTCGCGATGGGATGTGAGCAGGTCCGGGCGGTGGATCAGGTAAAGATCTATGGTCTCGATCTTTAATCGCCTCAGGGACGCTTCACAGGCACCGACGAGATAGGATTTGCAACTGTTATTAGGATGCGGCGGAGAGACCCCGCCTTTGGTCGCCACGACAAGTTGATCGCGCAACCCAGGCTGAGTTTCGATCAACTCACCGAGGGCTGATTCTGAGGCACCAATTCCGCCATCGCGCGATCCGTAGATATCCGCCGTATCGATCAGCACGACGCCAATTTCCAAGGCGGCTTCGATCTTTGCCTGAGAGTCCGCAAGGGAAGCGCCGGCAAACCGCCAGCAGCCATAGGCAAGGCGGCCAATCGGACGATCACCTAAAAAACCAAGTCGGGAAATTTCCAGGGGCGCGTCGTGCATGCCTTAGCGCTACCCCAAACCGGCAAGCCGGGCGCGGGCTTCTTCCAGTTTTTCCTTTGTCTGGCGGGCGTCAGCCAGTTTCTGACGCTCGGTCGCGACCACGGCGTCCGGTGCGTTGGCAACAAATTTTTGATTGCCGAGTTTCTTTTCAAAGCGTTCGATTTCACCGTTCTGTTTGCCAATCTCTTTGTCGAGACGTGACTTTTCTTCCCCCAGATCAATGGCTTCGGCGATGGGGAGAATAAGTGTTGCCTCGTCGATGACATCCTGGATGGCACCCGGTGGGACCGCACCCGATAGAACCTCAAGCTTCGACAATCGGGCAACACGTTTTAGCAAATCACCGTGCGTCCGCAGGCACCGTTGGGCATTTTCTCCCGCATCTTTAAGCATCAACGGAATTTTTGCGGCTGGCGGCACGTTCATTTCCGAACGAATGGTTCTGACATGGGAGATTAACCGGACAACCCAATCCATCTCTTCATTGGCATCGTTATTGATCAGCCCGTCAGACAATTCAGGCCAGGCCGAGATAATCAACGGGTTTTCGCGGGTTTCCGACAGTTCGTTCCAAAGCTCTTCGGTTATGAACGGGGTCACCGGATGCATCAGTAACAAAATCTGGTCCAATACCCAAGCCGCCGTCGCCCGGGTTTCGGCGCGGGCCGTCGCGTCGTCGCCCAGCAACATCGGTTTGGCAAATTCCACATACCAGTCACAGAAGGTGTTCCAGGTGAACTGATAAATCGAACTGGCAGCCTCATTAAATCGGTAGGTATCGATGGCACCCGACATGGCACGTTCAGCTTCAGTAACTTTGCCGACAATCCATTTGTTTAGGGTCAGCTGAACCGACGCTGGATCAAATCCGTCGACGGGATGGCATCCATTGATCTGACAGAAACGCGCCGCATTCCAGAGTTTCGTGCAAAAGTTGCGGTATCCTTCGACCCGTTGTGTTGACAGTTTTACGTCGCGTCCCTGGGCGGCGAAAGCGGTCAGGGTAAATCGCAGGGCGTCGGCGCCGTAGCTTTCGATTAACTCGAGCGGATCGATGACATTGCCCTTGGACTTCGACATTTTTTGGCCGTTTTCATCGCGGACAAGGGCGTGGATGTATACCGTATGAAAGGGAACCTCATCCATGAAGTGGATCCCTGCCATCATCATCCGCGCCACCCAGAAAAAGATAATATCAAAACCGGTGATCAGGACGTCGGTTTGGTAATAGCGTTTGACTTCGGGCGTCTGTTCGGGCCAACCGAGGGTTGAAAAGGGCCACAGGGCCGAGGAAAACCAGGTGTCGAGGACATCGGGGTCGCGTTTGAGCTCGACGTCGTGGCCGTAACGTTGGCGCGCCGCCGTCTGCGCCGCTGCCTCGTCGAGCTCAACAAAAATATCGCCGTCGGGACCGAACCACGCCGGTATTTGATGGCCCCACCAAATTTGCCGGGATACACACCACGGTTGAATGTTGCGCATCCATTCGTAGTAGGTATTTTCCCAGTTTTTCGGAACGAATTTGGTTTCGCCCTGCTCGACTGCGGTAATTGCCGGCCCGGCCAGACGCTGCGCATCGACAAACCATTGGTCCATCAACCAGGGTTCAATGACCACACCAGACCGGTCGCCATAAGGCACTGTCATGGGGTTTTCCTCAATTTTATCGAGCAAATCCAGGCGTGCCATTTCGGCCAGCACCTTTGCCCGGGCATCGAACCGATCCAGACCGCGAAAATCTTCCGGAACGTTGTCATTCAAAACCGCTGACGCATCAAAAATATTGATAAGTTTCAAGTTGTTACGTTTACCCACTTCAAAGTCATTGAAGTCATGGGCGGGGGTCATTTTGACGGCACCGGAACCTTTTTCCGGGTCCGCATAGTCATCGGCAATGATGATCAGTTTGCGCCCGACCAGGGGCAAAATGCAATTTTTGCCGACAAGATCCCGGTAGCGTTCATCATCGGGATGAACCGCCACGGCAACATCGCCAAGCATGGTTTCGGGACGGGTTGTACCGACCGTTATATATTCGCCGTCGCGGTCTTCGAGCGGGTATTTGAAATACCACATATTACCTGTGACTTCGCGTTGCTCGACCTCCAGGTCGGAAATCGCCGTGTGCAATTTGGGATCCCAGTTGACCAACCGTTTGTCGCGATAGACCAAACCGGCCTTAAAAAGTTCAACAAACACTTTTTGAACGGCGGCGCTCAATCCCTCATCCATGGTAAATCGCTCACGTGACCAGTCGCACGACGCCCCCAGGCGACGTAACTGTTTGGTAATGGTGCCGCCGGATTCAGCCTTCCATTTCCAAACCTTTTCAATGAACTTTTCGCGTCCGTAGTCGTGGCGGGTTTCGCCCTGCTCTGCCAATTGGCGTTCCACGACCATTTGTGTGGCAATACCCGCATGGTCGGTACCGGGTTGCCAAAGGACGTCAAAACCCTTCATCCGTTTATAGCGAACCAGAATATCCTGCAGGGTATTGTTAAGGGCATGACCCATATGCAGACTACCGGTGACGTTGGGCGGTGGAATGACGATTGTGTAGGGTTGTGCATCGGGCCGTTGACCACAGGAAAAGACGCCGGAGGTTTCCCAGGCTTCGTAGTGTTTTTGTTCGATTTCGTCGGGGCGATAGTTCTTTTCCAGCATTGCCGGGATCCTTCATAACAGGCAGAGTCAAAGCAAACCGATTTCTACCCGTCCTGACAGGTCCATTCAAGCCGCAGGCCGGGAAAGACGGGGATTCAGCGCCAAAATAACCTATGAGAAAAGCGTCGGATGATCAGAACGGTAAAAATCGTCAATGATGACCCGAAATTTCGCTGTGAAGAACAAGTGCCCGGTCGAACCGTTTCCGACAGGCGCACCCACGTCTAAACGCAGCTCAACGCGCCAACACTCGTAGTTTGGACCCTGTTGTGTGAACACCCGTTATTTGGCCCCTGGCGATGGGTTCGCCCAGTCTGACGACGTGTTAGCGTTAAAAGTCGTCAAGATCCAGGCGTTCGGCCCGATTGACCATCAGGTCGATCTCTTTTTTAACCAGGCGTTCGATCAAATAGGGCAGATTTCGGTCAAGCCATTCACGTAAAATGGGTTTCAGCATTTCGCGGACAATGCCTTCCAGGGTCATATCCTTGGAACTGGTGTCGACGTGCATATCCCGGCGGTCGAGAATTTTTGCGGCAAGTTCGGACAACACGTCAACCGAGGCCCGGGCGGTCGGCTGTGACAGGATTTCGCTGGCCACCATATCCGGCGTCAATTCCAGCATTTCAACCATTGGCTCAGGTATGGGGGGTGGAGCCGGTTGGGGGGCCGGAGCGGGTTGCGGTTGCGGCGCGGGTTGCGGCTCGGGGATGGGGGCAGGCTCGGGTTCAAAGGCAATTTCCGGCTCTGGCTCCGGCTCGGGAATGGGTTCCGGTTCTGGCTCCGGCTCTGGTTCAGGTTCGGGCTCCGGTTCAGGTTCGGGCTCTGGTTCGGGCAGCGGTTCTGGTTCGGGTTCCGGCTCGGGTTCGGGAAGCGGTTGTGGTTCGGGCGCCGGTTCTTCAACGGCTTCCGGTTCGCCTCCGTCTTCTTCATCTTCCTCGGCCAGAATGCGACGGATCGACGCGAGGATATCCTCCATCGAGGGTTCTTGGCCGTCTTCAACCTGCGCTGTTTCGTCACTCATAACTCATCCGCCCGATCATTGGATCGCAATATCGTACTCAACTTTGTATTAACAAACGGTAACCATATAAATAATTGATTTATGGGCCCGAATTGTCGCCCGATCTGCATGGTCCTCCAAATGCGGTTAGGGATTATTGAGCGTCGCCACCCGAGCGACCGCCAAACCATTTTTCTTTGACTTCCCGATAATGGATCCGTGGATCATACAGAGTGACTGGAAGTTCGAGGTCTCGCGCTGTCAATTGGCCAATGGAAGATTTCAGTTCATAAATGGCGACAACTTCGTCGCGCTGGGCACGAACATAGGATACACGGGAGTCCAGGAGTTCCTGTTCGGCATCCAATACGTCCAATACCGTCCGCGAACCAACGGAAGCTTCGCGCTCAACCCCTTCAAGGGCGACGACGTTGGCGTCGATCTGTTTGGCAAAAGCCGATACACGGGCCTCGGCGGTAATCAGTGCCTCCCATGCCTGAGAGGCACTGGAAATGGCCTGGCGGCGTTGCTCATCGATGACAAAAGCCTGTTGGGCGGACGTTTGCCGTGCTTCGCGTAGGCGTGAATAAACGGCACCTTGCTGGTACAAAGGAATGTTTATGCCGATCCCAATATCGGCCGTGTCGATCCGTCCCTGCTCTGCCGATCCTTCGAAGGCTTTGCTGTAACCGGCGGTCAATTCAACAACTGGCAACAATTCCCCCAAAACGCCATCGGCCGCGTCAATCGACGCCCGCCGGTCAAATTCGGCACTAAGGACGGCCGGGTTTTTGGTCGCGGCCAACCGCAGCGCATCTTCTTTGCTGGCCGGCAATCCGCCGGGTAAATCCGGGACTTTCAGGTTTGCCGCGGCGGCTTCGCCAACAACGTTCAAATATTGCGCCCGTACGGATTCAAGATCGCCTTCAGATTGGATTCGATCCGCCGTCGTGCGGGCAAGTCGGGCTTCCGCCTGGTGGACATCGGTCCGGGTGATTTCGCCAACTTCAAACCGGTCTCGGGTCGCTTCCAGTTGCCGTTTGAGGACCTGCTCGTTGTTCAAGTTCAACTTGAGTACGGCTTCTTCACGAAACACATCCATGAACGCCGAAATCACACTTAGCAGGACCGTTTGTTCCGTTGCCAACAACCGTGCCCGTTCGGCGCGGACAGTATTTTCAGCCTCGCTGGTGGCCGACAGCGTACGCCCGCCGCGAAACAGCGGTTGTGTGATATCAATGCCGGCGCTTTGTTGCTGGCGCCATTGCTCACGACCGGTACCGACTGAATTGGTGTTTGTCACGTCCGCTAAACCGGAATCAATACTCATGGATACATCGGGGCGCCAATTGGCCAGGGCCTGTGGGACCTCCTCGTCGGTTGCCCGCAGGCGGGCCCGCCGCGCCAACAATGTCGGGTTGTTATAATAGGCCGCGGTCAAGGCATCAGACAGGGTTTGTGCGCTGGCGACAACCGGCGTTAAGGCTGTAAATGTTGAAGCCGCCGCTGCAAACCCGATGGCCAAAGCCAAACCACTTAAGGATTTACGATTTTGTTTTTTAAAAGAATTAAAGGTCAACGTCATAGCCCAGGATTTCCAAACGTTATAAAAAATTCCGCATTATATCAGCCTGATACGGTGCGTCAGGTCAATAGGGGCAGATTTTTCCCAGAAAACCAAGGGTTTTAATGGTCAGCCCCGCTCTGCAACACCCACAATTGAGCGCCGTTGCCGAATAGATTCGCAAATCGTCGTTAAAGTGTAAGCGGCAGTTTTGCCTTGGGACTTAAAATTTAAAGGCAATTTCCCGTTCAAAACCTGGTAAAATCGGGGTGCTGGCATCAAACAGGTCGCGACCAGAAATAACGCCGTGATTGCGTTGCATGTAGTGGGCACTTGACAGGCCTGCGGACTTTTCACGCATGGCGACCAGGCGCCCCTCTTCCGCCAGTTGATCGGAAATTTCTGTCGGCACATCGGCGACGGCACCGTCAAAAAAAATCACATCATAGGGCGCCTGTTTGGGCGCACCGGCATTGAGCGGCGCCTCCAGAACGGCGACATTGTCGATACCCAGGCTGGCTAGGTTTTTGCTCGCCTGCTGAGCCAGGCTGCTGTCGCCTTCCACAGCAACCACGGTATCGACGATTTTGCCAAGCAACGCGACGTTGTAGCCGGTACCACAGCCAATCGACAGCGCCACATCCGTTGGTTTCAGGTCCAGGGCCTGTAACAGTCGGGCGGCAATCATCGGCTCCATTAAATAACGCGCACCACCCAGGGCAATGGCCTCGTCGACGTAGGCATGGCGTTTTTTTGACGTTGGAACAAATAGTTCTCGGGGCAATTCCATCATCGCGTCGATCAGACGTGTATCGGTGACCCGATTGGGGAGAATCTGACAATCGACCATGGTACGACGTGTGGCGGCAAAATCCATTTTTGGGCTCTTATTCTATTAATTAAACACTCAGAAGCTATAAGCCGTTGTTTCGCGATTTACAATGGTGACGCGCACCCAAGTGACGGGAATGCTGGCATTATTGCGGTTTTTATGGTCGGGGAAATTTATTATTAAAAATGCCGCAAACAGCGGCTTGACTGGAGCTAAATCTGCGTCTAGTTTCCGGTGCCTCGTTACCGAGGTTAGGCAACCCGGGAAGATCTAACGATCTTTGAGAGACGTCTGGCGCGGTGGCGGAGAGGCTACGCAGCGGATTGCAAATCCGTGAACACCGGTTCGAATCCGGTCCGCGCCTCCAATATGCCTGATCCGGCATAGCTCAGTTGGTAGAGCAGCTGACTGTTAATCAGCTTGTCGCAGGTTCGAGTCCTGCTGCCGGAGCCAATTAAAACAAGGGGTTAACCTTCACGGGTTGACCCCTTGTGATTTTGGGTTCGCAATCGGGTTCGCACATTGTAGCGCGACATTTGTTTTGGGAGTGCGGGACACTTGTTTTAGCCTTCCTCTAACCGTTTGTCACCTAAGGCCAAGGGGAGCTTTGGACCAATCGGAAAATAGCGTCGAAAATCTGGTATTCCTGCAATTGACTGTGGCGGGGGTAATGTTATACCAGATTCTGCAATGTATTTTGAGTACTGGCTGGTTAAATCGCCCAGTTCTCTATCTAATTTTTCTTGATTATTCAACAGTGATTCGCGTTGCTCCTTTTTTGTTTTGTCGTTTGTGTTTAATAATTGGAATTGATTATTATTTATTTCTTTGGTTTTTGCGTGAATAGCTGCCTCAGTGGCAATCACAGCTTCTAATATTTGAATTTCTTTATCTGCCCACCTTTTTAGTTTTT